>JBMHDE010000048.1:0-27359 GCA_049889555.1 Synechococcus sp. | reverse complement strand
CGTCTTACGCGAAAGAGCACAAGATCACTCTTGTGATTACTGGCAGTAAGAGTCTGGCTGTGGTCGATATGAGCGATCCTTCGGCTCCTTTGAAACTTACAGATTTTCAGCTCGATGGTTCGGCCCAAAGCGTTGACGTTTATGGGGATCTCGTCGCTGTTGCCATTGCTGGTGCCAATAAGGCTACGGAAAAGGGTTTTGTTCAGTTTCTCCGGATTACGGGTGAAGGCGCATCTGCAACGCTTGCGAATGCTGGTCAGTTGACCGTTGGTTATCTGCCTGATTCTCTCAAGTTCAACGCCGATGGCACCAAGCTTGTCGTGGCCAATGAAGGTGAGCCAAATATTGAATTCAACGCCCAGGGTCAGGGTGTAGACCCATCGGGCACCATCGGAGTGATCACGATTAATCAGGCTGATCCTCAAAGTTCCTCCTATAAGGAGCTCGGCTTTGATGCTGCGAAGACCGAGTATTGGCGATCGCGAGGTGTGCGTATCAGTACGGGTGATGCAAGCACCGATATTGAGCCTGAGTTTGTGGCCATAGAAGGGGATAAAGCTTATGTCACTTTGCAGGAGAATAATGCTGTGGCAGTTGTTGATATTAGTGGTGAGGGCGTTCTGGATGATGTGCGCTCTTTAGGGGTCAAAGATTGGTATCGCGGTCAGGTGACCGAGGTTCAAAACGTACCATTCTCCATTAATTATCCCGGCCAGGATTCTCCAGTTGCGCCGGCATCGATTATTGATGCTAATTATCCAAATGATCAAATCGTCGCTGGCGGCCTGTCTGGCTTGTTTTGGAGCGATGACACTAATCTTTTTTATACGATTACTGACCGTGGCCCTCAGGCACAGGACATTCCTGCCGGAATGCCTAATGCAGGGGAGAAGGTTTTTAATGATCCTGATTATCCGATTACTGTTTATGCCCTTGAAGAAAAAAGTGGTGGGCTGAATGTTTCTAAGGTCATCACTTTGAAGGTTCCTGCCTTCAATGCTGATGGTACCCGTAAAGCTGGAAGCGATGCATGGCGTACATCCACGGGCATTGGCCAGTTGGCGGCGAAAGACGATGCTGCCTTCACTCCCGATGGCAACGGCGGCTATCGCACTGTTGCTAATGATGCGTTTGGCCTCGATACCGAATCAATTATTTATATCAAGTCAATTAATGGTGTCAATGACGGGAAGCCTGTACTTGCTGTTTCTGACGAGTACCGTCCCCAAGTGGCTTTATTTGATGCTGAGAGTGGGAATTTGGTGCAGCGTTTTGTTCCCGAGGGAACGGATGCTTTATATGCAGCTAATGGTTACGAAAATGGTCGTTCCTACGATGCCGACCGCTCCTTTACCAAGTACACCCTCCCCGAGGTTTATGGCGATCGTCGCGGGAATCGTGGTTTTGAAGGAATGGCTTGGGATGGTACATCTCTCTATGCTTTCATTCAGTCGCCGATGCGGCCGGCTGGTTACAAGAATTCGACTGTTCGCCGGATCCTCAAGATTAATCCGTTGCACGGCGTAGCTGAAGCTGAGTATCTCTACGTTCAGCACGGTGCCAGTGATCAAGACAAGATTGGCGATGCAGTATACGACGCCCAACGTGATGTCTTTTATGTGATTGACCGCGATAGTGGCACCGCTACTAATTCTAATAAATCAATTCTCGAGCTCGATCTGCGCAATGCCACAAATGTGCTGGGTATGGATTGGCTCGGAACCATTGGCGTTGATCAGCCTGAAGGCCTCGATGCCCCAGCACTGACCGATGCTTTGGCAAGCGCCAGCATCATGCCTGTGCAGCAAGTTGAACTGCTCAACTTGCCATCAGTGGGTGTAGACCCCCGTTTCGATAAGCCTGAGGGACTGGCTCTTAAGAATGGTCAGTTTGTTGTTGGCTTCGATAACGATTTTCTGAAGAGTGGTACGCGTCCTGATAATCATTTGGCCTACATCAGCTATACCGCCACACCGGTGGATACCTCTGATAAGGATGGCGCTGTTAATCCTTCTCAAAAGGATTTCTATGGCTTGCGTATGCCTGACGCCATTGCAACCTTTGTAATTGATGGTGAGACCTATACCGCAACTGCGAACGAAGGTGATGGCCGTGTGCGCCCCGATGCCGTGAACTTCGAAGCCACAGCTGATGGTACTTACTCCTATGGCACCAATCAAGTCAATGGTTTTGTTCAGGCCATCGAGGATGCTATCACCGGCAATATTCTCTATATCTATGCTGATGCTACAACTGGCAATGGTAATCAGTTTGATGCCGAAACAGGCGATGAATTTTTCATTAGCATGCAATATTGCGCCATTGCTGATGATGATTTTTATAGCGATGAGAAGCGTGCAGGCAAACTCGATAATCCATCAAGCAACGTTATCGTATCTGTTGATGGCGAAGGTCGTCTGAAGACGATTCAGGATCTCAATTCAAAAGAAGTCCTTTATGGTTTTGGAGGCCGTGGCTTTTCAATTTTCGATTCCAAAGGCAATCTAGTATTCGATTCAGGCAGTCTCACCGAAGAGCTAGCTGTTGAGCTTGGTGTTTACAATGACAAACGTTCTGACGATAAAGGCACTGAGGTTGAAGGTATTACTACGGGAGTGATTAACGGTCGCACCTATGCTTTTGTTGGCCTTGAGCGGGCACAATCGTCTACCATCCTTCAATTTGACATCAGTAATCCTGCCAAAAGCGTATTTGTGCAGGCGCTGCAAAACCCTAATTCGATTTCGGCAGAAGGTCTTCAAGTCATCACGATTGATGGGGTTGCTTATCTCCAGGCTTCTAATGAGGTAACTGGCCATCTTGATACTTATAGAATTGAAAATAAGACGATCGGTTCTACGACTGCTCTAATTCCTGAAGCAGGCTCTGCCGTGAAGCCTGAGTGGCTGTTGGATGGTCAAAGCGGTAACACTAACTTCCCTTACGGCACGTTCAAAGCTCTGGCCACAGTAGGTGAAATTGATGCCCGCACTGGCGTTGCTCTTACTGGTTATCCCGACGGTAATGCTGCTTGGCTACTTGATGACGATACCGTGCGTGTTGCTTATCAATCGGAGTCATACGCCACAATTTCGACCGAAACCTATGGCCAAAAGATGGCGAGTGGTGTGACGTTCACCGGTTCAAAGGTTCATACCATTGATTATAGCCGTGCTGGATTTTCTGGGTTTCTCAGCTCTTCTAAAAGTGGTGCTGATATCTTTGAAGATAGCGGCTTCTTGTTCGACACTGTTTATAACGTTTTTGGTGAGGTTGTTGATGCGCGCAATGATGATAAGAGTGACTTGAGTGCGAAATGGGGTAATCAGGTTAAGGCCGATGGCACTCTTGTGGAGTTTAAAGACTCGAAGAAGTTGAAGGAGGCTGATTTCTTCTTTCATTCCTTCTGTGGTGCTTGGTATGAGCAAGCCCAAAAGTTTGGTGCTGGAATCGGTTTTGCCGATGATGTTTGGCTGATGGCTGAAGAGTGGAATATTGGATCCTTGATGTTTGATGACCCCGATGGGGCGGGAGCGAAAACTGGGGTTGATGTCGCGAACGACACGATGGGTTTGGCCTCCATGGTTGTCGATATTGCCAACGAGACTGCTTATGTGGCCCCAGCCCTTGGCCAGACAGGCTACGAGAAAATTATGGGGATTCAATCTGGCAGCCAAGACCATGTGGTTTTGGTGATGGCTGGATATAATCATGGTCAAGAACCTGCGCCCAATCGTATTTACGTGGGTGTGAAAGACAAGCAAGCTGATGGCTCTGATATCGACTATGCCACCGCTTCTCAGCGCGATGCATTCTTGGCCCGCAATGGTTTGCTTTACGGAAAGATCTATGGCCTAGCTCTTGATGCAGCGACCTATTCTGATCTTGGCATTACGGTTGATCCCACTGCCAAAATGGTGGATAGTTATATGAAGGATGCGGCCGCTCCTAGCACCTTTAAGGGCAAATTTTTCTCCACAAGTTATCAGTGGGATGGTTTCGACTCTCCTGAGGCAGTAGGTGAGACTGAAATGATGCTTTGGGAAAAAGCGAGTGAGCAACCAGCAGGTTATACCTTCTTCAATGGTGATACAAAAGCTGAACATCCTGCGGTTGATCCCGACATTACCAAGTCGCGTTATATTCAAAATATGACCGATGAGGGCGGCATTCTTGGTTTTGACTTTGGAGTTCTTGGCGCTCAACTAAAAGCCGGAGAGCTACCGACAAGTTTGGATGTTGATGTCACCCGCATTGTTGCTGCTGTTGACGGCTCCCTCACTCTGAAGACCAATGGTGAGGGCTTGGCCCATCAAGGTGATGCAAATCCCTATGGCACGCTTACCGCTGCCACCCATGTTGAAAAGGGTGTCAGCAAAATGGTTGCTCCCGATGGTCTTCTTTGGGTGAAAAATGCAGACGGTGATTTCTTGATCGTTGATGAAGACTCCGGAAACGATTATGGCGAGCGTAAATATGCTATCGCTCTCAATTCTGATGATATGACCCTTCGGGATGAGGCAACTGGATTCTTGCTTGGCATTGGTGGAGGTCCTCTTAACCCCCGCGCTTTAGCGAGTGCTTCCGCTCTTGGTGGTGCAGCGACGAAGCCATACACCTCTGAATTTTCTGGATCTTGGAACGTTACGCATTTGGTGGCTCAGAAGAGCGATGGCACTTTTTATACGAAGGATGAGCTCACCGGTACCCAGGCCCAGGACATCATCGGTGGGTTGGGCCAGATGGATCAGAAATATATTGGTGTAATTCAGCAGCGTGGGGAGTCTGGCGGGCAGGTGGAGGCCACCAAGTCGGATCGTGGTGGACAGTTATTCATGTTCGATATGAAGTTGCCCGCCTTGAATGCTGTTGATTCGAAACAAGGTGCTGATAAGCCTTTCCTGCTAGATCTCGATTCTCAGCAGATGTGGGTCACCGATAAGGACGCCACGATGGCGGCCCAAGTGACTGTTTCACGCTCTGCCGCCTATCAGTCCAATGTTGGCTTCTACAAAGTGGTGAATGAGGCAGGTGACGTGATTGTGGGCGGCCAGACGTATAGGGTTGGTGATGCGGACTATGCCGCCGCAGCGCTCGATAGTTCCAACCTCGTGGGTAAGGCAACTCTGTCTCGTGACAATGGTCAGAGCAATGATGAGCAACTGATTTTCGATAATCTTGCAGGTGGTGGATTTGTGGCCATGTATGGCACTGTTGCCAACACCGGTCGCACTTACTTCAGTTATGCAGCGGCAAACTCGGATGGTTATAACCATTTCAAGTTCCTCTCTTCTAATAAGGTTGGTTTTGAAGATATTGAGGGCGGCGGTGATAGGGACCACAACGATTTAATCGTTGATCTCACTAGCTTTGGCTGATCTTTTGATTCTAAATCAAAAAAAATAAGGGGGCCCTCCATGGCCCCCTTTGCTTTGTTCTGGCCGGCAGGTTAAGGCTTGAATCGATTGGCAGGCTTAAGGCGAATCTTGGGATTGGTGCAGATTGCTATCGGATAAACGGGCGTCGCGAATGCTGGCAATCAACACAAACCATCCCAGGCGCAGTTTGGCCCAAAGACCTGGACGGTTGGCGAGGTCGGCGTATTTCGCCCGACCGCATTCGGTTTTGATCCAGCGATGTATCAGGTTTTGAGTCATTCAGCGTCTCTCAAAAAGGGGGTGATTAATCCGATTGTGCCGCGTTCACCAGTTCCTGCAGGCCAGCTTCATCCAGCACGGTGATTCCTAGACTTTCGGCCTTCGTGAGTTTGCTGCCCGCTTCATCTCCCGCCACCACGTAGCTGGTTTTTTTGCTCACCGATCCGCTCACCTTGCCGCCGGCCGCCTCGATCAGGTCTTTGGCCTGGGAGCGACTGAGGGTGGGCAAGGTGCCAGTCAGAACAAAGGTGGTGCCGCTTAGGGGACGCGTGCTGTTGGCCGCTTCAGCGCGGTTTTGTTCGTCCGTGCTAAGCGCCAAACTGAAGCTCTGCCGGCGTAGGTCATCCAGGAGCTGCTGATTGGCGGGATTGTGAAACCACTGCTGCAGGCTCTGGGCAATTTCAGCGCCAACGCCGAACACTGCGGTGATCGAGTCGGGCGACTCGCAGGCAGCGGTTTGCAACGTGCTCGCATCGGGAAAGCTCGCCGCCAAGGCCTTGGCATTCACTTCGCCCACGTGGTGGATGCCAAGGCCGTAAAGCTGACGTGCCCAGCCCTGCTGGCGGGATGCGGCCAACGCCGCGATCAAATTGTTGGCGCTCTTTTGGCCCATGCGCTCCAGGCTGCTCAGTAGGGCAGCATCGAGTCGATACAGGTCGGCAATGGATTGCACCAGGCCGCGATCCACCAACTGTTCGATCAACTTGCTTCCCAGCCCATCCACATCCAGGGCTCCTTTGCTCACCCAATGCCGCAGAGCACCGCGCAGGATGGCCGGACAGCTGCTGTTGATGCAGCGGGTTGCGGCTTCCCCTGCTTCACGCACCAACGCTGAACCGCATTCCGGGCAGCTGTGGGGCAGTTGCAGTCGCTCCGCAGCGGCGGGCCTCAGTTCTTTGAGCACCCTCACCACCTCCGGGATGATCTCACCGGCTTTGCGCACCACGACCGTGTCTCCCGCATGGAGATCCAGCTCCTCGAGTCGGTCGGCGTTGTGCAGCGTGGCGCGGCTGACGCTGGTGCCAGCCAGGCTGACCGCTGCAAATTCAGCCACGGGTGTGATCACCCCCGTGCGACCCACCTGACAGGTGAGGCGCAGCAGTTGGCTGGGGGCTTCCTCGGCTGGGTATTTCAGAGCAATGGCCCAGCGGGGTGCTTTTTGCGTAAAGCCGGCCGCATCCTGAAGCCGTAGGTCATTCACTTTGACCACGACACCGTCGGTGGCGTAATCGAGGTGGTGGCGTCCTTCATCCCAGGTGTTGAAGAACTCTTCCACCGCCTCAAGATTGGGGAGTTGTGCGGCGTTGGGGTTCACCTTGAATCCGGCATCCCGCAACCATTGGAGACTGTCCCATTGGCTGTTCGGTCGTTGTCCGCTCCACTGATCCGGTAGATGCAGGGTGTAGGCAAAAAAGTCGAGCCGTCGGGCCGCGACCACCTTGGGATCCAGTTGACGCAGGGTGCCGGCGCAGGCATTGCGTGGATTGGCGAATAAAGGATCACCGCGCTGTTCGCGATCGGCATTGATGCTGTGAAAGACGCCGTTGGGGATCAAGGCCTCGCCTCGCACTTCCAGCCAAGCCGGTGGATGCTCCAAGCGCAAGCGCAGGGGCACGGATCCAATCGTGCGCACGTTGGCCGTGATCTCTTCCCCCTGTTCGCCATCACCACGGGTGGCGGCTCGCACCAGCACCCCATTCTCGTAACTGAGGGCTAGGGCGTTGCCATCGATTTTGAGCTCCCCCACCATGGCGAGCGCTGGAGTGCTCTGGCCTTGCGATGGTTCTCGATCAAGCACCCGCAGCAATCGCCCATACCAAGCCCTGAGCTCATCGGTATTGAAAGCGTTGTCGAGGCTGAGCAGGCCGATGCGATGGTGCACGCTGCTGAATCCTTCCGCTGGAGTGCCGCCCACCCGTTGGGTGGGACTGTCGACGCTCACCAGAGTGGGGTCCGCATGCTCCAACTCCTGCAGTTCGCGATAGAGCCGGTCATAGACCGGGTCCTCCATCACGGGCGCATCGAGCACGTAATAGGCGTGGGCTGCGGTGTTGAGCAGGCCGCGCAGCTCTTGAACCCGTTCTGCGGGGGCGGCCGTCATGGCGTGGCGTGGTGAGGAGGGATCAGGCTTTGACGGGGTTGATGCGGGCGATGCGCCAGGTTTCATCCACCTTGGTGCAGGTGAAGTCGAGGGGGAGCTCCTCGTCGTTGTCGGCCTTGAGCTTCACGGTGAGAATGAGGTCGCCTTCCTGCATGCGAGGGCGGCCCGACTTGAGGTTGCGGAAGCGATTGAGCTTGAGCCCGGCCAGAAAGCGGATGAACTGCTGACGGTTGACGTGTTGGCGATACCCCTTGGTGGTGAGCAGGTAGGCGGCATCAATGCGGCCTGCGGCGACCTGGGTGAAGAATTGCTTGATCAGGGGGTTGATGCCGCGGGCGCTTAGTACCAACTTGACAGCGGTAATCGTCCAATACAAAAGCAGTGCGCCTGCTCCTGCCAGCAGTGCTTTGCTGCCGATTTCACGCACCAGACCAAGTTCCATCGGCACCGAGCTCATCTGAATGCGGGTGAGTCTGACTGACGGCTGCCCATGACGGTCAGACTGGTGGGGTTGGATCTCCGCACCGTCCCATCCCCATCCATGCCCTTGGAGCCGCTGTTGCCCTTGTTTCATCGGCTCAATCGGAACCATTTTGATGGTGCTCTCGCGCAGGGGAGGCAGCCGCTGCTGGCGCTGCGCTGGAGTGATGGCCGCATGCGCCGCACGGCGGGGATTTATCGCCGCGGGCCTGGGGTGGCTCTTCCCCTTGGTCGGGAGATTGTGCTGTCGCGTCCGCTGTTGGCTCCCCTGCCCCGTTCAGCGATCGAGAGCACCCTATGCCACGAGATGATTCACGCTTGGGTGGATCTGGTAGTGGGCGTGCGGGAAAGCCACGGTCCCCATTTTCGCGCTCGCATGGCTGCGATTAACCGCTCCCAGTGTGGTTTTGAAGTCAGTATTCGCCATCGCTTTCCCGTTCCGGCAACCCCGGTGCGCTGGATAGCGGTCTGTCCTTCCTGTGGTCGGCAAGCGCCCTATCGGCGCAGAGTGCGGAATGCCGCTTGTCGATCCTGCTGCGACTGGCACCATGGCGGTCAGTGGCACGCCAGCTGTGTGTTGCGCTTTGAGCCGATCGCCCTGGCGGCGAACGCGGCGACGCCCGGGCTCACCAATAACCATGATGATTGAACTTGATCAAGTCTTGTTGGTGCTTGAAATGTGCGGTCTTTCGGTTGCATTGATTGGATGCTCCCGCGAGCGGTGGTTGGCGCGCCGTCGTCGGTAACGTTGTGCCTATGGAGTCCCGTCGTGAGCCCCAGCCGCGCCGATCGCGGCAGCGTTCTGATGATCCCCTTGATCGTCGCCTCGACCAGTGGTTAGAGACTGGTCGTCAGCTTGTGGATGGGGTAGCTGGAACCCGCCCGGGTCGTCGTGGTGCCGCCGGGCGGAGTGGTCATCGTTTGTCGGGAGCGCGCCTTGATGCCGTAGGGCGTTGGGTGGGCGACAAGATCGACTGGTTGTTGGATGAGGACGACGACGATTGGGGTGGCCCCTGGGATGCATCCCGCCTAGCCCAGGCCACACCACCGCGCGCGTCGATGCGCGCGGACCTCGCCTCCCCGGATCGTGACGCTGTGCCGTCGCCGCGTTCTGCAGAGACGAAGACAAAGCGGCCCTTGGAGGCGATGTCTCGCCGCCAGCCGCCACTGATCCGTCCGGCAGAGCCACTGATGGATGACGGGGATTGGCCTGACGACGCTAGTTTCCGTCTCGAGCGCTGGCAGCGCACACCAGATGCTGCAGCGCCGCAGCGCGCGAGCTCCCGCGCGTCGTCTGCGACGCCGTTGCGGTCAGGGGGGCAACGTCCCCTGCCTCGTTCCAGCCGTCGTCGGGGCTGAGCACTGCACCGGGTTAGTGGGCCGTGGCTGACGACTTGACGTTGGCTTGAAAGTGGCAGCCGCGGCGGCTGAGCTGTGAATTCACATCGGCCACCAGTTCTGCGGGCAGTTCTTCCGCCATTTGTTCAGGGGTGGTGGTAATCGCGGCCGATCCTTCGCTGAGGGCCTCGAGCAGTGCCACCCATTGCTTCACGTGTTGCGCGCGGGTGATGCGTTTGTAGCCCTGACTTTCCAGCAGCGTTGTGCACATCTTGCTGTTCCAGACAGCGCTATGGGGGTGCATGCTGGAGCCGCTGGTGTTGGCGGCTCCGGCCTCCACCGCCGTCGCGGTGGGGCGCCCAAAATGGTCACGCCATCCAATGCGGTCCAGCGCCCGTCCGCAATGGGTGGTGGAAATACCAAATAACTGCCCCAGATCGGTGAGGTTCAACCAGGTGGGGGTTGCCATGGGGGGCACCGGTTCACTGCCCCAATCATCCACAACGCACATAAGGCGTCAACTTGTCAAGCGGAAATCGCGATAAACCGCTGGCTTTGTTCATGAACAGGCGTGAAGCGGTTGGCGTGGAGTCGCTCCCAGCCACTGTTCCAGCTGTGGACTAAAGACTTCGCGAATCACGGTGAGTTCACGCCCGTGACGGAAAAAGCGGTAGTGGCGACTCCAGAACGGCCCTTGGTGGCCAAACCCCTCCTCCAACCAGTCGCTGTTCACCAAGGCCAGGCCATCCACTTCTCGGAAGAGTTCAGAGCGGCCTTGGGTGAGGCTCAGCCAGATCGGCAGGTTGCGATCGCGCAGGTGCTGTTCTGCTTCTGTATGGTTCCACCAGCTTTCTGCCCAAGCCAGGGTTTGGCCGCCGCAGTCGAGCCACACTTGACGCCGCAGCAGGGGCGGATCCAGCTCGCGCACTTCACGGGGACCTTGCCAGAGACCTTGGTCGGCATCGTCCGGCTCTGCTTCCATCGCCACCAGTCGCACCGCGACCGGATGGCCCGTGAGGAGCCGTAGGTGGCGGGTGGGGCTGCCATCACCAAGCAGCATCAGGCGCCAGGGGCCCGGTAGTGGTCTGGGGCCTTCACCCCGTAGCACCGCTGCGGTTGGGGCCTCCCACAATGGCGTCGGCGATGGGAATAGGGCTGTTGATCGGCTCAGAACGCAGCTCCCACATTGAGGGTCCGTCGCACCCCTTGATGCTCAATCACGGCTCCACTGGCCTTCACCGCTTTGAGGCGCCAGCCGCTGTTGCCGATCGCTTCACCCGGTGAGGCAGAGAGAGACCGCTGATCGAGTTGAAAGATGGCGGAGCCTTTGCCGCCTTTGGCATACACCACACCCACCAGAAGAGGTTCGGCGGGCAGGGTCGCGATGGGGTCGACGCTGCGGAAGCTGGTGTCGGCCAACGGCACCGGGCCCGCCAGCGGCAGGGTGAGTGGTTCAAGCTTTGCCGTGGATGTCGCTGGTGCAGGGGTGCTTGGCGTGGTGTTTTCTGTGGTTTGGGTTGGCTTGGTCGCCGCCGGGGTTTCAGCTGTGGCAGGGGCTAGTGGGATGCGGCGCAACCGCTCGATCATCTGTAGATCGCGTTCACGGTTGAGGGTGATGACAGAGCGTTGCCAGTTTTGAATCAACCAGAGACTGGCGCCGATCCCCAGCACCGCCAGAACGGAGGTGATGATCAGCCATGGACGTTGGAACCTTTGCTCACGCTGGCTGCCATGGTTCTCTGTGACTTCAACATCCAGCACCGACGGCAGGCCCTGAAGGGTGGTCTCCCCTTGGCTGAACACCTGATCCATCACTTGTTCGGCGCGTAGGTTCCAGAAGGCCCTGGATCTGGATAGACGGGCAGGCATCGGAGCATGGCCAGAGACCTTAACGCTATCGAGAGTTGACGGTTGGGGTGAGGTTTGTGTGGTTTGTGCTGTTGCGGCGTTGCTGCAGTTCGAGCCACATCAGCAGTGCCGTGAGGTCGGCCTGGCTGACGCCAGGGATCTGACTGGCTTGGCCCAGGGTGAGGGGTCGCACAGCAGCCAGCTTTTCTCGGGCCTCCCGCGACAGGGTTCCGATCTCGGTGTAATCGATGCTGTTGGGCAATTTGCGCTGGCCTTGGCGTTTCACCTGATCGATTTGTTGCTGCTGGCGTTGCAGGTAGCCGCTGTATTTGATGTCGATTTCTGCCCCTTCCCGCACTGGAAGTGGGAGATCGGCATCGGCTAATCCATGGCGCACGAGATCGGCCGCATGCATGCCTGGGCGTCGCAACAGGTCGGCCAGGGTGATGGAGCCTTTGATCGGTGCTCCTGTCTCCGCTTCCACCGCCGGGGCGACTGGATCGCTCACCTTCAGCCGTTGCCTGTCCAGGCGTTGTTTCTCCGTTTCCATGGCGCTGAGTTTGTCCTGGAACAGTTGCCAGCGGCGGTCGTCGATCAGCCCTAGCTCTCGCCCCAGGGGGGTGAGGCGGCGGTCGGCGTTATCCCCCCGCAGCACCAGGCGGTATTCACTGCGGCTGGTGAGCACCCGGTAGGGCTCGCGCAGATCCTTGCTCACCAGGTCATCGATCATCGTGCCGATGTAGCTGCCCTGACGGGGGAAGTGCACGGCCTCCTGGCGGCGGACGCGGCGGGCGGCATTGAGGCCGGCCACGAAGCCCTGGGCGGCGGCTTCTTCGTAGCCGGTGGTGCCGTTGAGCTGGCCGGCGCTAAAGAGTCCTTCCACCCGCTTGGTTTCAAGCGATGGCAACAGTTGAGTGGCTGGCAGGTAGTCGTAATCCACGGCATAGGCGGGCCGCAGCATCACGCACTGCTCCAAGCCCGGCAGGGTGCGCAGCAGCTCCAGTTGCACCGGTTCCGGTAAGCCGGTGGAAAAGCCCTGCACGTAGATCTCAGGGGTGTCGCGCCCTTCCGGTTCCAGGAAGATCTGGTGGCTGTCTTTGTCGGCAAAGCGCACGATCTTGTCTTCAATCGAGGGGCAGTAGCGCGGCCCTTTGCTGTCAATCACCCCGCCGTAGATGGCTGTGCGGTGAAGGTTGTCACGAATGAGCTGGTGGGTGGCGGCTGTGGTGCGGGTGATGTGGCAGCTCATCTGCTCCCCACTGGTCCAGGCGGCGGGATCGAAGGAGAAGAAACGGTCGGCGGCATCGCTGGGCTGTTCCTCTAATTGATCGAGGGCGATGCTGCGTCGGTCGACGCGAGCTGGGGTGCCGGTTTTGAGCCGATCAGTGTGGAAACCCAGTTGCTGGAGTGCTTCGGTGAGACCTTCGGCCGCCTGTTCACCGCCGCGGCCTGCGGCCATCGATTGGTGGCCCACCCAGATGCGACCCCCAAGGAAGGTGCCGGCGGTGAGGACCACCGCTTTTGCGCCATAGACGCTGCCGAAATAGGTGCGAATGCCGGTGATGCGGGCGGCGGCCCCTTGGCTCGGCTCCCATTGCTCTCCACCACCTGTGGGATCTCCGTCGACTTCCAGGCCTGTCACCATCGCTTCGCGCAGGGCAAGGTTGGGGCTGTGCTGCAGCAGGTGCAGCATCTGGCGGGAGTATTGGCGCTTATCCGTTTGCGCGCGCAATGCCCAGACGGCTGGGCCGCGGCTGGCGTTGAGGATGCGTTTCTGGATGGCGGTGGCATCAGCGAGACGGCCGATCACGCCTCCGAGGGCATCCACCTCGTGCACCAGTTGGCTTTTGGCCGGCCCCCCCACGGCTGGATTGCAGGGCTGCCAAGCGATCCGGTCGAGATTCAGGGTGAACAGCGCTGTGTTGAGGCCAAGCCTGGCGGCGGTGATGGCCGCTTCACAGCCGGCATGGCCACCCCCCACGACGATCACGTCGAAGACTTCGGTGGGGGCAGGGCTGTTGGTCATCCCTTCAGTATCGGAAATGGCCTAAGCCGCCAGGTTGCGGAAGCGCGTGAATTGGGGCTCAAACAGTAGTTTGACGGTGCCGACAGGGCCGTTGCGGTGCTTGGTCACGATCACTTCGGTGATGCCTCGATCGGGGGTTTCCGGGTTGTAGTACTCGTCGCGATAGATCATCAGCACCAGGTCGGCGTCCTGTTCGATCGAGCCTGATTCGCGCAAGTCGCTCAGCATCGGTCGCTTGTTGGTGCGCGATTCCACCCCGCGGCTGAGCTGGGAGAGGGCGATCACCGGCACATTCAGCTCACGGGCCATTTGTTTGAGGCCACGGGTGATTCGCGACAGTTCTTGCACACGGTTGTCGGAGCTCGACCCTTCCATCAGCTGGAGGTAGTCGATCACCACCAAGCCCAGGTCCTTGCCCTGTTCGGCCATCAGGCGACGGCAGAGGGAGCGCATCTCCAGAACGCCGGAGTTGGGTTTGTCGTCGATGTAGATCGGTAGTTGTCCCAGGGTGTTGATGCCTTGGCCGAGCAGTGGCCATTCCTCTTGTTGCAGCCGCCCGGTGCGCAGCCGTCCGGCTTCGATGCCCACTTCCATGGATAGGAGCCTGTAGGTGAGCTGCTCTTTGCTCATTTCCAGAGAGAACACGCACACCGGCAGCGCGTGGAGCTGGGCGACGTTTTTGGCCAGGTTGAGCACGATCGACGTTTTTCCCATCGCAGGCCGTCCAGCCACGATGATCAGGTCGCTGCGCTGCAGGCCCTGGGTCATCGCATCGAGATCGTAAAAGTTCACTGGGATACCAGCCACCGACGTTCCCAGCGATCGGCTTTCGATCTCATTGAAGGTGCTGGTCAGGATCTCCGCTGTTGGCGTCAGCCCTTGGGTGGGTTTTTCCTGGCTGATGGCAAAGATGGTTTGCTCGGCTCGATCGAGCACCTGCTCCATGGGCAGGCTCTGATCGAATCCCAGTTGGATCACTTCATTGCCCGAGCGGATCAGCTGGCGCCGCAGGAACTTGTCCATCACCAGGCGGGCCACTTGCTCGATGGAGGCTGTTGAGGCCACACGCTCCACGAGTTCGATCAGGCGGGTGCTGCCACCGACTTTGTCCAAGGACCCGGTGTCCGCCAGCCAGGCGGTCATCGCTGTGAGATCGGTGGGTTTGCCCTGGCTGTGGAGCATCACCGCAGTGCGGTAGATCTCCCGGTGAGCATTGAGGTAAAAGGCCTCCGGCCGCAGCACGTCGGCAATCCGGCCCATGGCGTCGGGATCCAGCAGGATGCCGCCCAGCACGGCCTCCTCGGCCTCCAGATTTTGGGGCGGCACGGAATCGGGCAGGGCCTCAAAGTTGGGCTCATCCCGTTGACGCCCTTTGCCCAAGTCCTTCCGCTGCCCTGCTTCGGCAGACTCGCCACCAGATTCAGCAAAGGGGGCGGTCACCATGGGCTTTGGCTGGTCACAAGCGAAAACCCACTCTGGCGCACCTTGGAGCAGGCACCAGAGTGGGTTGTGACGGCCTTGGGGTCAGGCCGAAGTGAAACGGGATCAGTAGCTGACCACTTCCAAGTTGATTTCAGCTGTCACTTCACTGTGCAACTTGACGCTGACTTTGTAGCTTCCAGTGCGGTGGATGTCGGGCACGGTGATGTCGCGACGATCCACCTCTTTCTTGGTTGCAGTTTCGATGGCTTCGGCCACATCACCGTTGGTCACGGTGCCGAACAGCACATTCTCATCCCCGGTCTGCTTCTTCACGGTGAAGCGACCAATGGTGTCGAGGGCGGTGCGGAACGCCACGGCTTCCTGCTTGAGGGCAGCTTGACGCTCGGCTTCCTTGGCGCGGCGGTGTTCAACCTGCTTCATCACCGCAGGGGTGACGGGCATGGCCTTACCGAAAGGCAGCAGGAAGTTGCGGGCATAGCCGGGGGCCACTTCCACGAGGTCACCGTCCCGGCCGAGGCTGAGGACGTCCTCATTTAGAACGACTTGTACGCGCTTGGCCATGGGAACGGTCCTTACGACATCTATTGAGCAGCTGGCAACTTTACGACGCGACCGGCAGCCTGATTTGGCTGGCGAGTCCTAGAGCTCGCATCAAGCGAATGTGTTGCCAGGTGAGGTCGATCTGACCGGGTTGGAGGCCATGGCGGGCTGAGTGCGGGAAGGCGTGGTGGTTGTTGTGCCATCCCTCGCCAAAGGTCAGCGCGGCCACCCATTTGTTGTTGCGGGAAGCGTCGCCGCTGTCGTAGGCCACCGTGCCCCAGCAGTGGCTGGCGGAGTTCACCAGCCAGGTGACGTGATAAACGACCACCAGGCGCAGGGGTATGCCCCAAAGCACCATGGCCCAGCCGCCGACGCCTGTGGCGCTGCCAATCCAGAACAGCAGCAGCCCCAGGGGCAATTGCAAGAGCAAAAAGTAGGTGTTCAGCCAGCGGTAATAGGGGTCCGTGGCCAGGTCGCCACTGAGGCGGTTCACCGCCTGCATGGCTGGGATTGGTTGGAACATCCAACCCATATGGCTCCACCAGAAGCCGCGATGGCTGTTGTGATGATCAGCATCCGTATCGGAAAATTTATGGTGGTGGCGATGCAGGCCCACCCAATCGATCGGGCCGTGTTGGCAGCTCAGGGCGCCGCAGGTCGCGAAGAAGCGCTCCAGCCAGGTGGGAACACGGAAGGAGCGGTGTGACAGGAGGCGGTGGTAGCCGATCGTGACCCCCAGGCAGGCCGTGACCCAATAGAGAATGATCAGCGCGCTGACGGCTTGCCAGCTCCAGAACTGGGGCATTAAGGCCAGGATGGAAAGGCCGTGGATCGCGATCATGAATCCGATCGTTCCCCAGCGCTTTGCCTGATCGGGCTGCACGGCCTTGTGCCCTTTGCGGGGCTGGTGCAGGAGGGTGGCAAGCGCCAAAGCCTTGTGCGAGGCTACTGGCCTGCTCGGTGGGGAGGGCGCGGTGATCAGGCTGGATGCCATCTCTGATCTGGTTACTTTTCAAAAACTATATCCGATAAGGATTCGTATCAGGTGACAGGTGCTGGTTCTGGCTCTGATTGTGTGACCAAGGGATATCGGGACCGCCTCGCGGAGGGGCGTCGGGCGATGGCGCACCTCGTGCACGTTTGGCATGAGCGCAACGGCTGGTCTCACAAGGTGCTCCCGGCCCTGGCGGAAGCCCTCGATCTCGGGCGCGTTCACAATTCCCAGATCTCCAATCTGCGCAACGGCAAACTGGCGGCCCCTGGGCCGGAGGTGTTTCTTGCCCTTGGTCAAGCCAATGCCGTGCTTGTGGCTGGTTTGGATCCGATCCGTGAGCGGTTGCAGGAGGTGCACCCCGAGTTGTTGCAGGTGCTCACCGATGGCCATGCTTCTCTGGTCAATGCAGCAGGTGATCCCCTTGGCGCGGGCGCGTTGTTCGAGATCTTCGTGGGTTTGGCCGCTTTGCCAGCAGGGTTCGATTGGCGGATCGATGCGGATGAGGCCAGCGTTTTAAGTGCGGCGCTTGCCGATCAATTTTGCGATGGTCGCAGCTGGCGCCTTTGTCGTGGGGCCGTGATGGAGGCCTATCCGGTCAACAAGAGTCAGCGTCGGGAGCGTTTTGCCGCAGTGATGGCCGGGATGCGGGATTACAGCGCCGAGGAATTGGATGGTGAGTTGCTGGATCTCTTCGCTGCTCATCAGGCACTTGGTGGCTCGGGCCGCCATGGTGCTGAGGGCTTTCTTGCCCTGTTGCGCAGCCGTGCGAAAGCCCTGAGGGCAGTCGATACTTCGACCGCATCCCAGGGCTAAAAGCGTTTGAATTGGGTTGCCCCGTTCAGGCTGGATAGCGGGCCTGGCGGACACGACGGGTGAGGCCGAGGCGCTGCAACACGCGGATGTGCATCCAAGTGATGTCGACTTCAAACCAACGCAGGCCATGGCGGGCGCTGGCCGGGAAAGCGTGGTGGTTGTTATGCCACCCTTCACCAAACGACAACACGGCCACCCACCAACAGTTACGCGACAAATCGGGGCAATCGAAATTGCGATATCCGAATGCGTGGGTGGCGGAGTTCACCAGCCAGGTGACGTGATAAACGACCACCACTAGACGCAAGGGAATGGCCCAGAGCACCAGTCCCAGGCCACCTCCATGCACCTGGGCGGCATTGCCATACCAATACAGCGCGAGCCCAAGGGGAATCTGCAGCAGCAGGAACCAACGATCCAGCCACACATAAAACGGATCACTGAGCAGATCGCCACCAAACCGTTCCTTGTGCTCGAGAGCTGGGATGTCATGCAGCATCCATTCACTGTGGCTCCACCACAGCCCCCGCCCCGCGTCGTGGTGGTCGTTGGGTTGATCGGAAAACTTGTGGTGGTGGCGGTGCAGGGCGACCCAGTCAATCGGTCCGCTTTGGCAGGCCAGGGTTCCCATCACCACCAGAACCCGTTCGAGCCAACGGGGCACTTCAAAGCTGCGGTGCGAGACCAGCCGGTGCAGGCCCAAGGTCACACCCAAAACGGTGACCCAATAGAGAACAGCCAAGGCCACCAGCGCCTGCCAGCTTCAAAACTGCGGCAGCAGGGCCACCGTGGCCAACACATGCATCGCCACCATGAACGCTGTCGTGCCGCCTTTCAACTTGCGCTGTTGACGGGGCAGTGCGTCTCGGGGGGGCCATCACCGCCGCGCGCATGCGTAGCTCGCGTTCGGAGGTGGTGGAAGCCGGAACGGTTCTAACCAAGGAGATCTCCACGGGCCGGACTTGATTGAACACTGCGCAACAACGCAGCACCAACGCAGTCGACGGGAGAAGTGAATGTTAGGAGAGCGAAGCATGATGTAGCGATCGGCACGGATTTCAGGCGCTGACCATGGTTCTTCAGCAGAGCAATGCCCTGGAGGCGCAGGAACGGGCCCGTGCTTTGGTGGCGGCGGCGCGTGAGCGGCTGGCGCCCCAGACAGAAGCCCGCACCATGGCTGTGGCTGCGCGGCTTGAGCGCGTGTTGGAGGCCTTTGCTGCTGAAAGGGTGGGAACTCAGCACTTTGCTTCCCTCACCGGTTACGGCCATGGCGACCAGGGCCGGGAGGTTTTGGATCGGGTGTTTGCTCGCGTCCTTGGTGCCGAGAAAGCGGCGGTGCGGCTGCAGTTCGTCAGCGGTACCCATGCGATCGCCGCTGCCCTGTTTGGTGTGCTCCGCCCGGGGGATCGGATGCTGTCGATCACCGGTCGCCCATACGACACCCTTGAAGAAGTGATCGGACTACGGGGCGAAGGCCAGGGGTCTCTCGCCGACTTTGGGGTTGCTTACGACGAATTGGCGTTAACAGCATCGGGTGCCGTGGATGAGGACGCCCTGGAGGACGCCCTGGCGGTGCCTCGCCAGTTGATTTTGATTCAGCGCAGTTGTGGTTACAGCTGGCGCCCATCCCTGTCGGTGGAGACCATTGGTCGGCTGTGTGCCCGCATCCATGCCCGCCAACCCGATTGCGTCTGTTTTGTCGACAACTGCTACGGCGAGTTGGTGGAAGCCCAGGAACCCCCTGCGGTCGGCGCCGATCTGGTGGCGGGGTCGCTGATCAAAAACCTGGGTGGCACCATCGCTCCCGGCGGTGGTTACGTGGCGGGTCGGGCCGATCTGGTGGAGCAGGCCTGCTGCCGGCTCACGGCCCCCGGTATTGGCAGCGCGGGGGGCACCGGCTTCGATTTGCATCGTTTGGTGCTGCAGGGTTTGTTTCTGTCACCCCAAATGGTGGCTGAGTCGCTGATCGGTGCCGATCTGGTGGCCGAGACCTTCGCCAGCCTGGGATTCCCTGTGCAGCCCCAGGCTGGTGATCCCCGTTCCGATTTGATCCAAGCGGTGCAGCTGGGCCATCCCGAGGCGCTCAAAGTGGTGTGTCGGGCCTTTCAGGCCTGTTCCCCTATCGGCTCCTATCTCGATCCGGTGCCCGCTGCGATGCCGGGTTATGCCAGCGATTTGGTGATGGCTGGCGGCACATTCATCGATGGCAGCACGAGTGAGTTCTCCGCCGATGCCCCCTTGAGGACACCGTTCAACCTTTACGTGCAGGGCGGCACCCATCGTGCCCATGTGGAATTGGCCCTTGTGCGCGCTCTGGCGGCTCTGCACACAGCAGGACTGGTGGATCTGCCCCACACTGGGTGAGGTGTTCGCCAGCTCCCGGCCCCATGGCCTTTGATTTCCCTGAGCAGTTCCGCTACGCCGATAGCCATGAGTACGCCCATCTGCAGGGTGATTTGGTTCGGATCGGGTTGAGTGCTTTTGCGGTTGATCAGCTGGGCGACATTGTGTTTGTGGATCTACCTGAGGTGGGTAGCAGCTTGAACCGTGGCAGCAGTTTCGGCACCGTTGAGTCGGTGAAGGCGGTAGAGGAGATGTATGCCCCGGTGAGTGGTGAGGTGGTGGAGCGCAATGAGTCAGTGCTGGCCAGCCCGGAAGAGTTGCAGAACGACCCCCATGGCCAGGGTTGGCTGCTGGCCGTGCGCCCGGCTGACGCCACCCAGTTGCAACAGTTGATGGCGTCTTCGATGTATTCCGCCAAGGTGGCCGCCGCCTGAAGGGTTCTTTTTAAAATTTGGGGCCATCCGCGAGAGCGATTTGAGCCAGCTCGAACAGCGCCCCCGGTCTGCTGAGACGGCCACCCAGCTCTCGCCCTTTGTGCAGCGCCATGTCGGCCCGAATGCGGCCGATCAGCAGAGGATGCTGCAGGCCCTTGGTTTCGCTGATCTCGACACGTTTGTGCGCGCGGTGGTGCCTGACGCCATCGTCGATGCCGCGCCTCCTGTTGCCTCGATGCCCCTCGGTTGCGGTGAGGCGGAGGCGTTGGCGGAGTTGCGCCAGATCGGTGCCTCCAACAAGGTGCGCCGCTCTTTGATTGGTTTGGGATATCACGGCACTGCGACTCCGGCGCTGATTCAGCGCCATGTGCTTGAAAATCCTTCTTGGTATACCGCCTACACCCCGTATCAAGCGGAGATCGCCCAGGGTCGCTTAGAGGCTCTCCTCAATTTTCAGACCCTGATTAGCGAGCTCACCGGGTTGCCGATCGCCAATGCCTCTCTCCTGGATGAGGCCACCGCCGCGGCGGAGGCGATGGGCCTCAGTCGGGCCGTGTGCAAGCGGTCTGAGGCTAAGCGTTTCTTGGTGGATGCGGCAGTCCTTCCCCAAACTTGGGCGGTGCTGCAGACCCGCGCTGAGCCCCTTGGTGTGGTGTTGGAACGGGCTGAACCCGAATGCTTCCGCTGGGACACGGATGTGTTCGGTGTGCTGTTGCAGTTGCCTGGACGCTGCGGACGCCTCTGGGATCCCCAACCAGTGATCGCTCAGGCCCATGCCCACGGTGCCTTGGCCACCGTGGCGATTGATCCTTTCGCCCAGGTGTTGTTGGCACCGATGGGTGAGCTGGGGGCTGATATCGCCGTTGGGAGTGCCCAGCGCTTTGGTGTGCCGATGGCGGCCGGTGGCCCCCATGCAGCGTTTTTTGCCACCCGGGAGGTGTTCAAACGCCAGGTGCCTGGTCGCATCGTCGGCCAATCCCGTGATGCCGAAGGCAACCCTGCTCTGCGCTTGGCGCTGCAGACCCGGGAGCAGCACATCCGCCGCGACAAAGCCACCAGCAACATTTGCACCGCCCAAGTGTTGTTGGCGGTGATGGCTTCGTTTTATGCCGTGCATCACGGCCCCGATGGTCTTGAGGCGATCGCTCTGCGCATGGTCGGCTTGCGCCAGAGGTTGGAGGAAGTGCTGCGTCAGCTGGGTTATTCCTGCCCAGAGCGATGCCGTTTTGATGGTCTGGATGTGATGGGGCCTCAGGCTCCGGCCGTGCATCGGTTGGCTGCAGAGCAGGGCTACAACCTGCGGGTGCTGCCCGATGGTGCGACCCCTGAGCAGGCCGAGGGCTTCGGTATCACCTTCGATGAATGCAGCGACAACAACGAGCTGCAGACCCTGTTCGCCATCCTGGCCGCAGCCATTGGCGTTGCTCCCTTGCCGCCCCAGGACGCTGTCGTGGATGGGGACCTCATCGGCGAAGCGTTGGCGCAAGCGCTCCCCGGTGTGCCCTTGCGCCAAACCCCCTGGCTACAACAGCCAGCCTTCCATCGCTACCGCAGTGAAACGGAGCTACTGCGTTACATCCAGCGGCTGGCGAGTCGAGATTTGTCTTTGGTGCACAGCATGATTCCGCTGGGTAGCTGCACGATGAAGCTGAATGCTGCAGCGGAACTGGCCCCGGTGAGTTGGCATGGTTTTGCGGCCCTGCATCCGTTTGCTCCCATCGAGCAGCTGGCTGGCTTGCGGCAGATGGTGGAGGATCTGGAAACCTGGCTGGCGGCCCTAACCGGCTTTGCGGGGGTGTCCTTGCAGCCCAATGCCGGCTCCCAAGGGGAGTACGCCGGATTGCTGGTGATTCGTGCATGGTATCAATCCCGTGGGGAAGGCCATCGGGATGTGTGCTTGATTCCCACGAGTGCCCATGGCACCAACCCCGCCAGCGCCGTGATGGCAGGTCTGCGGGTGGTGGCAGTGGCCTGTGATGAGCAGGGCAATGTTGATCTGGCGGATCTGAGCGCCAAGGCTGAGCAGCACGCCGACCATCTGGCGGCGCTGATGGTGACATACCCCTCCACCCATGGGGTGTTTGAGCCAGGGATCCGGGACATTTGCGATTGCGTGCATGCCCATGGCGGTCAGGTGTATCTCGATGGAGCCAACCTCAACGCGCAAGTGGGGCTTTGCCGGCCTGGAGCCTTTGGGGCTGATGTCTGCCATCTCAACCTGCACAAGACCTTCTGCATTCCCCATGGCGGCGGCGGGCCTGGCGTTGGTCCGATCGGTGTGGCCGCCCATTTGATGCCGTTTTTGCCTGGCCATCCCCTGGTGCGTTGCGGCGGTGATCAGGCGATCAGTGCGGTGTCAGCGGCACCGTGGGGCAGTGCCGGCATCCTGCCGATCAGCTGGATGTATTTGCGTTTGATGGGTCCCCATGGCCTCCGTCAGGCCACGGCGGTTGCCCTGTTGTCGGCGAATTACCTGGCCCATCGCCTGGATGCCCATTTCCCTGTGCTGTTTCGAGGGGAGGGGGGGCTCGTTGCCCATGAATGCATCCTCGATTTGCGTGGTCTGAAACGCACTGCGGCCGTGGAGGTCGACGACATCGCCAAACGGTTGATGGATTACGGCTTCCATGCGCCGACCGTCAGTTGGCCTGTGGCGGGCACCGTGATGGTGGAGCCCACAGAAAGTGAAGGCTTGGCGGAATTGGATCGTTTCTGTGACGCCATGATTGCCATCCGGGCAGAGGTGGCAGCGATTGAATCGGGTGAGAGTGACCCGATCAATAATCCCCTCAAACGGGCTCCGCATACCCTGGCCGCGGTGACGGCTGATCACTGGGATCGTCCCTATGGCCGAGGTGAGGCTGCTTTTCCTCTGGCGGGTCAGCGGGAGGCAAAATTCTGGCCCCATGTGGCCCGGATTGATAACGCTTATGGCGATCGCAATCTGGTGTGCACCTGTCCTTCGGTGACTGAGCTGGCGGAGCTGGCCTCAGCTGGTTAAATTTTCACCGAAATCAGGAAAACATCTTTCGGTTTCATCTGGCGCTCGACAAGTGTTCCCACACTGTTCGACGTCTATTCATCGCAGGGAGGGCTATGACTATTCAATCCACGCCGCCGGCATTGCCCGATTGTTTGGAGTCCGCATGGCAACGTGGCCATACGTTGCGGATGGAGGGCACCAATGTGGTGCGTGTGCCTTTCGGTGTTCGGCAGGCCCGTCGGCAGCGTCCTGATCACCCGCAACATTGGGCCACGTTGATTTTGCCTTTGCAAATCCAGGGTTCACCGACCCCTCCCCCTCAAGCGGCCTGAACGCAGCGTTGCGCTAGCGCTTGAGCACGTCTTGGGGAGTTGTCGCGCCGCTGTTGTGTGGCGTTTTTGCGCTTGCTTCTGAAATGCTGGGCCGATTGCGGTGACTGGCCAGATCTCTGATTAAGCCAGGCCAAAGAGCAGAACATCACTCCTTTCACTTTGGCTCGTGAGGCTGTGGATTGCGTCTGAGTTGCGGAATCCCACACCATCCCCCCGATGCAGCAGCGTGTTGTCGGCGTGTTCGCTGCCCAGGTTGAGTTGACCACCGATCACTTGCAACCATCCCACGGGTGGGACCTTCGCTGGCCACTGGAGGGTCTGGCCTTTGCGGGGTTGGGCGCGCCAAAGCCGCACCGGTCTGGTGATGGCCATCACTCCTGCTTGATCCGGTGCAATCAGCGGCGTCCACTGCGGGTCCAACCGCACGCTGCGTTGGTCGTAGCTCGGCGCCAGGTTGGCTTCTGTCGGTGCGAGCCAGATTTGCAGCAGGCGGCAGGGGATGGTGCCGCCGTTGATTTCGCTATGCACGATGCCGCTGCCGGCGGTCATCCGTTGCACATCCCCAGCTTGAAGACTTCCGCTGTTGCCGAGGGAGTCACGGTGGTTGAGTTGTCCCTCCACCATCACGGTGATGATGTCCATGTCGCGGTGAGGGTGCATCCCGAAGCCCTTGCCAGGTGCAATGGTGTCGTCATTGATCACCCGCAACGGCCCGAAGCCCATCCAGTCGGGGTGGTGATGACCAGCAAATGAAAAGCTGTGCCATGAGTCCAGCCACGGCTGTTGGCTGTGGAAGCGTTCGCTGGCAGGGCGCAGCAGCAGGGACCGTGTGTGCACAGGAGCGGTCGGGGGAATGGAGTGGAAGGGTGGGTCGCCTTGCCTGCTGGGCTCAGAGGTTGAGGGGATGCATTTGCAGCAGGCGTTGCAGCAAGTCGTGAATGCTCTCGTCTTGAGCCGGTTTGGCGTGATTGCTGAGCAGTTGGCGTCCCACCACTTGGGCACCCAAATGGGTGAGTTGGATGCGCAGCGACATCAGCAGTTCCATGCCGCCGCCTCCGGAAAATGTGGCCATGGCCACGGGTCTGCCGTTAAACAGCGCACGGAAGTCGTGCCCTTGCACTGACAGCCAGGCGATGGCATTGGTGAGGGACGGCGGAATTGAGCCGTTGTATTCCGGTGCACAGATCACCCAGCGGGGGGCAGCCATCAGTTGCTGCTCCAGAGGGGCGATGGCGTCAGGCGTTCCTTGCGCTTGCGTGCGAGGCGTGAACAGGGGCAGGTTGAGGTTGGTGAGGTCTAGCACCTCCGCTGTGTGGCCAAGGGCACGGGTCTGGGACGCAAAGCGCTGGGCAAGCTGGAGGTTTTCGCCGTTGCTCGCGGCGATCATCAACAGATCCGGAGTGGGAGCGGACATGGCAGGGGCCGTGCAAGAGGCGTTCGATGAGTCTGCACGGCCTGGCGTCGATCAGGCGGTTTGGAGCTCGGCTTCTCGGTAGGGCACAAAGCTGGCCTTGCGGGCACCACAGATCGGGCAGCTCCAATCATCAGGGATTGCCTCAAATGGGGTGCCGGGGGCAATGCCGGAATCGGGGTCGCCTTCTGCTGGGTCATAGATCATTGAGCAAACCTTGCAGATCCACTGGCCCGGCACGGGCTCTGCTGCTTCCCCGGCGGTGCCTTTGCCCTGCAGGGCTGCAAGAGCGACGCCATAGCGCTCGGCATGGTGCTGTTCAACCGGAGCCAGCAGGCCGAAGTTTTTGGCAGCCGTGCGGAAGATGCCCGCATGCTGCTTGGATTCATCGATCTGCTCGTTGAACTCTACCTCGGCATCACCATCGCGGTCGTTGCGGGCCTGGGCCGCGAACTCCGGATACATCGTGGTGAATTCATAGGTTTCACCTTCGATTGCCAGTTCCAGGCAACGGCTGAGTAGGGCCTGCTTGTCGGCTTCGCTGAGGCTGGCGGGGTCGTCGACCACCAGTTCGGGATGGAGTAAGCGGAAGTGGGCGAAGGCGTGTTCGGTTTCTTGGGCGGCGGTGTCGCGGAACAGCTTGGCCAGGGCGCTGTGGCCGAGTTTCTTGGCAACGTCCGCAAAAAACAGGTATTTGCGGTTGGCCATGCTTTCGCCGCCAAACGCTGCTTCGAGGTTGGTGTGGGTTGTGGGCTTGGAAAGATCCATGGACTTGGCAAGCAATGTCTCCACGTTAGCTCAAAGTCGCAACGAGTATGAGTTAGAGCGGAAGTGCAGGTGTTGGGCGCTCCCTTTGATGGATCGCGCCCTAGTAATTCGCGCCGCTGCGGCGACGGTGCACGGCAGTGGTTCCCTCGCTATCCACCAGGCCGCCATGGCTCACTTCCGCATAGATCAGCCAGTGGTCGCCGCATTCCATCCGCTGTTTCACCTCGCCATCGAGCCAGGCGAGCGCATCCGGTAGGAGAGGCTGGTCGTTGGGGCTGTTCTCCAGCGCAAGGCCTGCAAATCGGTCTGCTCCTGGGGCGAAGGGTTGCAAGAACTGTTTCATCGGCCCGGTTTCCCGTCCTTCCGCCAGCACATTGAGCGCGAAGCGATCGCCTTTGTGCAGCAGAGCTTCCACGGCACGATCTTTGGCCACCGCCACCGTTAGCCCGGGGGGACTAAAGCTCGCCTGGCTCACCCAGCTCGCCACCATGGCCCCGGTCTGGACTGCCTCACCTTGGCCTTTTCGGGCCGTGAGCACGCACAGGGAGCCCACCACACGCCCCAAGGCCAGCACGGCCGGATCGCTGCGGCTTTCGCTCAGTCCACCGGCGCTGCGTCGTTGCTGTTTGCGTTGCTCCCGTTGGAGATCACGGGCGAAGCCGGTGCCGGTTTCCTCCAGGGTGCGCACGGTGGCGGCATCAGGGCTGAATTTGATGCGAATTGGATCGAAACCAAAGCGGAAGCCGCCGTTCCTCAGTTTGTTTTCCAGCAAATCGAGGGCTTCTCCGCTCCAGCCGAAGCTGCCGAAGACTCCCACGGGTTTGCTGCGGTCGCCTTCTGCCAGCACAGTGCCGAGGGCCGACACGATCGGCGTTGGGGCATGGCCTCCCAGGGTGGGGGAGCCAATCAAGATGGCATCGGCTGAACGAATGGCCGTCACCAATTCATCCGCTGGGGTGAATTCACAGTTGAGGCTGGTGACCCGCACGCCCGTGCGGCTCACGCCGCGGGCTAGGGCATCAGCGATGGCAGCAGTGTTGCCGTAGGCACTCGCAAATAACAGTGCCACATTGAGGGCTGCCTTCTGCTGGCCTTCGCCCCAGCGGCGGTAATCGCTGAGCAGGCTGCGCCAGCTCGCCTCAATCGCCGGGCCATGGCCGGGAGCGATGGTGCGAATGTCGAGTTCTTCCAGGCGTTCCACGACGGCATCCACCTGCGTGGCCATCGGTGCCATCAAGGAGTCGTAGAAGTGGCGGCGTTCCTCTTCCGTGGCGTTGCGGTTGGCTTCTGCCCAGTCCGCTGTGCAGACGTGGGCGGAGAACAGCTTGTCGCTCATCAACAGGCCCTCTTGCTCTTCAAAGGCGAGCAGTCCGCCTGGCCAGCGGGGGGTTGGCGCCGGCAGCAGCTGGAGGCTGTGGCCATGACTCAGCGCCATGGTTTGTTCCTGGCGAATCACCCGCAGCGATGGCAAGGCCGGCAGTGGCGGTCTGGTGTCGGCTTCGCCAGGTGGCAGTGGTTTGCGTTGCTGCCAAAGCTCCTGCAGCAGCTTGGCTCCAGGGTTGGAACAGATCAGGGTCAGCTGGGGGTAAACCTCCGCCAGGCTGCGTAGCAAGGCAACCCGGTTGGGGTTCACATGGCCCACCACCACCAGCAGTTCATGGCAGTCCGCTGGCAGGGCCGCGGCCAGGGAGGGCAGAAACACATCGGCGTAGGCCGCACCGGGTGGATGCACACACACGGCAGGTTGTGGCTCACCCTGGGCATCCGGGCCTGCGGAAAACAGGAAGCTGTTGGCGGTGCTGCCCCGCTCAAGCGCATATTCCAGTTCAAAGCGCAGTCGCTGCGGGC
>JBMHDE010000047.1:0-88311 GCA_049889555.1 Synechococcus sp. | reverse complement strand
CTGACACCAGCGCACGAAATCACCTTGAGCCTCGGGGCCCCAAAGCAAAAGGAGGCTGTGACCCATCGCATCAGCGGGGGTGGACACAGCTGCGGTGAGGAAGTTGCAACCTTCGAGGTACGAGGAGGCAATGCCGTGGGTGTACCAGGAGGTGACAAAGGTGGTGCCGGTGAGCCAACCACCGATGGCCAGGTAGGCCGTTGGGAAGAGAAGAATGCCGGACCAGCCGACAAAAACGAAGCGGTCGCGCTTGAGCCAGTCATCGAGGACGTCAAACCATCCCCGCTGAGGCGCGCGTCCTACAGCGATCGTCATGAGGGTGAACGGTGCGGTTGCCCGCAGGCTGTGGGATACCCGGCGACCTTAACAATTTCAGTGGGGTGCGCGGGGGTGGGATGCATCAGCTGAAATCCGTTGTATCGAAACGTTTTTTTGGGGTTTCTTTCGATTTTTCCGTTGTTTGAAATCGCCCTTGTTCAACAGCTTCGTCAGCCGTCTCCCCTTGGGGGTCACAATGGGCGCTTCCAAAGGCCCTTCATGTCTGCCGATTTGCTCGAACAGCCCGATTTGCTCGAACAGCCGGTGCTCGGTTCCCGACGCCTCTCCAATGTGCTGGTGGCTCTGATGGTGAGCATCGGTGGCATCGGTTTTCTTTTGGCGTCATTGTCGAGTTATCTCGGACGCGATTTGTTGCCCCTGGGTCAACCGTCTGCGTTGATTTTTGTGCCCCAGGGTTTGGTGATGGGCCTTTACAGCCTCGCCGCTGCCCTGTTGGCCACCTATCTCTGGTGGGTGATTGCGGTTGATGTGGGCTCTGGGACGAATCGTTTTGATCGCTCGGCCGGGTTGGTGACGATCTCGCGCCGTGGTTTTCGAAAGCCCATCAACGTGGAAATTCCTTTGAAGGATGTGAAGGCTGTGAAAGTGGAGGTGCGCGATGGTCTCAACATGCGTCGGCGCATTGCACTGCGGGTGCAAGGACGTCGGGATATGCCCCTCACGCGCGTTGGGGAACCCCTTCCCCTGGCCCAGCTCGAGCAAGACGGGGCTGAATTGGCCCACTTTCTTGGCGTCAACCTGGAAGGACTTTGATCACGATGACTTCAGATTCGTTTTCGTCGTTGAGCCGCTGCTTACTGCTCCGCTCCTTTTGGCAGGGCGTCTTCACCGTTGTGCTTTGCCTTCCGCTGTTGGCTGCTTGTTCCAGCCCCAATGAGGCGTCTGCAGCCGTTGGTTGCGCTCAGGTGTCGAGCCCTTGCCTCCAGGGCCAGGCCACGGTGTTGATGCGCACCAGCCGTGGTGATGTCACCCTCGAACTCGATGGGGATGCTGCCCCGGTGACGGCTGGTAATTTCCTCGATCTCGTACGTCGGGGTGTCTACAACGGCACCGTGTTCCATCGCGTTGTCCGCGAACCTGTTCCCTTTGTGGTGCAGGGCGGTGATCCTGCATCCAAGGAGCCCAATACCCCAAGGTCGGCTTACGGCAGGGGCAGTTTTGTGGATCCTGCCAATGGCCAAGCGCGGATGATTCCCCTGGAGGTCAAGTTCAGCAATGAACCTGAACCGCGCTACAGCCGCGTCACCACCAACCCCAGCGATCTACTCAAGATTCAGCTCGCCCATGATCGTGGTGCTTTGGCCATGGCACGTTCTCAAGATCCCGACTCAGCCAGCGCCCAGTTTTATATCGCCCTCAAGCCCTTGCCCGAGCTCGATGGTCGCTACGCCGTGTTTGGTCGCGTGGTGAAGGGCATGGAGGTGATTGATGCGATTCAGGCTGATGACCGCATCAACACAGCTGAGGTGCTCACTCCAGCGACTTAGCGGATCAGGCGGGCACACGCCCGCCCGTGATCGCTGCTTTCAGCAGCTCCGTATTCACCCCAGACGCCCGCTCCAGGGCCACCTTGCCGGTGCGGGCAATTTCTAGGATCCCGTAGGGCGCCATCAGCCGCTCCAGGGCCACCAATTTGCCGGGATCCCCCACCACCTCCAGGGTGAGGGCATCGTCGGCCACATCCACCACCTTGGCGCGGAACACCTGCACCAGCTCCAGGATAGCGCTGCGCTGTTCAGCTGGTGCTGCCACCTTGAGCAGCATTAATTCGCGCTCCACCGCAGGGATCTGGGATAGATCCAGCACCTGCAGCACATTGACAAGCTTGTCGAGCTGTTTGGTCATTTGCTGGAGAGTGTGCTGGTCGCCCTCCACCACCATTGTCAGGCGGGAGCGTCCATCAGCTTCAGCGGGCCCAACGGCCAGGCTGTCGATGTTGAAACCACGACGGGCAAACAAGCCGGCGATGCGGCTGAGTGCGCCGGATTCATCCTCCACCAGCACGGACAGGGTGTGCTTCATGCCCTCGTTTGTTAGCAGCGGACGTGTGCTTCCAAGTTACGGTCCAGCCAGTTCAAGAGGGTCTGATGAAACACCTCTGGTGTTTCATCGTGGGGACAATGGCCGCTCCCATTGATCACCTGGAGCTCAAGCCAGGCGTGTTGTTGCTGCAGTTTTTTGCCAATCATGGGCGGCACCAAACGATCTTGACGACCCCACAGCAGCAGCAGCGGAATGGTGTGGGGTAAGGCGGCCAGCCGTTCGAGCAGAGCTGGCGCTGTTGCACCCCGGGGTCGCAGGGCCATGCCGATGCTCATGGCCCGCAGAGCCCGCGCCGCGCTGGGTCGTCGGGCCGGCGCGGCGATCAGTTGATGCAAGTCGCTGTCGTGATGGATTGGACGGTGGTAGGCCCCTTGGAGAGCCAGTCGGATCAAGCTGGTGCGGCTGATCAAGGGCACCAGCATCCCCAGGGGAAGAAGCCGCAAAGCGACGACAACGGCTGGGCGGCGGAGGCGGCGCCAGAGCCGCGCACGCCGCGGTGGGATCGGTTGCAGCAGGGCTGGATCTGGCAGCGGCGCTGCCGCGACAGCGGCCACAAGATCCGGCTGCAGCACAGCAGCCGTGAGGGCCGTGAGCCCCCCGAGAGAATTGCCTACCAGCACAGCAGGTCGCCCGGTGCTGGCCTGCACCACCTGCTCAAGAAAGGCAACCACCTGGCGGCCCCAGAGGCGATTGTCGATCGGCCTTCCGCGTTGATGTCCCGGCTGGGCTGAGCGTCCAAAGCCGATCAAGTCGAGGCCATACACCTGATAGCCCGCTGCCGCTAACGGAGCTGCGTTGTGGCGCCAGTGGTCGCTGCTGGCACCAAAGCCATGCAGGAGCACCAAGGGTGTGCCGTTGCTAGGGCCGTGTACCCGCCAGTGGCTTTGCAGTCCCTGCCATTGCCAGAAGGAGGCCTCGCCCCAATCGCTGCGCGGCCCATCTGCCGGCACGGCAGTCTGGAGAGCGGTTGCATCCACAGGTCTCTGAGCCAGCACACATCTCACTATTGCGAAGGTGCTGCTCAGCTGGAGCTGGGGGGCGGTTTTTTTCGCCCGGAGTCCCGTCCCTCCCGCGATCTTTCGGTGCTGTTGGCGGCTTGGCAGTTGCAGCGGCGGGGCGATCAACCCTGCCGCTGGTTGGATCTGATGGCTGGCTGCGGTATTCGTTCCTTGCGTTGGGGACTGGAAGCCCTACGACCTGGAGCTCGGCCCGCAGGACCCGTCACCCTCACGGTGAATGATGCCGATCAGGGCCGTGATGACGTGTTGCGGCGCAATTTGGCGCCCTTAAAAGCCGTGCCTCTGGCCTTGCAGTTGCAGCAGGAGCCGGCGGAAGTGTTGCTGCGACGGGCCTATCTCGACAAGCAGCACTTTGATCTGATCGATCTTGATGCGTTTGGTTGCCCCAATGCACTCCTGCAGGCAGTGCTGCAGGTGCTGGCCTTTGACGGGGTGCTGCTGCTAGCCAGTACCGATGGCCGTTCACCCACCGGCCACGACCGCGCTGCGGCGGTGCGTCGTTTTGGTGCTGCAGCAAGGGCGCATCCGGCCAGCTGGGATCTGGCCCTGCGCCTGCAGTTAGCGGCTCTCGCACGGGAGGCATGGATGCTGGGTCGGGGGCTGGAGCCCCTGGTTTGTTTCAGCGATGGCCGCACCTTTCGGCTGGCGGTGCGCTTGCGCCATCGGGTCGCGGCCCATGAAGCACGCCAGTTGGGGCTGTTGGCTCGTTGTGAACGCTGCGGTGCTCAAGCCCATCAGTCGTTGCTCAGCTTGCGGGGTTGGCCCAGTTGTGGGTGCAGGGATGGCGAGGGGCGCTGGGCGGTGTCGGGTCCGCTTTGGTTGGGTCCCTTGCAGGCTCCTGCGGTGATTGCCGAGCTTCTGGCCCTTGCCTCGCCCACCCTCGCTTTGCCCAGTCGCCGTTTGTTGCAGCGCCTGCAGGCGGATCCGGGTCTGCCGGTGTGTTGCTGGTCGAGTGCGGAATTGGCCCATCGCTTGCAGTTGCCAGGGCCACCCCGTCTCAATCGTTTGGTGCAGGCTCTGCAGGCATTGGGTCATCAGGCTTGCGTCAGCGGTGTGATGGCCGGACAGCTCCGTACCGATGCTCCATTCGACAGCTTGTTGCAGTGTTGCCGCGATCTGGGCCAAGAGGATCGTTAAATGGGTGTTCAACGAACTGCCTTCACCATGGCCGCGGAGATTTTTGGAACTGCTGCGATCTTCTGGGTGCTGATTCCCGTTGGTTTGGCGGGTGGCGCAATGCTGCTCAAGCTTCAGGGCGACAACTGAACCCCTGAGCCTCCCGCAATCGGGGAGGCATCCAATTAGGCTCCTTCCCTTGCGAAGGCAGACTCCATGCAGGTTTTGGTGGTTGGAGCAACGGGCACGCTTGGTCGGCAAATTGCCCGACAAGCCTTGGATGCTGGCCATCAGGTGCGTTGCATGGTGCGCACCCCCCGCAAAGCATCGTTTTTGCAGGAATGGGGCTGTGAGCTGACCCGAGGGGATCTGTTAGAGCCAGCCAGCCTCGACTATGCCCTTGAAGGGGTTGATGCGGTGATCGACGCTGCGACCAGTCGTCCGGATGATCCCCGCAGCGTTTATCAGACGGATTGGGACGGCAAACTCAATCTCTTCCGCGCCTGTGAAGCCGCAGGTGTGAAGCGCTTTGTGTTTCTGTCGCTCCTGGCTGCTGATCAGCATCGCCAGGTGCCGCTGATGGACATCAAGTATTGCAGTGAAAAGCTCCTTGAGAGCTCGGATCTGGAGTACACAATCCTTCAAGGTGCCGCGTTCATGCAGGGTGTGATCGGTCAGTTCGCCATTCCTGTTTTGGAAAGTCAAACGGTGTGGGTGAGTGGCAGCCCTTCCGCTATTTCCTACATGAACACCCAGGATGTGGCCCGCTTTGCGGTGGCCGCTTTGAGTCGCCCGGAAACGGTGCGTCGCACGTTCCCTGTGGTGGGTCCTAAGGCTTGGAATACCGGAGAAGTGGTGCAGTTGTGTGAGCTGTATAGCGATAAGACAGCGCGGGTGTTTCGCGTACCGCCCGCGATGATGCAGGCGATGCAAGGGGTCTGCAATTTCTTTGAGCCCGCTGTGAATGTGGCTGAGCGCCTGGCCTTTGCGGAGGTGACGGGGGGATCCAAGGGGCTGACCGCATCGATGGATGAGAGCTATCGCGCCTTTGGCCTTGAGCCATCCGAGACCACCACGCTTGAGGCCTACATTCGCGAGTATTACGACACGATCCTGAGACGTCTGCGCGCGATGGAGGCAGATCTCGATAAAGATGCCAAGAAAAAGCTTCCTTTCTGAGGTATCGATTGCTCTGTAGTGCAGGTGTACTTGCCGTTGGGTAGGGTTGGGAGGTTTGTGTTGGAAAGAGTCGGTTGCGATGTCTGTTGTTCAAGTGAAAAATTTGCAGCGTCGTCTCGACAACCTCAATCGCGAGGCAGAGGCTGAGCTCACCAAAGTTTGCGGCCATGAGCTCTGGCGCACACTTGGTTTTGATGCGTTTGATGGCCTTGAAGACGCCAGCCGCAGGGCGACAGCGAACTACTACTACGGCCAGTGGCTAACCGTGCGGGAGCTGCAGGATGCTTTGGGGTGAGCGCCACACGTGCTGCACTCCCCTGCTTAGATGAAGGCCAATTTGATCAAGTTGCCTTGATGAGTGGTTGCTGTAGTTCTCCTGCTCCTCTCGACCAAACCGAGGCCGTTGATGCCCGTTATGGCGCTGCCGCTTTGGAGCAAGAAGCGTGCCTGTGCACACCAGTCGCCTTTGATCCCCAATGGTTGGAGGTGATCCCCGATGACGTGGTGGAGAGGGATTACGGCTGTGGTGATCCCACCCGTTGGGTGACCTCGGGCGACACGGTGTTGGATCTGGGCAGTGGTAGTGGCAAGAACGCCTTCATCTGCGCCCAGGTTGTTGGTGCTGAAGGGGCTGTGATCGGTGTGGATCGCAATGCCGACATGTTGGCCCTTTCGCGTGGGGCTGCTGCTGTGGTGGCTGAACGCATCGGTTACAGCAACGTGCGTTTTGTGGAGGGTGCCATTGAGGCTCTTGATGCCATGGGGCCTGATGGCGCTCCCTTGATTGCAGACGCCAGTGTTGATTTGGTCCTCAGTAATTGTGTGCTCAATTTGGTGAATCCCGCAGCGCGGGTGCGCTTGCTGGCCAATATTCGCCGCGTGCTTCGCCCGGGGGGCCGCGTTGCCATCAGTGATATCGTCTGCGATCGTCCCGTTCCCCTTGCGCTTCAGCAGGATCCGGAGCTGTGGAGCGGTTGTATCAGTGGCGCTTGGGAGGAGCAGGCTTTTTTGGATGATTTTGCTGCCCTCGGTTTTGAGGATGTCGCCTACGCCGATCGCTCAGAGCAGCCTTGGAAAGTGGTGGAAGGCATTGAATTCCGTGCGGTTACCCTCGTGGGCGCCCTCCCCGGCGGTCGCGCCGTGGTCGCTTCTCCCGCTGCGGCGTCGCCCTGCTGCTGAGTAGGCGCATCAACCGTTGATGCTCTGCGCTGCTGACGGGGCGCCATTGGCCTGGATTGAGGCCTTCCAGGCTGAGGGGTGCCTCCCCATCCATTAGATCGATGGTGGTGCGAATCAACCGAAGGGTTGGGAGGCCCACGGCAGCCGTCATGCGTCTCACTTGACGGTTGCGACCTTCCTGCAGAGAGAGGGTGATCCAACTCGTGGGACTGTTGATCCGATAGCGAATGGGAGGGGTCCGCGCTGGCAACGCTGCGCTGAGTTCGGATCCGAGTGGCTTGGCTTTGGCGGGCATGGTGCGTTGCCCCTGAATCACCACACCCTGCTCCAGTTGTTGCAGCTGGTGGACCGTGGCCGTTCCTTCCACTTGGGCCCAGTAGGTGCGCCAGTGGCCAAAACGGGGATTCGTGAGGCGTTGTTGAAGCCGACCGTTGCTGGTGAGCACCATCAACCCCTCGCTATCGGCATCCAACCGTCCCGCGGCATAGACGTTGGGGATCGCAACCCAATCGGCCAAACATCCCCAGCGACTTCCGATCTCCGGCGTGAATTGACTCAACACCCCGTAGGGCTTGTGTAGCAACAGAGTTGGTGCACTGGACTTGGAATGTCCAGTGTTGACCGGTTGCAATGGCACGGACGTCATCCACCCTGACGGCGTTTGTCGCGCTGATCCTGGATCGGAAACAACTCTGACGGTGAAGGCTAAATCGAGCTTTGGCGTGCACGCCACAAATTCACCACCCCAATGGAGATCAAGAGCAGGCCTAAATCGAGGGTGAGGGGAGGCAAAATCATGAAGTTACAAGGACGATCGAGACCATAGGGGCAAATCACCTCCCCTCGGGAGTGCAGGTGGCCACCTAAACTACTTTCATTAGTGAGAATTCCAGCAGCCCCGCATGATCGAAACCTCGGGTGTCATTGAAAAGGAACAGGGGAACGGCTTTTATCTCGTGACCCTTGAACAGCCCGCAGGTCACCAGTGCCTCTGCCGTGCTGCTGGCAAGCTCACCAAGTTCCGCATCAAGTTGTTGGCCGGTGACAAGGTGCTGGTGGAGATCAGCCCCTACGACTTGACCCGCGGACGGATCACCTATCGCGAACGCAACGCTGGTGCTCCCGGTGGACGTCCCGGTGGCAATCGTCCCGGCGGTCCCCGTCGTCGTTGAACAGTCGTTGTTGCACAACGGGTTCATCAAGGGTTTGTGTCAATGGTTTATTCCGGCACCTCTGATGGAGGTGCCGGTTTTGTTGTGGCTAAGCCGGTGCCAGGAGTTGCTCGATCGCCACTTTGAATTCGCTGCGTTGTTTCACGCCCCGCCATTGTTGTTTGAGCTCTTTGCCATGGAAGAGCTGCACTGTGGGTGTGCCATTCACGCCCGCCTGCTCGGCAATCGCTTGTTCGGCTTCGATGTCGATCTCGATGCCTTGCGCTTGGCCTTCGAGTTCGCTGAGCAAGCGTTTGAGTTGAGGTTTCAGCACATGGCAAGGTCCGCAACTGGGTGATGAATACACCACCAGCAAAGGCTTGTCGCTGTCGTGATACAGCTTGCGCAAGGCGTAGCTGCCCTTTTGCCACAGGGCGTGAGGGTCATAGGTGGTTGCAGTGACCGCTTCGCTCACCTGGGGGGTTTGCGCTTGCTGGGGTTCCACTGAATCGCGGCTCACCAACTGGGCCAAGTTGTGGTGGCTCAGCCAGCGTTCCGCCGCGAGTGCCGCTTGGCAGCCACTACCAGCAGCGGTGATGCCTTGACGCCATTCAGCATCCGCCACATCACCGGCGGCATACACCCCCTCCAGGGAGGTTTCTGGCCTCCCTGGTTGCGTGACCAGATAACCCTTGGCATCGCATTCGATCTGACCTTGCACCAGGTCGGTGTTGGGGGTGTGGCCGATGGCATAAAACAGACCGCGTACGGCCAATTCGCTCTGTTCGTTGCTGGTGGCGTTGCGCAGCGTTAGGGAGTGGAGCCAATCGGCACCGTTGGCGTCCACGATCTCAGTGTTCCAGTGCACGGTGATCTGGGGATTGGCCTGCACGCGATCGGCCATGGCGGCGCTGGCTCTGAGTTGCCCAGAGCGCACCAGCAGGTGCACATGGCTGCCGTACTTCGTGAGATACACCGCTTCCTCGCAGGCGGAATCTCCACCACCCACCACCGCGAGTTCGGCATTGCGGAACTGGGGCGTGGCACCATCGCAAATCGCGCAGGCGCTGATGCCTCGGCTCCAAAACTGATCTTCACTGGGCAGCCCCAAGCGGTTGGCGCTGGCACCTGTGGCCAGAATCACGGCTTGGGCCTTGATGGTGTGCCCTTCGCTTTCGATGCGAAACGGACGCGATGTCAGGTCAATGCCATCAGCGTCAGCCTCCACGAGGCGAGTGCCCCAGCGTTCTGCTTGCGCTTTCATCAGGTCCATGAGATCCGGACCGAGCACGCCATCGGGGAAGCCCGGGAAATTCTCGACATGGGTGGTGGTCATCAGTTGACCACCCGGGATGCCCCCTCGCTGGAATCCAGTGATCAGAAGAGGGTTGAGGTTGGCCCGGGCGGCATAGATCGCAGCGGTGTAGCCCGCTGGGCCGGAGCCAATGATCACCAGATTTTCAACCCCAGCACCAGCAGGGGACAGGGTTCCGGGCTGCTCAATAGCAGTCATGACTTACGCGGACTGGGTATGAGTTAAGCCTAGGGTCTCGCCTTGCTCGCTGGCAGTACCCAACCTCTAAACCCAATGTTGACTGCTGGTGGACTCCTTCAAATTTCGAGGGTGCTGTCGCTGGTGTCGCAATCCAGCAGCGGACGTTTGCTGGGCATGCGCGGTGCCATCAGCACAGATTGCTCAAGCAGCTCAGGATCCTCACCGATACACGTGATCCATTGGCAAAATTCTTGGCTGATCGCGAAGCTGTCTTCATAGCGTTCAGCACTGTCGAGCACTGCGATCCTGGTGCTTGCCCAGCAGGTCGCAACACTGACCCGACGTTCCCTGGCTGCGTCCATGATCTGCTCCCAGTTGAGACCAGGCTGCAAGGTCGAGGTGACCAATTGCTCCTGAATTGTGGCGAATGTCGCATTTTTCTACGCAGACTGATGTCGTGATCGCTGCAAAAACTGGGGTAATTCTGGGGTGCGCACGCGGATTACGGCACCAGCTCCATCGTTGACCGCCTGCAGAGGCAGGCTGGGACCACGCCAGCTGCCTGCAGTTGCATCGCTGGCACCCGTTGGTTGTTCGCTGCGGATGCGGTAGGGCTCTGAAAATGACCAGCTGCGGGCATAACCCATCAGCAGGGGATCTGCCGGAGCAAAAATGTATGAGGGGTCTCGAGGGATTGTTTCGACGGCGGTGCGGTCGCTGCCCATGCGCACGGCCCGGGTGATCCCCTGCACAAATCGGCTGCGGGTCACCACCGTGGTGAGATAGGCCACCACCCGGAGTCGGGGGGCATCGAAGCCTTCGGCACACATGTCGATGCTCACCAGCCAGTCGGCGGATCCGTCGTCAAAGAGGCTGAGGCGTTGTGATGCTTCTGGGTCTTGGGAATGGACCAGATCCACCCGGTCGCCTTCCTCCTCCAGCATGCGGCCGATAGCCGTGGCATGGTCGATGTCGCGGGCGATCACGAGGCCTCCGGCACGGGGATGCGTTTCGCGCACTTGGCTCAATTGGTGGCGGGCGCGCAGCAGGAGCTTCTGCGCGATGCTGCTGGAATCCGATAGGCGAATGGCGCGGCGAAGATTGCGAGCGCGCCAGCTCTCCCGTTGTTCGGCCGAAAGCGGTGACACATCCCGGTCGGGGTTGCCCTCACGGCTGTGTTCCACCCATCCGTCTTGGAATCGGAATTCCAAGGGGCGCACATCCCCTGCGGCGATCAGGTCTCGAGGCTCCACGCACAGGTCTGGGCTGATTTGCTCCACCAGTTCGCCCTGTTGTTCCACCCGCACGCGCCGGGCGGCGCAAAACGCCAGGTTGTCGGCCCGAAAAGGGGTGCCTGTGAGCCCAAGCCGCAGGCGACAGCCTTGGCTGAGCTCGAGAAAGGTGCGTCCCCAGATCGGTCCATCCGGTTCATCGGGATCGACCCCCAGGTGGTGGGCTTCATCAGCAATTGCTAGCCACCGTTCCCCGGCCCAGCTCGCCAGCGCTTGTTGAAGCTGCCCACCCTGGCACCCTGCGGCTTGGTAGGTCAGTAACCAGCCATCGGCCGAAGCCAGTGCTTTGGCGTCGTTGGGGCCCGCCGACCAGTCGTGTAAATGGAGGCCCAGACGGGATGCCGCGGTGCTCCATTGCCGCAGGATTGAGGTGCGATGACACAACACCACAAAGTGCTGCAGGCGTCCTTCCTGCTGCATGGCTTGAAACCCCAGCAGTGCGCCAAGGGTTTTGCCAGCGCCAGGGCCTGCATGCACCAGCACATCGCGGCCGCTGGTGGAGCTTGGTGCCAAGCGCCGCCGCAGCAGTTGAATCAGTTGCTGTTGCCAGACCCTTGGCCGAATCCCTGCTGGCTCGGCAGCGGACCCCACAGCAAACGATGGTGTGGTGATGGGAGGGGCGGCGATGGGATTCGTTCGCAAGATGAGTCTTTCTAACCTTTTCAAATCGGTTCGGCATCCCTAAATTCCGGCCATCAGCCCACGGGATCAATCCATTCACGTCATGGCCCGTCGTTACCGCACCCCTGGCTCCAGTCCCCAGCAGCGGCAGCTGCTGGAGATGTGCTGGCATGCGGATTGCGACATTGATCCGCTCATTCTCCGGGCTCGTCTGCTCCGGCATCAGGGGCGCGACCGGCTGGCGCAAGGGCTGGAGCAGGAAGTCACCCCCTTGTTCTGAGGCTCTGCTGGCTAGAGGGCTTCGGCGTGGTTGGCGAGCAGCCGTTCCACCTCATCCAATCCTTCACTCGCTGCCGCCCGGGCAAGATCGAATTTTCCTTCTGCGTTGCCTAAGAGCTGCGCGGCACAGCGATCCAGAAGATCGTCTTTTTGCTCGCAGAGCATGGTGAGCAGTTCTTGCTCGATGAGATGACGCACCGCTTGGCGTTGAAGATGTTGGTCGCTGGCTTCTTCCAGCGTGCCTTGCACCAGCTCTTGAATGAATAAACGGTGCACCTCACTGCTGCGCAGGAAGCTTTCCGTGGCATTAATCATCCCGTCCACCAACGTGCGGTCGGGTTCTGATTCCTGACCTGCCAGTTTGAACTCCCAGTCGAGATGGCGGCGTTGCCAGCCGGCTGCATGCAAGCTCGGCATCACCGTTTGGGTGTAGGTGTCCACAGACATCTCATAAATGCGTTCGGCCAAGCGCTCGCACCAGGCTCGTCCGTGATCGCGCAGCACGCTTTCCATGGCGGTGCGCTGCACGGCATGGCCACCATGGTGGCTATGGCAGACACCGTCAGGACATTCGATCGCGGAGAGGCCCATGGGATTGCTGAGGGGATCCCTTCGGCTTAGCCAGCAGGTGCGTGATACCACGCAATCTTCAGGAAAGATCCGGTAAGCGACGAGGCGACCTCGTAATCTCGCTTGGGTCGGCGGCGTCATGACTTTGCCCAGACTTCTAATCCCTGTAGAAACAGCAACGGCGGAAACCCGCGTCGCTGCATCCCCAGAAACCGTCAAGAAGTTCATCGGCCTGGGTTGTTCGGTGGCCATCGAATCCGGAGCCGGCGCTTGTGCTGGCTTTGTTGATTCCGCCTATAGCGATGCCGGGGCGGAGCTCGTCGCGGTGGGTGATTTGCAGGCCTGGAGCCAGGCCGACCTTCTCCTGTGTGTGCAGCCTCCTTCTGCAGTCACCTTGGGCCGATTGCGTCAAGGGGCCCTGGTGGTGGGTTTGTTGTCGCCCTATGCCAATGAAGAGCTCGCTGCATCACTGCAGCGCGGAGGCCTTTCGGCCATGGCTTTGGAGTTGTTGCCCCGCATCAGCCGAGCCCAATCCGCTGATGCCTTGTCGTCTCAGGCCAATGTCGCTGGCTATAAGTCGGTGTTGTTGGCCTCTGCTGCCCTCGACCGTTACTTCCCGATGCTGATGACGGCAGCGGGGACGGTGCAACCCGCCAAAGTGGTGATTCTTGGTGCTGGTGTTGCCGGTTTGCAGGCGGTGGCCACTGCCCGCCGTCTCGGTGCTGTTGTGTTTGTTAGCGACATTCGCCCTGCGGTGAAGGAGCAGGTGGAATCCCTGGGTGCTCGTTTTATCGATCCCCCTGAGCTCGAGGACAAACCGGCTGAATCCGGTGGCTACGCCAAACAAGCCTCTGAGGCCTTTCTTGCGGCGCAGCGTCAGCAACTGTCTGATCAGCTTGCGGAAGCCGATGTGGCGATCTGCACCGCCCAGGTGCCTGGTCGTCAAGCTCCCCGCTTGATCAGTGAGGACATGCTTGATCGCATGCGTCCTGGTGCCGTTGTGGTTGATCTCGCCGTGGCCCAGGGTGGCAATTGCGCCGACACCAAGCCGTCGCAGACCGTGGATCGCAACGGTGTGAAGCTCATTGGCGCCAATGACCTGCCCTGCACGGTGCCGAACCACGCCAGTGCCCTGTATGCCCGCAACTTGCTGGCCCTGCTGGAGCCCACCCTGAAAGATGGCCAGCTCACTCTCGACACCGACGATGAACTCATTGCCGGTTGTCTGATCGCCCAGGACGGCAGCATTCGTCGCGGCGACGTTCTCACTCCCGGAGCCAATTGATGGATTCAATCTTTGTGAATGCCCTCTGGGTTTTGCTGCTTGGCAGCCTCCTGGGGCTCGAACTGATCGGCAAGGTGCCTCCCACCCTGCATACCCCTTTGATGAGTGGTGCGAATGCCATCTCTGGCATCACCGTGTTGGCAGCGCTGACGGCCATCATCAAATCGAACGGCAGCATCCCGTTGCTGGTGCTGGGTTCTGTGTCGTTGGGCTTTGCCCTCTTCAATGTGATCGGCGGCTTCCTTGTCACCGACCGCATGCTCGCCATGTTCAGCCGTAAGCCCGCCCGCAAGGAGAACCGCTGATGGACATCCTTCAGTACGTCATCGACCTCATTGCCATCCTCTTGTTGGCGCTTGGTATTAAGGGTCTGTCCAAAGTTCGTTCCGCCCGCGGCGCGAATCAATTGGCGGCCGTGGCCATGGCCTTGGCCGTGATCGGCCTCCTCGTTCATTATCTCGGCACCTCCGGCATTAGTGCCGCGGCTTGGACATGGATCATCGGCGGCACCGTTGTGGGTGGGGCGCTTGGTGCCCTCACCGCTCAGCGGGTGCCGATGACCTCGATGCCCGAGACCGTTGCCCTCTTCAACGGTTGTGGTGGCATGTCATCGCTGCTGGTGGCGTTAGCGGCGGCCTTCTATCCCACCGAGCTGGAGGCCAGCGGTCTGGTGGCTGTTGTGTCGATCGTGATCTCCGTGTTTGTGGGTGCGATCACCTTCACGGGTTCGATTGTGGCGATGGCCAAGCTTCAAGGCTGGTTGTCAACGCCCGCTTGGATGCAGAGCAAGGCACGCCATTTTGTGAATATCGCCTTGGCGGTGGCCTGTTTGGCGGCTGCCATTGAGTTGGTGGCGAACGGTGGATCCAGCCTTCAGGGCCTCTGGTTGCTGGTGATCGCTTCCAGCGTGCTCGGTATCGGCGTCACTCTGCCGATCGGTGGGGCCGACATGCCTGTGGTGATTTCGCTGTTGAATAGCTATTCCGGTGTGGCCGCCGCCGCCGCTGGTTTCGTGGTGGGCAGCCAGTTGCTGGTCGTGGCTGGTGCCATGGTGGGTGCCGCCGGTCTGATCCTCACCCAGGTGATGTGCAACGGCATGAACCGCTCCCTGGTGTCGGTGCTGTTTGGGGGTGCCTTGGGTGCGTCGGCTTCCTCGGGTGGCGGTGGTGGTGATTACACCAACATCACCAGTTGCAGCGTTGAAGAATGCGCCCTCACCCTTGAGGCTGCCGAGCGGGTGGTGATCGTTCCTGGCTACGGCCTCGCGGTTGCCCAGGCCCAGCACACCCTGCGGGAGGTCACCCGATCGCTGGAGGCTGCTGGTATCGACGTGGCCTACGCCATTCACCCTGTCGCCGGACGGATGCCTGGTCATATGAATGTGTTGCTGGCAGAGGCTGATGTGCCCTACGAGCAGCTCAAGGAGATGGATGTGATCAACCCTGAGTTCCCCGCCACCGATGTGGTGTTGGTGCTCGGTGCCAACGATGTGGTCAACCCTCAGGCGAAGAATGATCCTCAATCGCCGCTGTATGGCATGCCAGTGCTCGATGTGCAGCAGGCCCGCACCGTGTTTGTGGTCAAGCGCGGCATGAGCGCTGGCTACTCCGGCATCAAAAACGACTTGTTTGAGCTTGCCAACACCTCCATGGTGTTTGGTGATGCCAAGAAGGTGCTTGGTGATCTGCTCGGCGAGCTCAAGGAGCTCGGCGTTGGTAAGAAGTGAGCTAGAAGCAGTGATGAAGCACGCGTTAGGCGTGGCTGATGACCCCCGGCTGTTGAAGCAGCTGGGGGTTTCTGTCTACCAACAGCGCTGGCCTTGGCTGGGGGGGGACCTGCAGACCCTGCGCGACACCCTGCGGCCCGTGACGCTCCCCCCCGATCGAGGCACACCCATCCAGGTGTCTGTCCCCGCCTTGGCCAGTGGTGCGGCTGGGGCGGGTGAGTTGTTGGCCTATCTCGATCGGCCGCTTGACCATCCAGGAGCTTTGGCTGCACCACCGAAGGCCTTGGTGGTGTTGCTGCACGGACTTGGGGGTTCCAGTCGCCGTGAAGGCTTGCGTCGTTTGGCCCTCAGCTTGCAGGGCGCAGGCTTTGCGGTGTTGCGCCTGAATCTGCGCGGGGCAGACCCCGGTCGTCATCTGGCTGGTGGCACCTACGCTGCTTCTTGCAACAGCGACTTGTTGCCCGTGCTGGAGCGGGCTCGCGACTTGGCCTCCCAGCTGGCGGCAGAAACCTCGGCGCCCGGTTCTCTTCCGCTTTTTGGCGCTGGGATCTCTCTTGGCGGCACGATGCTGCTCAATGCGTGCCTGGCATCCCCAGGGGTGCTGGATGGTTTGTTCTGCGCCAGCAGCCCGCTCGACTTGGCAGCCTGCAGTGCCTCCATTGAACGGCCTCGCAATCGCATCTATCAACGCTGGCTGTTGCAACGCCTTGTGCGTCAGACCTTGGCGGATCCCTTTGGAGCCAGTGCGCTTGAGCAGCAGCAGTTGCGCAACAACCCGCCCCGCTCGATCCGCGCCTTTGACGCTGCGATCACGGCGCCCCGTTGGGGTTTCTCCTCCGTTGATCACTACTACGCCGGTGCCTCACCCTTGCCGCGTCTGCTGGCAGCATCGGTGCCACTCCCTCCAACCCTGATCTTGCAGGCCCTCGACGACCCTTGGGTGCCAGCAGCCTCAGCGATCCAACTTCAACACAGCATGGTTGCCGATGGACGGCATGCAACGCGACGTCGCATTGCGGTGTTGTTGACGGCCCAGGGAGGTCACAACGGCTTCCATGGACCCGGCGACAGTCTTCCTCAAGGCTGCTGGTCTGATCGCTTGGCCTGTGCCTGGTTCAATCAAGAGATTGAACGCGTTGGCATCGATTAAGCCATCACTGCTTCACACCGTTTGGCTCAAACGGATTGGCTCAAATTGATGTCTAATTAATGACTAATAGTAATAGGCATGGTCGTGGGGATTTTGATACACAGCGCCGCCACATTGGGTTGCGATTCTCTAGAGCGCTTGCGGGATCGGTGTGGAGTCATAGCGCACCAACTCAGGGAAGCGTTGCCTGAGTAAAGCGGTGCCTCGCCAGGCGTTGTAGTGAGGAATGGCGGAATTCACGTGGTGGCAAACATGGGTCGATCCGATGCCGTGGTGCAGCAGGTTGAGCATGGGGCCATAGGGGCGATCAACCGTTTGCAATGCCCCTTTAGCCCAAGTCCAGGTTTGATTGGAGAAATGAGGAATGGTTTGGTCGGTGTGTTGCAGCAAGATGTAAGTGGTGAGCCACAAATTAATCACCAGGTATGGCAATCCATACACGCCCAGCACACGCAGCGGTGAGGTTTGCATGGCGGCGATGATCAGCAAGGCGATCATCGCCAGTAGGCCGAGGTTTGAACGCACCATCAATGGGCGAAATGATTGCGGGAACAGGCGTCGCTTGCCGTTGGAAAAGGGTTTGCCGTTTCAGACATGGGAGGTGGGGAAACCGTAATCTTCTCCGCCAGTGGCTCCGAGAAACAAATAGAGCTGCCAGCCGATCACCAAATGATTGAACAGGGAAATAACCCCAAACAGTGTTGGGTGCAGCGTCCTTTTGAGTTGTTCGGTGGTTTGGCCCTGCAGCGATGTAGCCGGGGGGGACGTGGGTTTCTCCTTGCTCAAGGTGATTGCAGTGCGCGTGGTGCACGCTGTGGCTCCGCGCCCAGCTGTAGTAAGGCACCAGCAGTGCGCTGTGGAGCAGGAATCCAACAACGCCCTCGATGCGACGGTTGGGGTGAAATGCGTTGTGACCGCATTCGTGGGCTAAAACCCAGCAGCCCATGGCGATGCTGCCGCAAATGATCCCGTACAGCACCCACAGGGGAGCGGCTTGGAGGCTGAGGGGGATTTGGGTTCCGATGCTTAAGGCACCAAGCGTTAGGCCCACCGACATGGCCAAGCTGCCCCACGCTTTGATTGGGTTGTAGTGGGTGAGCTCCGGCGGCAATGCGCTGAGAAGTTCTGCCTTGCTCGGATAGGTCGTTGTTGCAGTGCTGTTGTTGAGAACAGCTGTTGAGTGGCGAGCGGTGGGGGTCGCTGTGGTTACCGATGCCAAATGAAGGCTCGTAAAAAAAGCACCCCGAAAGGCGCTTTAGATTTGGTTAATACTTTAGTGGATCGTTGGGCTGTCCGTGGCTTTTATTTTTTTGCCAAAGATTATTTGGTTTGGATTGATGACTATTTTCTTAGGATATGCGCGTGACGCCTTTCGTTAACCGTTGCGATCTTGAGTCGCATGGGAGAGTTTTAGGGCCCTGGATTTTGGTTGACTTGGAATGGAGTGGATTGATAAATCCACTGTTCAATTGGCTCATTGTTGATGATATGGCTGTGGAGAATGGGCTCAATCTTGTCGGCTGTTGCGCCTGCGTACCAAATGCCATCGGGCCAAACCACAAGGATGGGTCCGCGTTCGCACACCCTCAAGCAATCAACTTTGCTTCGTAAAACGATCCCTTCTGGGCGCTGTGCGTTTTCGAGCCCCAGCCCTCGCACGAGACGTTTCAGAACAATCCAGCTTTTCAGGCCTTCCGCAGGATCGCAGCACTTCGCCTTTGTGGGTGTCGCACACAGCAATAGGTGGTGACTGATCCGTTGCGGTGTCTCGTTCTGCGGCAGCACGGTTTCGCTCCTCAATGATCCGATCAGGTCGCGATCGGCGGCAGTTCACGCTGGGGCATCTGGCCATCCAGCACAACAGCGGTTCCGCTGACGCAGACCAGCATCATGCCCCTTGCCCCAAAGGCCTGATAATCCATATCAACGCCGATCACCGCATTGGCTCCCATCGCCTTCGCAGACAACTCCATTTCGGCGGTGGCGGCCAGTTGTGCTTCCTCCACCGATGCTTCGTAGGCACGGGATCGTCCACCGATCACATCACGGATGCTGGCCAGATAATCACGGACGATATTGGCGCCGATGATGACTTCTCCTGTCACAAGCCCGCGGTAATGGAGCACGCATTGACCCTCAATGGTCGGGGTTGTGGTGATCAGCATGGCTTCAGAGTTGATGCACAGATGCCTCAACCCTGAGCCATCCTGAGGTTTTCCGGCAGGGTCCACCGAAAGCAACCACCGAAAGCAACCAGCGGGTTGTCTTCGGTGATTGTGGGTCGTCAGGCAGCGATCGCCGTCATCGCGATCCTGCGGATGCCGCGGTCAACCTGGTCATGGACAGTTCGACGCGCCCACTGATCCACAGCAAGCACATCCTCCAGGCTTGGATTAGTGATCAACTCGGCCTGATGGCGTTCGCAGGCCGCTTCGATCACAACAGGGATATCGAGGAAGTGGATTTTGTCCTCCAGGAACTGGGCGACCGCCTCTTCATTGGCGGCATTCATCACAGCCGGCATGGTGCCACCGGCGCGACCGGCTGCATAGGCCAGTGCCATGCAGGGGTATTTGGCGGGGTCGGGTTTGCGGAAGGTGAGCTGTCCGACTTCGGTGAGATCCAGCCGCCGCCAAGGCGTCTCCAGGCGTGAAGGCCAGCTGAGGCAATAAAGGATCGGCAGCTTCATGTCAGGCCAGCCCAGCTGGGCGAGCACCGATGAATCCGCCAGCTCGACCATGGAGTGGATGATCGATTGGGGGTGGATCACGATCTCGATGTGGTCATAATCCAGCCCAAAGAGATAGTGGGCTTCGATCACCTCTAAGCCCTTGTTCATCAAGGAGGCGGAGTCGACGGTGATCTTGCGCCCCATGCTCCAGTTGGGATGGGAGGTGGCATCGGCGACCGTGGCTTTCTCGAGATCTGCCGCTTTCCAATCGCGGAAGGCTCCACCCGAGGCGGTGAGTTGGATGCGCCGCAGCCCTGGAGTCGGAACACCCGTGGAGAGTCGGGCATTGTCAGCCCAAGGGGTGCCCTGCAGACACTGGAAAATGGCGGAGTGCTCGGAATCGGCGGGAAGCAGTCGGCTGCCGCTTTTCTGCAGTTCTGGCAGCACCACCGGTCCGGCGGCGATCAGCGTTTCCTTGTTGGCTAAGGCCAGATCCTTGCCAGCGCGGATGGCCGCCAAGGTGGGCAAGAGGCCAGCGCAACCCACGATCCCAGTGACCACGAGGTCGGCACTGGCCCAAGACGCCGCCACATTCAAGCCATCCGGACCGCCCACCAGCTGGGGCATCGCCTCCGAGGACACACCTGCTGCCTGCAGTCTCTCTTTCAGTTCGGGCAGTAGAGCTGTGTCGGCGAGAGCAACGACCTCAGGGCGGTGTTCCTGGATCTGCTCCACCAGCAGGGCCAGATTGCGGCCTGCCGTCAGGGCGACCACTCGGAACTGACCGGGGAACTCCTGGGCGATCTCCAGAGTTTGAGTGCCGATCGAGCCCGTGGAGCCCAGCACGCTGATGGCTTTCACGTCGATTCAGCAGTTGCACCCAGCTTCCCATGCCGAACCCTGGCAAACTTCGCTCAAGTCAACGGATTCCAAGGCGGATGGCGGTGAAGGAGCAGTGGCGCTCAGGTCTTGGCTTTGTGCTGGCGGCCGCCGGCAGTGCCGTGGGGCTTGGAAATCTCTGGGGTTTCGCCTATCGGGCGTCCGAAGGCGGTGGCGGCGCGTTTCTGCTGCTCTACGTGCTCATTGTGCTGGTGGTGTGTTTACCGGTGTTGGTGGCGGAGATGGTGCTGGGCCGCAGCACTGGCCACAGCCCGTTGATGGCGCCGGTCACAGCTGCTGGTCAACGCTGGCAGCCGCTTGGATGGCTGTTCATCGCGGCTTCCTGCGGAATTCTGGCCTTCTATGCGGTGTTAATGGGCTGGACTGGCGCCACCTTGGTTCAAACGATGGGCCAAGGTCTGCCCAGCGATATCAAGGAGGCGGAAACCTTCTTTGCCGCCCTCAGCGGCGGGCGGTCCGCTCTGCTCGGTCAGCTGTTGAGTCTTGTGGCCACGGCCGCGGTGGTCGCCGCTGGAGTTCGTTCCGGTATCGAACGACTCTCCCGCTGGGGTTTGCCCCTTCTGTTTGTGCTGCTGATTGGCCTGGCGATTTGGGCTTCCGGTTTAGATCAAGCAGGCGCGGGTTACCGCACCTTTCTGTTGCGCTGGGATAGCACCCAGCTCACCGACCCCACCACGATCCGTTATGCCTTCAATCAGGCCTTTTTCTCGATTGGCACTGGGATCGGTTGCATCCTGGCCTACTCCGCCTATCTCGGCAGAAACGATGCTCTCCCCCGTGAAGCAATCGCTGTGGTGGGTATGGACACAGCCGTCGGCATCCTCGCCGGCATGGTCACCTTCCCTGTGGTGATGAGTTTCGGATTGCAGGATGTGATCAGCAGTTCGACACTCGGTGCCATCTTCATTGCCTTGCCTACGGGTCTTGCTTCCCTAGGCGCCACAGGGCAAGTGGTGGCCGTTCTGTTTTTTGGTCTGGCTCTGATCGCAGCCATCACCTCCGCTGTTTCCTTGCTTGAGGTTCCGGTGGCGTGTCTGATTGATCGCTTTGGCTGGAGTCGATCCCGGGCCGTGTGGGTTTCCACGGCGGTGTTTTTTGTCGCCGGTTTACCTGCAGCGACATCCACGGATGTGCTCGGCTGGATGGATGCCGTGTTTGGAGGGTTGCTTTTGATGCTCGGCGGACTGATGCTCGCCCTGCTGCTGGGTTGGGTGGTGCCGGGACGTTTCGATCAGGATCTCGCCGACTCCGGCACCTCTCCCCTGGTCCGACGCTTGCTTCTTGTGGTGCTGCGCTGGGTCTCCCCGCTGGTTGTCGCGATTGGACTGTTGGTCAGCTTGGTCGATCTCATTCAGGGGTGAGTCTTGGAGGCTGCACCTCGGAGGCTCAGCGCTTTGGGTTGGGTTGGTGTTGCATCAGCGTTTGCATCTTGCGAATCCTGATCAACATCTTCTGCCAGATGGCCAGTTTCCAGGCCTGTTCGGGATCACCGGTTTCAGCCAAGGCTGCCTGTTCAGCCACCTTGGCATCCAGATCTTCGCCTGCTTCGAAGGCTTTCATCAGCTCCATCTCGAGCTTCGCTGTTTCGATGAAGTTGAGGCGCTTGAGCCAGAGCATGCGTTAGGGACAGAGGGCCCTGCAGTCTGCCTGGTTTAAACCTTGCGCCATTCCGTCACACCACCGGGTTTGTCGATCAGTTCGATGCCCAAGGCGGTGAGTTCAGCGCGGATGCGGTCTGCTTCAGCGAAGTTTTTGGCGGCCTTGGCCGCCTTGCGGGCGGCGATCGCCGCATCAATCGCTGCATCATCAGCACCGTGTCGTGCTGCCTCTGGTGGTTGCTGCTCTTCGCGCAGACCGATCACCGCAGCCAATTCCCTCAGCAACGTCCAGCGCTGCTGCAACACCTCCAGGTCGGCGGGAGCTTGCTCTGGCTGATCGCCCCTGTCGAGGCGGTTGGCCAAACCGCGCAGGGGGCGGGCCAAATCGAACAGCACCGCCAAAGCTCCCGAGCTGTTGAGGTCATCGTCCATGGCCGCGATGAACCGCTCCTTTGCCTTGGCTAGATCGCCGTTGGCTGCCACCTCTTCCTTCTGGGCGCTGGCATCGAGGGTGGGGGCATCCGGCCACCCCAGGGCCTGGGCATGCAGGCGCCCGAGGCCAAGGGCGGCGTTGAGCCCTTTCCAACCGGTGGTGGCGGCCTCAAGGGCGTCAGCGGTGAAATCCAGAGGCTTGCGGTAATGCGCCTGAAGCACAAATAGACGCAAGGTCATGGCCGACACGCCGCTGTCGAGCAGGGCGCGGATTGTGGTGAAATTGCCCAGGGATTTCGACATCTTGGTGCCACCGACATTGACCATGCCGTTGTGCATCCATAATTTCGCCAGGGTTGTGCCATTGGCGGTTTCCGATTGGGCGATCTCGTTTTCATGATGTGGGAACACCAAATCACCGCCGCCGAGGTGAATGTCGATGGTGAGGCCGAGCTCCTGACGCACCATGGCCGAGCACTCGATGTGCCAGCCCGGACGTCCTGGTCCCCAAGGTGAGTCCCAGCTGGGTTCGCCTTGCTTTGCACCTTTCCAAAGGGCGAAATCGAAGGGGTGACGCTTCCGACTCTCCTCCCCATCAGCGATGCGGCCACTGGCTCCCTGTTGCTGTTCGTTGGGATCACGGCCACTGAGCTTGCCGTAATTTTTGGCCTTGGAAATGTCGAAATAAACATCGCCATCGGCGCTATAGGCAGCATCTTTGGCTTCGAGGTCACGAATCAATTGCTGGATGCCATCGATACAACCCGTGGCCCTTGGCATACGGTCGGCCGGAAGGATATTGAGTCGACCCATATCGATTTCGAACGCTTCAATATTGCGTGCGCTCACCGCTTCCATCGAGCTGCCTTCCTCAGTCGCCCGGTTGAGGATTTTGTCGTCGATATCGGTGTAATTCTGGATGTAGGTCACGTCATAGCCGCGCCAGATCAGGTAGCGACGCAAGACATCCCAATTGATGTAGCTGCGGGCATGGCCCAGGTGGCAGAGGTCATAAACCGTGACACCGCAGCAATAAATCGTGGCCTTCCCAGGTTCGAGAGGCTCGAACGCTTCCGCACGGTTGGTGAGGGTGTTGGTGAACCGCAGGGACACAGGGGTGATCAAGCGCTTCCCGCGAGGTTACGGCGAAGCCCCCTTACTTCGCTTCCATCCAGTTGCTTCCAGAGCCGGTTTCCACCACCAGGGGCACGCTCAGCTTCAGGGCGTTTTCCATGGTGTTCACCACGAGCTCACGCACGGGCTCCATCACGGAAGGGTCCACTTCCAACACCAGTTCATCGTGCACCTGCAGCAGGAGCCGCGCCGGTAGCCCTTGCTGTTCAAGGGCATTGTGGAGCTGCACCATCGCCAATTTGATGATGTCGGCGCTCGATCCTTGGATCGGAGCATTGGCGGCGGCCCTGAGCTGCTGGGCTTCCATGCCTCCGCGCCGGGCGACATCCAGGTCGATCTCCAGCGGGTCTTTGCCGAGGAGGCGGCCCAGGCCGTTGCGATCGAAGTGGAACGGACGTCGCCGGCCCAGGATCGTTTCCACATAGCCGCGGCTGAGGGCCAAGCGCTCCTGCAGCTCCAGAAAGGCGAACACCTTCGGGTAGCGCTGTTTGTATTTGGCGAGGAACTCCTTGGCTTCCGCTTGGCTGACGCCGGTTTCACGCGCAAAGCGCTGAGCACCCATGCCGTAGATCACCCCGAAGTTGATCGTTTTGCCCAGGCGGCGTTCATCGGCACTCACCTCGTCTTGTTCAAGCAGCAGCCGTGCCGTGAGGGCGTGGACGTCGTCACCCTGGCGATAAGCCTCTTGCAGCACTTCTTCACCGGACAGGTGGGTGAGGATGCGTAGCTCGATCTGGGAATAGTCAGCGCTCAGCAGCTGCCAACCCTCTTGGGGAAGGAACGCTTTGCGAATGCGTCGTGAGAATTCCGTGCGCACCGGGATGTTTTGCAGGTTGGGGTTGCTGCTGCTGAGACGCCCCGTTGCGGTGACCGCTTGGTTGAAGTCGGTGTGCACCCGGCCGGTTTCCGCTTCCACCAGTTGGGGGAGTGCTTCCACATAGGTGCTCTTGAGCTTGCTCAGCACCCGGTGCTCCAGCAGCAGCGGCACCACAGGGTGGTCGCCTTCCAGTTTTTCCAACACGGTGGCATCCGTGCTCCAGCCGGTTTTGGTGCGGCGTGATTTCTTGCGGTTGAGGCCGAGGGTGTTGAACAGCACCTCCCCCAATTGTTTTGGAGAGGCGAGGTTGAAGCTGGTGCCGGCCGCGGCCTGCGCGTCTGATTCCAGCCGCTCTAGGGTGGTGCCTAGCTCAGTTGAAAGTCCCTTGAGATAGGGCACATCGATGCGGATCCCGGCGGCTTCCATCACGGCCAGCACCGGTTCCAGTGGTAGTTCCACCGCATCCAGCAGCGCTGGGAGTCGCTCGCCCAGTGCCTCGAGCTTTCGGCGCAGATCAAGGGCCAGGCGCCGCGTGAGGTGCACATCCATGGCGCAGTAAAGCGCTGCCTGGTCGACGGGGACAGCAGCAAAACTGCTTGCTTTGCCATCTTTGGCCTTGCCTACTAGATCGGAGAACAGCGTGGGCGTGATGCCGTAGTCCCGTTGCGCCATCAGGTCGAGGCTGTGCTTGGCTGCGGCATCGCGCAGATAGTCCGCCAGCAGGGTGTCCATCACCACACCGCCCAGCACGAGGCCGTGGCGCAGCAGGATCAAACGGTCGTACTTAGCGTTTTGAAGGGCCTTGGGATGGGTCGAACTCGCCAGCCACGGTGCCAGGGCCTGGAGGACGGCATCGAGCCCCAGTTGGGCAGGGGCTGCCGTGGTGGCGTCTCCATCCGTTCCAGCAGGGGCAACATGGCCGATGGGGATGTAGGCCAGTGCATTCGCTTCGCTGCCCCAACACACCCCAAGGCCCACCAGTTGGGCTTTGAAGGGATTGAGATCGCTGGTTTCCGTGTCGACGGCCACCGGTGCCAGGGGGTCCTGGCAGCCCATTAGACGGTCCACCAAGGCAGACAGCTGGGTGGCGGTGGTGATCAACTCGGGCTCAAGCGCCGGCAGCTCGGGGCTGGCTGCGTTGGTGGTCCCTTGGTCAGTGTCTTTTGGGTTGCCGTTGGCGCTTGCCGTGTCTTTTGGCGCCTGTTTGGCGGGCTTGGCTTGCTCCAGCAGGTGGCCATTGGCTGCGAGTCCTCCAGGTGAGAAGGTGGCAACGAACGCCGGCACTTGGCGCATCAGGCTGTTGAGTTCAAGGGCTTCGAGCCGCTCGTGGAGCCCATCGCCATCCACGGGGCCGAGCTCCAGAACGGGATCCTCGGGTAGGGGGATGTCGATCAGGATCTCTGCCAGCTGGCGGGAGAGGTAGGCGTTGTCGCGATCGTTGCTGAGTTTGCCTTTGAGGGCACCCTTGATGGCGCCACGGCTGGCCTTAGGGCCTTCGGCCTCCACTTCGCTTAAGACGCGATACACCGCATCCAGATCGCCGTTTTCCTTCAACAGGTTGATGGCGGTTTTGGGCCCCACCCCCTTCACCCCCGGGATGTTGTCGGAGCTATCACCGGTGAGGGCTTTGAGATCAACCACTGACGTGGGCAGCACGCCCAATTTGGCGACAACGCCCTCCTCCTGGATCAGTGTTGGGCCGCTACTGCGGGCATAGGGACCGCCTCCCATGTACATCACAGCGATATCGCGGCAGTCATCCACCAGCTGGAACAGGTCCCGATCGCCACTGAGGATGCGCACGCGCCAGCCGGCGTTGGCTGCCCGGTTGGCCAAGGTGCCGAGCACATCATCGGCTTCGTAGCCGGGCGCTAGGCACAGTGGCAGCTGCAGCTGCTGGCGCAGGATCTCTTGCAGCTGGTTGAGATCCTGGAAGAACACCTCAGGGGCTACATCGCGGTGGGCTTTGTAGTTCGGATCCGCCTTGTGCCGGAAGGTGGGTTCTGCGGTGTCAAAGGCGATCGCGACCCCCTGGGGCGTCAGCGTTTTGCAGTTTTCGAGCAGCGCCTTTAGGAATCCATAGGTGACGCTGGTGGGGATGCCGTCTTTGGTGGCCAAGCCCCCTTCTCCCCCTTTACTGAAGGCATAGAAGCTGCGGAAGGCCAGGGAGTGGCCGTCCACCAGCAGCAGCAGGGGTTTGTCCTGGGGGGAGCTCATTGCTGGTTTGATCGGGGGCGGCAGTCGTGATGGCCCAGGGCTCTGAGAGCGAGGTGCCTGGAGAAGCCTCTCAGTTCTCGGGCTTGATGGGGCGGTTTAATCGCGCTTCTTCGCCCAGGGGGGAAGGTCGATAAACACTTTGGTGCCCGGGTTGATCCCGTTGAGGATGGCGGTCTGACTACCGCTGCTGGACCCGAGTTCGACGGCCTGGAAACGCGGTTGGTCTTGTTCGCCCACAAGAAGCACGCCGGGTTTGCCTGCTTCCGTCACGATCGCCACGGTCGGCACCAATGTATTCGCAGCCGTGCGACCGGTCTGAAAGTCCACGTCCACGGTCATGCCGATGCGCAAATCCGGTGCTGGAGCGGTGATGTCGAGTTCGACCTCAAACGAGGTGGCGTTGTCGGTTTTGAGCGCTCGGGGAGCAATCTCACGCACACGGGCCGGAAAGCTTTGGTCGGGGAAGGCATCCACGCGCACCGTTGCCCCTTGCTTAACGCGAATGCGGCCGATGTCGCTTTCTGGCACCTTGGCTGCCACTTCCAGGCCTTGGGAGAGCTCCACGATGGAGGAGCTGGTGGCGCCGGCGGTTGCCGAGGCGGTGGTGGTGGGGGTGACGAATGCTCCGGGTTCGGCGAAACGGGCCGTGATGACGCCATCAAAGGGGGCCCGAATTAACAGGTCATCACCTTCCACAGCGCGCTGTTGGATGCGTTCTTGGGCAGCAGTCAGAGCGGCTTTGCTGGCGAGGTAGCGGTTGCGAAACTCATCAAGATTGGCAGCGCTAATCGCTCCGCGTTGAAACAGGGTCTCTCGACGTTGGAAATCACGTTGGCGAGCCTCAAGGTCGACTTGCGCCTGGCGGGCGAGTGCCTGTAGTTCATCCATGCGATCGCGGTAGTCGCCGGGATCCATGCGGGCCAACACCTGACCCTTGCGCACCAGATCGCCCTTATCCACCAGCAGCGCTTCAACGACCCCTTGGCGCTTGGGGCTCACGTTGACGCGTCGCACGGCTTCCAGTTCACCGCTTGCGGTGACCACACCAGGCAAGGCCCCCCGTTCTGCACTCACGGTGTAAGCAGTGAGGTCACGGTTGCTGGTCCAGCGCCAGCCAAGGATCCAGGCCCCTCCCCCGAGTAGCAGCACGGCACCGGCGATCAAGGCGGCAGTTCGTCTGCGTCGCAAACGTTGCATGCCGCTGAGTCGGGTGAGGGAGGTCAACATGGGGTCCATCGTTGGGGACTGGCTTTGGCGAGTGGGTGTGGCCATGGCCCGAGTCCCTTCATGGTTCGCAACAAGTCTCGCTTGCCATCGGTCTGTACGGTGATGCGGATGGCAAGACCTACAAGCTGCTAAGTGGATCGCAGGTAGATTCCCCCGATGCTTAAAGCCGGAATCGTTGGCCTCCCCAATGTCGGGAAGTCGACCCTCTTCAACGCTCTGGTGGCCAATGCCCAGGCCCAGGCGGCCAATTTTCCCTTCTGCACGATTGAGCCCAACGTGGGCACCGTGGCGGTTCCCGATGACCGTTTGCAGAAGCTCTCGGATCTGAGTCAAAGCAAGGAGCTGATTCCCACTCGGATGGAGTTCGTTGATATCGCCGGTCTCGTGAAAGGGGCGAGTCAGGGCGAAGGGCTTGGTAATAAGTTCCTGGCCAACATCCGCGAGGTGGACGCCATCGTTCACGTCGTTCGATGTTTTGAAGACGATGATGTGATCCACGTGTCGGGTTCGGTGGGGCCAGCCCGCGACGCTGAAGTGATCAACCTGGAGCTTGGTTTAGCGGATTTGGCTCAAATTGAGAAACGCCGCGAGCGCCTCAAAAAGCAGCTGCGCACCAGCCAGGAAGCGCAGGTGGAAGATGGGGCTCTCGAACGCCTCCAAGCGGTGCTGGAACAGGGGGGATCAGCGCGCAGCGTGGCCTTGAACGATGACGAGCTGGCCCTGATCAAGCCCTTGGGTTTGCTCACTGCCAAGCCGATTATTTATGCCACCAATGTGAGTGAGGATGATCTCTCTGGTGGCAATCACTTCTGTGACGAGGTGATGGCAATGGCGGCGCAGGAAGGGGCCGAAACCGTGCGCATTTCTGCTCAGGTGGAAGCTGAGCTGGTGGAACTCGGCGATGACGAACGGGCCGATTATCTGGAAGGTCTTGGGATGACCGAAGGCGGTTTGCACAGTTTGATTCGTGCCACCTATCGCCTACTTGGGCTGCGTACCTATTTCACGACGGGTGAAAAGGAAACCCGGGCCTGGACATTCAAGGCTGGCATGACGGCTCCCCAAACTGCCGGTGTGATCCACACCGATTTTGAACGTGGATTTATCCGCGCTCAAACCATCGGTTGGGAGAAGTTACTGGAGGCTGGATCTCTGGCAGAAGCGCGCAACAAGGGTTGGCTACGTAGCGAAGGGAAGGATTATGTGGTGGAAGAAGGCGACGTGATGGAGTTCCTCTTCAACGTTTAATGGATGTAATGGATGGTGTGAACGTGCAGCATTCTTGGGTGCAGCATTGTTCGGCTCATTGAATCCCCTTGCGCTGGCAAGGGTTAGGGCCTTGATGCAGCAGCGTGTTGTTCACGGAAGGCTCTGCAGGTGATAGACAACTGCACCACAGGCGTGTCTGCATCGCTTGCACAGCGAAATCCTTCCTCGAAGGAGGCACGTTTGGCAGCATCGACCTGGGCGATGCCCACCACGCCGATCACGATCACGATCACCAGGGAGATCCCCGCACCGGTTCCTTGGGGGTAGAGCCGCATGGACGGATGGCGCTGAACATTGCGCGGATCCTGCCATGGCTCTTTGGCCTTGCTCTAGTGGTGCCTATTTCACTGATGGCTTCTCCAGTGGCGGCTGTTGGAGCGGTGGCTGTTTTGGAGATGGCTGTTTTGGCGGTAGCTGTTGGAGCGAATGGGTTGCCATGGTCGCGACATAGCGTGGGCGCACGCTGTTCAGCAGGGGAAGGCTCAACAAACAAAGCGCTGCCATCAACAGCCACAGCACGAGTCCATTCCCCTGGGCGTCTAGGAGGGCGCCGGCGATCAGTGGCGCACCCGTGGCGCTGATCGCAAAACACTGCGAAAACATGGCCATGGCCAAGCCCCGGTGCTCCAGGGGTGTTTCCTCAATTATTGCTTCGGCGGCCGTGGGTAAAAAGGCCGCCTTTCCAAAAGCCATCGGCATCACCGCCATCGCGATCAGCACGAGGCCATCACTCCAGAGGGTTGAACAGGCCAGCAGCAAGCATCCGATGGCAAAGCTGCAGAGGCCAATCCCTAGGCCAAAACGGAGGCTGCGTTTGGCCACCCAGTTGCCCACCGGCCATTGCAGCAGCACCAGCCAGCCCAGCTCCAGGGCGATCACCAGACCACTCCAGGCATCGCTCAATGGTGGTCGCTGCAATCCCCCCTTCACCAGATCCAGGGGCAGGGCACTCTGCAACAGCGCGACCATGCCAGTGGCGACGAGGCTGACGATCAGGACTGGGATCAGAGGCAACAGCCATTGGAAGCGGGACTGACTCTCAGCTGGTTTTTCTTGGGCGTTCTCCTCGGCGGGCTGGAGCTTCATCGGGTCCAGTCGCTGCTGGCGGCCGTCCGGGAGGGGACGCCAACCCAACACCACCAGCATGGTGAGGACCGCCACCGCTTCCACCACATACACCGCTCGAATCACCCCGATTGCCGCCAGTACGGCACCGCCCAAGGCTCCGAGGGCAACACCGCAGGCATCCGCCGTGCGGGCCAGGGCATACCCCCTGCTGGAGGGAAAGCCCGTGCTACTGAGCGGTACGGCCAGCTCGATCGCTGGGAAATAAAGACCGGCTGCAATGCCGATCAAGATCTGGCCGTAGAGGTAGCCGTGAAAACTGGTCGAGGGCAATAACACCAGATCAGCGAGCAAGGCCAGCAGCGCTGCAGCGCGTACGGGCCAGGAGCAGCTGAGGCCTCGATCCAGCAGCACTCCGCACAGCAGACGCACCACGGTGCCGATCAGTGCTGCCGCCGCCAAGCCTTGCCCCACTTGGCTGGCGGAGAGATCGACCTGGTGAAAAATGATTGGCGTCATGTAGATGACGCCACCGGCCCCGATCGATGCCAGCAGGCGGATCCAGGCCAGCTCTTGCAGGGCTGCGGGAAACTGGTTCCACCAGTTCAAGGGCCTGGGCCTTGCAAGGACGACGCTCAACAGGACGACCCACGCGCAGGTGGGCGGAGATTGGACTAGCGCTCAGTTTGATGGTCTCGATGGTGTCTCCGTGCCCTTTGCGGGCAGCCGAACGGCTGGAGGTGCAGTTCGATGATGTGGTGATTCCTGTTGCCATCAAGGATCTGGTGGCTTGGGGTCAGGCGGATGGCGTCACGACGACCGAGCTGGGGATCTGGTTGGATTTGCTGGAGCCTGCCAGCCGCCAGGGCGTGTTGGAGCTTTTGCGAGCGCCACTCATCACCGATCGCAGCATGGCGCGCCAGATGCTCGACAGCTGGGCGGGCCGCCGTTTGCTGGATGAGCTGGCGGATGTGGTGCGTGTTGATGACGACACGGTGGGTGTCACGTTGCTCAGCACCTTGGAGCGGTTGCTGCAGCAGACGCCCGAGGTCACGAGCCTTGACTTATTGGCCGCACTGCCAGCCGAGCGGGTGCGGCTTGATCTCGATGCCCTCCTGCAGGTCGCCACCCATTGGCGCCAGCAGCTCCAGCGTCAGCAGTGGTTGGTGAGGCGTTTGGATCGCATCCCACCGCAGGCTCGAACTCCTGCTGCCAAACCGCAAGCCGTGACGCATCATCGTCCGCTCTTGCAGGCCTTGCCGGTGCCCCACCGGGCCAAGCCGCTGCTGCTCCAGCTTTGGCAGCCCCAAACCCTTGGTCGGGATCGCCAGGGTTCCGACCGTCCATGGATTGTCTTGATGCCGGGGTTGGGGGGAAGCCCCGACCATTTCCGCTGGCTAGGGCGTCTGCTCAGCACGCAGGGCTGGCCCGTTGTGGTGTTGGAGCATCCCGGCAGCGACTCCGAGGCCGTCGGGGCTTGGCTTCTCGGCCATCGCCTGCCTCCCGGTGCGGAGGTGCTGCCCGATCGCCTCAAAGATCTTGACGCTGTGCTTAAGGCCCAGGCCGCTGGCACGCTCCCGGTGCGTGGCGAGGGGGTGGTGCTTGTGGGACATTCCATGGGCGCACTCACGGCCTTGCTGGCCAGTGGTATCCGTCCTCAGCCCGGTTTGGAACGGCGTTGCCATCAAGCGCTCGATGATTTGCCCCTGAGCAATCTGTCTTGCTTATTGCAGTGTCAGCTCAGTGTGGTGGACCTTCCCCCCAGCACGGTCAATCCGAAGTTGGTGGGGATCGTGGGCCTGAACAGCTTTGGCAGTTTGCTGTGGCCTCGGCATCGGCCGTCGCCCATCCCTGTGCCTGTGCTGTTGACGGGAGGAACCCTGGATTTGATCACCCCTCCGCTGCAGGAGCAGCTTGAGCTGCTTTTGGCTACGGCACCCCATCCCAAGAGTCAGGTGGTTCTGGTGGAGGGTGCCAGCCATTTTTCACCGATTCGGGTGGAGGATCAGTTGCGTTCGTCTCCAAACAACGACCTGTTTCAGTTGGGTGAGGAGCTGGTGGGCGCGCAGCCACAGCAGGTGCAAGTGCTGCTCGGGGAGGAGATCACTGGCTTTTTGCAGCGCCTGATGCCGGGGCGTGAGGGTCCAACTCCACAGGCCGACCACGCGTTTGTTCATCGTCAGGCGGGGAATCTGCACCTGCATCGCATCAATGCAGAAGGGGCGAAGCAATTGCTGGACGCGCTTCAATAACGCACCCGTGGATCCAGCAGGGCAACCAGCAGATCCACCACGACGCTCACCATCACCACCAGAGCGGCGATCACCACCACAATGCCCTGAACCACCGGGTAATCCCGTTGATTGATGCTCTCTTGCAGGCGCAGGGCGATGCCGGGCCATGAAAAGGTCACTTCGATCAGTAGCGCTCCACCGATCAGGGAAGCCACGGTAATTCCTGCAATCGTGAGGACTGGCAGCATGGCGTTTGGCAGGGCGTGGCGCAGCACCACCTGCCGTTCGTTGAGCCCCCGACTGCGCGCTGCTTCCACATAGTCAGAGCGCAGGGTGCGGCGCAGATTGAGCCTTAAGGCATTGGTGAACACACCGCTGAGCAGCAGGCCAAGGGTGCAAGCCGGTAGTACCAGGTGACGCACCGCTCCGTTCAAGGCCTCCCAGTTGCCGCTAAGCAGGCTGTCGAGGATTAAAAACCCACTGCCTGAGGGGGCCACCAGGCTGGGGGGAAAGCGTCCCCCCACGGGTAACCAGCCAAGAATCACTGCAAACAACAGTTGCAGCAACATGGCCACCCAAAATGGGGGAAGGGCGTAGGTGCCAATGCCATAAAACCGGCCAGCGAGGTCGAGTTTTCCTTCCGGACGGGCGATGCCACTAAAGCCGACGCTTAAGCCCAGGATCGCTGCCAGCACCAGGGCGGTGATGCTCAATTCCAGGCTGGCGGGCAGTGCCTTGGCAATGATATGGCGCACCGGCTCTTGGTTAATCAGGGCAGCGCCCAAATCACCATGCACGAGACCATTAAGGAAGTCGAGGTATTGGTGACCGAGGGGCATGGCAAGCCCAAGACGCTCTCGCAACAGGGCCTTCGCTTCCGCAGGAGCTCGGCTTCCGAGCACCGCATCCACGGGATCTCCAGGGGCAACACGCAACAGCAAGAACACCAGACTGGCAATCAGCCAGAGCATCACTGGCGTCAGTGCGAGACGCGTCGCGCAGTAGCGCAGCAGTTCACGTCCACGGGCCATTAGCGCCGCTCCCGCAACCGGGCCAGCAGCAGTTGGCCACTGCCATTGAATTCTGGTGGTGCCAAGTGGGTTTGGGCCCAGGCTTTGGGGGTCACCAGCCACACCGGCAGGTAGGCAGCACCCTCTGCAGCTCTGGCATCAATCCTGAGCAGCTGTTGCAGCCGCGTGACTCCTTGGCTTTCATCACTGCGGCGCAACGCCTCCTCCAGGCCTGGTTGGGTCCAAAAACTGCCGCTGATCACCGCTTCACCGACTTCGCAGACGTTGCCACGGGATTGGCTGCAGCTCAGCAGCGGCGTTAGGTAGGCCTCCGGATCGGGATAGGAGCCGCCCCAGTCGAGCATCACCGCTTTGAAAGCTCCTTCACCCAGTTGACGGTAAACGGTGGTTGATTCAACGCCTTCGAGGTTGAGACGAAGGCAATCATCGAGATCGCGACGGAGTTGCGCTTGCCATGTAAGCGCCATGAGGCGGTCGGAGGGCACGTTGGAGCGGTAGGTGAAGGGGAGTTCCAGCGCCTGGCCGTTGCAGTAACCCGCCTGGCGCAGCAGGCGACGGGCTTGGTTGGGGTTGTAGCGGGGCCAGGGTTCTGGCTGCTCGCTCCGCAGACTGGGGGGGATCAGGGAACGCAGCGGCTGGCGTTGGTGGTGGCTGACCCGTTCACTGATCAAGGCGCGATCCAGGCTGTGCACCAAAGCCCGTCGAACCTGCTGCGATTGCAGTGGAGGCGCATTGCTGAGGAACGTCACATAGCCGATCTGCATGGCAGGACCGGTGCTTTGCAGCAGCAAGCCTTGCGCGGCGCGGCGGTCGAGGGCTAAGCGTTGCTCTTCATCGATGGAATCTGAAAGCAGCACATCCACTTCGCCGCTGCGGAGCGCACCAAAGAGGGCCGTGGAGTTGCTGAGGTTGATCAGATCGAGGCCGGCATTGCCGGGGGCTTCTCCCCAATAGCCCTCGAATGGCACGAGTCGTTGCTGCGTTGCCTGGAAACTCACCAGGCGATAGGGGCCCGTGCCAATGAAGCGGTCATTGAGAAAACGCTCCTGATGGTTGGCATAGGCGGTGGGTGAGATCGGCGTGAGGTAGGGAGAGGTGAGCAAACTCTCAAGGGAGCTTGATGGCCGAGTCAGGCGGAGCCGCAAAACATCAACGGCGGGAGTTTCAATCGCCTGAATCCGGTCGCCGACCACGTAGCTCTGGGTGCCGATGCGTAGAAATCGGCGCAAGCTGAAGGCCATCGCCGCCGCATCAAAGCGGGTGCCGTCGTGAAACAGCACGTCCCGCCGCAACGGGATGGTGATCGTGCGGCCGCCATCACTGATTTGGGGTTGACTGGCTGCGAGCTGGGGCTTGAGGCTTCCATCCCGCTCACGGCTGTACAACGTGTCGCCGAGGGCACTTAACAGCTGCAGGGTGCCGTAGGTGCTGGCCTGGGCCGGGTCCAGGGAAGCGATTCGACCTGCGCTGGCCACAGTGAGTCGATCACTGTGGCGTTGGGGTTGGCAAGCGGTTTGGCTGAAGCTGAGGGCCAACAGCAGGGTCGTCAGGAACACCCCGGAGCCTGAACGTGTCTTCAAGGGCGATGGGCCGCTTCTGGAGGATAGGCGTGGTGATTTGATGCGTCTGTCTGATGGATCTGACCGAAGGAGATTTCAAACACGTGCGACCCACCGGCGCTTTGGCGTGGCCAGCGCCTGACCCAACAGCGGTCGTGGCAATCGTCAATGCCGATCACCTGGAACATTCACTGCTCTTGTTTAACTGGATGCAGTCACCCTGGTGCAGATCCATGGTCAAGGTCGACGTTGGCTGCCTGCAGCGTTGACCAGTTGCGCGATTCGAGTCGTTTGACATGAACGTTCGCCTGCACAAGAAAGCTATTGCCGATCGATTCAAGGTTGATTTTTAACAACCTTGCCCGATCTCCGGGGGCGATGGCTAGCGCTTTGGTCGTTGTTTTGCCCGGCGGGTGACCTCCCTTAGAGGCAACCGAGATGGGCTGCGACGCCCCGCACTTCTGGCAGAGCCGTGATAGCAGAAAGGGCTTCCTGCATGTCACCGTTCCTGACTTCATGGGTGATGACAACGATTTCGGCGCCGGCGTCGCTGGCATCGAATTGCACGATCGATTGGATTGAGACCCCCTGGTCGCCAAAGCAGGAGCCGATTCGACCGATCACCCCAGGGGCATCATCTGTGGTGAAACGCACATAATTGCGTTGGCGGATGGCGCTGTTGTCCACCAGATGGCACGCCCGCCAGCTGCTGGCTGCCAACAGCGGATCGAGGTTGCCGTCCTGGTCATTGAGTTGGCGGATGCCGGCAATGTTGAGAATGTCGGCCACGACGGCAGAGGCGGTGGGGCCGGCGCCGGCCCCAGGGCCATAGAACATCACGCGACCGACTGGATCCCCCTCCACCAGGATGGCGTTGTTGACGCCGTTCACGCCGGCGAGAGGATGGTCGCTGGGGACCAGCGTGGGCTGGACGCTCACGGCCAGAGGGGTGCTGATGCTGTTGCGGCTGCCTTCGTGGCTGCCGTCGCGACTGTCGTCCTGACTCTGATCAGCGGCGTCAATCCGCTCGGCCACGGCGAGTAACTTCACGCCGTAATCCAGTTGGGTGGCGTAGTCAACGTCGCGGCTTTGCAGTTGACCGATCCCTGCCGTGGGAATCGCATTGCGCTCGATCGGGCCCCCAAAGGCCAGGCCGGAGAGGATGGCGATTTTGTCGGCCGCATCATGGCCGTCCACATCAGCGGCGGGATCGGCCTCGGCGTAACCGAGATCTTGGGCATCTTTGAGCACGGCGTTGTAGTCGGCTCCTTCCTGAGCCATGCGCGTCAAGATGTAATTCGTGGTGCCGTTAATGATTCCGGTCACCCGTTGAATGCGGTTCCCTCCAAGCGATTGCTTCAGCGGTTCAATGATTGGGATACCGCCGCCGACAGCGGCCTCAATCAGCACATACAAACCTGCAGCAGCTGCAGCGGTGGCGATTTCTTCTCCATGGCGAGCGATCACCGCTTTGTTGGCAGTCACCACCGATTTGCCGGCAGCGATGGCGCGCATGATCAAGGTGCGGGCTGGTTCGATGCCGCCCAGCACTTCCACCACCACCTGCACGTTGGGGTCATCGACCACTGCCTGGGGGTCGGTGGTGAGCAAGGAAGGGTCGAGTTGGATCGGGCGGGGGCGGTTGAGGTCGCGCACTGCCACCCTGGTGATTTGCAGATCAGCAAGAAGGGGATGGCGCCCTTCAGGGCTGCTGAGGATGGAGGCAACACCGGCTCCGACGGTGCCAAGTCCCAGCAGGCCAATGCCAATCCGAGTCGCCATATGTCGTGTCCGTCTGCGTCGTCAGTGCAACGACTTTATTCAGCGGTGGGAGCGGGGTCCGCGTTGAGTTGGGAGGCCTGGGATTGCATCATCCGCAGGATGTTGAGGAAGCCATTGGCCCGCGATGGGGTGAGGCTGGCCTGGAGGCCAGTGGCGGCGATAAACGCTGGGTCTACAGCCATCACTTCGCTTGGGGTGAGCCCGTCGAGACCTTGAATCAGCAGAGCCAGTAGTCCTTTGGTGATTAAGGCGTCGGAAGCACCCTGCCAACGCAGAAGCCCCTGCTCAAGACGGGCATCCACAAACACCTGGGAGACGCAGCCCTGCACCTTGCGATTCTCGGTTTGGAGCTCTTCCGCCATGGCTGGCAGTTTTTTGGCTAGCCAAAGCACATATTCGTAGCGCTTGCGGGCGTCTGGAGTGCGACTTAATTTGCTCGCCAGCGTGTCGAGAGCGGCGCTTCCATAGCGGCTGCCAGCACTGGCGGATGAAGTCATGACGGTTCAGCCCATGCGTGAGCGCCTGACCCTACCGACCAGGACCGTTCCGCTGTAAAGACCGGTCGTGGCTCCGGCGGCGCCCAGCACGGCCAACCAGCCAAGGTGCATGCGCTCTTCCTGGCTCACGGCATCGAGTTGAACGACGCCTCCATCCATCGGCAGCGATAGGTAGTCGCGATGCCCAGGACCACCATCGATCTGCACATCGAGGATGCCTTGCTTCACAGCGGGAAGGGCCAGGGTCAGCATGCCGTTGCTATCCATCTGGCCCAGCTCTTTGCCGGGGCTGCCATCAGCTTGCAGTAGGCGCACCGTTGCACCCGCTGCAGCGTCCCCCGTGGAGAAGTTGCTGCTGAGCTGCAGTTCGCCATTGATATAACGCAGGCTGCTCTCCAGTGCATGGGCATGCCCTGCCACTGGCAGGAACAACCCCAAGATGCAACTCCCAGTACTCACCACCAAGCTCCGCATCAGACCCACCATCCGTTGCATCTCCATAGGCCAACCCATCCTGCGGGCTGGGGTCATCCGTTGATGTTTACGGATGACCCCTTGCTCCTTCGCCGCACCAATGCACGCCTGTTTCACACACCCAGCCATCGAACGGTTGATCCCAGCACTCGCGGGGTAGACGCGCGGTGCTGATGCAGCTTGCAGGCACGACGGCGACTGTGGTCACCTGTCGCCAGGCGGGCATGGCCCGGAGGCGGTCGTAGTACCCACCGCCATAGCCCAAGCGAATACCGCTGAAATCCATGGCTAAGGCTGGCACCAGGAGCAATTGCAGTTGCTCTGGTTTCAGGGCGGGGCGATCGGTTGGCGCAGGAATGCCACAGCCATCGGGGTGCAGTGGGCCTTGATCCCACGGGTGATACGTCAACCTTCCCTCACGGCTGCCCACTTGATGGCTGTCCCTCTGGTTGTGGCCACCGTCGCTGCAGGGCAGCGCCAGCTTGCGCCCTTGGAGTACGGGCAGCAACGGCCGTAGATCGGTTTCCCCCTTTAGGGGCCAGTAAAGCCCCAGGTGCCCTGTTGCTGGTGTTGCCTGCAGGACTGCGGCGACGGCGGCGCGAATCGCCTGGTCGTTTCGTTTCGCCCGCAGGGTGCGGAAGTGACGGCGGAGTGCCTGCTTGTCGGTCATTCCATTCGGCCCCATCGCCCCATCAGTGGCAGATGCAGGGGGAGCTGGGTTTGGTTGTGGGGCCAGAGAGCCAGCAACTCTTCCCGCAGCGTGTCGAGCAGTTTTGGTGCCTGCGTCCCAGCGCGCCGTAGTGCAGACCAGGTGCTGATGAATCCCAATAGTTGGTCGGTGGTCCAGTTCACCTCGATTCGCAATGTCGCAGGGATGGCCAGGCTGCGGGTGGGAAAGGGTAGATCGTTGTAATGCTGATCAACGTGCACCCGTTGGGGTGGCCACCAGGGACTGAGGCACTCGTAGTACAACGCATCGAGCCAGCCTTGCAGCGCTGGTGGTGCTCCCTGGAGTGGGTCGTAGCCCAACCAGGCCAGCAGCCCTCCCGGCCGCCGCACCCGCCGCACTTCAAGGTTGACATTGGGGACATCCAACCAGTGGATGGCGGCAGCGACCACCACAGCATCAGCACTGGCATCCGCCAAACCACTCTGTTCCGCTGCGGCCACGTGGTAGCGGATGCGGGGATGGCGAGGCGCTGCTGCGATTTGGGCGGGACTGATGTCACTGGCTTCCACGCGCTCGAACCAGTTCGCTAGACCCACACTCGCCTGGCCGCTGCCGCAGGCCAGATCCCAGCAGCATTGGTGGGCTGGTGCTTGCTCGGCCAGCCATTGGAACAAGCGATCGGGATAGCGCGGACGGCAATGCTGATAGGCCGAGGCCACGGCATCAAACCAGCCATGATCCGGGCTGCTGCTCATCGCTGGAACCAACCCGTGAGAGCCACAGCGAGGGCATCGGCGGCGTCGTCTGGTCTGGGGGGTGCATCGAGGTTGAGCTCTCGCATCACCGACTCCAACACTTCATCCTTATCGGCGTGTCCGTTGCCGGTGAGGGCCTGTTTGATCTGCATCGGCGGAAACTCCACAATCGGCAGTCCGAATCGGGTGAGGGTCATGATCACCACACCTCGGGCCTGAACCACGGCGATGGTGTTGCTGGAGCGATAGAAGAAAAACTTTTCTACCGCTGCCATATCTGGTTTCCAGACGCGGATTAACTGACGCAGATCGCGCGCAATTTCCACCATCCGTTGCCCCTCGCTTTGGCCAGGATCGGTGCGGATAATGCCGCAGTCCCGCATGGTTTGCGCTTCGGTTTCTCGCCCTGCGGAGGGATCGACATCGATCACGCCGTAGCCCACACGGGCTAGGCCTGGATCGATGCCGAGGATGCGCATGGGGTGGTGATCTCGCTTAGGCCGCTAGGGCCAGTTCAAAGTCGCCGCGATCGCTGCTTTCGCTGCGCTCAAACACTTTGCAGAACACCTTCACGACGCGGTCGCCTGAGTCCACCTGCTCAAGGGGATCTTTGCGGAGACGGTGACGCAGGCAACAGGAGGCAACCCGCGCAACATCATCTTCACTCACTTCAGTGCGGCCTTCGAAAGCGGCCAAGGCGCGGGCCGCCCTGTTGGTGACGATGTCACCCCGCAGTCCATCCACATCCAGTTCTCCACAAATCGCGGAGATGCGCAGGCGCAGGTCATCGTCAATACCCACCTGGTTGAGACGTTGCTGGGCTTCGACCACCCGTTGTTGCAGGGCTTGCTGACCGGCTTCCACACTGCTGCTGAAACCATCGGGATCCGCATCGAAGGCGGTGCGTTGATCGACCACCTGCACGCGCAATTCGGGTTCGCGCACAGTGCGCACCTCGACGCTCATCCCGAAGCGATCGAGCAGCTGGGGACGCAGTTCACCTTCTTCCGGGTTGCCGGAACCGATCAGCACGAAACGGGCTGGGTGACGAACGGAGACGCCTTCCCGTTCCACGGTGTTCCAGCCTGAGGCAGCTGAGTCGAGCAACACGTCCACGAGGTGGTCATCCAGCAGGTTCACCTCGTCCACATACAGCAAGCCGCGGTTGGCTTTGGCCAACAGGCCGGGTTCGAACGCACGCACACCCTCACTGAGGGCTTTTTCAATATCGATCGTGCCGCAGAGGCGGTCTTCGGTTGCGCCCAAAGGAAGATCCACCATGGGCACCTGGCGCTCCTCCGTGCCAAGGCTTTCACCTTGTTCGAGACGATCGCGCACATCACTGCTCTGCAGATCTGGATCGCTGGGGGAGCTGTTGTACGGGTCGCCTGCAACCACTTCAATGCCGGGCAGTAGATCGGCCAAGGCACGAATCGTGGTGGATTTGCCAGTCCCACGGTCACCCATGATCATCACCCCGCCAATGCGGGGATCGATCACATTGAGCAACAGTGCCAGCTTCATCTCCTCCTGACCGATCACAGCGGTGAAAGGAAAAACCCTGCGTTTCCGGGGTGCACTCACGGACTGACACTCAGTGTTGCTGTGGATTGTTTCACAGGCAGGAGTGTTAAAACCTGCGGTGGGGTGGCATCGGCGGGGTAAATCAGCCTCACCCGCACCAATCGCTCGTCCCCTGGCAAGAGCGACACTTGCCCTAATTCAGGGCCCTCCTGCCCCTGCCGCAAGATCAAGTGCTCGATTTGGCGGCCCTTGGGTTCGCCGTCGGCGTCGTTCAAGCCGCGCACTTCCACGGGCCCGCGAAACATCACTGCCTGGCGAGGTGGGGATTGAAAGCGCAGCTGGGTCGAGGTGCTGCCGCTTTTGATCGGTGATTCGAGGGCTAGGGCCACGGTGCGGGGCTGCGCGCTGGTGTTTTTGAGCGGCAGGCTGATGTCGTACTCGACTCCGTAGTTACCGTGTGCTGCCCAGGCTGTTCCTGGACTGAAGGCTTTCAGTTCAGCGGTTTGCACCTGGCCAGTGCCGAGGTCACCGCGTTCAAGGCTGCTAATCGGCCATGAGATCGCTTGCTCAGGTTGGGTCAGGGTTGTTTGGCCTGGGTCCGTGATCCTCGCCGTCCAGCGGCTGCCGATTTGGATGCCACTGACGCGGGAGTAGACGATGGCCCCGCGACTGCCCCGGGGGGTTGGTTGATGCTCTTTCGGGCTGAGGCGACCAGACCGCAAGAGCTCCCGCCAACCTTCTAGGGATGGAGGGGTTTGGTCGCTGCCCTGGGCTGCGAGGGTGGCGAGATAAACGGGCGCTGAGCTACGAAAACGCAGCTGTAGGTTGCGGCCATTCAGCAACGGATCCAGTCCTGCTACGGGAATGGGCAACACCATCAAGGTGCTGGGGGTACCGGCGGGAATCATCCATTGCTTGGGGATCTCTGGAGCGCTGCGGCCTCCCAGCAAGTCACCAGCCACACGACTGCCGGGCCCAGAGGCGATCGGTTCGCTGGTTTCGCTGATGCGCGATGGCAGCGGCAGGAACGGCGCTGCAGTTTGTCCCGGTTGCGTCGCTTGGGAGAGCGAGGTGCTGCCACCCACCAGATCGAGCATCACTGGGGCTTGGCCCAGAGGCTGGGCCACCACCGCGATCCACAGGGTGGAGTTGAGCTCCTCAGGTGTGCCTGCATACACATGGTGGCTGAACAGATCAAAGCGACCGCTCAGTGCTTGGTTCAACCCAGGTGCGTTGGGGAACGTTGAGAGCAGAATTCCGTCGCCTGTGATCAGTTCGGGGTTGTTGTCATTGACGACCAACACCTGATCGAGTTGGCCGGGGAGGGGCCGGATCTGCTGCTCACGGGTGATGGTGTCAGCCGCAGACTTCTGGGTCGCGTCCCGATCTGCAGCGGGAACGCTGCGGTGCATCACCAGGAGCACGGCCAACGGAAGGCTTGCCAGCTGGAGGGTCGCAACGGCCAGGCCTCGGGTGGTGGAACGGCGGCGCTGCATCGGATCGTTGACTGTGCGGGGCATCGGTTGGGGCAGCAGGGCGAAACAGCTGGGGACGCTGGGTCACTGGCTTCGTGGTCGTGCGGGCTTGGCTTTCAGCACTGGGGCCATGGCCGCGGCCATCTCGCGGATCAGCTCCGTCGAGCGGGGATCATTGAACGGACCTTGCACCAAGAAGGCAGCCACGGCTCTGCTGCCGTCGGGCAGTTCGATCAGTCCTGCATCGGCGTAGGCGATGCCGATATCGCCGGTTTTGTTGTAGACCCTGTAGCCCTTCATCATCAGACTGCTGTCGGGTTCTCCTTGGGCACCACCAAGGCCTTTTAGCAGACCACCGGGAAGGAGCCGATTCGTGCGCGAGGTGCTCATCACGTCGCGGAACAAATCGCGGCTGCGGGTGCTCAGCACCTTGCCGGTGTCCACTAGGGCCAGTGTCCTGGCCAGGTCGCGGGCGCTCGTGGTGTTGGTGCCTTCGAGGTCTGGGAGCCAGTTGTTGATTCTGGTGGCCCGCAAGCCCAGGGCATTGAAGCGGGCATTGAGAGCCTGTTGGCCTCCCGCCCGCTCGATCATCAGGTTGGTGGCGGTGTTGTCGCTGATCCGAATCATCTCAGTGGCCACCTCATAGGTGGGGAATCGCGTTCCCACCGGTTTGTTGGCCATCCAGCCGGCGCCGCCACCCACCAAGGGTTTGGTCATGGTGAGAGGTTCATTCCAGCGCAGATCTCCCGCATCCAACCGTTCCAATGCCGCCAATAAAATCGGCGTTTTGATTGAGCTGGCGGCTGGAAGAGCCCTGTCGGCTCCCAGCGCTGCATAACGGCCGTCATCGAGCACCAACATGAAGGCACTCACCTTGAGGTCCTTTTGCTGGGCTGCCAGGGTCTTCCAACGCTGGCTCAAGGTGGTGACTTCACGCCTGGCCTCGAAGCGCCCAAGGTTGTTCCCCCAGGGTTTGCGGAGCCCAAGCCTTGTCGGTGCCGGTTGGCCGTTTGGGGTCACCATCCAGGAGGGACGGGGCAGCGCTTGGGTTTGCATCTGGGGCGCTAGCCGCTTCAGCACAGTTCCGGTGATCACGCCGAGGCCAATGCCCATCAGGATCAACCGCAGCAACAGGCGCAGCGGTTTGGCCCAGCCGGGTCGATTGCGTTTGGAACGACTGTGTCTCACCCGAGAACGGCCCTGTGTTGCCCGAGGTTAGGGGCGGTGTTGCCGAACAGCCCAGCGCAGCTGTCGCACCATTCCCCTCAACAACGCCACTTCATCGGACCGGATTAGACCCCGTTGCAAGAGACCACGCACTTTGGCCATGCGGGCTCGTGCGGTGTGTTCGAGCAGGAAGCCCACCTCCATGAGCAGGTCCTCAGCATCGTTGAGGCAGGCTTCCAACGCTTTCGGCCCCGCTGGCTCGGGGTCTGGTCTTGCTGGCCCGGCGTGCAACGGCTTGGCTGTTGGGTTTGTGTTAGCTGTTGGGTCTGTGCTGGCCGTTGGGTGCGCGCTGGCCTCCAGTCGCGCGATTTCATGCAAGACCACGGCCACAGCGTGGGAGAGGTTGAGTGAGGGGTAAGCAGCACAGCTGTGCAATGTGATCACCCGTTGGCTGAGCAGGAGTTCAGCGTTGGTGAGGCCATGATCTTCGCGGCCGAAGACCAGGGCGATGGGCTGCTGGCTGACACCACGGATTGCCCAGGGAAGCACCAGCTCGGGTGGACCAAGGGGAATGGTGCCGTGGTCGAGGCGACCGGCGGTGGCCACCACTCGGCTGCAATCACTCACCGCCGCTAGCAGGGTTGGATAGATCCGCGCTGTCGTTAAAACGGAGCGGCCATGGACCGCCATGCGCAGGGCATCTGGATCGCTGGGATCACAACGGGGTGCCACCAAACGCAGATCGGTGATGGCGAAATTGGCGCAGAGCCGAGCAACACTTCCAACGTTCAACGGGCCTGCTGGCTCCACCAGCACCACACAGCGAGGTGGTGATCCACTCATGGGGCGTCGCTGAAGCGATGGAGATGGGTCAGGAGGTCGGCCATCGCTTGTGGCTCAATCTCAAAGCGCGGCATCGGGGGAGTCTGCCCACTCACGATCTGTTGAATGATTTGTGGGTCGCTGAGTCGGGTGCTGACCCCCTGAAGACTCGGTCCCACCAGTCCCTGACCGGCGATTCCATGGCAACCGGCGCAGTTGATGCGAAACAACAATCCACCGTGCTGGGCGTCACCATCCAGCGCACGGGTGGCAATCACGTAGGGATCGCGGTTGGCGCTCGTCATGACCCAGGCCACCAGCACGATGCAGGCAATTGCTGCCACCGAGACCAGCCCCGCGATCAAGCCGCGTCGCCGCGGACTTTGTGCTGCAGCAGTTGATGACGGGGAGGTCACGATTGCGTCCAGACCATGGAACAATTGTGATCAAGTTTTCCATTGGGCGCGACCACATGATCGAACCTCTGCTCTGCGGGATTGTTCTGGGTCTGATCCCCGTGACCCTGCTCGGTTTGTTTGTGGCTGCATGGAATCAATACCGCCGCGGCAGTGCTCTGGGGGGCTGAGAAACAGCACCGAACTGTTGCCGTAGCAACGCAGGTCCTGTTCCCGCCATTCTGTTGGAATGGCGGGTTTGTTTCGTTTGGCGTGTTCACACAGCACAAGTGCATGGGGGCGCAACCACTGGCCTTGCATCAGGGCAGTTAAGCCGTCGGCATAAAGCTCTGAGGCGTAGGGCGGATCGAAATAGACCAAATCAAAGCCGGGATCATCGTTGGGCCGGCCACGCCCTAGCCAACTGATCAGATCCCGCCGCACCACCTTCACTGCGGGACAGCCATCCTGACCAGCGGCAATGGCTTCCAGGTTGTTGCGGCAGATCGTTGCCGTCGGGCCATGGTTTTCGAGGGCCACCACCCGCTGGACACCGCGCTGCAGAGCTTCGCAGCCCATCACGCCGCTGCCACTGCAGAGATCAAGCCAGTGGGCACCGGGAAGGTTGGGCGCCAAAATGTTCATCACGGCTTCTCGTACCCGTGCTGTGGTGGGACGGGTACCGTCGCCGCGGGGGCTGCGCAGCTTGCGACCTCCGGTGAGCCTCAGCTGCCCTTGCACCGTGTTGGTCACGGCATCAACGGAGCACCTTGATCCAGCCACAGCAGCCAGCGTTTGATCAGGCGTTGACCAGCAACGCCTGATTTCTCTGGGTGGAACTGGCAGGCCCCCAGCCTTCGCTGCCAGACCATGGCAGTGGCCGTGCCATGGCCGAACGGAGCGGTGGCTGCCAGAACGTGGCTGTCGCTGGGATGGGCGGCGTAGGAGTGCACGAAGTACATCCATTCCTCCGTGTCCTCGGTGCTCAGCAGCGGGGAGCGATGGCAAGGGTTGAGCCGGGCCCAGCCCATGTGGGGAATGCGCTCGCTTGGTTCATTGGGGAGCCGTTTGACGTGCCCCCCCAACAGACCGAGCCCTGCAGTGCTGCCCTCATCACTGGCTTCAAACAGGAGTTGTAGTCCGAGACAGATCCCTAAGAGGGGCTTGGCATCTGCATGCCAGCGCTGGAGGTCGGGCACTAGACCAGTGGCGCTCAGCCGCTCCATGGCGGGATCGAAAGACCCGACCCCAGGCAGGATCAGGGCTTTGCAGGTTTCAAGATCGTCGGGGTTGTGCACGGAGTGGAGATCCACCCCGAAACGACGAAAGGCAACCTGCACTGAGTGCAGATTGCCCATGCCGTAATCGATAAGACCGATCGTCAAGTTGACGACTGCATTCAGAGGTACTTAGAAATCGTGCCAGACAGGGTGGCCTTTGGAACAGCACCAACCACGGTGTCGACCTTTTGACCGCCTTTAAACACCATCAACGTTGGAATGCTGCGAATGCCGTATTGGCTCGCCACGTTGGGATTCTCGTCGGTATTCAGTTTGAACACCTTGATTTTGCCTTCGAATTCCTTCGAGATTTCATCGACAATTGGAGCGACCATGCGGCAGGGGCCACACCAAGGGGCCCAGAAGTCCACGAGCACAGGGACGTCACTCTGGAGCACATCCTGCTCGAAGGACGCGTCGGTAACAGCAGCTGCGCTGGACATTCTCTTAATCGAAGTGATGTCCTGAAATTTAGCAATGGTTGTCAGGAAAACCCGGTCGCAGGTTTCTTTTGACGGGAACTGTGATCTGCTTGGATCGTCCCGAAAACAAAAAGCCCGAGCGGGTCGGGCGGGGGGGTGTGAGGAGTGTGCGGGCCGGGGCCCGCACGCTTGAACCTTAAACGCTTGTCTTGAGGGCTTCAGCGCCCCTTTTGAAGGTGCGGGCTTACTTGCCCATCCCCAGTTGTTGCGCCTTTTGATACACCTTACCTTCGGTGAGCAGCGAGGGTGCGACCACGACCTCCACCTGCTGCATCTCCTTGATTGTTCGTGCACCGAGGGTTCCCATGGAGGTTTTTAAGCATCCCAGGAGGTTGTGGGTGCCGTCATCGAGCTTGGCTGGACCGCGCAGAATGCGTTTAAGGCTTCCTGTGCTGCCGACGTTGATGCGTGTTCCCCGTGGCAGCACGGGGCTGGGGGTAGCCATACCCCAGTGGAAGCCACGGCCAGGAGCTTCTTCGGCCCGGGCGATCGGCGATCCGATCATCACGGCATCAGCGCCGCAGGCAATGCATTTGCAAATGTCGCCGCCGGTCACGATGCCGCCGTCAGCCACGATCGGCACATAGCGGCCGCTTTCTTTGGCGTAGTCATCGCGAGCAGCAGCGCAGTCGGCCACGGCTGTTGCTTGGGGGATGCCGACGCCCAACACACCGCGGGAGGTGCAGGCGGCGCCAGGGCCGATCCCCACCATCACACCGGCGGCGCCGGCGCGCATCAGTTCGAGGGCAACGTCGTAGGTCACGCAGTTGCCAATCACCACCGGCACGCCGAGATCACGGCACAGGGCTGCGAGATCAAGGGTGTCTTGGCCTTCTGGTCCGATGTGATTGGTGGAGACGACAGTCGCTTGAACGAAAAACAGATCGGCACCAGCTTCTGCAATCGCTTTTCCGAAGCGCATCGCCGCGACGGGGGTGCCACTCACGGCTGCAATCCCGCCCTGGGCCTTGATGGCTTGGATGCGTTTGCGGATCAGGCTCTCCTGCACTGGCTGGCTGTAGATCTCTTGCATCAACGGGACAAAGTCGTCTTTGCCCACGGAGGCGATCCGGTCGAGAACCGTATTGGGATCGTCGTAACGGGTTTGGATGCCTTCGAGGTTGATGACCCCTAAAGCGCCGAGTTGCGACAGCTTCACAGCCATCTCAACATCGACAACCCCATCCATTGCGCTGGCAATGATGGGAATGTCGCGTTCGATGCCCCCCAGGGTCCAACGGGTGTCAGTGATTTCGGGATCGACGGTGCAGCCGCCTGGCACGAGGGCAATTTCGTCGATGCCATAAGCCCGGCGGACAACTTTGGAGCGACCAAGCTGAATGTTCACCGCAAGCCATTGGAAGATCAAGTCAAACTACCAAGTGACCTGTGTCTCCCTGACTGCCCGTGGCTTGGGTGGCATTCGGGCAGCAGTGAAAAGCAGCGTTGAATCCGTGTTTAGCTTTTGCCGGTGAAGGCGCTCCAGCGTTGACGCAGATCTTGGATGACTTCGGCACGGTCCTCGTTTCTGACCAGGCGGGTTGACGAGAAGCGCACCAACCAGCACACACCCACCAACTCAAACAAGCCGGATGCGAGAGGGATGCTGCCGATGGCGGCTAACAGACCGCCATAGACCTTGAGGATCAAGATGGCGCCAATCAGATATCCAAAGATTAGAAGGGGCTGACGGAGCCCAGAGATCTGCTCGGCAACGTTGTTGCGTTCCCACCAGGCGCTCACCTTGGCGGTGAGGAGATCCCATTCCCCGCCTTTGGGAGAGTCGTCCCCATGGCTGGGGTTGGCTGGAATGGTGATTCGCTCTGCGATCACCGCATCACTGGGGGCGACAGTTTCAGCGCTCGCCACCGGATCCGATGGCAACGATGATTCTGAAGCGGTCTCTGGAGCAACAGTTTCTGGAGTAACAGTGTCGGGCGCAGCAGCCTCGGGAGAGGGGCTGGAGGCCATTGCTGCGCTTGTGGTGGGCGGCGTGGAGAGGGGGGCCGGGGCGGGAAAGCCAGAACTATTGACGTCAGAGCTCATCGCCGAGCACTCCACACACAGTGGCGCGCACCATAAAGGCCAACGGCCTGGTCATTCCATTTTTTGAGCGTATTGGTGTTGATTGCAATACGTGGTGAGCGGAGCACCGCCGCGATAAACTTGCAAAGGTTTTTAGGTCTTGTATGGCGGATCCAGTGGGGCCCGGCAACGGCAGTCCCGGCGCGTCCGACGACCGAATCATCCAGACGGATCTGCGTAACGAGATGTCGCGCTCCTATCTGGAGTACGCCATGAGTGTGATCGTCGGGCGTGCTTTGCCCGACGCTCGCGATGGGCTTAAGCCCGTTCATCGCCGCATTCTTTATGCGATGTATGAGTTGGGACTCACCAGCGACCGTCCCTACCGAAAGTGTGCCCGTGTGGTGGGTGAGGTGTTGGGTAAATACCACCCCCACGGCGACACAGCGGTCTATGACGCCTTGGTGCGGATGGCCCAAGACTTTTCAATGTCGATGCCTTTGATTGATGGGCACGGCAATTTTGGTTCGGTCGACAACGATCCGCCGGCTGCCATGCGATACACCGAATCGCGGCTGAAAGCGCTCACGACCGACAGTTTGCTGGAAGATATTGAAGCGGAAACGGTTGATTTCGCTGACAACTTTGATGGTTCCCAGCAAGAGCCAACCGTGCTGCCGGCACGCATCCCTCAGTTGCTATTAAACGGCTCGGCGGGAATTGCAGTGGGGATGGCCACCAATATTCCCCCTCATAATCTGGGGGAGCTTATTAATGGTCTTCTCGCACTCATTGAAAATCCTGAGCTTGATGATGAAGCATTAATGCGGATTATCCCAGGTCCTGATTTCCCGACGGGTGGTCAGATCTTGGGCCGCACCGGGATTCGTGAAACCTATCTCACAGGGCGCGGCTCAGTGACGATGCGCGGTGTGGCTGCGATCGAAACGATCGAGGCATCGGGCCGCCCCGATCGCGATGCAGTGATCATCACTGAATTGCCCTATCAAACCAATAAAGCTGCGTTGATTGAGCGCATTGCTGAGATGGTTAATGATAAAAAACTTGAAGGTATTTCTGATATTCGCGACGAAAGTGATCGCGATGGCATGCGCATTGTTGTGGAGCTGCGTCGTGATGCCTATCCGCAGGTGGTGTTGAACAATTTATTCAAGCTTACCCCGCTGCAAAGTAACTTCAGCGCTCACATGTTGGCCTTGGTCAAGGGTGAGCCGATCTTGCTCACCTTGCGCAAGATGCTGGAGGTGTTCCTCGACTTCCGTGTTGAAACAATTGAGCGACGCACCCGTTATTTGCTGCGTAAAGCTGAAGAGCGGGATCACATTCTTCTCGGCCTACTGCTCGCGCTTGATCAGCTCGACCCAATCATTGCTCTGATTCGTGCGGCTCCTGACACTGCAACTGCGCGTCAGCAGTTGCAAGATCGTCATGGTTTAAGCGGTATTCAGGCTGATGCAATTTTGCAGATGCAATTGCGTCGGTTAACTGCGCTTGAGGCTGACAAAATTCGCCTCGAGCATGAAGATTTGGTTGTTAAAATTGCCGACTACAAAGATATTCTTAATCGACGAGAGCGGGTGTTTGCAATTATCCAGGAAGAACTCGCTCAATTGCGCGATCGCTATCCCATTCAGCGGCGCACAGAGATCCTCAATATTGCAGCTGGATTAGAAGACATCGACCTTATTGCCAATGAGCGTTCGGTGGTGCTTCTGACTGAAACCGGTTATCTCAAGCGTATGCCGGTGAGTGAGTTCGAAGCCACGAGTCGAGGTACTCGCGGTAAGGCTGGCACGCGAAGCCAGGGCGAAGAGGCGGTGAAACTGTTTATTAGTTGCAATGATCACGACACATTGTTGTTGTTTAGTGATCGGGGTGTTTCCTACGCATTGCCCGCTTATCGCGTTCCTCAGTGCAGCCGCACGGCGAAAGGAACGCCCGTTGTGCAGCTTTTGCCTATTCCCCGAGAAGAAGCGATCACCACTCTATTGGCGGTGTCTGAGTTCAGCGATGCCAGCGATTTGTTGATGCTCACGAGTGGCGGTTTCATCAAACGCACCCGTCTTTCGGCGTTCAGCAACATTCGCTCCAATGGATTGATTGCGATCAATTTGGAGGAGGGTGACGCTCTCACGTGGGTTCGTCAGGCTGTACCCGGTGACAGCGTGCTGATCGGCACCAAGGCCGGTATGACGATTCACTTCCGCCTCAGCGATGATGAATTGCGTCCCCTGGGTCGCACGGCCCGCGGCGTGCGCTCGATGAACCTGCGTGATGGCGATGCTTTGGTGAGCATGGATGTGCTGCCGGTGGAGCTGGCTGACCAGGTGGCCCAAAGCAGTGACGATGCTGCCGATGACGATGATCACTCGGCCGCAAGTGAAGGCCCCTGGGTGCTTGTGGCGTCTGCCAGTGGATTGGGCAAGCGGGTGCCGGTCACTCAGTTCCGTTTGCAGAAGCGGGCTGGTATGGGGCTGCGCGGTATGAAATTCCGCCATCAGGGCGATGCCCTTGTGGCTTTGCGGGTTCTTGGTGCTGGTGAAGAGTTGTTGTTGGTGAGTGAAAAGGGGGTGATTGTGCGCACCAGTGCCGATGCCATCCCGCAGCAATCCCGGGCCGCCACCGGCGTCCGCTTGCAGAAGCTCGACAAGGGCGACAGCCTGCTCAAGGTGGTGTTGGTGCCACCGGAAGCCGACTCCTCTGCCGATGAGGTGACGGAAGCCGAGGCCGAAGCAGAGGCTGCTGCAACACCTGCGACGACCAACCAACCGCACGACCCTTGACTTGGGTGGACGGTTTGGCGGGTTCTAATCCCGATGGCCTCGACGTGCTGGTGTTGGGTGGTGGACCTGCAGCCCTTTGCATCGCCTCAGAACTCCATCAACGGGGTGTCACCGTTGCGGGTCTTGCCCCTGATCCTGTTGATCATCCTTGGCCCAATACCTATGGCATTTGGGCCGATGAATTGAAAGCGGTGGGGCTTGAGCACTTGCTTGAGCATCGCTGGGACAACACCGTGAGTTATTTCGGTGCGGGCGGATCACTGGAGCAAGATCAGTGCTATTCCCATGGCATTGATTACGGCCTGTTGGATCGCGCTGCCCTGCAGGGCCATTGGCTTTGGCGTTGCCAGGGTGTGGTGTGGCATCCCGACACAGCGGAGCGGGTGGAGGTGCGTGGTGCCACAACCTTTGTGACCTGCGCCTCTGGGCTGACGCTTGAGGCGCGATTGGTGATTGATGCCTCCGGCTCGCGCACGCCCCACATCCGCCGCCCGGATCAGGGGCCGGTGGCAGGGCAAGCTGCCTATGGGGTTGTGGGTCGCTTTTCGCATCCACCGGTCCAAGCGGGCCAGTTTGTGCTGATGGATTACCGCTGCGATCACCTCACAGCAGCTCAGCGCCGCGAACCTCCCACATTCCTCTATGCGATGGATTTGGGGGATGGCGTGTTTTTTGTCGAAGAAACCTCGCTGGCATTGGCGCCAGGCGTTGCCTACGACGTGCTCAAACAACGGTTGCATCAACGGTTGGATCACCGTGGCGTGCAGATCACTGCGGTGCAGCACGAGGAGTTTTGCCTCTTTCCCATGAATTTGCCGCTGCCGGATCGCAATCAACCCGTTTTGGCATTTGGGGGTGCGGCGAGCATGGTGCATCCCGCGTCGGGCTACATGGTGGGCGCCTTGTTGCGACGTGGTCCTGATTTGGCCCAAGCGATTGCCGATGCATTGCTCGATCGCGCGCTTGGCTCTGCTGCTTTGGCACAACGGGGTTGGCAGGTGCTCTGGCCGACGGAGTTAGTGCTGCGCCATCGGCTGTATCAATTTGGATTGGGGCGGTTGATGGGGTTTCATGAATCGCTTCTGCGCACCCACTTCGCCACCTTCTTTTCCCTGCCACGGGAGGCGTGGTTTGGCTTCCTCACCAACACCCTGCCGCTACCAAGGCTGATGGGTGTGATGCTCCAGTTGTTTGCGTTATCCCCTTGGCCGCTGCGGTGGGGGTTGGTGCTGGGTTTGCGTTTGGGCGATCGATCCGTTGATTCGGGCCCAGTCGGTGGGTTGGATCAGCGGGAATAGGGCATCGTCTGCTTCAACCTCTGCCAGCCAATGGTCGGGAAGCTCGTTGCGACCATCGATGGCGGCCATCAGTTGCCAGAAGCGCCCGAGGTGCCGCTCCACCCGTTCCTTGGCCAAGTCGGTGGTGGTGCCTGAGCGCAGGATGAAGCTCCAATCACTGGATTGGGCAAGGAGGAGTTCGCGTCCTGCCTGATTTAAAAGACGTAAATCCAGTTCGCTACCGACACCACGGCTGCAGCGGTCGACCATCGCTTGGCCGGCCTTGCTCCATTCCGGCACGATCCATGCATTGGTCTCATTTAGCCAATAGTCGTGGAAGCCACCACGCCCCCAACTGGAGGGGCATGGCTCGCAGACTTGCAGGCTAGGGATGCCGCTCAGTGCGCCCCGCAGGCTTGTGAAGTGCACGCCCTGCTCGGGCCCTTGACGGAACAGTTCGGCGAGGAAGTGGGGGCCTTCATACCACCAGTGCCCAAATAGCTCGGCGTCAAAGGGCGCCACCAGCAGCGGTGCGGTGCCCATTCCGGCTTCCAGGTTGGCGAGCTGCTGACGTCTGCCCTCGAGAAAGTGTTGCGCGTGCTCGCGGGTGCGGGCGAGGGCCTTGTGGGGTTGGTAGGGCTGTTTGGCATCGAGAGGAGCACTGTGGTCGCTCACCCGGTGCAGCTTGAGGCCTAGGGGCCGCTGGCCGGGAAGGCCATGGGCAGCGATGCGCTCGGGGGGAAGGTCCCAGCCCAGATCCCGGTGAAATTCGCGGTAGACCGGATCACCGGGGTAGCCATCTTTCGCTGACCACACCTGCAGGGTGGCATCGCTGTCGCGACCAAAGAACGCCACGCCTCGGCGGCTGCAGATGGGGGCGTAAACGCCGTATCGGGGTCGTGGCTTGGCATGCAAGAGGCCATGGCCATCGAGCACTGCGTAACGCAGACCTGCATCGCGCATCCATACGTCTAGGCCTTCGTAATAGGCACATTCCGGCAGCCAGATGCCCAGGGGACGCTCACCCAAAAGCCGCTGGTGTTCCCGCACGGCCGTGCGTAGTTGGGCCCGTACCGCTTCTGGGTGTTCCCGCAGTAAGGGGAGGTAACCATGGGTGGCACCACAGGTGAGCAGATCAAGCACCCCCTGCTGCTGTAGGGCCGCGAAGCGACCGATAAGATCGCCGTCACAGGCGCTCCAACTGGCTAGATGCCGCTCAATCGTGGATTGAAGATGGTCTGCTGCTTCACGACGATCCGCAGGAGCTTCGTTGAGCAATCCCAGCCGCGCTTGGATCCAAAGGGGAAAACGCTGCTGCAGGGTGGCGTCGGCCAGTAGCGACAACAGGGTGGGCGAGGTGCCCATCGTCAGTTGCGGCTGCTGATGGGGATTGGCTGCGGCCGACTCCAGGGTCTCCAAGAGGGGGAGATAACACTCAACCAAGGCCTGAAAGAACCAGTCTTCTTCCAGCGAATTGGGCTCCGTAGCCCGCACATAGGGAAGGTGAGCGTGGAGAACAAGAGCCAGTGCTCCGGAATCCACGTGACGTCCTCAACAATCGCCTGAATGTACCGGTTCTTGCCTTGGCTTCAACAGGTTTCGATACGCCCGCTCGCTTAGACTGGCTTAACTCATAGTCATTCCGACTAGCGCTCCACCCCCGCGAGGTTGCCATGGCCAAGGACCCCGGCCGCGTTTTGATCTTTGACACCACCCTGCGGGATGGTGAGCAATCTCCTGGAGCCAGCCTCAATCTTGAGGAAAAGCTGGCCATTGCTCAACAGCTGGCACGCCTGGGTGTCGACGTGATCGAGGCAGGGTTTCCCTTCGCTAGCCCTGGTGATTTTGCAGCGGTGCAGCGCATTGCTCAGCAGGTGGGCGGTGAAAACGGTCCAATCATCTGTGGTTTGGCTCGTGCCTCCCGCGCCGACATCAAGGCCTGTGCCGATGCCGTGGCGCCTGCACCCCGCCGTCGTATTCACACGTTTATTGCCACCAGTGATATTCATCTTGAGCACAAATTGCGCAAGAGCCGCAACGACGTGCTGGCACTCGTGCCGGAGATGGTGGCCTATGCCCGCGCGTTGGTCGACGATGTGGAGTTTTCCTGCGAAGACGCTGGCCGCAGCGATCCCGAGTTTCTTTATGAGGTGATTGAGGCTGCGATCGCAGCCGGTGCCAGCACGATCAATATTCCCGACACGGTGGGCTACACCACACCGTCGGAATTTGGCGCTCTCATTAGCGGCATCAATGCCCATGTGCCCAACATCGATGAGGCGGTGTTGTCAGTGCATGGCCACAATGATTTGGGTCTGGCGGTTGCAAATTTTCTGGAGGCGGTCAAAAACGGTGCGCGTCAATTGGAATGCACCGTGAATGGCATTGGTGAACGGGCTGGCAATGCCGCCCTCGAGGAGTTGGTGATGGCGCTGCATGTGCGCCGGCGCTACTACAACCCCTTCTTTGGCCGCCCGGAAGATTCCCCCACCCCGCTCACGGCGGTGCGCACCAAGGAGATCACCAAAACCTCGCGCTTGGTGTCGAATCTCACCGGCATGGTGGTGCAGCCCAACAAGGCCATCGTGGGTGCCAATGCCTTTGCCCATGAGTCGGGCATCCACCAAGATGGGGTGCTGAAAAATCGGCTCACCTACGAAATTGTTGACGCCCAGACCGTCGGACTCAGCGATAACCGCATTTCCTTAGGCAAGCTCAGTGGCCGCAGCGCTGTCCGTGCTCGCCTCGAAGAGCTCGGGTACGACCTCAGTCGCGATGATCTCGATGAGGCCTTTGCGCGTTTCAAGGATCTTGCTGACCGTAAGCGTGAAATTACCGACCGCGATTTAGAAGCCATCGTGAGTGAGCAGGTCCAGCAGCCGGAAGCGCGCTACCAGCTCAAGTTGGTTCAGGTGAGCTGTGGCAGCAGCCTTCAGGCCACCGCCACCGTCACCCTTGCCGATGAGGAGGGCCAAGAGCAAACCACGGCTGCGATCGGTACCGGCCCTGTCGATGCTGTTTGTCGGGCCCTGAATGCCCTGGCTGGTGTTCCCAACGACTTGATTGAATTTTCGGTGAAATCGGTCACTGAAGGGATTGATGCCATGGGTGAGGTAACCATTCGCTTGCGCCGCGACGGTCAGCTGTTTTCGGGGCATTCCGCCGATACGGATGTGGTGGTGGCTGCGGCACAGGCGTTTGTGAATGCGCTGAATCGCCTTGTGGCCGGACAGCACCATCAGCCCATCCATCCCCAGCGAGACGCCGCTGAGGTGGCCGCCCGTCCCAGCCTCTGACGGGATGGTGACTTCTGCGCGCACCCGCGCCATTGCTGGTGCTGTGGTTCAGCTGGTGGTTCTGATCCTCTTGGCTTTGGTGGTGCTGGTTCCTTTGCTCTGGCTGGTGAGCACGTCCCTCAAGGGCCCCACTGAAGATCTCTTTACATCGCCTCCAGCGCTGCTGCCGGCCCAGCCCAGCCTGGAGGCCTACGGTCGTCTGTTGAACGACCATCCACTGGGCCAGTATTTATTCAATAGCACAGTGGTGAGTGTGCTCGCGGTGGGCGCCAATCTGTTGTTTTGCTCGTTGGCGGCTTACCCCTTAGCCCGCATGCGATTTGCAGGTCGGGGGTTTGTCTTGGCTTTGGTTGTTGCCACGATTCTGATCCCCTTTCAGGTGGTGATGATTCCCCTTTATTTGTTGATGGTGCAGTTGGGGTTGCGCAATACCTTGATGGCTCTGGTGATTCCCCAGGCTGCAACCGCTTTTGGTCTTTATCTGCTTCGGCAGAGTTTTTTGGCGGTGCCAGTGGAATTGGAAGAGGCAGCCCGCATCGATGGATGTAGCAAGCTCGGTGAATGGTGGAACGTGATGATTCCTGCCGCTCGGGCCGATTTAATCACTCTGGCGATGTTTGTCTTTATCGGGATCTGGAGCGATTTCCTTTGGCCCCTCGTGATTCTTGATGATCCAGGGCTTTACACCTTGCCTTTGGGATTGCAACAACTGTCGAGTAGTTTCTCGCTCGACTGGCGGATTGTCGCTGCGGGCGCCGTGGTCTCCATTGTGCCCGTTTTGGTGTTGTTTGTGTTGTTGCAGCGTTTGATTCTTCCTAGCGCCAGCAGCGATGCCGTGAAGGGCTGAATCAGGGCTCAGTCAGATTAAAAAACAGCTCCGGAAGAGGGCCTGGCAGCACTTGGATCGAATCTTCGTTGTCCCGTTGCTGCAACTGATACCTCAGGTGTTGTTCAAGGTCGAGCAGATTGCTTTGCTGACCCTCAACGTTGCCGACACGCTCTTCCAGCTTCCGTTGCGTCCGTTGCAGCTGCTCGAGTTGTTGGCCCATGAGCTGACTGTTCGTTGACGATGAGGTGTCTTGCAGCCTCTGCTCGAGATCACTTAGATGTTGTTGCAGGGCATTGATGCTGTTGGTTTGTTGGTCAAGGGCTTGCCACAACACCAAAAACAGCACGGTCAACATGCTCATGGCGCCGACAGGAATCAGCATCCAGGCGGTCGCATTCCACTGCATCGGAGCCTGCTGTGATGTTGCGTCAGTGCTAGCAGGGGCACAGTCAAGATGGAAGTATTAATCGGAGGTGTGAATGGCTTTGGCCGATCTCGATCAGCTGCTGGCGATGCGCCGTGACGATCCCGCTCTGGCTGAGCGAATGGCTGATGCCCTGGAGTTGGAGGAGTTGATCGCCCTGGCGGCCGACCGGGGCCTGCAGATCACGGAGGCTGATGTGTTCGCGGCCCAGCAACGGGAGCAATCCAGTGCACCTGCTGGTCAGCTGCAGCAACAGGCAGCGCAGGAGTCACGTCGTTTGCGGCATTTCATCCAGGGCTGAGTTAGGGGTGTTCACCAGTGTTGCGGTGTCTTTGCAGATCAGTCATCGGAGAGCTGCGGAGCCAGATCAGCCCCTTCGGTGCCGCAAAACGGCTTTGGTGACCGCCTTCGCGAAACCAGCTCTCTGATTGAGGTTGCAGGGTTGGCACAGCCAGATCCCATTGCTGCGCGAAGTAGTCCTTGATTTGTTCCGCCGAGGCTGGTTCCGAGTGCTGCCAATGCACCAGGGCCATCTCCAAGGGTTTGATCGACACAGTGACATGCCGTTCGCCTTCGCTGCCGCCTGCCACGATCTGCTCATCGATGGCTTCTCGGGTGATAAACAGCCGCAGGGAAGAGCTGCAATTACGGCCATCCAGGGCGTATTTGCATAGGTAGAGGGCGCGAGCCTTTTTAAACAGGGCGGATGGGGCCCTTTGCATCAAGCCTTCGAAGGCCTGTTGGAGCCTGGCGTGAATCATTGTTGCGCGCATCGTCTTCGATTCTGGGCCCATCAATGGCTGTCCCCAGCTGTGGGCAAACCCGCTAGACCTTGGCTGCATGGCCTCGATGTTGATGTGGGTGAGTGTGGATCTCTGTGTGGTGCCCCTTGGGGTTGGCGTATCACTCGCCCCCTATGTCGCCGCCTGTCAGAAGCAAATCGAAGCCGCCGGTTTGGACCATGAACTTGGACCCAACGGCACGGCGATTGAGGGCGACTGGGACGCTGTGTTTGCCTGCGTGCAGGCTTGCCATGCTGCAGTGCATGCGCTGGGGGCACTGCGGGTCTACACCACGCTCAAGGTCAACACTCGCACGGATCGGCACCAGAGTTTCCGTGACAAGGTGGCCAGCGTGGCGAATGTTGCCTCTGATGGGCTCAGTGCCTGAGACCGATCACCACGATTTCAGTCGCTGTCTCAGCAGCAACAAGCCGTTGTTGCAACGCATTGCTTCTACGGTGAGCTGATTGATAGGTGCGGGTCAGGTGTCGATGAATTCCAGCGTGCGCGGCTATTGGTTGATGACCTGGCTGGGATTGGTGGGAAACATCGTGGCTCTTCCGCTGATCGGTTGGTTTGCATTCCTCACCCCCAGTCTCCGGGCAGCCAACGTGAGTCTCTCCTTCGGTTTGGCCTGGCCGGCCGCCGTGGTGGGCATCGTTGCTTCAGCGGGACTTCTGGCCGAGAGGCGTTGGGGTGGAATTGTGGCGATCGTGGCGCTCTCGATGGCCCTCGCGGCTTCGTTGCCCTACGGGATTGTCCGCCTTGCGTTACATGGCGTGGGCGTGGATGCCATCACCATGGGTTGGCTGTCGCTGGTCTTGGCGATGTTGAACCTGCTGGCGTTGCTGTTTTGGTGTCGCCCTCGCTTACGTCGGGGTGGTCCCCTGTAAATGGCAGTGCTGGCTGCTCCGCCTGTGTTGTACCAGGATCCATGGCTGGTGGTGGTGGATAAGCCCGCCGGTCTTCTCTGTCAGCCGGGCTTGGGTCCTAAATTGACCGACTCTCTGATCACCCGCATGCAGCGGCAGGAGCCTGGTTTGGCTTTGGTGCATCGCCTCGACCGTGATACATCGGGGGTGTTGTTATTGGCCCGCACACCCCCAGCCCTGCGCGCGTTGAGCGCCCTGTTTGCCGCCCGCCGGGTGCACAAGCTTTATGGGGCGGATGTGTGCAAGGTGCCGCCCAGTCCAGGCGGTTGCATTGACCTTCCCCTCGCTCGGTTGCAGCGTCACCCCCCGCGCTACGGACCCCATCCCTCCGGCCGCAGTTGCCGCACCCGCTGGCGTTTGTGGCGCCATGGTCCATCATCGCGGCGGCTTTGGCTGCAACCTCTCACGGGCCGATCCCATCAACTCCGTGCCCACTTGGCAGCTTTGGATTGTCCAATCCTGGGGGATCCCATCTATGCCGCCGACCAGGCGCCTGGGGAGACGGGACGCATGCATCTCCATGCCACGGCATTGAGCCTGCATCATCCGTTCACTGGGGAGCGTTTGCGCTGCCGCAGTGCCATGCCGTTCTAGGTCGTTGATAGCTGAGGTTAATTAGGCCGTAACCCCCTTTCTGTAGGCCGGGATTGGGTAGGGAATGCGGCGGTGGCGCATGCGTCGCCACACCCGCACAAAGGCGCGGATCACGAGCTCCACTTCGGTTCTGCTGAGGCTGCTGAGGCTCAACTGCCCGTCCATCTGCCGCGACTCCACAATGCGACGGACCGTTTGTTTCGCTTGGATATCACTGGTGTCGGGGGGGAGAGACCGCAAGGCTGCTTCGCAGCCATCGGCCAGCATCAAAATCGCTGTTTCTCTGCAGCGCGGTCGCGGCCCTCTGTAGCGAAAGAGGTGGTCCGCGATGGACGGATCCGCTTCCCGGGCTTTGTGTAGGAAATAGCCCATTTTTAGGGTGCCTTGGTGCTCGGGGATGAAGTCAGCCAATGGTCGAGGCAGCCGGTAGCGGCGGGCCAGTTTCAGTCCTTCATCCACATGGGCCTGCAATACTCCAGCACTGGCGTAAGGGTCATTGAGGCGATCGTGGGGGTTCTCGATGTCCCCGACTTGGTTTTCGATATACCATTCCGGAGCATGAAGTTTGCCCACATCGTGATATAAGGAGCCTGTGCGGATTAGATCAATGTCGGCACCAATTGCTCGGGCGCCCTCTTCCGCCAGACTGCAGATAATCAGGGTGTGTTCAAACGTCCCTGGTGCCTCTGATGAAAGTCTCCGTAGCAGAGGGCGCTCCTGATCGGCAAGCTCCATCAGCCGTGCTCGCGTCAGCAGACCAAAAAATTCCTCCAGGATTGGAAGCAACAGAATTGCCACCATCAACACAAGGCCCATGAGTAGGGCCTCTGAGACCAGTTCATGCGCATCGAGCGCGAGGTGCGTCCAGATGCTGGCGTTCGCCGTAATCGGGCTGCGTAGCAGCAACCACTTCAGGAGTAGCGCCCCGATGGGTAGCAGCACGGTGAGCTGCAGCAATTGGGCGCGACTGCGCACCCGGCTGGCTTGAAGCGCTGCGATCACAGCAATGGCCGCGGCAATCATCAAGCGTCCTTCTCCAATCCCATGGACAGGGAGGGGCCAGAGCAGGCTGGCGATCGCCAGCCAGGCCAATCCACAGCCTGTCCCCAATCCCTGCGCCAATAACAGCGTTGGCGGCACAAGGATGGCGAGGGGGCTGACCTCAGCTCCGAACACGATCTTGCTGCTTTGCACCAGCAGCAGTAACCCCAAGGCAAGAAGACCATGGGAGGCCTCCAGGCAGGGCCGCTCACGCTGCATCAGTAACAGCAGCACGGCGCAGCCTGCCAAGGCTGCCGTGAAACGTGCGGCCCAGACCCCCAACCGGGGACTGCGACGCACGAGGCCGAAGTGATCGAGCACAGCGTGGGCTTCTGGGCTGATCGGATCCCCTTTGCGGGTGATGAGGCTGCCTTGGGTGACCTCAATGGTGGGGATGCCCTGTTTGGTGAACAGGGCATCGATTTTGCGTTCGCTGAGGCCTGGGTCGGTGCGCAGGTTGCTGGAGCCCTGAAATGTTTTGGTCAGCAATTTGCTACCGAGGCTGCGGGCAGGCTCTTCAGGAGCGCCAAGGTCTTCTAGCTGCAGGGATGCTGCAACGCGTAGCTGGTCGACCGCCAAGGTGCTCACAAGCCCTTGGCTGAGCATGCGGTTGGCCGCATCACGAAGCTCGGATTCCCACGGCTGGCTGTGCCGGGGCGTTTGCTCGGTCAGCCACTGCTGTTCTTCAGGGTTGAGGTTGACAGGGCCCACACGGTCAGCAGCATCGCTACGGGCCACTTGTTGCAGTTCCTGCAATTGGCGTTCGAGCCGCTCGCGCAGTCGTTGGCTCTTCTGCTCATCGATCACCTGCACAAAAATGCCCTGCAGGTTGTTGCGCCGTTGCTTCAGTGCTTCGTGGTTCTCCACCTGAGCATCCGCTGGAGCAATGGCATCACAGGGAGCGGGAACGCCAATTTTGAGATCAGGCTGCGCCAACCAAGGCCAACTCGACACCAAGGCCACCAGGAGACAACCCGTCATCAAGACGGCTTTGAGCGCTGGCGGCCAGCGCAGCACTGGCCGTCTGGGGGATTCGTTGCGAAGCCAGCTGTGCCAAAGCCGGCGTAAGCGTTGGGAGCGAATCACAGCCGCAAACGTTGAATCCAAACGCTAGCTCCAGCGGAGGGGCATGCTGGAGAGAGCGATACTGCCCGCGATGCCTTTGAAGCTGGATGGCAAACAGCTCGCTGCTGAGCTGGAGGTGCGTTTGCGGGAGGACATTACGGCCGGAGCAGCCCAAGCTGGGCGCCCGCCTGGTTTAGCGGTGCTGCGGGTCGGTGATGACCCGGCGAGTGGTGTTTACGTAGCCAACAAAGAAAAGGCTTGTGCTCGCATTGGTGTAGCCAGTTACGGCGCTCACCTGCCCGAAACCAGCACGCAGCAGGAGGTGTTGCAGGCGATTGCTGCTCTGAATACCGATGAACGCGTCGATGGGATTCTGCTGCAGCTGCCCCTCCCTTCCGGTCTCGACGAGGCTCCCCTGTTGGCGGCCATCGACCCTGATAAAGACGCGGATGGTCTCCATACCCTTAATTTGGGTCGTCTGCTTAAGGGCGAATCCGGACCGCGAAGCTGCACACCTGCGGGGGTGATGGCTTTATTGGCACGCCATCAGTTGTCCCTAGAAGGTAAGCGTGCCGTGGTGGTGGGGCGCAGCATTTTGGTGGGTCAGCCGATGGCCTTAATGCTCCAGGCCGCCAATGCCACGGTGACGGTCGCCCATTCCCGTACGACCAATTTGGCGACGATCACCCGCCAGGCGGATGTGTTGGTGGTGGCCGCTGGTCAACCGCGCATGATCGGTGCTGAACACGTTGCCCCAGATGCTGTGGTGGTGGATGTTGGCATCCATCGGTTGCCGCTTCCTGCTGATGCACCGGCAGGCACCAAAGCCAAACTGTGTGGCGATGTGCGTTCTGAGGAACTGCAAGCGATCGCATCAGCCCTATCCCCCGTGCCCGGGGGTGTGGGTCCGATGACTGTCACCATGCTGTTGGTGAACACGGTGGTGGCCTGGTCACGGCGCCATGGTCTGGATCATCGGCTGGCCGACTTGGTGGTCTGAACAGCTCGAATCATGTTCTGCGCTGGTGATTGGTGCCCTTGGCCTGAGAGAATCCCCCCAGCTTTGTGCTGTTCATGACCGCCGCGGCGACCAGTTCTGAGAGCGCCCGGTTTTGGGGTGATCCATTGGCTTTTGACTTCAACGCTTACCTGACGGCCCAGAAGCAGTTGGTTGAAACTGCTCTGGAAGCCTCTCTCGGTCCGGAACGTCCTGAGTCGTTGCGTAAGGCCATGCGTTATTCCCTGCTGGCTGGTGGCAAGCGGCTGCGCCCAATCCTGTGTTTGGCGGCCTGTGAATTAGCTGGTGGAGACCCGGCTTTGGCCATGCCGACCGCCGTGGCGCTGGAAATGATCCACACCATGTCGCTGATCCACGACGATTTGCCAGCAATGGATAACGACGATCTACGTCGTGGTCGTCCGACGAACCACAAGGTCTATGGCGATGCTGTGGCGATCCTTGCGGGAGATGCCCTACTTACCCGGGCCTTTGAAATGGTGGCATTGCGCAGTCCTGGTGTACCAGCTGAGCGCTTGCTCAAGGTGGTTGGTGAGTTGTCGCTCGTGGCAGGTGCTCCAGGTCTTGTGGGGGGCCAGGTGGTGGATCTGGAATGCGAGGGAAAGGAGGTCGACCTCGACACCCTCGAATACATTCATTTGCACAAAACTGGTGCCCTGCTGAAGGCCTGTGTGATCACAGGTGCCTTGATCGGGGGGGGCAATGACGCTCAACTCGATTCCTTGCGCACCTATGCCCGTGGGATTGGGTTAGCCTTCCAGATCGTTGACGACATTCTTGATGTCACAGCCAGCAGCGATGTCTTGGGGAAAACGGCGGGTAAAGATTTGATCGCTGATAAAACTACCTATCCCAAATTGTTGGGTTTGGAGGAATCTCGATCGCGTGCCAAGGGGTTGATTCAGGAGGCCAAAGCTTCGCTTGATGCTTTCACGCCTGTCGATGGTGGTTCCGCTCAGGCGGCTCCACTCCTGGCTTTGGCTGATTACGTGATCGGTCGCGACCGTTGATCATGCACGCTTTGATCGTCGCCAGCCTGTCGCCAACTGCTGAGCTATTGGATAATGGTGTGCTAACTTGGAGCTTGACTGCCTGCGGTTTCGCTCAGCTCTCTAAACTGCTGATTGAGCTGGTGATGTATCGCCGTTGGCGTCCTGCTGTGTTGATTGAAACCGGCGGCATGCCCTCTAGCCATTCCGCCTTGGTCACGGGCACGGCTGCAGGGGTGGGTTGGCAAAGCGGTTTCAACGATCCGCTGTTTGCCTTGGCGGCCGCTGTGGCTTTTGTGGTGATGTACGACGCCAGTGGTATTCGACGGGCTGCAGGTTTCACAGCAGCCCGTGTCAATGCTCTCCCAGATCGCACCTGGGAGGAGATCCCCGTCAAGCCCCTCAAAGAAACCCTTGGTCATTCACGCCTTGAGGTGTTTGTGGGCAGCTTGATGGGGCCAGTTATTGCCCTTCCCGGATTGGCCTGGGTCGGTTCACCTGTTGAACTCGCTCATCGCATGGGTCAGGCAATCGGGTGAGTGGCTTTGATGGCCCGACCTTCGAGGAGCTGACGGTTGATCAGCGGGCTGCTATGCAGGCGTTTGCCGATTGGTTGCAAAGCAGCGCCCATGGGGTCCCGTTCGTGCTGAGTGGGTTTGCAGGAAGCGGCAAAACCTTTTTGTCGATGCGGATGTTGCGCATGGTGGAGGCCACTGGCCTGTGCTGGACGGTGGCGGCTCCCACCCACAAGGCAGTTGGCGTCTTGCGTCAAGCGCTCAGCTTGGTAGGGTTGCAGCCCACTTGGTATCCCTCCACCATTCACCGCTTGCTGCGGTTGAAACTCAAGCGTCAGGGCGATCGTGAGTTGTGCGAGCCCACTGAACAAACGGCGATGGCTCTGGAACACCTGGGACTGGTGTTGATTGACGAGGCCTCCATGGTCGACAGCTCCCTCTTGCAGGTGGCGTTGCAATGTGCCTATCCCTTCCGCACGCATCTGGTGTTTGTTGGCGATCCCGCGCAGCTTCCCCCTGTCGGGGAGGTCACGAGCCCGGTGTTTTTCATGGAACGTGCCGCTGCCGCTTGCCTTCAGCAGGTGGTGCGTCACCAGGGACCTGTCCTTCAGTTGGCCAGCAGGATCCGGGATGGCGGCCTGGCCTGTGAACGTCCGCCATTGCTGCCGCTCCATTCCACAGAGCAGGGCAGTGTGGCCAGTCTTGATCGTGCCGCTTGGCTGGTGCGCGCTCAAGAGGCACTGAAACAGGCTTCAGTTTGCGATAACCCTGATGCGGCTCGCATTCTGTGTTGGACCAATCGCAGTCTGGAGCAATTGGTCCCCCACGCCCGTCGGGCCATTCATGGGGAGATGGCCGATCAAATGCCGGTGTTGCCTGGAGAGGTGTTGATCACCCGCTCTGCCGTGATGGCGCCAGCCTCCAAAGATGGGGCAGAATCCGGAGAAGAGCCCGATCTTGTGCTCGGCTCCAACCGTGAAGTGGTCGTGGAGGACGTGACACAGGAGCGCTGTGACCTCAGCCAATTTGGCCTCAGTGATGTCGATCTCAACGGTGATGGCCAACAATCGTTGGATGGTTTTGGCACCCTGGTGATTGACACGCTGAATGCGCGAGTGCGCTGTGGTGAGCTTGATCTCAGCTTGCGACTCCAGCCACCGGTGGGAAGTGAGGCGCGTCAGCAGCTCGACAGGGTGCTGCAACGGCTACGGGCTCAGGCCCGGGCTGCTGGTCAGCGCAATGGTCGTTTGCTTTGGCGGCGTTGTTTTCTCATTCGTGATGCCTTTGCATCGCTTGGGCCTGCTGCCGTGTTGACGGTGCATCGCAGTCAGGGAAGCAGTTTTGGCGAGGTGTTTGTGGCTGATGACGTCTTTTGGTCCCAGGATTTGGCTCTGCGGCGTCAGCTGGTTTACGTCGCGGTGAGTCGGGCGCGTCATGGGGTGTGGTTGATGGGGCGACAGGCGCCATCTGCTCTCACCTATCGTTGGCAGCAGATATTGGCCTGACGCTGCCAACGGGTGGGGATCGCCCATGGGATTAGGGCCTGATCTCAAACCAGTCATCACCGGTGATCGGCATTTGACTCAAACGCACCATGCGCACATTGGCGGCGCTTGGGTCCCGTTCACACCACAGGCGCAGTTCGTTGAGTTCAAAGCTGGTTCCTTCTGCTTGCACTTCCACCCGGCCGTCTGGAATGTTGCTCACCCAGCCGCTGAGACCCAGTTCGGTAGCTCGGCGGCAACGAGCGCTGCGGAAGCCAACCCCCTGCACGTCCCCGTCCACCATCAGTCGCCAACGTTCGTGGACCTGATGGACCCTCGGTTTTTGACGGGTGATGAAGCGCCCTCGGACTTGGCCATTGCGGCTTCGACTGCGGCGCGCCATCGGCATGAGATCGTCCAGCATCCTCCCCAGTGGAGGTGTACCCAGCTGGCGTGAAGCGTTGGGTGATTCCATCCCTCCCTCCGACGGGGAACCTGCCACCCTTCAACCTGCCAGAGGCTTTGCAACTTGCCAACAGATTCGGTGGTTGGCGTGTCTGTACTTAATTCCCAGCGGTGGAATTCATGGCCTGTTAGTGCTTCACCGTTGCGTAAAAGCAGGCCGTTATGCACGGCTTTCAGTTGCCGGTAGCCCACCTGCAGTTGTCCTTTCTTGGCATGGAAGGGGAGGATCCCTGCCATGGCGTGGGATTGACCTGTCGCATCGGTCAGGCTTTGCCCGAGCAACAACATCCCGCCGCATTCGGCGTAGATCGGTCGTTGGCCAAACCAACCACGCAGGCTGGAGAGGCTGCGTTGGCATTGGCTTAGTTCGGCGGCATGGAGCTCAGGGAAGCCACCCGGCAAGATCAGGCCGCAGGCATCGTTCGGCAGTGGCTCGTCGCTTAGGGGTTGCCAAGACAACACGGGCATCTTCAGGGCATCCAACCAGTCCTGCATTTCCGGGTAGCGGAAATGAAAGGCTTGATCGCTGGCCACGGCGACGGGTAGCGGTGATGACGAGCGTTGCAGCGGTTGTTGATTGAGATGCTCTTGCACTGGATCGGGCCCCAACCGAGGGGCCAGGAGCAGTGGTTGGAGTGCATCCATCTGGAGATGGTTGTCGGCCAATGACGCCCAGATATCGAGCCGTTGGCAGAACGCATCGAGTTCATGGGCCGGAGCCAGACCTAAATGCCGAATGGGGAGTTCTAGATCAATCGTGCGTGGTAGACAGCCCAGCAGAGGCACGCCGATTCCGTCCAGCACCTCCCGCATCAGTTGTCGGTGGCGCGGTGTGTTGACGCGATTGAGCACCACACCGGCCAACTCTACGGTTGGCTCGTGGAGCTGAAACCCCCGCACCAAGGCTGCGAGGGATTGCGCCTGACCTCCCGCATCCACCACAAGCACCACAGGCAGCTTCAGCAACCGGGCGATGGCTGCGCTGCTGCCATCGCTGGTGGGTCCGATACCGTCAAAGAGTCCCATCACCCCTTCCACCAGACACAGCTCGGTGCGGCCGCCATGGCCGTGGAAGCTGTTGCGGACCCAGGTTTCACCACAAAGGGGTAGATCCAAGTTGCGGCAAGGCAAACCTGCCGCAGTACCCAGCAGTTGGGGGTCGAGGTAATCGGGCCCCACCTTGAACGGTTGAAGACTCTGTCCCCGACTGCGGGCCCAGGCGATCAGACTCAAACTCAGTAGCGTTTTGCCGCTACCACTAGCCGGTGCACCGATCAGGCAGGCCATGGACGACGCGGGCGGTACAAGGTCTCCCGCCCGAGGCGGATCAATGCATCAGCTTCGCAGCCAGGGGCGCAGCGGCTGCTAGTAAGGGATTGGTGGTGTCGTGACCACCCTCCAGCAGGCGGGCCACATCGGCTTCCACCGGGCTGTGCTGCACCGAAACAACTTCTTCAATCAGTTCCATGCTAGCCATGCCGCCAGCTTCCAGGCGCATGCAACCGCCGGATTCTGAGCACAAAATCACACAGGCAGCAGGTTGATGCTCTGGCTGGCAGATCAGACGCAGTCCAACGATTTGACCGGGATGGATGCTTGGCTGCCCCATGGCGACCCCTGCGAGCCGGAACTTGACGACGGCGCCATCGGAACGGCTGAAGTTGGCTGTGATGCTGTGATCCGCTTCATTGCGATGGCTGTTTAAGGTCCAACCGAGGCGGTCAGCGATCCAGGCGGCCAACAGCAGACCTTGAACCGGGTGCTCCCCTTCCATATCGAGATCCAGCTGCACCACGTGGTTGAGGGCATCGCGGCGCTGGGGTGGGTCGAACACCATGGCCAACGTTTCCCGCCAGCCCCGCAGCCTGAGCCAGTTGAGGTCATTCACCGACTGACCGGCCTCAATCCGATCGCGCAGCAGATTGAGGCAGTGCATCGGCTCACCCACCGCTGAGTCGAGGATCAGCCGGCGTGGGTGCACGGCCAAGTGCTGCAGAAGTTCGGGGGCTTCATCCAGGCTGCCGTTCCACCACACCCAGAAGGGGAGGTCTTCAGGCAAGAGCGGTTGCAGGATGGTTAATCCCTGTTTGAGGGCTGCGTAGCCCCCTCGCAACACCACCACATCACCGCAAGCGGCGGTGCCACCCCCTTCTTCTGGGAGCGGGCAGTATGCCGCCACCAGGGTTTCCAGTTTTTGGCTGCTGTCGAGGCTGGGGGCCAAAGTGATGAAGCGGCGCGGCCGCAATGCGCTGATCGCGGCATCCACGTGTTGCCCGCGCATATCGTCCACGGGATGGTTGCCGCCGAGGTTGGTCAAGGCGTCGCTGATGCCTGCACCCAGGGGTGGTGTGCCGAGAGGCAAGTCACAATCCGCCACCACCTGACGGGCCGCGGCAATCACGTCATCTCGCTGCACACCGGTGAGCGGACCATGGACCTTGCCGGCGCGCACCAAGGTCTGCTCCACCCAGGCTGGTTGCCACACCAGGAGGCAGAAGGTGTGGGCACCCTGTGTGGCGGGTTGGTCCTGCGACCAAAGTTGCTCGAGGTAGCCGGGTACTTCAGAAGGGGGAAGCTCAAGAGGGGTTTGAAGGGTGAGCTGGGGAGACATAGCGGCTGGAGAGGAGGGAGCTGCAGGCGAAAAACGGCAGTGAAGTCGAGTGATCAGGGGCAGGCGTCACGGACGCCGCCACAGCAGTCCATCGCGGGCCAACATCGCATCAGCTGCGGCGGGCCCCCAGGTGCGGGATTCATAGGGGTGGATCGGAAGCTGCCAAGGGCTGTCTTCGATCAGTTCCAGCAGGGGCGTGTAGAGCCGCCAGGCGGCCTCCACCTCATCGCTGCGGGTGAAGAGGGTGGGATCGCCGAGCATGGCGTCGGCGAGCAGGCGCACATAGCCTTCATCGGAAGGTTCGCCGAACGATTCGTCGTAAGAAAATTCCATCTCGACAGGTCGGCTGCGCATGCCGGAGCCTGGAGATTTCACTTCGAAGCGGAATTCCGCTCCTTCATCTGGCTGAATCCGTAAAACCAGTTGATTGGCCGTGGGGCTGCCGCCGGCTGCATCGAAGAGGTGCACCGGTGCTTCCCGAAATGTCAGCACCACTTCGCTGAGGCGTTTGGCCAGACGCTTGCCGGTGCGGACATAAAACGGCACGCCTTGCCAGCGCCAGTTGTCGATGAACAGTTTCATCGCCACATAGGTTTCTGTGGTGGTGTTGGGATCCACCCCAGACTCTTCGCGATAGCCCTTGAGGGGTGCGGTTTGACTGCCTCCTTGGGCGTATTGCCCTCGGATACAACAATTCCAAGGCTCTAGTTCGTCGGCTAATCGAGCGGCCTGAAGCACTTTGGCCTTCTCGCTGCGAATCGCTTCCGGATCGAAGCGGCCTGGGGTCTCCATGGCGGTGATCGCCAGCATTTGGGTGAGATGGTTCTGCACCATGTCGCGCAGTGCCCCTGAACCTTCGTAGTACCCGGCACGTTCTTCCACACCGACGGTCTCTGCCGCAGTGATTTGCACATTGGAGATGTAGTTGCGGTTCCAGATGGGTTCAAAAATTGTGTTGGCAAATCGCAACACCATGATGTTTTGGACCGTTTCTTTGCCCAGGTAATGGTCGATCCGGAAGATTTGGTTTTCCTGGCCGCAGGCTTGCACCACCTTGTTCAAGGATTGAGCACTGCTGTAGTCGCGACCGAAGGGTTTCTCGATTACAACGCGACTGCGCTCTGGATCGCGAAGCAGGCCGGTATCCGCCAGGGCACGGCAACCACTTCCGTAAAACTTCGGAGCAACGGAGAGGTAAAACGTGCGGTTGCTACGGGTGGCTCTGAGCTTGTCAATCGCATTCAGGCGGGCGCCGAGCCTCACCATGTCTTCGCTTTGTTGTAGATCGACAGGCTCATAAAACATCCCTGCTGAGAACTGGTCCCAAGCTTGCTGATTCTCACGGACCTTGCTGCCCATGGCGTCCGCCATCTTGGTGCGGAACTCCTCATCGCTCCATGGGCGGCGGGCACAGCCCAGCACCGCAAATTCACTCGGTAGTCGCCGCTGAAGGAACAGTTCAAAGAGAGCGGGAACAAGCTTTCGGTGGGTCAGATCACCACTGGCACCAAAAATCACCAGACACTGAGGTGGAATGACCCGTTCCTGACGGAGGCCAACCCGTAGGGGGTTCGTCGTCATCGTGGCGGTCATGAATCACCCGGCTTTGACGCAGGTTTACCCAGGATTTGCCCAACGGACAGCGGCCTTGGGTGTTGATGCCATGGTTTGTCGTCGACTCCACATCAAGTGCCCATGAAAAAAGCCCGTCAGGACGACGGGCTAACGGAATCCAATGGGTTGGTCTATTGCGGGAATCAGTAGGTTTCCACGTGCCAGCGCTCGGCTTTCTTGAGCTGGGGACGCAAAACGCTCCAGTCCAGTCCCTTGGCGGCGGCAGCGGCAGTCATGGCTTCATCAATACCCGGCTCCATGCCCCGCAAACCGCACATGTAGACGTGGGTTTTGGGATCTTCAATCATCGCGAAGATTTCGTCGGCATGCTCGAGAACGCGATCTTGGATATACATCCGACCACCTTTGGCGTTCTGTTGCTCGCGGCTAATCGCCTTGGTGTAGCGGAAGTTATCGGGATAGTCACTTTCGTAACGATTGAAGTCATCGTCGTACAAAAGATTTGGAGTTTTAGGGGCTCCCATGAACAACCAGGCTTTTCCTCGGAAATTCCAACCGTTTTTCTCCCGCTCGTCACTTTCAAACATGCGACGCAAGTAGGTGCGCATCGGTGCAATACCGGTGCCGGTGGCGAACATGATCACATTGGCCTCCTCGTCTTCGGGGAGAAGCATTTCTTTGCCCACAGGGCCAGTGATCTTCACCTTGGCCCCTGGTTCGATGTCGCAGAGGAAGGTGGAGCAAACGCCGTTAATCGTTTCACCATCCTTTTCGTACTGCAGCTGACGCACACAAAGGGACACGGTGTTGTCCGCCATGTTGTCGCCATGCCGCGTGCTGGCAATGGAGTAGAGACGGAGCTTGTGGGGCTTGCCTTTGGCGTCTTCACCATCGGGAATAATGCCAATGGATTGACCCTCCACATAGTTGAGATGGGGATCACCACCACTGAGGTCAAAGGTGATGTGGTTGACGCGGCCGATCGCTCCTTCACTCAGCAAGCTGTAGTTCTCAGTGACAGTGCCAATGAAAGGAGTCTTTGGCTTGTAGAGGTTGACAGGGACTGATGGATGCGCGGGCTTCTTGGTCACAGTGGCTTTCGCTGATGTGGCTTGGACAGGGGCGGCCTCGGTGGACGCCGCTTGGGCCTGATTGGGAGCAGGACTATCGGTGGTGACGGGCGTAATGGAAAGGATGCGGCCGCCACCGGCGGTGATCAGGCGCAGAGTCGATTCCAGGCGGCTGTAGGTGACGCAAGACGAACGGCAACTCTGGCGTTGGCGTCCTGCTTGAAGGCCCTGGCTAACGATCGTGAACATCCGCTCATCGGATCCACCGGAACCAGCAGTGCTGACGCGCATGAGGTTTGCCCAACCATGAAACGGCGCGATCATAGGCGTGTTGGTGCATTTCGAGTGCTGTGATGTCGCTTGATGCAATGCAAGCAACACCCACGGCATCCGTCTGCCCCAGATGCGTGTCTGGCGACATTAAGATAATTCTGAAATAGTTTTCTGTCTCTGCCGCGAGTTTCTTTTGGCGTCTTCTGATCCCACTGCTGTGCAGTCAAGACCTGTGGTTTCAGGTTTTTCTGGGCTCGGAGGTGGTCGCCAAACGATCGAGCAAACGATGGAGCGCTTGCCGCACGGCACCCGTCGCCTAGCGGCTCAGTTGAGAACTCCCTTGAGCGTTGACTCGCTCTGGACAGTGCTCACGGACTATGGCCAGTTGAGCGATTTCATTCCCAATCTTGCTAATAGCACAATTCTGTCGCGCGAGAGCAACTGCGTTCGTCTCGCTCAGGTGGGCAGCCAGCAGCTCTTGGGCTTGAAGTTTTCCGCTCAGGTGGAACTTGAGCTCACTGAACACCGTGCGGATGGCTTGCTTCGTTTTCGCATGCTCAAGGGCGATTTCCGTCGCTTTGAAGGCTCGTGGCGTTTGCAAACCCTTCCCGACAGCACGTCACTGCTGTACGACCTCACCGTGCAGAGTTGTCTCGGCATGCCCGTTGGCTTGATTGAACAACGTCTTCGCAGTGATCTCAGCGCCAATTTGTTGGCCGTTGAGCAAGAAGCATTGCGCCGCCAGAACCTTCATTAAAAAGGCAATAGCCAAGGAATAATAGGTAAAAACTTGAGAAAATCTTGATTATATGTAAACCCAATAATTGGACATTTGGTTTTTTCGCTTAATTAATATATTTTGTCTGAGGCTTAACTTTTTAGTGTATTAATCAAATACCCCCAAGGGGATTCGAACCCCTGTCGCCTCCGTGAAAGGGAGGTGTCCTAGGCCTCTAGACGATGGGGGCGAGGCCGTGTTCTGGGCGTTGTGTTCCCGACCACCAGTAGAAATTACGGGTCCAACGGACCCTGCGTCAAGACACTGGTCGGATCCTGTTCTGGCCTGCTTGGGTCTTGTCCCTGCCAGACCGGAACAGTGAAAAAGAAGCACGCCCCTTCGCCTGGCTCTGATACCACCCAGATCTTGCCGCCATGCACTTCAATGATGCGTCGGCACACCGAGAGGCCTACGCCAAAGCCTGACGTCTTGCTGGAGGTCTGAGGCAAGCGCACACGGTCGAGGAAGATCCGCTCCTGTTCCTGCGTGGGAATGCCAGGGCCACTGTCACAGATGCTGACCTGAAGCCATTGGCTGGTGCGGTGCAGCATGGTCAAGCTCACTTGCCCCCCGTCTTGGGTGAATTTGAGAGCGTTTTCGAGCAAATTGAGCAGCACTTGGCGCATGCGTCGTTGGTCTGCATACACCTTCGGTAGGTCGGACGGAATATCGGTTTGAACGGTGACGTCTCGACCGAGCCATTGCTTTTCCAGCTCCAGGATCGCTTCAGCCGCCACATTGGCGAGGTTGAGGCGTTGAGGATTGAACATGGCCTCCCATCGCGTGCTGCCCACCTCGAGCAGATCTTTCGACAGCAGGGCGATCTCCTCAAGACGGCGCTTCAGCACATCCTGAAAACGATGGAGGTCGATCTGCCCCAGTTGTTGGCTTTGCAGCGCCAGGGTCGCCGCCGTTAAGGGCGTGCGCAGTTCGTGGGCCACCATGCGCAGTAGGCGCTCCTGACCTTCGAGCCGGTCGATCAAGGTTTCGTTCTCTTGCCGCAAGACCAACAGCTGGTCTTCCAGTTGCAATTCCCGTTGCGTCCGACTCTCATCGAGATCCGTGGGCTTGAGGCTGATGGCAAGGTCGCTCACTACCTCGTTTTCTTGCCAGCGGGGTATCCAGCCCCTGAGCTGCTGGTTGATGCTGCTTCCAGCAAACACTTGCTTGGGCGCAGGGTGCAGCTTGATCAGCGCTGGTGTGACCACCAGCCGGTGCAACTCCAGAAGCTCTGGATGCGTCGTGGGATCAGCGACTTGAAGAACGACTTCGAAACCACAGTCGTCGCTTTCAAGAAACTGAATGAGGGATCGAAGGTCTCCACTGGACAGGTGGTGCCTGCTTGCGACCAGCAAAAGCTTCAGATGCTGACGCTGATCGGAAGCTTCCCCGTCCACTCGGGAGTGATTGTCAAAGTTGACGCTCACATTATGGGTTTTTGCAGCGCTGCATAGATTCGCTACAACCAAGTTGTACAGACTGTTGTCCTAGAGGGTCTTGCCATGCCGTTACTCCCTCTTGAGAGACGGGGTGCTCAGCAGCCCCCTGGGGGTGCCCAGCCTGGGGACCGTTTCCATTTGGATAGCAATCTTCGGCGTTGGTTTGCCCGCAACATGGGCCAGTGGCGCTCTCGGCGCCAATACATCTTCCAGCACGACGAAGTTCTCTATCTCGATATGGTGATTCGAGTGGAGATCTTTGCTGAATCCGCGGTGGGGGCGCCCCGTTACCGCTTCAGCTGGTGGCCCGAGAAAGACACTGACTTTTTTGACCGCAAACCGGACTATCGCCGAGAGGGCGTGATGGAGGCGACGTTGCTAGGGCATCAGTTGCAGCGGGATCGCACCTATTTGGAGGATATGCCGGTGCGGACCCAAATTCGTCAAGTTGATGAGCATGAAGTGGTGTTTGAGTCCCATTACGCCGATTGGCACGTCCTTGAACACACACGCTTGATCGATCAAGATCGCTATCGCTCAAGGGCCATTTACAGCTGGCAGGGCGGCGAACTCGCCATCGTGGAACATCATCATGAAACACGGCTCGAAGACGCTGCTGAACCGATTGCTGCTTAAGAGATCAACCCCTGTCGCCTTCTGGTTTGCGGGGGCTGATCAGATTTCGTCATCGCTTCACTGAAGACAGGCTGGTGAAATGCGGCACCATGGAGGGCAGATTCGACTCCATCAGTTGTTTAAGTCCTGCGCCATTCGCCTGCTTTTCGCTGCTGCCGCGGCTTTGGCTCCCCTGACGTTGGAGTCAGCGTCTGCCCAGGCACAGCAGGCAGCTGCTCTCAAGCCCGCTGCTGAGGAGGACATTTTTCTCTATCGCGGCATGGGTTCCTCCTACGTGTGCAATGCCCGGACTGCGGAGGTGGAGTTCCCCAAGGCCGTCGGTATTGCTGCCGCGACCTATGTCCAGGTGCTCAATGGACGCCATGGCGGCAAGGTGCAATCCGTGGGCGACCAGAAGCTCTCCAATGAGCAGCTGCTATCCGGTGCCGAGTTCCAAATCATCACAGGGGCCCTCCGTTTTTGTCCTGATGAGGTGCCTGCTGATGTGAAGGCCAAGGTTGAAGAGGCCATTGCAAAAGAGAAGGTCAAAGCTGATCAGTAATCGCGTCGCGTTGAGCGCCGTTTCGTGTCCTCCAGCCCACTGCTGCTCAGCAGTGCAGCGGTGGGTGTTTTGGTGTGAAGCACAGCAATTGGCAATCCAGACGCGCCAGGATCAGCGCACTGCATGGGTGTCATGGCGACTACTTCCACCGTTCAGCTCTCTGACTACCGGCCCTATCCATTCGCGGTTCCCACCGTGGCGTTGGATGTGGTGGTGCAAGAGCGATTGGTTCAAGTCTCCTGTCGCATGGAGATGGAGCCTCGCTCGACGCAAGGGGTGTCTGAACCCCTGCAGCTGCGCGGTGTGGATCTGGAGCTGATGGACGTTCGCCTGGATGATCGGGCACTGTCTCCCACGGACTACAGCTGTACTACCGATGGATTGGTCGTGCATCAGCCTCCGGCGCGGCCTTTTGTGCTCACCACGGTTTGCCGCTTGGATCCTTCGTCCAATGCCTCCTTGGAGGGTCTTTATGTCAGTGGAGGGATGCTGACAACGCAATGTGAGGCGGAGGGATTTCGGCGCATCACCTTCCATCCAGACCGTCCCGATGTGCTCAGTTGTTACCGGGTGCGTATCGAGGCCGACCGTGAGCGCTATCCAGTGCTGTTGTCGAACGGCAATTTGATGAGCGCTGGCCCCCTGGATGCTGAGCCGGCACGCCACGAGGCGATCTGGGATGACCCGTTTCCCAAGCCGTCCTATCTCTTTGCCCTGGTGGCCGGTGATCTACGGGAGGTGCGTGATCGTTTCACCACCGTCTCGGGCCACCAGGTGGATCTGCGGCTGCATGTTGAACCTGGCGATGAGCCCTACACGGCCCATGCCATGGCGTCGTTGAAGCGCTCGATGCTCTGGGATGAGCAGGTTTATGGACTCGAATATGACCTCAATGAGTTCAATACCGTTGCTGTGCGCCACTTCAACATGGGCGCCATGGAGAACAAAAGCCTCAATATTTTTAATTCCAAGCTTGTGCTCGCTGATGCGGAGACAGCCACCGATGGAGAGCTCGAACGCATCGAAAGCGTTGTCGCCCACGAATATTTCCACAACTGGTCGGGGAATCGCATCACCTGTCGGGACTGGTTTCAGCTCTCGCTCAAGGAAGGCCTCACCGTCTTTCGGGATCAGTGCTTCACGGCCGATCTCCATTCGGCGGCCCTTAAACGCATCGAGGATGCCGCGATGCTGCGCAACACCCAGTTCCGTGAGGATGCCGGGCCGACGGCTCACCCGGTGAAGCCGGATGCCTACCAAGCGATCGATAACTTCTACACAACCACCATTTACGAAAAGGGTGCCGAGTTGATTCGCATGCTCCGCACGTTGTTGGGGGAGAAGCGTTTCATGCGTGGCATGGCGTTGTATTTCCAGCGTCACGATGGTGAAGCCGCCACCACCAACGATTTCGTTGCGGCGATCGTCGAGGGTGCACAGCAGGATGGCCTGCCCCTTGGCTTTGATCCGGCGCAGTTCGAGCGTTGGTATGTCCAGGCAGGAACACCCACGGTGCAGGTGCAGCGGCAGTGGGAGCCAGGGCTGGGGCAGTTGACGCTGCATTTTGCCCAGAGCACTGCACCGACTCCTGGTCAGCCCGAGAAACAGCCCTTGGTGATCCCATTGCTCTGGGCCGTTGTTGATTCTGAAGGTGTGCCCGGTGAGGAGCGTTTGCTCGTGCTCGATCAGGCTGAGCAAACGGTGGTTATGGAAGGACTCGCCCCCCAGCCCACGCCTCCCGCGCTGTCGTTGTTTCGCCAGTTCTCAGCGCCCGTGCGTTGGCAGGCCAACCAATCGCCTGCGGAGCTGTTCCATCTCTTTGCCCATGACAACGATGCCTTTGCCCGCTGGGATGCTGCTCAGCAGCTGTGGCAGCGGTTGTTGCTCGCTCGGGCTGCGGGTGCTCCAGATGCAGGGTTAGAAGAGCAGATGTTGGAAGCGTTAACGGTGTTGTTGGCCGACGGCGGAGAGCAGGATCCTGCCGTGTTGGCCACACTCCTCAGCTTCCCTGGCGCGGCCGAACTGGAGGCTCTGCAGAGCGTGGCCGACCCCCTGGCGCTGTATTTGGCCAGTTGTGCTGTGCGTGAAACCTTTGGTGCTGCATTGGTGCAGCCATTGCAACGTCGTTTGCACTTGTTGCAGCCGTCCTTGGCACAACCTTGGCCTGCTGGGCAGGGGGAGCGTCAGCTGACGGGTTTGATTTGGTCTTGGCTTTCAGCCGCAGGTAATGAATCCGTTCGTCAGCAGGCACTTGACGCCGTGTCTGGTTCTTCGATGACCATGGCCCGTTATGCCCTTCGTGCGCTTCAGCCCCATGATTGTCGGCAACGTGAACAGGCGCTGCGTTGTTTCCACGACCGCTGGCAGGATCGGCCCGTGATTTTTGATAGTTGGTTTTCCCTGGAAGCATCAACGCCGAGGGTGAATGGATTGGCGCGGATTCAAGACTTGCTCACCCATCCTCGTTTTGATCCCATGGCCCCCAATGCTGTGCGTGCCGTGTTGGGTGGGCTTGCAGGAAACCCAGTGGTGTTTCACGCTGCCGATGGTCAGGGCTATCGCTTCTTAGCGGAGCAGATCATCGCTGTGGATCAGCGCAATGCGATTACTGCGTCCCGTCTCGCCAAGCTGTTGAGTCGCTGGCGCTTTTACAGCCAGGAGCGTCAGCAGCAGGTCAGGCAAGCTCTCACGCTGCTGGAGGCTGCGGACTTGTCGACCAACACGCGTGAAGTGGTGAGCATGATGCTGGCGTAAGCCGCTCTTTTCCCCAGGTCTCCCATTGCTCGACCCTGAAATTGGGTTTTTCCACAAAAAAGCCGGTCAAGTGACCGGCCGGGCGATGGGGATTTCCACAGCTTATCGTGTTGGGGGTGGTTTGGCGAGGTCTGTCCGGGGGCGCTTCGTCAAATTTTCCACAGGTCGTTCGGGGTGGCGTGGTGGCTCCGATGGCGATTTTCCAGTGATTGGACGGTGATTTGATGGTGGCTTTCGCGGTTTCAGTCATGCTTGCGATTGATTTCTTGCATGCATCGCAAACGATTTCGTTGCATCTCTTGCACGACTGATCCTTGGATGTGTATATTTTAAAGTAGTCAATCCTCCAATTCGTAATGCTCACCGGTTCTGAACTGCTGGCCAAGGTCAAGGATCTGGGGGATGTCTCCAAGACTGATCTGGCTACGGCTTGTGGGTACATTTCCGAGAAGAAAGACGGTGGTCAGCGGGTCAACTTCACCGCTTTCTATGAGGCTCTGCTCAATGCCAAGGGCATTGATCTGGGAACTGGCACCAAGGGAATCGGTAAGGCAGGTCGCAAACTTTCCTATGTGGCAACTGTCCAGGGCAATGGCAACTTGCTGATTGGTAAGGCCTACACCGCCATGCTCAATCTTGAGCCTGGGGATGAATTTGAGATCAAGCTTGGCAAGAAAGCGATTCGCTTGATTCCGACCGGTGCAGCTGCAGACCACAGTGGCAGTGCTGCGATGGACGACGGCGAAGAATAAGGCGTTCACGCGTTGCTGCCTGCTGCCTGTCGTGCCCCGCGTTAGCGGGGCTTTTTTGTTGCGCCCAGCTGACGGAATCGTGCACGCCGAAAGTCTGCGCCCTCGTTCCCGGAGTGGGCGCCCCACAGACCTTCCCAATTAAAAAAGATCACCCCGTAGCCGCGTTCGTTGCTCAGGCGGACTTGTTGTTCCAGCACGGGCATGGGTGTGGTGCGCGTTTGCCAAACCCAGCCAGAATTCCGATTTGCACGGGTATGCCCCATGCCCTGACCTTGCGCAGGGCCGGTTGATCCAGGTCCCGGGCAAATCCCTTCAGGGAGTAGGCGTAGTTCTGCACGAAGAGGTCGTCAATCAGCTTGCCAACGCTCCAGAGTTCCCAGTCTTGTAGTTAGTGGTTGTAGGCAAATCGGAAGGGTCCGGGCGATAAAGAAATCTGTTGCGGCAGATCCTCCTGTTTGAGCCGTTTGCGCAAGTCCCGCAGCAAACCTGTTCGTTTGCGCCGCCGCCAGGTCATCCATTGGCGGTTGGTGTGATCCCGGGGTGGTTCCAACCCAGATTCACGCTGATACAACGCCACGGTGTAAGGGTCGTAACTAAGTTCGACTGGCCAGGCGAAGTGGTCATCGAGCTGCAATCCGTCCATGGGGCAGCGTTGCAGCACCTCCACCACCAAGCCAATCAAACGCTCGCGCACCTCTCGATGGGCTGGATTCAGTCACACCATGTCCCTGTTGTGCAGAACCACAATTGGATTGCCATCGGCTTTGGTCAAGAGCCACTTCGGATGTTGTTGCACCACTGGAGAGATGGCTGGTTCCATCAGTCCATATTCAAACCAGGGGATCACCTTCATCCCCCGTTTGCGGGCTTCTGTGGAGAACGTGCAGATCGGATCCAGGTTGATGCCGTGATGCCGGCATCTTCCAGCTCTGGTTCCACCGGGACATAGCGACTGCGGTGAAATGTGGTGCCACGGCTTCACACATTCGGATAGATCGCTTTAAACCCGGCCTGATCCAGCTCCTCCACGGTTTTGCGGATCAGGGTGTGGTTGTAATAAACCGAGCTTGGGCTATTAGTGATACACACACCCATCGGCCGTTGGGGGACTATCAGGGCCGATCTCACTACCCAAAGGGTGACTGAGATCAGCCCACCGCACCAGAGTCCAGCGTTGCGAATGGACCTGCGGTTGATGGCCATCGACCCATGGACCTAGCGGAACATGGAGCTGACAGAACTTTCCTCGTGGATGCGCCAGATCGCTTCCCCGAGCATGTTGGCTACAGACAACACCTTGAGCTGTCGGAATGTGCGATCGGTCGGAATGGGAATGCTGTTGGTGACCACCACTTCCTCGAACAAACCTTCGGTTGATAACCGTTCGCAGGCCGGGGGAGAAAACACCGCATGGGTGGCGCAAGCAATCACTCGCTGCGCTCCCTGCTGACGCAATAAACGGGCCCCCGAACAGATCGTGCCACCAGTGTCGATCATGTCGTCGATGAGAATGGCTGTCTTGCCTGCAACATCCCCAATCACAGTGAGGCTCTCGGCCTTGTTGTGACCTGTTCGGCGTTTGTCGATAATCGCGAGGGGCGCGTCATTTAACTGTTTGGCAAAGGCTCGCGCTCGAGCTACCCCGCCCACATCCGGAGAGACCACCACCATCTCCCCCAAAGCCTGAGCTGAGAGGTAATCCACCAGCACAGGTGATCCGTAGATGTGATCGCAGGGAATATCGAAGTAGCCCTGAATTTGGGCAGAATGGAGATCCATCGCCAGCACACGATCCACCCCTGATTGAGCCAACAGGTTGGCCGTGAGCTTGGCTGTGATGGATTCCCGCCCTGCCGTTTTGCGGTCCGCACGGGCATAGCCGTAATAAGGCACCACAGCCGTGACCTGGCGGGCCGAGGCCCGTCGACAGGCATCCACCATGATCAACAGCTCCATGAGGTGATCGTTCACCGGAGCACAGGTGGGTTGGATCAGAAAAACGTCGCAGCCGCGAATTGACTCCTGGATCTGCACATAGAGCTCACCATCGGCAAAGCGCTTGCAGACACGAGGCCCGTCGGGGACTCCCAGGTAGGCGGAGATTTCCTGAGACAAGGCGGGGTTGGCCGTGCCACTAAACAGGCGCAGCCGACGGTTGTCTTGGTGGATTTTCTCCTCTTCAACGCGGGCTGCAGTGAGAAAACTGGTCACGACGCCCGAAACGAGAACAGCTGTGTTCTGATGGTAGTGCTGAGCGGGACGCGCCTCCAATTCAGGTTCTCTTGCAGGGCTCGTTAAGGTCCGCCAATGCTGGATCAATCCTTGATAGTGATCGGCGCGGGGCCTCTTCCCGAGCTGTCAATGCGACGCGGTGCCGAATCCCTCGCCGATGGGGTCGGGCTGCCTTTAATCACCTTGCCCGTCGGGGCTCGTCCCGATGCATCTCTTCAATCGCTTGCGACTGGATCGCCGTCTTTGCTTCGTCTGACAGGGGATCCAGGGCGTCTGGGTGTTGATGGTCAAAGCTGGCTGGATGCGCTGGGTGCGTGGCGGTTGCCAACGCTGCTCCTGGGTGCTCCCCTTGCCGATGGCAGCATCCCTGGTGTTGTGCCCTCTTTTTGTGCTTTGTGTGAGCACCGTCGTGTGCCCCTTCTGGCTTTGGTGCAATTGGGCGGGGTCTGGAATCCCCAACAACGCCGTCAGGACGGATTGCCTTGGTGTGGTTGGTTGGGAGACCCTCAGGATCCAGCGTCCGGTGTTGCGCTTGATGCGCTGATTACCTTGCTCCGCCAGCGACGCAACCGATTTAGTTCAGCGGTGGCCACAACGGCATTGCCGTCCCAGTCTTGAGCTGCCGCAGTGGTTGTTGTCCGGCCCTTGGCGCTAGCGGTAAGGTCGACACCAGCGGCGGTTGATTGCTGCTCAAGGCTGCGGCCACCAGGCTGAACCATTCCTGCTCGCTCATGTTGGTGTCCACGTCACTTGAAAGTTCTCCGATCAAACGCGGCAGCAGCAGGGTGATGTTGGGTTGTTGCAGCTGTTCGTGGATGGCTTGTATCAACCCCTGTTGGCGCAGGCGACGCCCATGGTTGTTGAGGGGATCTGGTCGAAAGCGGGCCAATTGCTCTGCCTGGGCACCGTTGAGGATTTGGCGGCCCGCCTCGAGATTGACGCTGTAGTTCTGGCCCGTGTCTTGATGGGTGAGGGGTTGAGCGAGCTGCACGTTCACATTGCCGAGGCCATTGATGATTCCGCGTAGTGCCCTGCGCGGCATCACCACGTAACGGGATGGTTCATCCTCCGGCAGTCCCACCACATCCGCGACCACATCGGCGATTAAAGCCACGCCCCCCTGCCGGTAACTGTTGGCAAGGGGTTGCATGGTTTGGATGCCCGGAAGGTTGACCCCTAGCTCTGTCGGGATCTGCAGGATCTGCAGCGGTTGAAAGGCTTCCACCCGGATCAGCATCAGGCTGTCGGCATTGGCAGGACCTGTCGGGGCAGCCTGATTGATCGGATCTCCGATGCCATTGGCATCAATACCCACCACCAGCACAGTGACCGGATGATGGGGATAGGGCGCCAGGCTGCTGGCTTTGTTCGCTGAGGGCAGGGCCGGAGCTACCTTGTCGTCCATAGGCCAAAGCGTTGTCAGACCAGCACCCACGATCCAAACGCTGCCAAGTGCTGCACCGATGCGCAACAGGGTGCGTAGGGGTTTGCGACCAAGCCCTGGGTGCTTGTTGCCCTGGTTGTTGCGGCTTTTTGCGCCAGGGCTGCCATCAGCCATGCTGATTTTCAAGAAAGTCCAGTCTTGCGCAACCCAAGCTGTTTAGCGTTGGAAGCCTCCCGGTCTGCCCGATCTGTGACGCACACTCCCGTTTCTCCGGCTCCCCATGAACGGGCTCGGCCGATTCCACGGGATGTGATGCGACCCGCGAAGGATCTTTGTAGCGATTGCGGTCTGTGTGATTCCCGCTGGGTTGCCTATGTGCGCCAAGCCTGTGCCTTCTTGCATCAGGACTTCGACGGCATGGAGGAGCGCTATCACGGCCGCAGCCGCGATCTCGAAAACGAGGACGAGCTGTATTTCGGCGTGCAGCAACGCATGCTCACGGCTCGCTTGCGCCAGCCGATTGATGGTGCGCAATGGACGGGCATTGTGAGCTACCTCGGTGTCCAGGCCCTCAAAACAGGTCTGGTGGATGCTGTTCTCTGCGTGCAGCAGAGCCCGGACGATCGATTTACGCCCATGCCTGTGCTGGCACGCACGCCAGAAGAGGTGCTGGCAGCACGGGTTAATAAGCCAACTCTTTCCAACAACCTCTCGGTGCTTGAGCAGTTGCCAGGCAGTGGTGTGAAGCGGTTGTTAGCGATTGGTGTGGGTTGTCAGATTCAGGCCTTGCGGGCGGTGCAGGACACCTTGCCCCTCGATGCGTTGTACGTCCTTGGTCTTCCCTGCGTTGACAACGTCTCTCGAGAAGGGCTCAACACGTTCCTCCATAGCGCTAGTGATTCACCCGACACGGTGGTGCATTACGAGTTCATGCAGGACTTTCGCATTCATTTCCGCCATAGCGATGGACGCGAAGAGACGGTGCCCTTTTTTGGGTTAGATACCCCCAAGCTCAAAGATGTCTTTGCATCCAGTTGTTTGAGCTGTTTCGACTACACCAACGCCGGTGCTGATCTGGTGGTGGGCTACATGGGGGCTGAGTTTGGTCGTCAGTGGCTGGTGGTTCGCAACCAGCGTGGAGCTGAATTGCTCCAGTTGGTGGAGCATGATCTCGACACAGCCCCCGTGACCAGCCGCGGCGATCGTAGGGCCGCTGTGCAGCAGGGCATCGATGCCTACGACAAAGCTCTGAAGCTGCCAATGTGGATAGCTGAGGCTGTGGGTTGGTTCGTGCAACGCCTTGGCCCCAAGGGGCTGGAATACGGCAGGTTTTCGATTGATTCCCACTTCATACGCAACGCCCTCTGGGTGCGTCGCAACCACCCCAAGCACTACGAACGGCATCTGCCTGCCTTTGCCCGCAAGATTGTGGGCCGCTACAAACTTCCCCAGGATTGAGGACGTCTGATGGCATCTGCGCCTCCTTCCCCATCGACTTCAGAACCCGCCCCGCGCGGTCTTGGTGTCTTGTTGCATCCCACGGCGTTGCCAGGAAGTCCGGTCTGCGGTGGGTTTGGCTCCGCAACACGCACCTGGCTTCGAGCATTGGCGCGTGATGGCATCTCGGTGTGGCAAGTGCTCCCTCTAGCACCCACCGACGGCACCGGATCTCCCTACAGCTCACCCTCCAGTTTTGCGATTAATCCTTGGTTGTTGGATGCCCAGGATCTTGTTGATCAGGGCTTTTTGACGTCAGCATCCATGGAGGCTCTGCCGGGTCAGCACAAGGCAGCAGCTGGGGAGTCAGCTTTGGATTGCGCCTTGGCCGATCAACGGGCCGATGCTTTGGCGGTGGCTTTGCAACTGGCTTGGCCTCAGCAATCTGCGGAGCGTCATGCCGCCTTTGCCCAGTGGTGTGCCGATCATGCCAGTTGGCTGGACGACCACGTGATGTTCATGGAGCTGCGTAGGCAGTATAGCGGGCAGCCTTGGTGGGAATGGCCCCAAGCCCTCGCGTGTCGTCACCGTTTTGCGCTCAGGGCCTGGCGTTTCAAGCACCAGCAGGCCCTAGAGGCGCAGCGGTTGGTGCAGTGGCATTTGGATCAGCAATGGCAGGCCCTGCGTGCCTTGGCGGATCAACTCGGTGTGCGCATCTTTGGCGATCTTCCCTTCTATGTGGCCCGCGACAGTGCCGATGTCTGGAGTCATCGCAGTTTGTTCTCCATTCAGCGTGATGGCACCCTCACGACCCAGAGCGGCGTGCCCCCCGACTACTTTTCTGCCACGGGTCAGCTGTGGGGCACCCCGGTTTATCGCTGGTGGCGCCATCGGTTTACCCGTTTTCGTTGGTGGCGAGCCAGGTTGCGGCGCCAGTGGCAACTGCTCGATCTGCTGCGGCTCGACCATTTCCGTGCGCTGGCTGCTTACTGGGCCGTGCCCGGTGGCGATGACACCGCAGCCCGAGGTGTGTGGAGGCCGTCTCCAGGCCAGGCATTGCTGCGCGCCCTGAAGGCAGACGCTGGTGGCCAGCTCCCGATGGTGGCGGAAGATCTGGGCGTCGTCACTGCTGATGTGGAGGCGTTGCGCGATCAATTTGCGCTTCCAGGCATGAAGATCCTGCAGTTCGCCTTTGATGGCAATCCCGACAATCCGTATCTACCCGCCAACATCCATGGTGACCGTTGGGTCGTCTATACCGGCACCCACGACAACCCCACCACGATCGGTTGGTGGCGCGATCTTGATCCATCGTGTCGGGAGCGGGTTCAGGCTGTTGTGGGCCAAGACATCCACGCCCCTGGCTGGCAGTTGCTGGAGTTGGGGTTGGCCAGCAGCGCTGGGCTCGTGATCACACCGGTGCAGGATTTGCTGCATTTGGATGATGCTGCTCGCTTCAATACACCAGGCACTGTGGGGGGGCGCAATTGGTGCTGGCGGTTGTCTGGCTTGGATCAGCGGTTGGATGACGCGCTGCGGGGCTACGGAGAAAGGGCTGCTCTTTGGGGAAGACGGTAAGTGCCCGGTTGCCCCTGAAAGGCTCGCTGAGGGATGCCGTTCCAGAGCACTGCATCGCCCTCCTGGGGGGGCGGCTTCACCTGCAGTTCGACTGGGCCCTTGAGTTGGAGAGTGAGCTGGCCTGAACTGCCGCTGAGGTTGCTGCGATCTCCACCGGCACTGGTGAGGGAAATTGTGCTTGGCCGACTCAGCTTGAGCTGCAGCAGTCCGATGGTTTTGACGGTTGCGACCGATCCATTTGTCCCGTCTGGAGCCGTCGGTAGCCAGTGTTGGAGCGGCTTGCGTTGGGCGTCATTCAGGGGTTGCAATCCAGGAATCGGTGGGTTGACGATGCTTTGTGCGTTGTTGAGTTGAAGTTGTTCGGCAGTGGGTGGAATCGGTTTGAGTTGCTGACTATGGCGTTGTGCCAGGTCACGCTGTTGTTGATTCAGGACCAACAACGTTCCGAGCATCACCGTGGCATAAACCACGCTTCCCTGCCAGGTGCTGAGATTATCGATGCTGCACAGAGTGAAGCACTGATGTCGGCGCGTCTGTGACCGCCGTCGATTGTTGTTGCTCGACGCCATGGCGCCCTGCAGGCTGCCGGCTGGTAAGTCGAGATGGCGTTCAAGCTGGGTGAGCATCGTGCCCAGATACGCCGCCTCCGGCAGGCGATCGCTCCAGCCGCGTTCGAGGGCCTCGAGCACCGGGGTCGTGATGCGGATCTCTCGGGAGAGTTCGCGCAGGCTCAGACCTCGCTGCTGTCGCCGCTCCTTGAGCATGTCGCCAGCGCTCTGGAGGAGACTGATCGGGTCGTTGGCTTCAGGAGAGAGTCCGCTGCTGGATGAAGACGTTGCTCGCCGAGGCCAGAGCCTGGGAAATCTCATCGAGACGGGCTGGTCAGTGCATGCCATTCTCTCTTGCCCAGTTCGCGCCAGTGCCCTTCCTGGAGGAAACCAAGGGCGATGGTTGCGATGGCAATGCGTTGTAGATCGAGCACAGGATGACCTAATAGCTCGGCGATGCGGCGGATTTGGCGGTTACGTCCTTCCCGCAGCGCGATCTCCAACAGGGTGCGATGGGCTTCATGGTGCAGTGCGCGGACTCCTGCGGGTTGCGTTAGTCGTTGATCGAGAGGAATGCCGCGGCGCCACTGGTCGAGCGCTGCATGGGATGGGCGACCTCTCACCCACACGCGGTAGGTTTTGGTATGGGCGTAACGGGGATGGGTGAGCTGGAGTGTGAGTTCTCCCTGGTTGGTGAGCAGCAGGGCACCCCGGCTGTCGGCATCAAGACGCCCGATGGGATGCAGCCCACGGCGCAGGTTTTTGGGCACAAGGTCGAGAACGACCGGTCGTCTTTGGGGGTCTTGACAGCTGCTGATCACCCCTCGCGGTTTGTTGAGCAGCAGCAGCCGTGGGGGCGCTTGGACGGATAGTGGGGTGCCGTCGATGGTGATGCGGTCCCGGTGCGGATGGGCACGGTCTCCCAATTGGGCGATGCGCCCGTTGACGCTGATGCGTCCTTCCCGGAGGAGCTTTTCGGCATGCCGCCTTGAGCAGAGTCCTGCGGCGGCGACCAATTTCTGCAGCCGTTCTGCCTTGGCTTCCGCGTCTCCAGGTTGAGCAGGCACAGTTAACGATCTTGCAGATGACGGGGGAGCAGTAATTCCATACTGGCACCTCCCTCGGGATGGTTGCGTGCCTGCACGCGCCCACCGTGGTTCACGGCAATCTGTTGGACGATCGCCAAGCCCAGACCGCTACCGCTGCGGTTTGAACGAGCGCGAGAAGGGTCTCCCCGGTAAAAGCGATGAAACATCTTGTCGAGATCTGGTTCGCTGAGACCTTGGCCGTGGTCGCGAACGGCCAACAACCACCAGCCTCCACTGGGTTGGATGTCGACTTCCACCCGACTCCCTTCCGGTGAGTAACGCAACGCATTGTCGAGCAGGTTGAGGATGGCCCGATGCAGGCGGGGTTGATCACCCCGCAAGAAGGCCTTGGATTCGCCTTGGAGTTCCAAGCCGATGTTGCGTTGCTCTGCCAGGGGGCGAATGCTGCTCCAGGCGCTGCGCACAACCTCACTGAGCACCAACGGGCTGTACGCGCTGCTGTCCATCGGCAGACTGTTCTCGAGGCGGGAAAGCTCCAGCAAATCTTCCACGAGCCGTTGCAAGCGTTGCAGTTCTTTTTTCAGCCGTTGCACCAGCACAATGTCACTATGTTGGACAGCTGTTTCCAAGCGGTCGCTGACCAGCATTAAGGCAGTTACGGGGGTCTTGAGTTCATGGGCGACGTCACTGACCCACCGTTCCTGTTGTTGTTGCTGCGCTTCGAGTGACTGCCGGCTTTGGATCAACAGAAGGATCCACTCATCGGAGCCTGGGAGCACCACCGTTTCCAGCGGATCACTTCGCATCTCCCATTCGATGCTTTGCGGGCGCTGCTGATGGCGCACACTCACGATGGCTTCATGAATGCGATCCACCTTCAGCACATCGTCAACCTGTTGCCCGCGAAGCAAGGTATGGCGGGGGATGCGTAATAGCCGCTCAGCCTTCCTGTTGATGTAGGCAATGCTCAGATCAGGTTTGAGCACCAACCATCCCTGAGTTGCTTCATCGATCCAGGCCAGCAATTGCGCTGTATTGATCGGTTGGTGATCCCGCTCGCAATGCCCCGCCCGTTGTTGTTTCAGTCGCCTGTGGTGGATAAGAAGTGCAGTGACAGCACTGATAATGGCCACACCGCAGACCAGTCCCAGTCCCCAAGGTGCTGCCATTGTCGTCAGCCAAAGCGATAACCGAACCCACGCACGGTTCGAATGTGCTTGGGCGCTGAGGGTTCGGTTTCGATTTTTTCGCGTAGCCAGTGGATGTGCACATCAACCGTTTTTGTGTCACCAACGAAATCAATGCCCCAGACCTTTTCGAGCAGCTGATCGCGGCTCCAGACGCGCTTGGGGTTTTGCATGAAGAGCTCAAGAATGCGGTATTCCTTGGGCGAAAGGGTGAGGTCTTGGTCATCGCGAGTGACGCGACATTCCTGGGCATAAAGGCAGAGGTTGTTGTGCACCAACATCTTGTTGGGTTGCTGCTCCTGTGGAGGCTGCTGTTGAGTGCGACGCACAAGAGCCCGGCACCGGGCCACCAGCTCGCGCATGCCAAACGGCTTGACCAAGTAATCGTCAGCACCGACCTCAAGACCGAGCACACGGTCGGTTTCGCTGTCGCGGGCGCTGATGACCAGAATCGGAATGGTGTTGTTGCGATCCCGCAGCTGACGACAAAGATCGAGTCCGCTCAAACCCGGGAGCATGAGGTCGAGAACGATCAGGTCAACTGGCTCTGCATTCGCATGGGTGAGACTTGCGAGGGCATCGGCACCGTTGGCGCGTGTGCATACTGAAAAACCTTCAGCTTGAAGCGCTTCGTCAACCGTCTCGCGAATGGAATCATCATCTTCCACAACAAGTACACGAGCGGCGCTTACTGGTGTGCTGGAAGGGGCACTGATCACCAAGTCAAAGCAGCGACTGAAGTCATTGTGACTGATGGCTCATGCTTCTAGGTAAAAACACTAAGAGACCCTAGAAATGATGGTAAATTACGAAACTACTTGCTTTCGTAATTGATTGATGGCGCCCCTGCTTCCTGATGCAGATTTGGTGCGTTCCTATTTGCGGGACATTGGCCGTGTGCCCCTGTTGAGTCACCAGCAAGAGATCACGCTGGGTCGTCAGGTGCAGGAGCTGATGGATCTAGAAGCACTGGAGTTGGAGCTCAAGAGCCAAAGCGGCGATGAGG
>JBMHDE010000046.1:0-18558 GCA_049889555.1 Synechococcus sp. | reverse complement strand
CGGGCGTAATGCATCTGGGACACATTGGCCTGACCCTTTCGAGCCGACACCCAGGAAGCACGCATGAGACAAGAGCGATGGGACGCCCAGGGGCCGGCAGGCCGGTGATCACGCTTGGTCACTTCCCTGCGCCGGCATGATCCGGATCAGGTGCGGAGGGTGTGATCTCAGCCAGAGCGCAAAAAGAACGGTCTGGCACCCCTAGTGGTATGCGAAACCTAGCAAGCGCCGCTGTCTGGGGTCTGCAAACCATTCAAGGCAGCAGCCACCACCCGGTGATCGCAATCCCGCTGCAACGGCTGCAGCAAAGCGCGCGCTTCTGCCGCCTGAGGTGCTGCCTCATGAACCAAACGACCGAGGATTTCAGCCCCCCCGACGCGAACGGTGCCATCACCATCTTGGATCGCCAATTGGGCCAGATCCAACAACCAAGCGGGGTCGATGGCTGGCTGTTCGGCGAGGGCCGAAAGGATGCTGCAGCGCACAAGCCACGCGCCATCCACAACAAAACGGTCGCGCAACAGGGGCCAGGAGCGTTCCACGCCAAAACTGGCCAGGGCGTTGGCTGCTTCCGCACGCACATTGGCATCCTCATCAGATGCCACCAACTGGGTCAGCACAGCCCATCCCTGCTCATTGCGGCGCATGCCCAAACCACTGCAGCTCAGGGAGCGCACCACGAATGCCGACTGTTCACTCCCAAGGATCAACAGCGGCACCACCACAGCATCGTCGTCGCTAGACGGAAACTCCCGCAGCCGGGCCAGGGACGGCAACGCTTGCATGGGGTCGCCCGAGCCAATGGCCGCGCGGAGCAACTCAGGGTCCGGCAACGGCTGGGACTCAGGCATAGAGGTCATCGTGGGAGCTGAGGGTCGGGACGCTCTGTCGCAGTACTGCGCAGGGCCAATAGCAGGCGGTGACGACGGCGACGGCGACCAACCACCGCACTGACCATCAAACCGATGCCCACCAGGATGGCAGGCAGGGCCTGCAATCGGTCGTTGCCCTGCCGCTGCAGCAACGTCACCAAACCCAAGAGTGTGAGCAGCGGAGCCGCCAACGAAAGCCACACATGGCCTAGGGGATAACGCGGACGACTCATGGTGACGACTGCCGAGCCTGCTCCTCCATCCAAGCCAACAGTGTTGCCGTCAGCACCCGAATCCCCACACCCAAGCTGGCCTCCTCAGGACAAAAACGCCCGTTATGCAGTGGTGCACAGCCCTCCGGCCCTGCCACGCCAAGGCGAACCATGCTGCCGGGAATGGTCTGGATCAGCTCAGCGAAATCTTCAGCACCGAGAGAGGGTTGATCAAGCCGCAGCACCTGTGCCTTGCCCAGCGCATCAATGGCACAGCGCTCCAGCAACTCCGTCAATGCGGGGTCATTGCACACCGGCGGTGCAATGCAGCGGTAGGTGACCTCAGCCGTGGCCCCAAAACTGGCACAAATCGCTTGCACGGTGCTGTCAATCCAACCTGGCAAACGGTCATGCAGAGCAGGATCCAGGCAGCGAAGGGTGCCCAGCAACCTCACGCGCTCAGCAATCACGTTGAAGGCCCGTCCACCTTCAATCCGCCCAAAGCTCACCACCACGGGATGGAGGGCATCCAGTTGACGGCTGATCGCCTCCTGCAGGCCTGTGACCACCCGCGATGCAATCCAAATCGCATCCACGGATTGATGGGGCCGGGCCCCATGGCCGCCCTCACCGATCACCTCGATCGCCAACTCCCCAGCCGCGGCGGTCAGGCTGCCACTGCGCACTCCCACCGTGCCCACCGCCAGCGATGGGAACACATGAACGCCATAAAGAGCGTTGAGGCCCTCCAGAGCACCGTCATCACGCATCCAGCGCGCCCCGGTGGCCAGCTCCTCCGCCGGCTGAAACAACAGCCGCACACCGCAAGGAAGAGGAGCAGCCGCATGCTGCGCCGCTAGCATCCGCGCCACGCCCAGGCCGATGCACGTGTGCAAATCATGGCCACAGGCATGCATCACCCCCTGACGGAGAGAGGCATAGGGGAGATCGGTCTGCTCCTCCACCGGTAGGGCATCCATATCCACCCGCAGGCCAATGCGGGCTGCCCGCTCAGGCCCGAGATCCGCCACCACGCCCGTGCGACCCACGGCTTCACGCACCCGCCAACCCTGCTGACGCAGTTCTCCAGCCACCAAGGCTGCGGTTTGGTGCTCCTCGCCGCTGAGCTCTGGATGGGCATGAAGATGGCGGCGCAACTCGAGCAATCCGGGAAGATCCCGCTCCAACGCCAGATGCCAGCAGGGCGTGATGCTCATGAAGACTTCAAATCCAGGAATGCCATCAGATCTGCGGTGGGGCCTGGCGGCCAACGCCTGACAGACACCAACCAATCGGCCTGGCGATAGCGGGGATCAAGACCCGACGCCGCAGCCCAGTGGCTCTCCGCTTCGCCGCGCTGCCCCTGCTTCCAAAGCAGCGCACTGAGACCGGCCCGGGCATCCGCAAACATCGGATAACGGCGGATCAAGTTGCGCAACTCCCGTTCAGCCTGCTCCAGTTGCGCCAATTGATAGCGGGCCATCGCTTCACTGGAACGGGCCATGGCAAATCCTGGCCTCGCCAAGGCAGCCTGGCTATAAAGCTGCGCAGCTGCAGCCCAGTTGTGCTGCGCCCCCCGCACATTGCCGAGGTTATAGAGGGCAGAGGCTTCCGCGGGATCCCGCTCGAGGATCCAGTCGTAATCAGCGGCAGCTGCATCCCACTGCTCCAATGCCTCCTCCGCCGTACCTCGATTGAGATGGGGATCAATCTCGTCGGGTGACAACTCGATCGACCGGGTTTGATCTGCAATCGCTCCATCGGGATCCCCCAACACCAAGCGCACATTGCCGCGATTGCTCAACGCCGCCGGATCGCCCGGATGCAAAGCGAGATACCGATCCCAGAGGGGGAGTGCTTGCACCACATCACCCTGGCGACTGGCCTGTAGAGCCTGGTCAAACAACACTTGATCGGCCCCTGCAGCCGCGAACACCTGCGAGGGCATCAGACCGCAAACACTGAGCAGCACCAGCAGAAGGGCGCACAAGCGAGTCATGCGACCTCCTGGCCCGTGGCGGGGTTTCCATCCACCGGCCAACCGAGATGGCGCCGCCCTGCTGCCGTGACCACCCGACCGCGGGGGGTGCGCTGCAGGAAACCAAGCTGGAGGAGGTAAGGCTCGACCACGGTTTCCAACGTGGTGGAGTCTTCCCCGAGGGCGGCCGCGAGCGTATCAAGACCCACCGGCCCGCCCCCATGACCTTGCAGCAACAGCTCCAACAAGCGGCGATCACTGGCATCCAAGCCGCGACCATCAACCCGATGCAGGCTGAGGGCTTCATCCACTAAAGCGGCATCAATCACCGTGGCCTCCCCAGAGACCTCGGCGGCATCACCGGAGGCTGTCCCCCGCACGCTGGCCACATCACGCACCCGCCGCAGCAGGCGATTGGCAATGCGGGGTGTGCCCCGACAACGCCGGGCAATTTCGGTGCAACCCTGCGGGGATAGCTGCAAACCAAGCAAATTGGCAGCACGATCCACAATCGCTTCAAGGTCGTCCTGGCCGTAAAACTCCAGGCGCTGAATCAAACCAAAACGATCCCGGAGCGGCGAACTGAGTGATCCAGCCCTGGTGGTGGCCCCCACCAGGGTGAAAGGAGGCAGATCAAGGGTGCGGGTGCGAGCCGTGCTGCCCTTGCCCACGGTGAGATCAAGGCGGCGATCTTCCATCGCCGGATAGAGCAGCTCCTCAGCGACGCGGGTGAGACGGTGAATTTCATCAATGAACAGCAGCTCCCGCGGCTGCAGGTTGACGAGCAAACCAACGATGTCGCGCGGACGCTCCAGGGCTGGAGCACTGGTGATCCGGCACGGAACGCCTAATTCTTCAGCGAGCACCAACGCCATGGTGGTCTTGCCCAGCCCTGGGGGGCCATAGAGCAACACATGGTCAAGGGCATCACCGCGGGCATTGGCCGCCTGCACAGCAATACCCAACACCTGTTTGAGCTCCCGCTGCCCGATGTAATCCTGGAGTCGCCGCGGCCTCAGCCCATCGTCGCGCGACTTGGCACTCTCCTGGGCAGAAGCTTCAGGCGACAGCAAAGGCGCCGGCCGCGCCGTGGAGGCTGCAGGCGTCGACGCATCCTTAGGGACACGTTGCGTTCTGGCCGCGGAGGACTCAATCGCCATGGGTTGAGCGTACCGAGCGCAACGGATGGATGGGTAGCCAAGCCCCACTAGGCTGCATCCAAGAGCGGCTACAACACAGCGTCATGGCAAAGGGCCCAGGCCGCAGGGGCAACAGCGGAAAAAACGACAAAGACAAGCCCAGAATCCTGGCGGACAACCGCTTCGCCCGCCATCAATACGAGATTCTCGAAACCCTGGAAACAGGCGTGGAACTGTTGGGAACCGAGGTGAAGTCGGTGCGGGCAGGGCAGACCAACCTGCGGGATGGCTTCTGCTTAATCCGCAACGGTCAAATGCAGTTGCACAACGTGCACATTTCACCCCATAGCCACGCCGGCAGTTATTTCAACCATGAGCCCTTGCGGGTGCGCCGGCTGCTGGCCCACCGCAAGGAGATCAACAAACTACGCATCGAACTCGATCAAAAGGGACTCACCCTGATTCCCCTCAATCTGCACCTCAAGGGCTCCTGGATCAAGCTGACCATCGGGCTTTGCAAAGGCCGCAAGCTGCACGACAAACGGGCTGCCGAGAAAGAAAAACAAACCAAAAAAGAAACGCGAGCGGCACTCTCTCGCTACTAAGACACCGGTTCAGCTGTGGAGGGAATCGGGGGCTTGAGCGCCTGATCATCCGCACGGCAAGAAAGGGTGAGCACACCAGACGACACCCCTGCATTGGTGACCAGCACCTGCACTGGCGTACCAGCAGCGAGCGGCAAGCTCACCACCCGCAACGGGCCGCGTTGTGCCACCACATCCCCCTTGGCGCCATAGACAGTCATCTGCATCAAGGGGGTGCCATTGATCCCCAACACCAGTCGATGCCCCTCGGGCACATGGATGGTGATCAAACGAGCACCGCCAGCCTGCACCCGACTGGACAGCACGGTGGCTTGCTGCGGCCGAGCCGCTAGGGCTTCAATGCGCATGGCCGCAAGACTGCGCATGGCCGCCGCAAACCAGAGCTGGCGGTAAGGCTCAGGCGGTTTGTCTTGAATCGCCACATCGGGCAACAAGAACCGGGCGGAGACCGTCACCCAATGCTCCACCACCCGAGGGGGTACCCCCTGCTGGGTGAGACGATCCCGTTGCTGACGCCAATCGGCATCCTCCAACCGTCCCAGCCGGGACCGCAGGGCTGGGGGCAGCTGCGCAAGACGCGCCAGCCATTCCTCCGCCAAGGCACGCCAAGCGCGCCGCAACGGAGCATCGTTGGGGCCATCCCCGGGCAAGCGGCCCTTGCGCTCGGGGTGGCGCGCCAGAAAACTGGCATCAATCAGGTTGAGAAACCAGCTGCGATCCACCTGTAGCGCCCGGAGACGACTCAGCAGCTGCTGACGCTGATCCACCTCAGCCGGTGGCTGCGATGCCCGGCTGCTCAATGATTGTTCCGGGGCAGAAATCGCGCTTGGTCTGCGGCCGCGGGTGAGCAACAACCAACTGATCGAAGTGCCCACGACCGCCACCCCGAGCAGGGCAGCCACCACGGGCCAGAGGCGCCCCTCAACGGCCTGGCGACGCTCCTGCTCCGTGGTGCGCAGACGACGACGGAACACCCCCTCAGCCTCCGCTGTTGATGCGTCTACCGCTGCGGGTGCCTGCACCAAGATGGATTCAGCGGGCAGTGCTTCCGAAGACAGTGCCTCCGAAGAAAGTGCCTCCAAGGCGGCCGTGGCGTGCTCGAACCGTTCCTCGGGGTGTTCACTGAGAAGGCGCGTCAACACAGCGTGGAATGGAGCCTCCAGGTCGACGCCTTCCGGAATCACCCACCCGCCGGTTTGAGGATCACGCAACTGCTCAGGTTGACGGCCGCTGAGCAGCACCAAAGCCGTCACCCCTAGGGCGTGCAGATCCATCCAGGCTGCCGCCCGTTCCAGGCGTCTTTGCGCCTGAGGGGCGAAAGCCGCCATCGCACCGGTGATCGACTGCTCACCCTGGCGTTGCAAGCAACCAAAGTGGAGCAGTACGGGCAAACCATCCTGATCCCGACGTAACAGATGGCTGGGGTTGAGGTCGCCATGCACCAACCCCTTGGCATGCAGCACGGCAAGGGCCGGCAGCAGCTCCCGCAGCAGCACAAGCACCTGATCGGCATCAACCACCTGCCGGCCCGTAGGGCCCTGAGGACGCTGCCGCTGGATGTGATCCAAGACTGTGCCCTGCTGCCAGTCACGTACCAGCCAGAGGGCATCCTCCGCGTCCAACAAGCCGCCGAAACGAGGGATTTGGGGATGATGCACCGCCTGCAGCAACGGCCAAAGGCGACGAAAACGGGCTTGGGACTCTGGATGCCGCAGCTGGCGCAACACCACCGGTGCAGCGGAGGCCAACAGGTCGGAACCGCGCCACAGGATCCCTTGGGCCCGGCTTCCCTCTGCACCCTGCCCTGGGGCAAGCGACTGATCGATCCGGTAGCGCTGGGCGAGCACAGACCCGATCACCATCGCCTCCCTTGAGGGGACTGATGTTAGGGGCAGTGGGAGGCAGTCACGGCTGCGTTTGAAACCCTGCAGCGGTGACCCCTGGCCCCTAGGGTCTGGCGCAGCGCATCTGAGCTATGCCCTCTAGCACTTTGCTGCAACGGTTGCTGGCGGTGCGGCAGCACAGCGAAGCACTGATCGCGCCGCTGGAGCCGGAGGACCTCTGTCTGCAGGGGATGGCGGATGCCAGCCCGCCCAAATGGCACCTGGCCCACACCACCTGGTTTTTTGAAACCTTCGTGCTGCAGCCGTTCCTGCCGGCCCATCCCTGTGCCGATCAACGCTGGGGTTATCTCTTCAATTCCTATTACGAAGCGGTGGGTCCGCGCCAACCCAGACCGCAACGGGGCCTGCTCAGCCGACCTGTGATGGCGGAGGTCAGTGACTGGCGCCAACGGGTGAATGACTCCCTAGCAACCCTGCTGAGCGGCGACGAGGATCCGCGATGGAGCGGCCTGATCGAACTGGGATTGCAGCACGAACAACAGCATCAGGAATTGCTGTTGATGGATCTGCTCGATGGCTTCAGCCGCCAGCCCTTAGAACCGATCTACGACCCGCACTGGCCGCCAGCGGCACCCCGCCATCCCGCCAGTCCCTACCAGTGGCTGTCCCATCCCGGCGGCTTAGTGGAGATCGGGGTCGATGCCAACGACCCCAGCACCGGCTTTCACTTCGACAATGAAGGACCCCGCCATCGCGTGTGGCTGGAGCCCTTTGCACTGGCCAGTGCGCTCGTCTGCAATGGCGACTATCTGGAGTTCATGGCCGATGGGGGCTACCGCCGTGCGGAGCTGTGGATGAGTGAAGGCTGGGCCGAATGCCAGCAACAAGGCTGGCAAGCACCGCGTTATTGGCGGCAAGAGCATCCTGATGCCCCTTGGGCCTGGGAGTTCAGCCTCGCTGGACGGCAGCCCCTTGATCTGCAGCAACCGGTGCGGCATCTGAGCTGGTTTGAAGCCGATGCCTATGCCCGCTGGGCCGGCAGTCGCCTCCCCAGCGAAGCGGAATGGGAAGTTGCTGCGGCCACCCATGGCGACAGGCTGGAGCAAACCGACGGCGTTCTCTGGCAATGGACCGCTAGTCCTTACCGTCCCTATCCCGGCTTTCAACCCGCCGCAGGTGCCGTCGGGGAATACAACGGCAAATTTATGACCTCTCAGTTTGTGCTGCGCGGCAGCAGCCAGCTCACCCCAACGGGCCATCACCGTCTCACCTACCGCAACTTTTTTGCCCCGGCCTGTCGCTGGATGGCCGCCGGCGTGCGCCTAGCCCGATAACCATGACCTCCAGCTCCACACGGCAGGCCGCCCTGATCAACCTGCACCCGGCCACCGCCGACATGCAACGGCTAGTGGCGCAGGGCCTCACCCACCAACCCAAACAACTGCCCGCCTGGTTCCTTTACGACGCGGAGGGATCCCGTTTGTTCGACCAGATCTGCAAGCAGCCCGAATACCAACTGACGCGCAACGAAATCGCCCTGCTCGAGCAACATGCTAGGGCGATTGCCACCGCCCTCGGACCTGGCGTGATCGTGGAATTCGGCGCCGGCAGCGCTCGCAAGGTGGGACCACTGCTCAACGCACTGCAACCCGCGGCCTATGTGGCCCTGGACATCAGCGCCGATCACCTGCGCCAATCCACCCAGGCCCTGCAGCAGCAACATCCGACCGTGCCCATGCTGGGCATCTGCTGTGACCACAGCCAGCTGGACGCCTTACCGCCCCATGCCCTGCTGGAGGGCCAACGCCGCTTGGGATTTTTTCCTGGAAGTTCCCTGGGTAATTTCAGCCGCCAGGAGGCGATCGACCTGCTGCAACGCTTCCGCAGCATCCTGGCGGGAGGGCCCCTGCTCTTGGGGCTCGACCATCCCAAACCAGCCCCTGTCGTGGAAGCGGCTTACAACGATGCCGCAGGGGTTTCAGCGGCCTTCGCCTGCAATCTGCTGCATCGCCTGAATCGCGATCTCAAGGCCGACTTCAACCCGCAACAATTTCAGTACCGCGCTCGCTGGCAACCCGACCACAGCCGGGTGGAAATGGCACTGGTGAGCCGTTGTGATCAACACGTTCAGATCGCTGGCGAGCGCTGGCGCTTTCAGCAGGACGAGCCGTTGGTGACCGAATACAGCGTCAAATACAGCCCTGCCATGGCCAAGGAGCTGGTGGCCGCGGCCGGATGGCGCTGGATCCAGCGTTGGCATGGAGCCGATGACAGTCTGTCTCTCCATCTCCTGGTGCCGGCAGACTGACCACATCCACCGCTGCCGCTCTGCCATGGGATTGGAACACCGCCGTCAAACGATCAAGGCTCAGCGTGAACAACTGATCAGCGAGCTGGAGACGGTCTATATGAACGCCTTTGAGCGCATCGGCCAACTCGACCTCGGTGAAGGAGCGGTCGCGAGGCTGACCCAACTGATGCTGCGCTCCCGCGAAGCCGCCATCACCCCTCTGCAGGAAGAAATCGAAAAACCTGTGATCACCAGCCCCGGGCAAGCATGAGTTGGCTTGATGACCTGGAGCGCAGCCTGGAGCAGCGTCTCGACGTCTTTTTGCACGCCAATCCCCACCAGGACGTGCTGCTGCGCGAACAACATCTACGGGATCGGCAACACAGCCTAGAGCAGCGGCGGCGGCAACTGCAGGACGAAGCGCAGGATTTGCGCAAGCAACTGCTAGCCCTGGCCGCCGAGGTGCGGGACTGGACGACCCGCAGCGAACGGGCCCGCACTGCAGGCGCCCAAGACTTAGCAGCACGAGCCGAGCAGCATGTGCATAGCCTGATGAAGCAAGGGCGTCAGCTCTGGCGTGAACTCGATGGGCTGGGGGGACGTTTTCGGGCGGTGGAAGCGGAGCTAGCCACCTTGGCAAGTGCCAACAAAAAACCCAGTTCCGGTCGTTCACTCGACCAGGACTGGGCACTGTTTGAAGCACAACAAGAGCTTGAGGAGCTACGACGCCAACACGGCTTCGATAAATAGCGCCTTAAGGCTGTGATCACGCCTTCGGGGCGGGAGGCTCGAGGCTGACGTTCTCGGGCGGCGGTGTGGGATCAGGATCGGCAATCAGCATGTGCTGCAGCACAATCTCAGGACGCTCGCTATCGCGCCAACGGATGCGGTAGGCGGGCATTTTTGTGCCCCGGCTGGTGGTTTGCTCCACCGGCTCCATGACCCAACCCCGACGGGAACGCCCCTGGGGATTGCGCTTGACCACCGCATCGGCGTGCTTGAAGCGGAAACCTACGCGCTCACCACTCATGGGAAGAGGACTTTGCCACTGGCATCAATTATCCATGTTGAGGGGAATCAACCCTCCACACGGCTCTCAGGACGCAACAGCGGGAAGGCGATCACGTCGCGAATGGAGGGACTATCGGTCAGCAGCATCACCAAGCGGTCAATCCCGATCCCCAGACCACCGGTGGGTGGCATGCCCACCTCCAGAGCATTCACGAAGTCCTCATCGAGGCCTTGAGCCTCCAGGTCTCCAGCCGCCTTGCGGGCCTGTTGCGCCTCTAGGCGCTGGCGTTGATCCACAGGATCAATCAACTCACTGAAGGCGTTGGCATGCTCACGGCCAACAATGAACAATTCGAAACGCTCCACCAGGCCAGGCTTGCTGCGGTGGGGTCGCGCCAAGGGGGAGATTTCCACCGGATAGTCGATAACAAAAGTGGGCTGAATCAGGGTCGATTCCACCGCCTGCTCGAAGGTTTCATTCAACAACCGGCCTACGGAGTCGGCCAATTCGGGCACATGCAGACCCTTGGCAGCCATGGCCGCCGCCGCTTGATCACGACTGCTGAAACTGTGGAAATCAAGGCCGGTGGCGTCTTGCACTAACGCATGCATCGTGGCCCGCCGCCAAGGGGGCGTGAGATCAATCTCCGTGCCTTGGTAGGTGATCTTGGTGGTGCCGCACACCTCCTGGCAGACGGTGCTCACCATCTGCTCTGTGAGCTCCATCATGCCGACGTAATCGCTGTAGGCCTGATAGACCTCCACCGAGGTGAATTCAGGGTTGTGGCGTGTGCTGACCCCTTCATTGCGGAAAATGCGGCCGAGCTCATACACCCGCTCAAAGCCCCCGACCACCAAACGCTTGAGATGCAGTTCTGTCGCGATCCGCAGCGTGAGTGGCAGATCCAGGGCGTTGTGATGGGTTTCAAACGGCCGGGCATCAGCGCCACCAGGCTCGCTCTGCAACACAGGGGTTTCAATTTCAAGAAAGTCCCGCGCGTCAAGCCAGCGACGTAGACCACTCACCAGACGGGCCCGCCGACGGAAGGTTTCCCGCGTCTCTGGTGACACCACCAGATCGAGATAGCGCTGGCGGTAACGCTTCTCAACATCGGCCAGACCATGCCACTTGTCGGGAAGAGGCTGCAGCGACTTGCTGAGCATCCGCCAATCGCTCACCTTCACGGAGAGTTCACCGCGATCGGTGCGCCGCAACGTGCCGCTCACCCCCAACCAATCACCACTGTCGACCAACGAGGTGATCTGCTTAAACCAACCCTCCTGCTGGGCCTCAAGGGCTGCCTTCTCCAGAAACAACTGGATCGTGCCGGTTTCATCCGCCAAGGTGAAGAAGGCAAGTTTGCCCATCACCCGCCGGGTCATCACCCGACCTGCCACCGCCACGCCAACGTCTCGCTCCTCGCCATTGGGGAGATCCGCATGGGCTTCCTGCAGTGCCGCCATGCGATGGCTCGGCTCAAAGCCGAGTGCATAGGGGCCCTGACCCAGGTTTTGAAGGGCTTGCGCCTTCTCCAAACGGGTGTCGCGCAGCTCGGACACAGCAATGCAATCAATCGGGCGCCATCCTGCCCGACAGCTGGACCGGCAGGGAACAATCAGCCGTTCGCGGCTTGGGGAAGATCACCCATGCGCTGAGAGGCATAGCCAATTCCCCGCACCGTAAGGATTAATTCAGGATTGCGGGGGTCGGGCTCAAGCTTGCCGCGCAGACGGGCGACATAAACATCGACAACGCGCAGGTCGGCGGCACGGCGGGGAGGGTAACCCCAGAGCTGCTCAAGGATTTCGGCGCGGGGGACAACACGCCCGGGCTCACGGAACAACAGCTCAAGCAGGCTGAATTCGGTGTAGGTGAGGGAAATGCGATCGCTGCCGCGGGTGACCTGCCGGCGGTTGGTGTCAACCACAAGGTCCCCCACACGGAGCACCCCTTGACCTGCGGGCACATCGCGGGGCTCTGCGGCGGCGGAACCGCGACCAACCCGCCGAAGGATGGAGACAATCCGCGCTTCGAGTTCTTTAGGACTGAACGGCTTGGGGAGGTAGTCGTCAGCACCGAGATCCAGACCGGCCACCCGCTCAGAAATCGCCTCCAACGCCGACAAGAAAATGATCGGAACGCAGGATTCAGCCCGCAGCCGCCGGCACACGGCAAAGCCGTCCATTTTGGGCAGCATCACATCGAGCACCACCAGATCTGGCGACTCGTTGTGGAACATCTCGAGGGCCTGCTGGCCATCTTCCGCGCAGATGACCCGATAACCAGCCAGCTGCAGACGCATCACAAGGACACGACGCACGGCCGGTTCATCGTCGACCACAAGGATGGTCGCCTTGGGCGCCTCAGGGACTTGGGACTCGTTAGCGCCGCTGCATTTCTGGTTAGGCGACCCGGCGTCGGGCATGCATCCGCGCAGATGAAGAAACGCAACCCTACCCGCCAGGGCAAAAAACCTGGCTCTAAGACGCTCTATGGGCCCCCATGTTTCCGGTTCTTTTAAGAATCGGGCCAGCGGGCTGTGACGTAGCGATTCCACTCGCGGGCCGCCTCGATCACCGCCTGATCACTGCTGATCTGGCCCAGCATCGCCCGCTGCAATTGGGTGTAGATGATGCTCTGAAGGCGTTTGATGCCAGGTGTGGATGGCACAAGCACGCGCGCCCTCTCCAACGTGTTGATCGACAGCAATCGCGCCTGCCGCAATTGAACGGCCTGCGGCGTGGACGGACGCTGTGATCGCAACATGGCACGCACCTGGGCCAGGGCTTGCAATGACGATGGCAGCACCGGCGCCTCACGCACAAACTGGGCCTGGTTGGGACCGTTGGTGAGAAACAACGCGAAGGCCAAAGCCTCGCGTGGACGGCTGCTTTGACGCGGCACCGCCAAGGTCATCAAGGCGACGTTGGCCGTGCCATCGGCCCCAGTCAGCGGTGGGTGAGACGCCGTCGCAGCTGCTACCTGGGGCGCATTGGTTTGAATGCTGCGCAAAAATTCTGGGCCTTTGGCGAGCAGAGCCAACTCACCGCTCTGATACAGCTCCACAGCACGACCTTGCCCCTGGCTGACGACTTCACGGGGCAACAGGCCCTGGCGGTAGAGATCCACCCAGAACGCAAAGGCCTTGCGACCCTCAGACGTGGCAAAGGCTGCGCGCTGCTTCCCATCCAGAAGCTTCACCCCCATCTGCACCATCGACTCCAGCAGCTCTGCGGAGTCATCCGGCACCACCGTGACAAACAGGGCATAGCGACCGGTCTGCTCCCGAATCGCCTTGGCGAATGCCGGTAGATCGCGCCAGCGCCGCGGGGGCTCCTGCACCCCCGCCTGCTGGAGCAGCTGTTGATTCACCAAGTTCAGCCGCACCGTGAGATACCAAGGCACTGCGATCTGACCAGCGTGCGGGTCGCGGGATGCCTGCCAGACCGATGGGAGGTAACGCTCGGCTGCACCGTCTGGCAGCAGGGGCGTGAGATCGGTGAGCCCCCCCTTGCTGGCGAGGTTGGCGGCAAAGGGCGGATTGAGGTTGACCACATCAGGCGCCGTCCGCGCAAACACGGCTGCAAGCAACTTGCGTTCCACTGACCCCCAGGGAAGGTCCGTCCAACGCACCGGTGCCTTGGGCTGATCCACACTCCACGACTGGATCACCCCGTCCATGTAGGTGTTGAACTTGGGGGCAAGCTGCAACGTCCAGAGCTGAAGCGGCTGATCCCCTGCGGATTGCGGCCGGCAACCAACAGCAAGCACGGCTGAACCCATCAGCGCCAGCACTGCGAGCGCACGCCCAACACACCTGCGCCGTTGCATTCCCTTCACGCTTGTCATGCCGCCATCGTTGCTGGTCACCCCGGTGCCCGCCGCCGCCACAACAGCAGTTGCCATGACACCAGCATTGGTGCCACCAAGCCGGTGATCAGCGCTTGGGCAAGGCAACGCTGCCAAGCCCAGTGCTGCAGCAAGGAGGCATCAAGCCCATAGACCAAGCGCAACTGCAGCCAAAAACTGAGGTTCAGCACCATGGCGCCGATCCAGGCCAACACTCCCAAATTGAGGCTGCGCTGAATGGGCTGGCCGCGCCGCCCTAAACGCCCCCACCACCAACCAAGAAGCACCAAAACCGGCAATTGCGTCAAGCCGTCACTCCCAAGGCCATCAAGCACCAAACCCATGGCTACAGCTGCAATCACCCCGGACACCGGTCCATCCACGAGCGACCATGGCAGCAACCACACCACCACCCAACTGGGGGGCACGCCAGAAAGGGTGAGCCACGTGGGCTGCGCCAGTGTGAGAGCCGGCACCGCCAGAGCCGACGCCAAACAGATGGGCTGGGCATGCAAACGGGCCATCAGCGGATCTGCACCTGCACCCAATCCACCGCTTCAGGCGAAGCAATCAACTGCACAACCGCCTCCGGAGCGGGCACGGCACGGCGATCAATCGACTGAATCACGGCCACTGGCACATTGGGCGGTAGCAACGTGCTGGCGGGCGACGTGCTGACCAGATCACCAGCATGCACCCTGACGTCTTTATCAAGAAAGCGCAGCAGCGGCCGGGGTGTGCCAACCCCCACGAGCAGGGCATGCTGACGCGTGCGAGGCACCCAAACCCCGATCTGACTACTGGGCGCGGTGAGGAGACGCACCCGAGCGGTGCTGGGGGTGACGCTTTGAATCCGACCGATCAAGCCACCTGGACCGATGACCGCATGGCCAGGGTGAATGCCATCGATCGACCCGCTCCCGAGCTCAAGCTGCTGCCACCAGGCAGCGGTATTGCGGGAGATGACGGCAGCGGCAACAGCCCCCTGATCAGCCTGCCGGTGGAGCTTCAGCAAACGACGCAGACGATCATTGTCTTGTTGCAACAGCGCAAGTTGCGCCTTCTGCTCCAACAACTCCGCGGACTGCAACCACTCCTTCTGGGCTGAACCCGGCCAAAAGGGACCGCTGAGGACGGCATACACCTCCATCACGCCTGCACCCTTGCTCCAACGCACCAGAGCCAGCAGCACCAACAGACCCGACCAGAGCCAAACGCGACGCCAACGGGGGCCTACGGGCCACTGGAAGGCAGCCATGGCCTCAAGAGGTCACCGCGTTGCGGGCATATTCGGGGGTGTCGAGCACCCGCTGGAGACGCTTGTAATCCTCCAGCACCTGGCCGCAGCCATTGACCACACAAAGCAGTGGATCCTCAGCAATGTGGGTGAAAATGCCGGTTTCATGGCTGATCAGGTCACTGATGCCGCGCACCAGTGCTCCACCGCCGGCCAGCATGATGCCGCGATCCACGATGTCGGCAGCCAGTTCAGGCGGGGTGCGCTCCAGGGTGCGCTTGACCGCTTCAACAATCACGTTGAGGGGTTCAGCGATGGCTTCACGCAGATCACCAGCCTTGAGCTGAACCGTGCGGGGCAAGCCAGACAGCAAGTGCAGGCCCCGCACATCCATCACCGTCTGGTCGAACTCGTCGTCGGGGAATGCTGAACCGATCCGGATCTTGATCTCTTCTGCGGTGCGCTCACCCACCACCAGGTTGTGCACCTTTTTGAGGTAGACCGCGATGGAATCGCTGATTTCATCACCAGCCACCCGCACCGATTCACTCAGCACCGTGCCACCAAGGCTGAGCACAGCCACTTCGGTGGTGCCGCCGCCGATATCCACCATCATGGTGCCCACGGGTTCGGTAACCGGCAGACCCGCACCGATGGCTGCAGCCACCGGTTCATCGATCAGATGCACCTCACGGGCACCGGCTAAACCCGCTTCCCGCACAGCTCGCCGTTCCACACCGGTGACACCACTGGGGATGCCCACCACCAACCGAGGGGCCACGATGCCGCGGCCTTCATTGCCCTTCTGGATGAAGGTTTTGAGCATCTGCTCAGCGGCGTCGAAATCAGCGATGACGCCATCGCGCAGGGGGCGAACAGCCTTGATGTTGCCGGGGGTGCGGCCAAGCATCAATTTCGCTTCATCGCCGACGGCTAGGGGCACACACCGCTCCAAATCGAGCGCCACCACGGAAGGTTCCTGGAGGACGATGCCTTTGCCAGACACGTAAATCAACGTATTGGCCGTGCCCAGGTCGATGCCGATGTCGCGGGACAACTGGAAGCGACGAAAAAGCACGGATGAAGGCTCAGATGAACGAATCATAGAAGCGTTGTCCAAAGCCATCTGAGACATCCGGCCCAGAGGGTGGAACTCCTTGAAAGCAGCCACGAGACCCGTGGCGCATCATGAACCAACGCAAAGACATCACCCATGGGCGTCAATTCCGTCACCCTGGTCGGCCGCGCCGGCCGCGATCCCGAAGTGCGTTACTTCGAATCGGGCAGCATGGTGGCCAACCTGACCATCGCCGTAAACCGTCGCAGCCGCGACGACGAGCCGGACTGGTTCAATCTGGAGATCTGGGGCAAGCAGGCCCAGGTGGCCGCCGACTACGTCAAAAAGGGGTCCCTTTTGGGCATCATTGGCAGCTACAAACTGGACCACTGGGTTGACCGCAACAGCGGAGAAGAGCGCAGCAAACCGGTGGTGCGTGTTGATCGCCTTGAGCTGTTGGGCTCCAAGCGGGACAACGAAGGGGGTGGCTATGCCGGTGGCGGCTATGGCGGTGGCAGCCCCAGCAACGACGAGGTGCCGTTCTGACACCCAGGCGCGATCTAATTGGCCATTCCCTCCTGGGGGCTCAATCTGCGGACTGGCGACGCCGCCAGATCCGCAGACCTAGCCAAACCATTCCCGCAAGCACGGCGATCACCAAACCCACCTTGATCAGCTTCGAGACAGGGTCAATCCACATCTCCACGGAGCTGTAGCTCTCACCCAGCAGAAACCCCGCCAGGGTGAGCAACAACGTCCAAATCAAACTGCCGGCAGTGGTCCAGGCCAGAAATGGCACCAAGGGCATCATCTCGATACCGGCTGGCACAGAGATCAGAGTGCGAATCCCGGGCACCAGACGCCCCCAAAACACCAAAGCCGTGCCGAAACGGTTAAACCAGCTGCGGCTACGGGACAGCTCCGCCGGACTGATGCCGATCCAGCGGCCGTGGCGCTCGAGCCATTGTTCGATGCGCTCTTCATTGATCACGCGCCCGATGCCATACCAAGGCAAGGCACCGAACACCGTGCCCAACAGGCCGGCCAACACAACGGGCAGGAACTGCAGCTGGCCCTGCTGCACCAAAAAGCCCCCGAGCGGCATGATGAGTTCGGACGGGATTGGCGGAAACAGATTTTCCAAAGCCATCGCCGCGAAAATCGCGCAGTAACCAGCCAAGGGATTCACCGCCACCGCCTGCTTGATCAACTCAGGCAGTTGGGTGATCAGTTCCGCCAATCCCATGAAAAATTAAGAAATTAGGTTAGTGTTTCACAGCCACGTGAGCTGTGGAGGTCTTTGGAAGCCGACCGACGGGGCAACGCGACGAAGCGCCACCCCGTGGGCTGCGTGATCAGTAGCGGTAGTGGTCGGGCTTGAACGGACCCTCCACCGGCACGTTGATGTAGTCGGCCTGCTCCTGGCTGAGCTCGGTGAGTTTGGCGCCAATGCGACCGAGGTGCAGACGGGCGACCATCTCATCGAGATGCTTCGGAAGGACGTAGACCTCCTTGCCGTATTCGTTGCCCTTGGTGAACAGCTCAATCTGGGCCAGCACCTGGTTGGTGAAGGAGTTGCTCATCACAAAGCTGGGGTGACCCGTGGCGCATCCCAGGTTCACCAGACGACCTTCCGCCAACAGGATGATCTTGTTGCCGCTGGGCAAGGTGATGTGATCCACCTGCGGCTTGATGTTGTCCCACTGGTAGTTCTTGAGGGACGCGACATCGATCTCATTGTCGAAATGGCCGATGTTGCAGACGATGGCCTCGTCTTTCATCTTCTCCAGGTGCTCGTTGCGAATCACCTGGAAATTGCCAGTGGCGGTCACAAAGATGTCCATCTCCTCGACCACATCGTCGAGGCGGACGACGCGATAACCCTCCATGGCGGCCTGCAGAGCACAGATGGGATCCACCTCAGCAATGCAAACGGTGGCACCAAGACCACGCAGCGACTGGGCCGATCCCTTGCCCACATCGCCATAACCAATCACCAAAGCCTGCTTGTCCGCCACCATCACATCGGTGGCGCGCTTGATGCTGTCGACCAACGACTCACGGCAGCCGTAGAGGTTGTCGAACTTGCTCTTGGTGACGGAGTCGTTGACGTTGATGGCGGGGAAGGGAAGTTCGCCGCTCTTCTGCATCTTGTAGAGGCGAGCCACACCGGTGGTGGTCTCCTCCGTCACCCCCTGAATCTGGGCCTTGGTGCGGCTGTAGAAGGTGGGATCCTGCGCCAGCTTGGTTTTAATTGACGCAAACAGGTAGGTCTCTTCTTCGTTGCTGGGGTTGTCGAGCACGCTGATGTCTTGCTCAGCTTTGCTGCCCAGCATCACCAGACCGGTGGCATCACCACCGTCATCCAGGATCATGTTGGGGGAACCACCGTCGCCCCACTCCAGGATTCGGTGGGTGTAGGCCCAATACTCCTCAAGGGTCTCACCCTTGACGGCAAACACG
>JBMHDE010000045.1:0-11261 GCA_049889555.1 Synechococcus sp. | reverse complement strand
CACGCGGACTATGTGAAGAACATGATCACCGGTGCCGCTCAGATGGACGGCGCCATCCTCGTGTGTGCCGCCACCGACGGCCCCATGGCCCAAACCAAGGAGCACATCCTGCTGGCCAAGCAGGTGGGCGTTCCCGCTCTGGTTGTTGCTCTGAACAAGTGCGACATGGTCGATGACGAAGAGATCATCGAGCTGGTGGAAATGGAGATCCGCGAACTGCTCTCCAGCTACGACTTCCCCGGCGACGACATCCCCGTTGTTCAGGTGTCTGGCCTGAAGGCGATCGAAGGCGAAGCTGAGTGGGAAGCCAAGATCGAAGAGCTCATGGCAGCTGTGGATGCCAACATCCCCGAGCCTGAGCGTGAAGTCGACAAGCCTTTCTTGATGGCTGTCGAAGATGTCTTCTCCATCACCGGTCGTGGCACCGTGGCCACCGGCCGTATCGAGCGTGGTGTGGTCAAGGTCGGCGAAGAAATCGAAATTGTCGGCATCAAAGACACCCGCAAGACCACCGTCACCGGCGTGGAAATGTTCCGCAAGCTGCTCGACGAGGGCATGGCTGGCGACAACGTGGGTCTGCTCCTGCGTGGCATCCAGAAGGAAGACATCGAGCGCGGCATGGTGCTCGTGAAGCCTGGCTCCATCACCCCCCATACCAAGTTCGAGGGTGAGGTTTACGTGCTGAAGAAAGAAGAAGGTGGCCGCCACACTCCCTTCTTTGCTGGCTATCGCCCGCAGTTCTACATCCGTACAACTGACGTGACCGGCCAGATCACCGCCTTCACCGCCGACGACGGTTCTGACGTGGAAATGGTGATGCCTGGTGACCGCATCAAGATGACCGGCGAGCTGATCTGCCCCGTGGCCATCGAGCAAGGCATGCGCTTTGCAATCCGCGAAGGCGGCCGCACCATCGGTGCTGGCGTGGTCTCCAAGATCATTGAGTGATCGCGATCAGAGCGTTGATGGAATGGGTAGGCCTGTAACGGCCTACCCATCTTTTAAAGTTTTGCAGTGCCGATGAGCAGAGCTCGGGCACAGTTTGAACCTCGACAATTCACCCGTTTCGTCCGTTAACGGACCCTTTCTGCGTTCCTATGTCCACCGCTATTGCCCAGCAAAAGATCCGCATTCGCCTGAAAGCGTTTGACCGCCGCATGCTGGATCTGTCTTGCGACAAAATTATTGAGACTGCCGACAACACGGCTGCTACCGCCATCGGCCCCATTCCCCTACCCACGAAGCGCAAGATCTATTGCGTGCTGCGTTCACCCCACGTCGATAAGGACTCCCGCGAGCACTTCGAAACTCGCACCCACCGTCGAATTATCGATATTTACAGCCCTTCCGCCAAAACCATTGACGCCTTGATGAAGCTAGACCTCCCCAGTGGCGTTGATATCGAAGTGAAGCTCTGAGCTTCACCCGCCGCTCAGGTCAGCTGCCTAGGATTCTTTCATTCGAAATTGTTCTGCGTGGCTGATCTGTCCGTCAGAGAATTGCCCCTTTTCCCTCTGCCGGATGTCGTGCTTTTCCCAAGGGATGTCCTGCCACTGCACATCTTCGAGTCGCGTTACCGCATGATGCTGCAGAGCGTGCTTGAAGATGATCGTCGCTTCGGGGTGGTGCGTTGGGATCCGCAAACCCAAACCATGGCGACGGTGGGGTGTTGTGCTGAGATCCTGCAGCATCAAACCGCAGAAGACGGACGGAGCAACATCGTCACCCTTGGTCAGCAACGCTTTCGTGTGCTGGATGTCGTGAGAGAGACACCCTTCCGCACGGCCATGGTCAGCTGGATTGAAGATGATCCCATCGAGGATTCCGATCAGCTCACAACGTTGGCGGGATCGGTGGATCAAGCGCTGAAAGACGTGGTCGAACTCACCGGCAAGCTCACCGGTTCTGCCACTGCGCTACCCGATGATCTTCCCGATCTCCCTCGGGAGCTCTCCTTTTGGATTGGTGCCCACCTTGGCGGTCCCGTCGCAGAACAGCAGCAAGAACTGCTGGAACTAACCAATACAAGTCAACGCCTACGGCTCGAATTTGAAATGTTGGATGAGACCCGGCGTCAACTGGCGGCACGCACCGTCCTACGCGACACCCTGGCGAACGTCGACTGATGAGTTCTTCTGCTGTTTTGGGCTTGGTGATCGGCCTCCCCGTGGTTGCGATTGCTGGTGTTGTGGTGTGGACGAAACGCAATCGTGCGTATCACTCCAGTGACAGCGTGGCAGCGGCGTATGACGCCTGGACGGATGACCGCTTGCTGGAAAACCTCTGGGGCGAGCATGTCCATCTCGGTCACTACGGTGATCCACCGCGCCAGCGTGATTTTCGCGAAGCCAAAGCCGACTTTGTCCACGCCCTCGTGCACTGGAGCGGCCTTGATCGTTTGCCTCCAGGATCAAAAGTTCTGGATGTGGGCTGCGGCATCGGCGGTAGTGCTCGCATCCTGGCCCGTGACTATGGCTTCGATGTCTTGGGCATCAGCATCAGCCCGGCCCAGGTCGCTCGAGCCACGGCGTTAACGCCCCCAGAGTTGCGCTGCCGCTTCGCAGTGATGGATGCCCTCGACCTGCAACTGGCCGATCAGGGCTTTGATGCGGTCTGGAGCGTCGAAGCAGGGCCCCACATGCCCGACAAGCAGCGCTATGCCGATCAGTTGCTTCGGGTGCTCAAACCTGGTGGCACCTTGGCTGTGGCCGATTGGAATCGGCGCGATCCAAGCGACGGTGCGATGAACCGCCGCGAGCGCTGGGTGATGCACCAACTCCTTACACAGTGGGCGCACCCGGAGTTTTCCAGCATTCCAAGTTTCCATCGCAATCTCGAGGCAAGTTCCCACCAACGGGGGCCCATTGAGGTCGATGACTGGACCCGGGCCACCCTCCCCTCGTGGATCGATTCGATCGCGGAAGGCGTGCGTCGTCCTGGTGCGGTGCTGAGCCTGGGACCGTCCGCCGTGTTCCAAGGTTTGCGCGAAACTCCCACCCTGTTGTTGATGCACTGGGCCTTTGCCACCGGCCTGATGCAATTCGGAGTGTTTCGCACCACACGGACTGAGGCAGCGTGAGTCACCCCTCCCCCCTGGTGGACCACACCAGCAACGACTTGATGATCACCTGGGAGCTTTATCACCAGTTGATCGACCATCTCGCTGCACAAATCCATCACGCCCAAACGAGATTCGACCAGGTGGTGGCCCTATCCCGCAGTGGCCTGCGGGTGGGTGATGCCTTCTCCCGCCTGTTTCACAAACCCCTGGTGGTGATGGCAGCCAGCAGCTACGACGGCGATGGAGACCGCCATCAAGGTGCCCTCAAGCTTGGCAACCAATTGGCGCACACCTGCACCAGCCTTGGCCCGCGGCTGTTGCTGGTGGATGACCTGGCCGACAGCGGAGCCACCCTGATGGCTGCACGCCAATGGCTAGTCGACACACTCCCAGGCGCCAACATCCAAACTGCCGTGCTTTGGCACAAGGCCAGCAGCAGCATCCAGCCCGATTTCTGGGCCATGGAGCTTCCCAACAACCCCTGGGTGCTTCAGCCCTTCGAGCGCTGGGATCAACTGGATCTCGACCAACTCCAGCCCATCACAGCCCGTCAGTCGTCCACCCATTCGCTACTGGGATAGGCCCCAAACTGGGCCAGGTGTTCACACAACGGTGTCAGGCGCTCGGTCAGCTGCTGCAAATGTCCGCCGTTTCCTGGCGGGAGATCCACATCCACAAAAAACACATATTCACCCAGCTCCCGCTTGGAGGGCCTGGATTCAATTCGGCTCATATTGAGACCAAGCTCCGCCACTGCGGCAAGGGCTTCAAGCAAGGCCCCTGGAGCATTGCGGTGCAGCGAAAAGGCGAGGCTGGCCACGTCGCCGTGGGATCGCCGCTCTCCACGCTTCAGGAAAAGAAAACGCGTGCAGTTACCCGCCGCATCATTGATCGGATATCCCAGCTCAGCCAGCTCACCCTCCTGATGCAGCGAACGGCTCGCAATCGCAGCCCGAAAGCGACTTCCTTTCACCATCCGCGCCGCTTCAGCGGTGGATGTGGTTGCCAGCTGTAGGGCATTGGGCAGATGACGGGTGAGCCAACCACTGCATTGCGCCAGCGCCTGAGGGTGAGACAACACTTCAGAGATCTCGTCCATGCGCCCACTGCTGAGCAGGGCATGACGAATCGGCAGCACCAAGGCCCGACGAATACAGAGTTCAGGATTCGACCACAGGGCATCCAAGCTGGCGGTTACACCCCCTTCCACAGAGTTTTCAACCGGAATCACAGCCGCATCACACCGACCATCGGCCACATGCTCAACCACAGAGCGCAAACCAACACAAGGCACCAAACGGGCCTGGTCCTGGTGTTCGAGCTGCAGCAGCGCCCGGGCCGCCTTCTCTCCGTAGGTGCCCACAGGTCCTAGGAACGCCACAGAGATCGGCATCGAGCAACGCAGACACAATCGATAGGATCATGCCGCGTCAACCACCGCCCATGCCCCTGGCCTTTAGCGCCAGCCAGAAGCTGGATCTGCCCGTTCAGGCCCAGAGCGACCGCCTGCCGGCCTACCTGCAGGAAGAAGAACGGGTGGTGAAAGCCCTGCTCGACCCCAACCAGCTCGAACGGCTGGCACCAGGTCGCTACCGCTACACCGTCACCACCATTCAGGTGTTTCAGCTTCAGGTGAAGCCGGTCGTGTCGCTCAACGTGCACCGCGAAGGCCAGACCTTGATCATGCGTGCCGTGGATGCCCAACTTGAGGGGCTGGGGTTGGTCGATGATTTCGCCCTTAGCCTCGAATCAGTGTTAGAGGCCAGTCGCACAGGCCTTCAAGGCGTCGCCACGCTGGGGGTGAACGTGAGCCAACCCCCTTTGCTGAGCCTCATTCCCCGCAAAGTGCTCGAAAGCACGGGTGAATCAATCCTGAACGGGATCTTGCTCACGATCAAAGGCCGTGTTGGCCATCAACTGCTGAGCGACTTCCACGACTGGTGCGGCTCAGAGCAAGCGATCTAAGATCAATGGGGAGGGTGAGCCGCCGCGTTCCACGAGCCAATGCTTCAAAGCAGCGCCGTATTTAAGGAATGACCTTTTTCAAAAAGGAGCGCCGATGCATGGCCGTGGGCCCTTGAGCCAACAGGGCTTGGCGATGCACAGCCGTCCCGTAGCCGGCATGCCGCTCCAACCCGTAGCCAGGGAAGCGTTCAGCCAGGCGACGCATCAAGGCGTCACGTGACTCCTTGGCCAGCACGCTGGCTGCAGCGATCGCAGCAATGCTGCAATCGCCGCGCACAATTGTCTGCTGTGGGTGCGGCCAAAGCCTGAGAGGCAACACACCGTCCACCAGCACCAGATCCGGCTGCTTGGGTAGCCGTTGCAGCGCGCGCAACATGGCCAGTTCGGTGGCCCTACGGATGCCGTGATCATCGATTTCCCCTGCAGAGGCTTGACCCAAAGCCCAGGCCTCAGCCGCGTCTTCAATGAGGGGCACCAATCGCGCCCGACGACGTGCTGTCAAGGCCTTGCTGTCGGTGAGTCCTTGGGCCGTCAGAGCGGCGGCGGCAGCCTCGGAGAGCACAACAGCAGCAGCGAAGACGGGGCCAAACCAACAACCCCGTCCCACCTCATCCACGCCCGCTTCCCAGGCCGCCATCACAGGAGCTCACTCAATCGGCAACGGCTGCTTCAGCAACGGCTCCTGACGAGCGGCGACGGCGACGACGCGGCGGCTCTTCCTGATCAACACCCTGCACACCATCAGGCGCGGCCACCTCAGGCACAGCGACTTCAGGCAGCGTGGCTTGGGGAACGGTCGCCTGAGAAACGGTGGCTTCCACAGCTGTGGCTGCCCCAGACATCGACACCGACGGCGTCACAGCAACCGTTGGAGCCGGAGTAATCGTGACCGATGGCTCATCCATGCTGGAGATCGTCGCCTCCAACGGTGTGATTTCCACCAACAGAGGCGTGGATGGTTCCGATGCCGATGCACTGCTTCTCGACGCACTCTCACCCCCACCACTGGGGCGACCACCACCAGAACCACCACTGGAGCGACCACCACCCCGGCCACCCCGCCGGCGGCGGCGGCCAGAGCTGGCGGCAAGCTGTTGACGGGCCTGCTCAAGCACTGCGTCCTCAGTTTCACCGGGACGAACCACGCGCACCATCAGGTTGTCGCCGTCAGGGGGCGTATCGAGCAGCAGGGCCGGACTGAGTCCAAACCAACCGAACACCTGCTCCTGCTCATCATTCATGGGCACAGCAAGCAATTCAGGCTCAGGGCGCCGAACGGGAGCCTCCACAGCAGCACTGATGGACCCGGCATTGGCCTCGGAAGGCGAAGCCGCTTCGGGCTCACGCGTCGTGGACGCAACCGCAGCAGAGTCCTCGAGGGTGGCGCTTGCTGCAGCTGCAGCACGGCCCCGACCACCACGGCGGCGGCGACCGCCAGATTCCGCCGCAGGAACCACTTCGGCACGGGCAGAGGCAGCGGAACGCACCAAACCGGTGGCCGTAGCCAGCGGCTGCAAAAGATCCTTGCCAGGCAGTACGGCGACGTGGCCAAGCCCCCCACAGCTGGGACAAGCCCGCCCAAACAGCTCATAAATATTCTGGCCTTGGCGTTTGCGCGTGAGCTCCACAAGACCCAATTCGGAGAGTTGGGCAATCTGGGGACGGGCAGCATCATCGCGAATCGCCGCCGTGAAGTGCTCCAGCAACTGAAGCTGATCACGACGGGAGTCCATGTCGATGAAATCGACAATGATCACGCCACCGATGTTGCGCAGCTTGAGCTGGCGCGCGATCTCAACGGCCGCTTCGCAGTTGGTCCAAAGCACCGTTTCGCGCGCATTGGCAGAACGGGTAAAGGAGCCCGAGTTCACATCGATCACCGTGAGAGCCTCGGTGGGTTCGATGATCACGTAGCCGCCGGAAGGAAGATCCACCCTGGGCTTGAGAGCGTCATGGATCGCCGCGTTGACCTTGAAATGCTCCAAGATCTCGGCGGGTTCACCGTGGGCCTCGACCAACACATTGGTGTCGTCTTGACCAAGAAAGTCGCGGACCCGGTCTACAGCCCCAGGATCATCCAGCACCACCCTCACCAATTCAGGACCGGCATGGTCCCGCAGGATGCGGTGGATGAAATCGTCATCCCGGTTGAGAAGCACCGGAGGAACTGCCGACTCAGCGGCTTTCTGGATTGCCTCCCACTGGCGCAGAAGGGTCTCGAGATCGTCGATTAACAGCTCTTCGCTAACGCCCTCCGCCTCGCTGCGAATCACCAGACCAGCACCGGGAGGCTTCACGAGCACACCAAGAGCCCGCAAACGATTGCGCTCACCTTCAGCAGAAATCCGTCGCGAAATATTCACGCCTTGACCACTGGGCTGGAGCACGAGGTAACGACCAGGCAGTGCCAAATTGCCCGTGAGACGTGGGCCCTTGGTGCCGGTCGGTTCCTTCATCACCTGCACCAGTACTTTCTGGCGAGGTTCCAGCAGTTCTGTAATCCCAGCCGCCCCTTTCTTCAACCGCAAAGGGCCCAAGTCGGTGACGTGAATGAAGCCGTTCTTCTCACTCTCACCAATGTTCACAAAGGCGGCATCGATGCCGGGAAGCACGTTCTCAACTGTGCCCAGATACACATCGCCGATTTGATAGCGACCCTGGGCAACGATGAGTTCATCAACCCGTTCATCAGAGAGCACTGCTGCGATCCGCAGCTGCTCGGCGATGATGATCTGTTGAGGCATAAAAAAAGGTGTCAATCGCCCGCAGGGGCGTAAATCCGAGGGACGGTGCGCGACCAATCAATCGGGTGAAAAAAGAATTGGGGCCGTAGCCATGGAATGAGACGGAGTGATAACTCCTTTGTATGCAGCGCTCGGCTCCAACACTGATGGGTCGGAAGACCAGAGGCAATGGGCCTCACTTCCTCAGGATGGGGGAATAGAAAGACCGGGACGGGGCAGTGGCACTAAGGCCCAAAACCCTTCGTCTTGAAGTCAACCTAGCACTGGGGGTCGTTATTTACTGCAGCATCAGGGCAGAGCGTTGCACCCGATCCATCCGCAAGTCCTGCTGAAGCCGCTCCTGCAACCAATGCTGCACCTGAGACGGCTTGAGGCTGCGCCCCATGGAGTCGATGGCGGCATGCAACCGCAGCTCGCATGCACCATCGTTCACGCCAACACAGGGTTGGCATTGCAAATCCAGCAGAAAAGGTCTGCAGTCCCGCTCTCGCGGCCGTCCCTTCTTGTCGGTGTCGTGCCACATCAACGGCCCGCTCTCCATCAGGCCACGACAAGTCGTTTCCAGCCCATCAACAAACGCGCTCTCGCCGCTGCGATCCGCTGCGTCTTGTGGGGCCAACCTGAATCGCCAATGGGCCGAGGCCAAACATTGCGACAAGCTAGGGCCGGACACCGGCACCGATTGGGCGGATAAGAGTCGAAATGTGTCGGGCAGGGTCTGTTGCCATCCCTGCATCACCTCCTGAGGATCGATCTCCTGCACAAACTCAAGATCCATCCACTCGCCATGGGCTTCCACACCCAACGGCAGCGCCAAAGCCAACTGAAGCCTGGGGAGGGGATGAAACCCACCGGTGAAACTCACGGGCAGCCCAGCCCGGCGCAAAGAGCGTTCGAGCATGCGCAACACATCCAGATGGCTGAGCAAAGCCATCGCTCCGGTCTTGCTGAACTGGAAGCGGACCCGAGCCACTCGCTCGCTGGCGGGAGCCTGCGGGGGCGTTTGGCGGGGAATCACTGGTGGCGGCACCACCACGTTATGGCCCAGATCTGGACCACAAACCCCACAGGCACTGCAACCATCAAATGAGCAATCGGGCACCACCGCAGCAACCAGCGCCCGCTGCAGATCCTCCGCCAGCCATGCCTTGTCAACGCCTGAGTCGATGTGATCCCAGGGCAACGGCTGGGCGCAAAAACGATCGAGGTCTTCAGGATTCAACGCATTGGCCGCACCCCAGCCTCCCAGCTCCAAATCGCGATAGTGGCCGTCCAGACCGGCTGCGGAAATCGCAGAGGTCCAGGCGGCATAGGTGCGATCCAAGGATTCAAACCAGGCATCCATGCCCGCCCCAGCGCGCCAAGCAGCCTCAATCACCGGAGCCAAGCGGCGATCACCACGCCCCACGAAATCTTCCATCGCCGAGAGACGACGATCGGTGAAGTTGAAGCGCACCCCGCGCAACCGGCGGCTGGCCTCCCGCAGCAAATCCTGCCGACGCTGAAACTCAGCCGTCGAAACGCTGTGCCATTGAAACGGCGTGTGGGGTTTGGGTGTGAAATTGCTGATGGTGATGTTGAGATTCAGGCGCCCCAAATCTCTGCACTGCTGCTGCAGCATTGTGCAGGTGTCGACGATGCCGAGCACATCGGAGTCGGTCTCACCAGGCAAACCAATCATGAAATAGAGCTTCACCTTGCGGTAGCCGTTGTGCATCGCCGTGCGAATGCCGTTGAGCAGGTCCTCATCGGTCAATCCCTTATTGACGATGTCGCGCAGGCGCTGGGTGCCAGCCTCTGGTGCAAACGTAAGCCCAGCTTGACGACCACCCCCGAGGATGTGGGCGATGTCATCGTCGAAACGGTCGACCCGCTGACTCGGCAGCTGCAGCGTCACGTTTTGATCCGCCAGACGGTTGCGCAGCTCTACCCCAACAGCTGGCAACGCCAAATAATCGCTGCAACTCAAAGACAACAGCGAAAAATCGCTGTAGCCGGTGCGTTTCATGCCCGTTTCAACGGCCTCAATCACAGCCTCTGGCTCCACATCACGGGCAGGCCGGGTGAGCATGCCGGGCTGACAAAAGCGGCAGCCACGGGTGCAGCCACGACGAATCTCCACCGTGAGCCGGTCGTGGACCGTCTCCACATGGGGCACCAGACCCATGGCGTAGTGGGGCATGGGGGTGGCCACCCGTCGTAGGGGGCGAGATGGCACGTCTGGGTGCAACGGCTCCACCGTCACGCCATCGGCTCCAGGCGCATAGAGAGACGGCACATAAACTCCCGGCACCTGCGCCAGATCACGCAGAACCCGTGAGCGCGGCCAGCCGGAGGCTTTGGCTTCCGCCACCACCAACCCAATCTCCGGCAGGAGCTCCTCCCCATCCCCCAGGGCAATGAAATCAAAAAAGGCCGCATAGGGCTCAGGGTTGCTGGTGGCCGTCGGACCACCGGCAAAGATCAGCGGAGGAGAGGCAGGATCAGCCAGGGGCAAGTCGCCCCGATCAGCCGCGCGAATGGGCACCGCCGCCAAGTCCAGCATCTCAAGGATGTTGGTGGCGCCCAGTTCATAACTAAGGCTGAAGCCGAGAATGTCGAAAGCCGGCAAGGGCCGACGGCTTTCCACCGCAAACAACGCCTGAGAGCGCTCCCGCAAGCGGCTGGCCAAATCCGGTGCTGGCAGATAGGCGCGATCGCAAAGCTGCCCAGGGACAGCGTTGAGGATCGAATACAAAATGATGTGGCCCAGATTGCTGGCGCCGACCTCGTAAATCTCGGGATAGGTGAGGGCCCAGCGCACGCGAGCTGTCGACCAATCACGCGGCTCTACACCAAGCTCATAGCCCATGTAGCGGGCTGGTCGATTGATGCCGGCATTCACCAGGCTGTCGAAATCGACCGGCTCCAAACTCGGGGATGCAACGGTCATGGCCAGCAGGGCAGTGATTTCATCGTAGAAAGCGACGCCGCGACGCACCGCGTAGCAGGATGCCGAGCAAGACATCCCCTTATTCCGTGGTTCAGGTCAACAGCAACTACCTCAAACTCAAGGCCGGATACCTTTTCCCGGAAATTGCACGGCGGGTGAAAACCTTTAGCGAGGCCAACCCTGATGCAGCGCTGATCCGCCTCGGCATTGGCGATGTCACCGAACCCCTGCCCCTGGCCTGCCGCGAAGCGATGAAAGCCGCCGTTGATGCCATGGGCACCAACGCCGGCTTCCACGGTTACGGCCCTGAGCAGGGCTATGGCTGGCTGCGGGAAGCCATCGCCAAGCACGACTTCCAGGCTCGCGGCTGCAACATCACGGCTGAGGAGATTTTTGTCTCCGATGGTTCCAAGTGCGACAGCAGCAACATCCTCGACATCCTCGGCAGCGGCAATCGCATCGCCGTCACCGATCCGGTGTATCCCGTCTACGTGGACAGCAACGTGATGGCAGGCCGCACCGGCGAAGCCGGAGACAACGGTCGCTACGACGGCCTGAC
>JBMHDE010000044.1:0-24804 GCA_049889555.1 Synechococcus sp. | reverse complement strand
GGTCAATGAAGGTGGTCGGAGTATTCACACTGTGCCGCTGAAGCCTCAGATAGCTGCAGTGTGATGATCTGGCTGCGGGCTCAAGCGGGTCTCCTTTTTTGAGGCTGACTCCAGATTCACTTTCTCAGGAGACCCCACTTGGAGCTTTACATCATCTGGAATAGCGCGCTGCTTGGTTAGAGTAATACTGCTTCCTCGATAGATACTGACATCTTTCCTTTCAACCTTTGGAATGTAAATCGTAAACCCGACGTAAATACACTTTCGTTCAGGTTGCCGTTTATATCCAGACCATTCTGACTTGGCCCGCTTTACCGTTAGTTCTTGAGGGGCTTCTGGGTCATCGGTTTCGTATAGATACTTAACCGATGATTCTTTGTGAAAAGGATTCGGATCTGCAACGGAGGCAGGAAAGAAATCTCTGACGTAGAATCTCTTGTAATCTGTTGCTTTAGATGGTTTCTTATAACCACTTAAGGATATCTGCCCGACCGTACTTTTCCCCGAGCCATTAAGGCCCGAGATCGCAACAACTGGGTACTCGAACGGAATTTCTAGGCCATTGATGCCGCGGAAACCATCAATATGAACAGACCGCAACGCTGGACCAAAATTTGCGTACCTGTGTTTTAGTACGAACTTATCTCTAAGCTTCCTTGCTAGATCAGCCACTTCAGCTTCCTTTTAAGATCTAACGCTGCCCCTGAGTGGCAGGCAGTAACTTTGCGGTAGCATAGCGGAGGGTTGAGGTGGGTGCCTATCCACTCAAGGGGCTTGTTAGCCTTTGCAGTACAAGTTGATAGCGAGAAGAACATACATCAATCCAAAACAAACAGGAACCCAGTTCTCAACGTGTGTAAGTGGAAGGTATTTCCTCCTATTCTTTCCGGCTCCCAGTGCAACCCATTCCTCGTCATATGGTGCTACCGGTAACATTTTCTCAAGTGCATGTACAACCTTAAACTTACCAGAGTTCAGTTGCCGATATGAGTGAACAGTGCGCCACCAAACAATGCAAAGCACAATTACCGCGATGAACGGAGTGATGCCAAGCAGTGTTGGCTGAAGCACTTTATCCTTAAGCATAACTGTGAAGGCTGTTATAAGCGCTGTATGAACGCTAACGTAGAATGAATTTGCCAACATTCGCCTAGCGCTGATACGGTCAGCCATCTCAACATACAACTTGTATTGTTCGAAGAGATGTTTCTCGAACTCGGGTCCGTATGAATCCTTATTCCGCCTGATGAGCCTCATGTTGAACTCCAGCCAGATCAAATAGCGTGATTGCGGATGGCATCAACAATTGAGTTTCCTTGCCACTTTACAATTGCATCTGCATTGAGCTTTACTACCTGTGATGTTCTCTCAGAAGCCCATGGCTCGACAGCAATGATGGGCTTGCTGAAGTCAGTCTTTGAGATCTGTATTTCTTTCTTGATCCACTTAGAGTAAGTACTGTAGATGCCTGCAAGCATCACAACGCAGTTGACTGGAGCAATTTGGTCTTTGATTGCTGCATACAACTCTGCGTCGTTTTCGGCATTATGAATTGGATTTTCTTGGGTACGGAATAGTCTTTCCAGCTGAAGTTGGGGTGCTCTTTAAAGAACTTCACAAGTCTCTCGTACGCGTCGCCGTAAGTCCACGAGTGGCTGATGAACAGTCGGTAGGTTTTCAGGGTGGGCATGGTGCATCCTTTGTTCGTGACAGAGGCTAACTATATTTAGGCGGCCCGCAGAAGCTGCTGCGTGACGACGATTTGCTGCATCGGCCGCAAATGGTCGTCCACGCCAAGATCAACACTCTTATCTTAGCAACGATTCTGACAAATCACCACTTGTTCCATGGATGTTATGCAGACCGCATCAGCCCCTCAGCGTTATGTGGCCTTTGACAAGGCGATGGACCCACTGCAGAGGACGTTGTTAATCTCTAGTCGATAGGAATGGCCGTTAATCCGCGAAGACTTAAGGCCGCAATGAAAGGCGAGGAGCAAGATCAAGAATGATTCTAGGCAGATCCGAAATACCGGAATTCATTTTATCGCCTTGTCATGCGCTTCTTCCTTATTCCTTCCATGCGATTCACCCTTGCGTTCTTAGACTGAGAAAAAAGAGATATCACATCATACAATATCCCAGGAAGCACTTTAGACACCACCGCAGAAACAATCAAATACAGAGGTAGCGGTCACAACACGAATGAAGAAAAAAGCATCAACGCATAGTAGAAATCTGCATAACTGCGCACAAGCGGCAAATTAATAATGCATGCCTCTGATTGCATCGACCCCGCATTCCAGTCTTCGCAACTCGCCATTGCAAGAATAGGAAGAACAAAGAGCACAACAACAAACAGACAACCTACAGACCAAGTAAAGATCTTTTTGTTCATCGGTACATCCTTGACATAGGACAACACGCAACGGCCCACAACAACTGCTTATAGCTAAATTGGCTTGTTATGTGAACCCCAACACCCGCCTGGATGGGATCACCAACACCTAGGCATCGTCATCATCCGACCAAGGCTGGTGAGAGTCCATCCGACGCCTCACCAGCACCTGGGTGGCCCAGAGCGCACTGATCAACACCGTTGCCGCCAGGAGGAGTTGCATCGCTTAAAAAGATTTCAGGAATAAACCAGCTTCAGGCAAAGCATTAATCCACTTTGAAAAAGAAACGCGACTCAATCGCAAGATCATCATTCTCATCCAACGCATCGCCTTCCACCAACTCAATCGCAAAATCCTTTTCATCTAATTCATGCACAATCTTTTGCCCCTCGAGCAAATTATGAACGATCAGGATGCGCTTCATCATGGACTCTGACTGGGCCAAAAGCCTATGCAAACAAGGTAGGCGTTGTAGGCGTTGATGCCCCAACAACCGCTGCCGCCATCGCCTGCCTTGGCTATCGGTGGAACAGCAACCGTAAATCCCTAATGCTGCGCAATTGGCACGTGTTCTGGGCTGAACCCGATGGAGAGCAAGGCGTCTCGCCAGTGTTTGCGCGCACGGTGGAGCAGGCCTATGGCGTGATCTTGGAATTGCACCCCGGAGCACGCGTCAGCGCCATCGACACCGACCAACTCGATCCCCGCTGGATGCCAAGCCTGATGGTTGATTGGCTGCAGGATTGGGAAGACGACTTCACGCCCTAACCCTCACCCCACACCATCCACCACCTGTTGTTCAAGGGGCAGCAGGTCTTCATCATCAGCAGCGCGCGTCCGCACCGGTGCACCAAAGCCGCGGGCGCGTGCATTGGCCACCTCAAAAGGGCCAGGGGTTCCGGCAGGAACCGCCAACCGCAGGGCAAAGGGATGGGAGCCAGGGTCGACATCACCGATCGAACCCACCCGCGTGCGGTTTTGCAGCACAGGTTCACCACTGGCATCAAGGATGCGGGCGTAGACATCCGTATCAAAAACCGGTTTGCGGCCCGGATTGATCACCTCACCGCTCAGCACATAGCAACTCGCACCCGCCGTGCGGGTCACCCCCGCCCGCCGTGGATCACCGCTTGGCCCCGGTTGCGCCCCTGGATCAGCTTGATCACACACCGCCAAGCTGACGCCATTGAGCTGTAGATCAGCGGCCCAAACCGGTGCCACAGGCCCCATCCCAACCACCAACACGGCCACGCCGATCAGCCTGCACAGCACCTGCAGAATCCGCATGATCAAGCACCCATCATTCCCTCCGCATTCTGCAATGGGTGTTGATCACGCCCTGCTCGGGCATGTTCACGCTGCTCCTCCTCAAAGGCCAGGCGCAGATCCAGCCGGGTGATGCGATAGCCAAGGCGCCGCGCCGCCAGCACAAACTCGTGCCGGGAACGACAATGCTTCATGGCTCGGCGAATCACCCCATCCGATTCCACATTGTCCACCAAGCGTTCGAGCTCCTGCCAGCTCATCGGTTTGCATGCCTTGCGTTCCCACCATGCCCCGACGACTCCAACGGCGCCAATCTCTTTAGAAAATGATCGAGACCAGCCACATCATCAGCAGAGCCGATAACCCCAAGCCGACCAACACCACCACAAGCATGCCCACGCCAGCCGCCAACAACAGCCGGGCACTGGTGCTTGGAAACAACAAATAAGACGTGAGGGCAAGGGCCAATGGCCACAACGGCGGCAGCACAACACACACCGCGGTGAGCACTATCAACCGGGTGCGCACCGATCGCCGCTTCTCCTCTTCTGCCAGGCGCAGGGCATCCTGGGCAGCTTCCGCCTCCAGTTCATCATCAGCCAGCCAGCGACCGTCCTCCTGTGCCCGGGCGAACTGCTGCTCAATTGATGGCCGCCTTGATGGCCGATCCGTGGGGTCATCCATGGCTCACCCTATCGGCACCCTCAACCCAACTCAAGGCAGGCCAAGCCATACACCTTGTTGAGCCCCTGCGTTGGCATGGCCCCGCGATACATCCGCAGCGTGCAATCCACGGGTGCAAAACCGAGGCGTTGCAGCAGGGGTGAGGCCTGGCCATTGCCGCCGGGTGAATCGATGATCACCACACCGGGGTGATCGCGCAGCAAATGGCGAATCAACAACGCCGCCAAGGCAGCAGACTCCGCCACAAGCGGGCCAATCCTCCACCCTTCTCCGGTTTGCAGCAGGCAGGGGCGAATGCGCGCAAAACCATGGCACACCTGATCCTGATCCACCAGGGCCAACACGGTGCCGGCAGGGTGATGCAACCAATCGGAGAGAAAATGGGGGCGGGGGCTCAACTCCCGCTGCGCGTCATAAATCTGGACGGCCGCTTCAGGGATGGCATCACCACGCAACAACTGCAGCCCTGCAGCCAAGGAGCTCTGGTGGGTGTGGTGATCAAGGTCGGCCCCGCCCCCAAGGCGTTGCCAACGGGTGGTGGGAGATGCCGCCTGAAAACCCCAGCTGGCGTAATCCTCCACCCGGTTTTGGGCCGCCTCAAGGCCAACGCACGCCACATCCTGAAGATGGGCCAAGGCATGCCTCCAGAGGTCCCGGCCATAACCATGGCCCCGATGCGCCGGCTGCACGATGTACAAACCAATGAAGCCGTAGGCCAGGTTGTAGCGAACACCCGCGATGCAGCCGATCGGCTCACCAGCCAAACAGCCCACCCAAAGTCCCTGACGATCGGTTTGGCGATAGATGGTCACATCCCCCTTGCCAGGCGCAAAGCCCTCCCGCCGCGCCCACGCCGTAATCAACGGCACATCACGGCGCGTCACCGTGCGGATGCGGAAGAACGACGTCATCCCTTCACCATGCAAACCCGACCACGACAAGGCAAGCCGAACGTCTTTGATTGAGATCCGCCACCGCTACCAAAGCAGCGCAATGATCGTTCAAGATGGCGGCACCCGAATCCTCACCGTGAAGAACGTCAGCCTGGCGGAGATCGTGTTGCGCAACATCGCCAAGGTGGCGGCCGGATCCGGCATCGCAGCACTGCTGCTGTGGCTCACCTATGTGCTGCTGGATGTGCAACACATGAATTCAGGCTTCACCTTGCCGCAAACCACCTACAACTAAGCCAAGCACCCACTCGGCCAGCACGCCCTAGGGCTGATCTTTTTTCTTCAACACGCAGCCGGCCAGGCCGCAGACCACTTCGTAGGCATCCTCCGTGGTTTCAGCGATGAGCCGCTTGGTGTAGGCCCGCTTGCCCTCTTGCGGTGAACGGGAAGGTACAACCCTGAACAGCCGCTCCCGGAGCAAACGCACCGCTGCCCTTAGGCCTTGAGCCATCCATCCCCCTGGCGTAAGCCATGTTTGCCTCAATCTCCTTCGGGAGCCGTCGCCATCGCCTCCACAGGCAGCGACTGAAACAAAACGGCATGGGGTGCACCACAGCACACCCTGCCCAGCATTGCGGTGCTCAACCCACCACCTGTTGCGCGAACTGATCCATCGCCGCCACCGCCGCGGCCAGGTTGTGATCCCAATCCAAACCGGAACGCTTGCGGGGCTTGAAACTGTGATCCCCATCCGCAAGCCAATGGACCGACACGCAATCACTTAGGCCATACCCCGCCACCTCGTCGTGTTGGCCAAAGGTGTCGCGTTCACCCTGCAACACCAATAAAGGCGTTTTTAAATTGATCAGATGCTCCGTTCTGAGCCGATCGGGTTGTCCGGGGGGATGAAATGGATACCCCAAACAAACGCCCGCCTGAACATTGGTGGAGGCCGCCAATGCATCCAGGAGATGGGTGGCGACCCGACCCCCCATGGATTTACCGCCGATGATCAAAGGGGCGTGCTCTTGCAACGCGGCCACCTGTTCGCGGAAACAGGCTTCCAGCACCGGCATGCGATTGGGAGCGGATCGTTTCCCGGTTTGGCGTGAACGCGCCATGTAGGGAAACTCAAAACGCACCACCTGCCATCCACAACTGGCCAGGCCTCCAGCCACCATCTGCAAAAAAGGGCTGTCCATCGGAGCACCAGCCCCATGGGCCAACAAAAACGTTGCCGGCGCCTTGACCGGTCCGTCGCGAAGGATGGGTGCTGCCATGGAGGCCATTGTGGGGCCCCATCCCCAACAACTCAGGCCACCATTGGATCTCTCTGGGGAGACTGCGACGTTGCGAGGTAGTCGCAAACATCACCACGCACGCTGAGCAGTTGTCCGTTCACCGCCATCTGCCAGATCTCAACGCGAGCCTCACGGGGTGCTTCGAACCAAAACCATTCAGCAGGCATCACCACCTTTTCGAGATAAAAGTTGCTGCGACCCACGCATTTCAACACCACCATTTTTGGGGTTTCATTGTGATAAACACAGTCCTCCATAAAGCTGCAAGGCTTGACACCGAACTCACAGTCGCCCAGACACCCCCGAGCTTTTGTCAGATCAGCGACAAGCCAGAGACTCCCTTGGAATCTTCAGCTTTCCCTAAGCTTTTAGGGGTTTAGTCCACAAACCGCTTGTAGAGCCAGCGCACAACACCACCCACCAGGGGCACAGGCGCAAAGGTGGGGCCAACAAAATCGAAGTAATCGCGATGATCACACACCCGACCGTGCTGATCAAGGCGCAACCGACTCACTCCGGGATAGATGAATTCGATGCCTTTGATCTTTAAGCCCATCTCCCATTCCACAAATGCCATGGCGCCATCCACCGTCACCACCGATGGGGTGAGAACCACATCATCACAACGTTGAATCAAACCATCCTGGGCAGCGATGTAGGCAGCCAAACCATGGCGCTCCTGCGTGGGGTCTTGAAAATGAACGTCCTCGGCATACAACGCACGCCACTGCTGCGGCGAAGGTGCAGGCTGGCCGTAGGGCTTGGTGAACAGGCTGCGCAACTGATCTGCAGTGGCCACGGTGCATTGCTGTGCATCTGCCCGCGATCCTGACGGATGCGCATACGCTTCTGAGACCGACGACGCCAAACCTGTGCCACAAGACGGCTACCGCTACGAACCCTTGGAAGCCTTTGGCGAAGGCCTCACCACCCGGCGGCCCTGGAATACCACCTTGTTGGCTGGGGTGGAACGCCTCAATGGTCGTGTGGCCATGGTTGGTTTCCTGGCCGCCCTGATCGGCGAATGGATCACGGGCCAAGGTCCAGCAGGACAGGTGATGGGGATGATCCGCTGGTATCTCGCGCTTTAACGCGCCGATTCCCCTGCCGTTAATTCATGCAAAGCCGAGTAATCGCCATCATCCAGCGGGGTGTGTTCAGCGCGTGAGAGCAACGCCAGCAAGCTGCTTAACCCCGTGGCATCAACGCCAAGCTGCGACGCTTCCTTCAGGAAAAGCTGCAGATCTTTGCGTAACAACGCCGTACTGAAATTGGGGACGGCGTAGTGATGCTGAAGCATGCGCTCCAGCTTTTTATCCACCGTGGGGGCATAGAGAGCTGAAGGGCGCAGCACTTCCATAAACGAGGCCACATCAAGACCCGAAGCCTCCACAAGCCGCAGGGCCAACGAATAGCCATGGGTGAGGCTGGCAATCAGCTGATTGAGAGCCAATTTGCTCGCCGCACCGCTGCCAAGACCCCCCATCAGCTTGGGGTCGGCCGACAGCAGCTGCAGCAAGGGCAACTGCGCCTCAAACACGGCATGGTCACCACCGGCCATCACCAACAAGTTGCCCTGCAAAGCCTCAGGCTTACTGCCCAACACCGGTGCTTCGAGATAGCAACCGTTCTGAGCCTGCACCTGCGTCGCCAAATCGCGCGACTCACTGATCCCCATCGTGCCCATCGGCATGCAACACGCCCCATCGAGATCACCCAGCGCCATCACCACCTCAGCGCTGACGGGACCATCGCGCAGCACCGTGATCACGGTGTCGCAACCACGGCCCGCCCCCGCCAAGGATTCGATGGGCTCTGCCCCCGCCTCCAGCAGCGCGCCGCACTTCGCAGCACTGCGGTTCCACACCAGGAGGTGAACGCCTTGATCCAACAATCTGAAGCCGATCGCTTCACCGAGCAATCCGGTTCCCAGCAGAGCAACGCGTGGCATGCCAATCCATCCGATCCAGCCAGCCGATCATCACCCGCGCGCATCCCTCAACAGGCCAGAAATGGCCGTGGATCCTGGTCAAAACGATGGTTCTGCGGCAAAGCATCGGGTTGGGCATCACCATCCAACTGGGCGGTGAACTCCAGGGCCTGACGCAGCAAACGGCCACTGGAGAGGGGCATATCGCGCGGCACCGAAATGCGATCGCGCAAGTAGCGCAGACCGGAGGCAGACGAGGCATCAGGGCGCACCGGTTGGCCCGTGATCAAGCGTGTGAGTGCGGCTCGTAGGGGTTGATCAAAGGCAGCACCAAGGGGATTACGGGCCATCAACACGGACCGATGGCGCAACACCGGGTGCAGTGCCCCCAGCCCCTCCAAGCCAGGATCAGCCCCCGTCGGTCCCTCCCAGGCACCAAGACCCTGGCCGCAATCGATCGCCGCCGCCAAGCGGCGCTGCTCTGCGGTGCCATTGGGCCAGCACCCACCCATTTGCGGCGGTAGGTCATGGGCATGGGTGTGAAAATCGCTTTGCGTGCCTCGGTAGGTCGCCAAACCTTCAAAGGCAGAGAGCCAACGATCAATCCCCGGGTGCTGCTCCCGCAGGCCAAACCCCTTGTAATAGGCAAGCGATGCATTCATCCGCTCCACATACGGGATGAACACCAGATCAGCGCTGCCTGGCTGGAGAGCATCCGGAGCCTGCGGATCCAACCAACGACCACCACCCGCCGCTAGCGCCTGTTCGACCTGCTGCGCAATCGCCTGAAACTGCCCACGCGCCCGTTCGTCCTGACGCGACGACAGGCCAGGGGAACAGAGCCAAATGCACCATGCCCGGAACAGGAGCCGTTCCAACTGCCGCAGCTCCCGCACCTGCGGCGTCACCATCGACGCACCGAGCGGCCCAAACGCTTGTTCGAGGGCGATCAGGATGGCATCACTTTCTGTGATCAGCTGGCCATCCAGCTCCAAGGCCGGGAGCATTCCCGATGGCACCTTCGCTGTAAACCACGGCTCCTTGGGGCCGTAGCAACGCATGGTCACCTTGCGGATCCGATAGGGAATGCGCCGGAATTCCAACCACAGCCACACCTTCTGGCAATAGGGGCACCAGGCGTGATGGTCGCGAAACAGGGTCACCCGCACCGCCGTTTCGGGTTGGCCAAATAACCGCAAGGTGGCCTGGGCATTGGTGGGGCCGTTGATGCGATCGCTCGGCTCGAAAGCCATGGCCTCCAAGGCCTCCCAACTGAGGGCCTGATTGGCTGCAGCAGCTTCAGCCATGGACGTGCACCAACGCGAGGCTGCCCATGATGGCGGCTCTCATTGACACACAGCGACGCGCGCACTAGAACAGGCGTATTAACGGCAGGTCCATGGCGCACGCCTGCCTTTCACCCCGCAAGCGATGCCCAGGCACGGTTGGATCCAAGATCCCCGCACCAGCGAAACCAAACGTTTCCACCCCGATGAAAAAAGCTGGCACCAGGATCCTCGGGTGTTTGTGGATTCAGGCAGACCGGTGCCAGGCGAGGCACCCCTGCTCAAAACGCGGGTGCATCTGCGCCGCGACACCGCCGAACTGCTCTGGAAAGAACTGCTGCGGGTGGGATGGCGCACCTGCAACCCTCAATGGGGAGCCGATGTTGACATCTGAGTTGATCTCTCAGCGTTAACCAACTGAGCATCAACCAAACTGGTAGTGCTTCCGCACCGGTTTGGTGACATCCCAGCGGCACGTCAGCCCGGCCGAGAATTCCACCAGGTCGCCAGCGACAATTTTGACGGGGTCTCCCCCCTCGGGCGTCACGGTCACTTCACCCTCAAGCAATAGGCAGATTTCCCTTTGGTCATAGGTCCAGGGGAAGGTGCTGACTTCGCAGGCCCAAATGGGCCAGGCTCTGGCACCCAGCCCCACGATCACACTCTCCGAACAGGAAGAGGTCACTTTGATCGGCACAGCAGCCAGGAACACATCTCATTCCTGATCATTGCGCGGCGCATGACCATCGCCGACTAGCAAACCCGTTTCCCATCGCTGGCACTGGCGGTAGGCCAAGCCCATCACGATCCCGAACCCCAAACCGATCCAACTCAGCACCCCGAACTGGCCTAATCCCACCAACACAGCAGCCAGCCACAACCCGCCCCAAAGCCAGGGGCGCAAAGCCCTGAGACGACGCAAGGCTGTGGAGCAACTGCGGCAATGGCGCGTGTGGCTATGGAACCGATCCATCAACGGTTCCAACCCCTGGCGCGGAGGCAGCGCCCGCGAGGCAAAAGGCTCGCCGCCATGGGCCTGAACCCAGCGGTGCAGTGCCCTCACATAGGCATCGGATTGGCAAGGGAGATAAAACGCCCGCTCGATGGCAGCACCACCTCCCGCTGCTGCCAGTTGCCGCTCCTGCCAATGCAAAAACACCTGATCGTCTTCCAACACCTTGTGATTACCGATGTGCTGCAGCCAACGCGGCCGCAGCCCCAGCAGAACGCGCGGTAGGGGCGAGCGAAATTGAAAGGGAAAGCGTGCAAACAAGCGGCATTCACCCCGGCGAATGGGAACGGCATACACAACCGTGAGAATGCGTGCAAAGCCCTTGGCATCCAGGTCGTGCCACATCAGCTGGGGCGCCTGAAAGGTGGTGAACTGAGATCCGAGAGCACCGCGTCGCGGCCCTTCCTCCCAAACCGCAGCGAAACCAGCATGGTCTTCCCGGGTGATCTCAACCCGCACAGGCGCTGCATTGGAGCGACGACCGACGGTTTTGTGATGGGTAAAGGGCACATGACTCACATCAAGCACGTTCTCAAGCAGGGTGAGGGCATCCATCGGCAAATCCCGAAAGGTGTCCTGCACGATCCAACGTTCCGGGTCGTCATCCAGCTGCGGCACCAGCGGGAGAGCATCGCGATCAGCCGCTTCAGGAGTGCCGGTCCAGACGAACAACAAACCCTGGGCCGTCGCCGTCGGAAGACTGCTGCACCGGGAACGCAGGCTGTCGCTCCGTTGGCCCTCTTCCGCTTGTGGGATGTGCTGACAACGTCCTTCGCCGTCAAAACTCCAACCGTGGTAGGGGCATTCGAGCTGACCCTGCCCATTGATGCGTCCCTCACTCAACGGCACCAACCGATGGGGACACACGTCAGGGAACGCCCGCCAAAGCGAACCCGACCGATCCCACCAGAGCACCAAATCATGCTCAAGCAACGTGAAACGCGTGGGTTGCGCTGGGTCGAGATCCCGCAGGTAGGCGACGGGCCACCACTGTTCGGTCCAGGTGGGATGCATGGCGCTTCAAGCGGAAGGGCCATGATCGCTGCCAGTGAAGTCTGGCTGTGGTGATTCAGCACCCCGATGCAACAACGCTCCTGACCTTCGAGCGTGACGCCAGGCGCCACGGCACCAACCTGACCACAGCCGATCTGCAGGGCTGCTGGATGCTGCAGGGGGTCTGGAACAAAGGCCGTTTGCGTCCTGCATGGTTGAGCGCTTGGAGCCTGCGCGGTTGTCGCGCGCGACTGGTGCTGCGGGAACTCACCACCAAGCAACTCGCCATCAGCAATGCGGTGAACGTGGGACCGTTCCAGTTGCGCTTTGAAGGGTTAGCCAACCTTCAAGGCTCACGTCCCTTGCTCCAGTTCAGTTTCAACAGAGTTGTGCTGTTGGTCGGACGCCAGCGTTGGATCGATCGCCCCCTGCCGGCACCGGCACCGGCACCCTCACGCTTGCCGTTTTTTGCCTTGATCCATCGGGATCCCACGGGGTGGCTGGCAGCACGGGGCCGTGGTGGTGGCCTGGCGTTCTGGACGCTCCATGCAGAAGGCGAGGAGACTCCACCAACCGATCAATTCAACTGATCACATCCACTGAAGGTTGTGCGATCAATTCAATCCTGCGATCAGGAGAGATCCACAAACGGTTTCAGGAACTCCAACGGTCTGGCCATCGTGGCGGAGAACCCCAGGATGCCCCGATCGCGGTGGACGTAAAGCAACGAATCATCCGCCTCTACAACGAAGGTGCCTCCCCGCTGCGTGATGAAGTCATCGCAAGGCACATAGGTGCGCCAACGGCCAAGCACTTCCACCATGTTTTGTAACCGCACGCTGGCCAGTTCAAACGGTCGCTGAAACCCTTCACCACCCGCGAAACGAAAGAGTGGATTGTTGAATCTCTGCGGTGCTGAGCGATCGCCGGTGTACCCGCGCAACACTTCAGCCAAGGTTCCGGGGGACCCGATCCCTGCACACATCAACAGCAAATTCGGCCAGGGTCCCCCTGGAACCTGGAGGCCCTGATACAAACCGAGTGCCGCATGCAGGCGGTTATCGGGCTCCACCTGCAGGCAAGAGCGTGGGAAACCCGTGAACGCACAAAAGCGCTCCGCACTCGCGTGATCGCCAATGCCAATCGCCAGCAGGCGCATCCCGGCTTGCTGCAGCTGGGGAAGAACTCCCACGATGGCTTGGGCGTATTCCAACGAGTCGAAATCTCCCAACTGGCTCAGAAGCAGCACCAGCCTGCGGTGGCCAGAGCCCATGTCATCCGACGCGCCCAATCGCGTCAGCAATGCCTGAGGTGCCTGCATGGCGAATGCCCTGATGGAAGCCAGTGCAGGCATGATCGCCAATTCGCCCCCCTGGATGACAGCTGTGCCCCATCTGCTTGCACTCACCCTGCCTTGGATCCTGGCCTTATTTCACCTGGCGGGGCCCGTCCCAGCCGATCTAGGTCTGAGCAACGGTCATCTCCGGCCCTGCCCAACAGCAGCACACTGCGCCGAGCGCAGCTGGTCGGTCAGCGACACCAACGTGGTGATGGCTGCCCTCGAACAGCAACTCAGCAGCATGCCTGGCACCACCGTTGTGTGGAGCGACCCCGCTCAGGGCTACGTGCACGCCACGGCAACCAGCCGACTGTTTGGCTTTGTTGACGACATTGAACTGCACAGCACCGCCAGCCTGGGCGTGATCGAAGCGCGATCGGAATCACGCCTCGGCGATTCCGATCTCGGCGTCAACGGGCGGCGGCTGGACCAACTGGAGGAGGTGATTCAGCCGGCCATCACCAGGCCGCAAGGGCCTGCTCAAGACTGATGGAAGGCTGATCGCTGGAGCTGGTGACTTCCACAATCCGGCCCATGCTTGCCGAGATCTGCAAAGCATCGACGCAGCAACGCGCCACCAAGCGCCTGGGGATGGATTGACTGTCTTGTTGGTCCGCGGGGGTATAAAGCACCCCCTCACCAGCCAGACCCTCCTCCCGTTCCGACAATCCACCGGGGCGGACGATGGTCCAATCCAATCCGCTGGATTCCAGGGCCCGTTCACCGACCCGCTTCCACACCAAAATCAGCCCAAACAAATTGAGGGGATGGTGCCAACGCCCGGCGCAAAGGGAACTCACGAGCACCACCCGGCGCACCCCAACCCGTCGGCAACTCTCCACCTGACGCTGCACACCCCAAGCATCCACGCGCATCGGACCGGTGAGATCCACAGACGGGCGCGCCCCCGTGGCAATCACCAAAGCATCCACGCCATCGAGCGCCGCATCAAGCGCTGAAGCGTCCATCAAAGACAGGCGCCGTTGATCCGTTCCCTGAAGCGATTCAGGGACTTGCGACGTGGGACGCAGCAACAAACGCGGTTGATCCCCGCAGCGCAGCACCTCTTCTGCGATCCGATAACCGGTCTTGCCGGAGGCGCCGCTGACCGCAACGGTGAAGGCCATGGGACATCAGAGGGGATGCGACGCTAACCAACGATCCGCAGTGCTGCCATGGGCTGGAGACCTGCACAAGCCTGGACCAGCAAAACGCCAGTGGCGGGGTACCGCCATTTCCGCCTGGTGCTGCAAGGGGGCAAGGGCCGCGAGCGGTGGGTGGAATTGGAAGCCGTGCTCGATGCAAGCATCCGCCATCGGCTGACCTGGCGCGAACTGCGCAACTCGCCATGCTGGAGCAGCGGCTGGCAGCAGATCCCACCTGCAGACCCCGAAGCGGATCCCCCTGAAGGGTCTGCCCTGAACAGCGAAGCCGAATCCAACCCTCAACGCTGAGTCGACCGCAACAGCCAACCGCCATGCCACCACTCTTCCGATGTCTGATGTGCGGACAAACGATCGAGCGTTCGATGCGGGTCTTTTGGAAACGCAAAGGGCATTTGCTCTGCTCCACCTGCCGCGATCACCTCGACAGCACGGAAGAGACCACCACCAACCCCAGTGATTCGTCATGATGCGCGAATTCGGAGGCGAAACCTCGTGGTTGTGGAGGTTCTGACCCCAGCCCAGCGTTACAAGCTGGATGGAGGCGATGATGCGATTTTTTATCGCGATCCCCGCTTTGTCCATCACCTCGATGGGGCCTTTCGTGCGCGCTTAACGGCGCTCTATCGAGAACGAATCCCCCCCTGCGCAACGGTGCTCGATTTGATGTCGTCGTGGGTGTCGCACCTCCCCGACGACGTTCGCTACGAGCGAGTGATCGGCCATGGGCTGAATGCCGCAGAGCTTGCCGCCAATCCACGGCTCGATAGCCACTGGATACAAAACCTCAACCTCGATCAGGTGTTGCCACTCCCCGACAGCTTCATTGACACCACCTTAATCGTGGCCGGTTGGCAATATCTGCAATACCCGGAAGCGATTGCCGCAGAACTGCTGCGCATCACCCGGCCGGCTGGACAGGTGATCGTGTCGTTTTCCAATCGGATGTTTTTCACCAAAGCACCGCAGATCTGGACGGATTGTGATGACCGCGACCATCTCGACTACGTCAGTGATGTGCTCACGGCCCAAGGCTGGGAGCAACCAACGCAAGTGGCCGAAACCACCCGAGCTGCCGGCGTGATGGGGCTGATCGGCGGGCAAGGCGATCCTTTCTTTTCCGTCATCGCCACCAAACCCCGTCCGTAACGCCGTCCGTCCTGACCGCCCGCATCAGCAACCCTTCACAGTCCCAGGCTGTCCAACAGCTCCTGCTGAGCACGAGGTCCGGCAATGGCATGGGCAGCCATGGCACCGCTCGCCGCCACAGGTGGGATGCCAATGCCAGGAAAGGTGCTGGCACCACAACACCACAGCCCTTTCAGGGGTGTGGTGACACCAGGGAACAAACCCTGAGCCGCTGATAAGGCCGGTCCATAGCTGCCCTGATGCACGTTCAAAAATTGACGATGGGTCAGCGGTGTGCCCTCCATCACGACCTGGCAACGGTCACGCAGATGGGGGATTCGGGCCTCAAGCAGCGACCAAAAGATCCCACACCGCTCCTGCCTGAAGCTGGCGTAATCGTCTGAGCCTTGCTCCAACGCAGCCCATGCCTGCCAGGGCTCACTGGCTGGTGTGTAGGCATGGAGAACGTGATGACCCACCGGTGCCATCCCAGGATCCAGCACCGAAGGAATCGAAATCACTGCGGTGTTTTGCTCAGCATCGATCGGACGATTCCAGTCCCCGACCCACACCTGATGAAGGGGCAAAGGATCGAGCCCGCTGGCATCAAAACCAAGGTGCAGGTGCAAAAAAGACCCACACGCCGGCGTCGACGCCAACCGCTGCCGCCACCGCCGCGCTGGGCCCTCCGGCAACAGGCGTGCCAAGCCCCATGCATCAACGTTGCTCACCACATGGGCAGCGGTGATCCGCTCGCCGTTCTCGAGCTCCACCCCACACACCCGATCACCATCCAACAGCAGCTGGTGCACCCGGGCTCCGCAGCGAAGGCTGCCGCCCTTCGGGTAGTCGAGGCAGGCGTCAGGCTCAAACCACTGGCCAAACAAGGTGGCCATCGCTGCAGCGTTGGTGTCAGCCATGGGCATGCCGCTGATCAGAAAACAGAGCAGATCCACCCAATGCCGCAAAAAGGGATCACGCAGATGACGATCCACCAAGGGGCCAAAGGCGCCACTGAGGTGACGCAACGCCGGAAGATGCGGCAGAAGACGGCCGCTGCGCTTCAAAAGAGCGGCCATGGCATCAGCGCTGGGGGGCAGGGCCAGCAGCGGCAAGGCGTCGGCCGCAGCGGCCACGGGCTTGAGCACGGCACAAAAGCGCTGCCACTCCTTGCGTGCTTCCGCACCGCGCAGCTCTTGAACCACAGCTTCAAAGCCTGCCGAACCCACACCGATGCGTCGATCCCCTTCCGGGAACAGCACATCCCAATCGCGATAAGCGATCACATCCAGCGGCTGATCAAGGGCCCGTAGGATTTGCGCGAGCGGGTTGGTGGTCGGCCAACGACCAAGGCCACTCCAAAGCGACGGACCTGACTCGAAGTGATAACCACCGCGCCGAAACCCATGGGCCGCACCACCCGGATGCTGATGGGCTTCCAGCACGAGCACGTCATGGCCCGCTCGGGCCGTCAACGCCCCGCAGCAAAGCCCACCGATGCCACTGCCAATCACAACCACGTCGCCATGGTTTGTGCTCATGCCATCGCTCCCTGGACTGCCGAATTGTTGCGTTGAAGGATCCGGTCGGCCAGGGCAACTGCACTCGCCATGGCGCCATGGGCACAACCAAAGCCTGGCCCTTCCACCCAGTCACCGCAGAATCCCACCGACGCCGTGGGACACCACTGAAGGCTGGCGGGAAGGGGATGATCCAAGGGGCGAGCAGCACCCCAGCGCATCACACCCAAATCCTTGGCCGCACCCACCGCGGCAGCGAGCGAGGGCCAAGGCGATAACAGATCCGCTGACACGGACACCGCTTCCGTGAGCCCATGGGCCACCAACCCGATGCGGCCATCAACCATGGGCTGCAGCACCAACCGCTCTAACTGCCAGCGCTGCGCCGCTGCAGCGCTGAGCACTAGCGTCCGCGGCCAAGACGCGGCGACATCGGGCTCGGCTGACAGCTCCAACATCCGATTCCAACGCGGGGCCATCGGGATCAAGGCGATCCGATCGAGGGCCTGATCCAACGCAGGATCCAGCCCAACAGGACAAGCCTGCCGTAGCGGTCGATCCGCCAACCCCAACAGGGCGAGCGAGCGGGGATGGGCCAGCAACGTGCCGCTCAACACCAACATCCGAGCCGTCACCAGCACCTGACCGTGTTGATCGCGCAGCTCCCATCCCCGTTCCATCCGTTGCAGCGTCTGCACGCGCACCCCAAAACGACGCAACACCGCATCACCAGCGATCGCAAGCAAGGCGTCTGCCACAGCGGCCATCGACGGACGCCCACGCCAACGGTGACCAAGGGCCGCACAACCATCCACCAAGGGCTCCGCTAAGGGCTCGATTCCATCGAGACCAATGCCCACAGGCACGGCGGTGTCGGCTGCGATCGCCCCCATCGCCTCCAACCGCTGCAGCAGAGCAGCCATGGCTGGGTCACAGCGCGACTGCAGTTGCAGCACTGGCGCCCCATGGTCGAGCTGCCAATGGGGATGCTCACGGCGCTGCCGCGTGGAAGCCCGTCCACCGGGGCCCCGCCCCGCCTCCAGCACCATGGCGGTGCCCTGCCAACCGGCCAAGCGCAGGGATGCCAGCAGCGTTGTGCCTGCCAAACCGGCCCCGATCACAGCCAAATCACACACGCAGCGGGTCACAGGTCCATCCCTTCGTCCTTAGGCCTGATGCCTCGACTCTTTATAGGGTGCGAAACGAACGATGATGGGGATCGTGTTTTGCGTCCCATGACCGCGGCGTCATCCCCGCTCCCCCCCTGGCGCCCCCTACTGCGGGCCGCACAACACAAGGAAGGGCGCTCCCCCATGGGCCGCTGGTTGCAACTGGCCACGGTGGCCAGTGATGGGAGCCCACGGATCCGCACACTTGTGTTTCGCGGCTGGCGGGATGGCTGCACGCTGGAACTGTTCACGGACGCCCGTAGCGCCAAAATCCAGGATTTAGCCCACGAAGCGAGGAACGAACTCTGCTGGCTACTGCCAAAAGCCCGCTGCCAATTTCGGTTGCGGGGAATTGCACGCTCGCTGGCGCCCCAGACGCAAGACGCACGGGAACGACACCACTGGCAACAGTTGCGCCCTGAAGGGCGGGCCCTGTGGGGCTGGCCTACACCGGGCCAACCGCTGGAGCCAACGGCCCACTTCCCCGCAGCACTGCCCGATGGAACACCCAAGCCAGACAGTTTCGTGGTGCTGACCATCCAGATTCAGCAGGTGGAACTGCTGGAACTGACCAACACACCCCACCGTCGCCAACGCTGGAATGCCGACAATGGCTGGCAGGCCATTGCTCTCAACCCCTGACACCGACGCCACCATTGTTCGCCTCAAAACGCGCCTTTGCCCTGGGGCTGCCCCTAGTGCTTGTGGGGATTGCCTGGCTGCAGGAACTGATCGACACGCTTGTGCTGCAAGGCCAATGGACCCTCGCCCTTGGCCCGGGGAGTGCTTGGTGGACGCTCTTCACCGCACCCTTCAGCCACGGCGGCCCTGGCCATTTGCTCACCAACACCGTGGTGTTTCTACCCCTCAGCTATCTCGTGCTGTCGCAAGGGCTTGGGGCCTATGGGGCCGTTTGGATTGGCGTGATTTGCCTCGAAATCCCCATCTGGTTGTTCTGGCCCGTGGGCAGCCATGGGTTATCGGGCGTGGTGTATGGCCTGCTGGGCTACCTGCTGGTGCTTGGGCTGATCGAACGCCGCGCAATCAGTCTGGGGTTAAGCGTGTTGGTGCTCAGCCTGTATGGCAGTGCCCTGTTCGGGCTTCTGCCCTGGGCGTCTCCGCCGGGCGTGAGCTGGATCGGCCATGCGGGAGGGTTTGTGGGTGGGGTGCTGGCCGCAATCGCAACGGCCCGAACCACTGATCGGAGCTGACGGATTCAGAGCTGACAGATCAAGCGGAAGGAAGCAGGCTCCATCTGGGCAAAACCACCACTCCCGCAGCACTCACGCCTCGTGGTCGGCCAAGAAACGACCTGACAAACGCACAGCAAGCACCACCGTGGCGGCGCCGTAGGCGATGAATGTGGAGGCTTGACCGAAGGAACCTGAACCGTAAACCTCACCCGTCAGCAGCACCCAATCGATCAGCGAGGCGACCGTTCCCCAAAGCACGACCCAAACAGAAACGTAAAGAACGCCTCTTACAACAGGATTCATTGCGGTCACGATCGGGGTTGAAACCCTAGAAGAATTCGACCGGCCGAGGGCCGTTAGGCCGGAGGCTGCTGGGGAGCATGGGCGGCCACATCGCAGCCGAATTCACAGCTGTTCAGCCCCTGAGCCTGGGGGTCTGCATCTTGAAGACGTTGAAGGATGTGGCGAAGGTCAGCGCCTGCCAATTCACCATTGGCTTCCCACTTCAAGCTGGTTCCGCGACGGGGGTTGCCGGCGTTTGTCATGGATCATCCGCAGGACTCACACTTTGAATGCGCCAGGGCCCGCAGCCAGACGGCGCGGGGGCAATCCTTAATCGAAGTTAAAATTAGTAGCCGTTGCTACAAGAGCTGAGGGCTTGGTCGGATGGGCGTAGGGTCCGCCGCGAAGCAAAGCGAACCTGGCTTGAACAAACGCGAACGCGCCCAACGGATCCTCCAGCGCCTCGAAGAGACCTACCCAGACGTCCCGATCCCGCTCGACCACAGCGATCCTTTCACCCTGCTGATTGCGGTTCTGCTCAGCGCGCAATGCACCGACAAGAAGGTGAATGAGGTCACACCGGCGCTGTTCGCCGCAGGGCCAACGCCAGCTGCCATGGCCGCCTTAGAGGAGGAGATGATCTTGAAGCACATCCGCCAACTGGGCCTGGCCAAAACCAAGGCACGCAACATCAAAAAGCTGGCTCACATCCTTGTAACCGCCTACGACGGCGACGTGCCCACCAGCTTCGAAGAATTGGAAGCCCTCCCCGGCGTTGGCCATAAAACAGCCAGTGTGGTGATGGCCCAAGCCTTTGGCGTGCCAGCGTTTCCAGTCGACACCCACATCCATCGCCTGGCGCAACGCTGGGGACTGAGCTCAGGCGAGAGCGTGCAGCGGACGGAACGGGACCTCAAACAGCTCTTTCCCAAAAAGGCCTGGAACAAGCTCCACCTCCAGATCATTTTTTATGGCCGCGAGTACTGCACCGCTCGCGGGTGCGATGGAACCGTCTGCCCGCTTTGCACCGAGCTCTATCCCAAGCGGCGGAAGCCTGTGATTTGGCGCAAATCCTGACCCATCCAGCAACAGCCATGACGACCCAGCCCAACCCCATCACACCGCCCATCGCCCTCACCATCGCGGGAAGTGACTCTGGCGGCGGAGCAGGCATCCAAGCCGACCTGCTCACGTTCATGGCCTTTGAAGTGCACGGCTGCACCGCCATCAGCTGTGTGACAGCCCAGAACACCTGTGGCGTCAGCCGCGTCGACCCCTTACCGGCTGCCGGCCTCACGGCGCAAATCGAAGCCGTGAGAAGCGACTTGGCCGTCAGAGCCATCAAAACAGGCATGCTCCTAAACACGGAGTTGATCCAGGCCACTGCCGAAGCGCTCAACCACTGGCCAGTGCCGATTGTGATTGATCCAGTGATGGTGAGTCGCACCGGGGCCGTCTTACTCGAACCGCAAGCGATTGACGCCATCCGCCAGGAGCTGGTGCCGCTGGCCACCTTGCTGACGCCCAACCGCCATGAAGCCAGCCTCTTGAGCTGCCAACCGATCAGCGATGAAACCAGCGTGATCGACGCCGCCGCGACACTCCACGCCCAAGGCGCAGCAGCAGTGCTGATCAAACGCGGAGACCAACCACAGGGCGGCAGAGATCTACTCTTCAATGGAGAGCCGCATTGGCTGGAAGGGGAGTGGATCAACACACCCCACAGCCATGGGACCGGCTGCAGCCTTTCAGCGGCGATTACCGCTGGCCTGGCCAAACAGCGGCCGCTGGATCAGGCCATTCATGCAGGGCGCGCCTACGTCAAACAGGGGCTGAAAAGGTCCTTGGCCATCGGCCACGACCAGGGGCCGATCTGCCACTGGACTTAAGGCAGATACGAATGCCCATGGACTGATTTGTCAAAAATCCGTTACAATCCTCAATAGTTTGACGGGGTGCTCCATGGCCAATCAACAAGCCAGCGACAAGTGGTTTCAAAACAGCGCTGCCCGAGCAATCCACAACGAACAACTCACCCAGGTGGAACGCTTCAACGGCCGGGCCGCCATGCTGGGATTCGTGATCGGCGTCATCACCGAAGGCCTCACCGGTCAGGGGATCCTTCATCAGATCGGCCTCGGGCCGCTCATTGATGGCTACGCAGCTTGCAGCACCAAGATGCTTCCCTTCTGCTTTTAAACCGGTACAGCTGGCCCCAGCTTGAAACGCGGGACCGACGTATGGTGACCCCACCCAACACAGAAGGGATGGTCCGCAAGCGGCGCAAGCTCAATAAGGAGATGGAGGCGGACATTGCCGCCTCCGTTAAAAAAGTGGAGTTCATCTCGGCAATGATCCGCGACATCACCGAAGAAGACATCCAAAACGAATACGCCGAAGCCTTTGCCCAGGTGCACCTAGCAGCCAAGCAATTGGGTGAGCTTTACAAGCTCGAGGGATTCACAGAGCAAAGTGAAGCAACCTTGGCGCTTTACAAGGATCTGCTCGCCAGCTTTGAAAAGGAGTACGAGCTCTAACGGCCAGATGCAGGCCTGATCACCAACTGCCGCATCCCTCCCTTGAACGACCTCTCCCGTCTCAAGCTCGCCGTCATCGGCCATCAGGAATGGGTCACCTTTCTGCAGGTGGATGCGCTGCCACAGCCAGGTCGCATCAGCCGAGCACTGCGCACCCTTGAAGAACCAGCCGGAGCCGGCGCTGTAGTGGCAGTGCAATGCGCTCGCCTCACCGGCCAACGGATTCCCTTTTTCACTGCCCTTGGCCGGGATGCGATCGGTGAGCGCAGTGTGGCAAGGCTGCAAAGCCTGGGTGTTGACCCCTTGGTGGCGTGGCGAGACCAACCCAGCCGGCGGGGCATCAGCCTGGTGGATGACGGAGGCGACCGTGCCATCACGGTGATTGGCGAGCGCCACACGCCGATGGCCCATGACCCACTGCCTTGGCACCTGCTCGCGGAGTTTGATGGTGTGTTTGTCTCCGCCACAGACGCCGACGGACTGCGATTCGCGCGAAAGGCCAAGCTGCTCACCGCCACCCCCCGGTTGCGGTTGGCGGTGCTACAGGAAGCAGGGGTGAGCATCGACGCACTGATTGGCAGTGGACTGGATCCCAGTGAGCAACTGCCACCCCATGCGCTTGATCCGCCTGCTCGACTGACCATTGCCACCGAAGGCGCTAAGGGCGGAGCAGTCACGCCCGGAGGGCGGTACCCAGCATCCACGCCGCCCGGCCCCGTTGTTGAGTCCTACGGCTGCGGCGACAGTTTTGCAGCAGGGGTCACCGCAGGACTGGCCGCAGGCTGGGCGGTTCCCGCGGCGACACAGCTGGGGGCCACATGCGGGGCCGCCTGTATCACCCGTTTCGGACCTTATTGATCGCCTTTGGGTACAAAGGCTTGCGATAGGGCGATCAGGATCCCAGCAATCAGGAGGGCCGGAAGAATCACGGTGGGGCCGCCAGGAGCCGTTTGAGAGGCGAAAAGCAAAGGCATCGCTGTCCAAGCTGTTAACCAGGACAGCTTGGCTGACGCTGCTGAGCGTGGCACAACTGTCAAGCTTTCGTTATCGATAACGACCAACCGATTGCAACAAACTCGGTTTCAGCCTTGGCCACGGCGAGCCCCGGGGCACGACGACAAGTGCAGGGGCTGACTGTGTGTCTGCGTCCTCAGAAGGAGAAAAGATGAATCGCTCCATTCGCTCTATAAGAACCAATGAGACGTTGATTGCTGTTCATGACCATCCGCATCGGAATCAATGGGTTTGGTCGCATTGGCCGACTGGCATTCCGTCAAGCCATGAGCAGCCCGGATGTGGAGGTGGTCGCCATCAATGATTTGATCCAAGTCGACTACCTGGCCTATCTCCTGCGCTACGACTCAACCCATCGCCGGTTTCCAGGAGACATCCAAGTGGACGACGGCCAACTGATGGTGAATGGCAAATCCATCCGCGTGACGGCGGAACGGGATCCCCATCAGCTGCGCTGGGATGAGGTCGGCGTCGACACCGTGCTGGAGAGCAGTGGCCTTTTCCTGACGGCCGAAAAAGCCCAGGCACACCTAGAGGCGGGAGCCAAACGGGTGGTGATGAGTGCCCCCTCCAAAGACGACACCCCGATGTTTGTGATGGGCGTCAACCACACCAGTTATGCGGGGCAAGCCATCGTTTCGAATGCCAGCTGCACCACGAACTGCCTCGCTCCCCTGGCCAAGGTGGTTCATGACAACTTCGGCATCGTTAGTGGTCTGATGACCACCGTGCACGCCACCACCGCAACCCAGAAACCAATCGATAGCCCCTCCCTAAAGGATTGGCGCGGTGGACGCGGCGCAGGACAAAGCATCATCCCCAGCTCCACCGGGGCTGCCAAAGCGGTGGGGAGAGTGATCCCCGAGCTGAACGGGAAGCTCACAGGGATGGCCTTCCGTGTGCCAACACCGGATGTTTCGGTGGTGGATCTCACGGTGAATTTGGCCCGTCCCACCAGTTACGACGAAGTCAAGCAGGCCGTAAAAGCGGCGTCCCAGAATGGTCTGTCGGGAATCCTCGGCTACACCGAAGATCCGATCGTGTCGAACGACCTGCTGGGCGACAGCTGCACGTCAGTGTTTGATGCCGGTGCCGGCATGGCCCTCAACGACCAGTTCATGAAATTGGTGGCTTGGTATGACAACGAATGGGCCTACAGCTGCAAATGCATTGACCTGATCCGCTACATGGCCCAGACGTCATGAGACATGGCCTGGGTCGCGCCCCATCCCAGCCCCCAACAGCAAAAAGCCCCCTCCCAGGAGGGGGCTTTCCGATTCAGTTGACCTGAATCGTTAGTGCTGTTCTGAATCGAACAACTTGGGGTCCAGATCAACCGATGGCAGGAGCCTGCAGAGCCACAGGAGTGGACTCAACAGCAGCCAGGTCGAGGGGGAAGTTGTGAGCATTGCGCTCGTGCATCACTTCCATGCCCAGGTTGGCGCGGTTCAGCACATCAGCCCAGGTGGGAAGCACCTTGCCTTGCGCATCAAGGATGGACTGGTTGAAGTTGAAACCGTTCAGGTTGAAGGCCATGGTGCTAATGCCCATGGAGGTGAACCAGATACCAACGACAGGCCAGGCAGCCAGGAAGAAGTGCAGGCTGCGGCTGTTGTTGAAGGATGCGTATTGGAAGATCAGGCGACCGAAGTAACCGTGGGCAGCCACGATGTTATAGGTCTCTTCCTCTTGGCCA
>JBMHDE010000043.1:0-18250 GCA_049889555.1 Synechococcus sp. | reverse complement strand
TGATCATGAACCGCTCCAATGGAGCGGTTTTTTTATGCCTTCTGGTAATGGTCCCATTCAGTTCTGCTCACCCTCCCTTCCTTGAAGGGATGTTGCTACTGTTTCTTGATGGTTGGCCAAACTGAATGCTGCGTCAATTTGTGGCCTAGTTTATAACCTTAAACTAAGACTTCGACGCGGAAGACGATATCCTCATAGTCGCGATCACCACTACCCGTTAAGTCCTCAAAGCCAACGGTAATGGCTTCCCCTCCAACATTCACGCCGGAGAGGGCGTGCTGAATACCATCAGAGTTTAGGTCTTGGGAGAAGCTGTGGAACACCATGTTGTCAACAGCAGCGCCGTTGACTGCAATAGACATATCGCTACCATCTGAAATATTGGCCATAGCACCAGAGGAATCAACGAAGCTCAGTGTGTCACTATCCGCGAGCGTAGCCGCCCAATCGGCAGCATCTTGAACAAGGAAAAAGCCGAGATTGTTCCCCGCTCCCACGTCTGTGATGCCTGCAACAGCGGATTTATCCGCATTGGCGTTCTCAAACAGGATACGCGTATCAATGATGTTGCCGCTGGCGTCGATTTCATAAACGCCGAGCACATTGTCGTATACAGCAGAACCCATGTCGCGCAGCGTCACTTGGAAGTCTGACGTGCCGTCACCAGTCAAAAACTCTTGGTTGATGATGCCATTGACAAGGTCCGCATCCACGGCTCGGCGCTCTTGTAGAACTGGCAAGAAGGTTTCGAAAGTGACATGCGTGTTGCCGTCAGATTTCACTGCCATGAAATCGCCACCACTGAAATCTATTTGGAGGGTGAATGAACCTTCAGCAGTTCCGTCATTGTCAGTATCGATGGCAATAATAGCGGAGCCGTTTGAAATAGAAAAATTTGAACGAGAAATGACTTCATTTAAGAAAATGATGCTGTCATTCTGTGAGAAGTCTACAAAGGTATCACCGAAAAAGTCTGCCAATACACCTTGGACTACATCTGAACCTGTATTACTTGTAATCGTATTTGCTATGCCATTGACAGTGAGTACATCGTCGCCTGATGTGCCTACGATTTTGGAAGGTGCCCCATTCGCGAGTAGAAGCGTAGGGATAAAAAAGGCCGAAGAAATAAAGCTTTCATCTTTTGTTAATAGATAGTCAAAAACGGCATTATCAAAATTTGTAGAGCCTTCAACAAGGCCAGCATTTAGCGCAAGGCCTTCCGCTATGGCGATTTCTTCTTCTGTGAAATTATCTATGCTTAGCAAGTTTTCGGGATGATTTGCGTTATAGAAACCTTCAACACTCTCTCCCTCGTCGTAGCTAAAGAGTGACTGCTCTTCCGATGTTACTCGCCAGTCATCACGATACTGACCATACACATCGCTGAACTCGAGCGGGCGATCCAACACCGTCCCATCAGCTAGGGCGATATCATTGTTGCCATTCCCATCTCCATCCGCAAGTAAACCTTCGACAGAACCCGCCAACTCGTCATTTAAAACAACGCCAACATCGATCCGATCATCGTATACCTGCACGGTCAGACGACTATCACCATCGTCAATGACACCATTTTCACCGGCGTACACCAATGTGTACACATTATCTTCCCTATAAAGCACATCAGAACCCAGATTTAATGATCCGAAATTCTCAATCTCTGCGGCAGCCCCATCAACGCTCAACGGAATTTCATCAGACGAGTCGATCATGACGACGCCACCGTTCGTCACCGTCGCTACCGCCACATTGTTGCTCGCGGAACCATCGCCTACTGATGCCATTCGAACTTGTATTTCAAAGCTATCGTCTTCAGTGGAATCCAAAAGCTCAAGGGATTCAGAGCTGTTTCCGGTGCTGGCTGTCCACCCTGCTATCGCTTCACTACCGCCAAATCCATTCAATCCCCCACTAGCATCGCCTGTCAACCAGTTGATATTCTCGTAGCGGAATTCAATGTCGAAATCTCCCGGATCACCAACATCTGAGCGATCTGTGAGAATGAGCTGAAAAGCATTCAGTTTGTCGGTGTGAGAGTCGAAATAACCTACATCATCCCAAGTGACAATAAAACGATCATTGACTTCATCAAAATCATAATAAACTCGATTGGATCCGGTCGAGTTTCCTCCTGGTGTTGCGTCTGCTGGACCACCTCTTGTGTCAACATCCGCAAAGAACGGGGTAATCTCTGGATTGTTCTCGTTTAGACTTATAACTTCTGGAGTAAAAGTTGATCGAGGTCCATTGAAAGTGACAGAACCATTATTGTTAACCCAAAGACTATCAAACACGCGACCGTAAAAATTCAATCCATTCTCAAAGATAGAGGTAATGCTTATTTCTTCTGACGAGTTATCATCGCCACGATCCAAGACGTTTTCACCGAAGCCAGCCTCACCACCAAGATTGTTGATAAGCGGTGACCCTTCGCCTCCATCAAATAGAAGATTGTCTATGCTATTTGCTATTCCTTCAAGATCGTTACGGTAGGTTTCAGTGGCGCTGAGTCCTTCCTCCGAGGACAGATAGCTTTTAATGCTGAGGGACGCTCCTTGAAATGCGTTGCGAATTTCCACGTAATCTTCAGAGCTGGCTTCGGTCGAAACACCAGATTCGTTATCAGTGTCAGATTCGACTGAGCGAAGAAGAATATACTCGCCTACAGCGTGGAAATCGTAAGGAATGCCGTCCAACGTTACCAAATGCGGGTCACCAGTAGTAACACCCAATGCACCGTTTTCGGGCAAGTCAGGTAGATCTGGGTTCTCAACACCTCCACTACGAACACCAAACAGCCAGCTACCGACATCATCAGCGATTTCTGCTAGCCCCGCCTGCACCGCATCAAAAAAATCTGAAACCGCTTCCATACCGGAATCGAGTGAGTCGGGAACGGTTCTGTACCAGCCTTCAATCCAATTGTCGACTTTATCCAGCTCAGACTGAGGAAAAAGATCCACGAAAGTATCGCTAGAGCCTCCCGCTCGTTCGTAAATATCTTGAACAAACGTGTAGCATGATCCCTGAGCGTCGAAGAAACCCTTAGGTAGAACACTAGATAGAACATTATAATTTATTGGCGTATTGGGCAAAAACGAATTAATATGCGCTACTAAGTCATTGAACGTTTGCTCGTTAACGTCAAGTTCAACGGATGCTTGGCCTTTCCCTTGCCAACCTTGATCAAGGCCAATGAAACCATCTTTTTCATTCGAAAAGGGATTAACCCAGGTTGCGAATTTCCCCCCACTTACATTGATTCCATAGTTATCACTGCGCGTTATGGTTCCATCGTCATCTTTTCTGACAAGGGCTACATTCGCGTGACCTGTAGGTATACCAACAGGTCCAAAAACCGGCTCCGAAGCGTCAAATAGATTAAATTCCACACTGTACTGAGTCATCTTGAATTCCTCCTAATAGTGATGCTGTAGAAGCCATCGTACTGCTGAATATCATCATAGTTAGAGGGAATTGCATTCCTTATGGCGGTCAGCCGCTCGCACTCACTATCCATGCAATCAGAAATTAGCTTTTCAAAATTTGGGTATGTTTGTAGCAGTGGATACAACCGGTTTAGACGGGATAGAGCAGTGTCTCTATATCTTTCTGGGGAGAATGGGATGCTTTCTTTAATATATGAAGCTCTATCATGCGACATCAAATAGGCTTCGAGAATGTTGTAGTTCTGCAGAGCGTCGATAAATTTTCCCATAAATTTAGGCAGCTGTATTAGATCTGAGACTCGCAGCTCGTACTCATCATCAGATAACCTACTGAGCTTAATTGGTAGACACCAGTGATCCCACAAGTCAGTACGCCGTACACTTAGAGATGTTCCATCATCACAAAACATTTCATCTGAAATATTTGCCGCAACATCTATTGGCTCTGGGTCTGTTGACCACTCCGAAAGCCAAATACGCAAAGCTATACTTCTTAGATCATTTTCAAAGATCCATCGTTCAGTCGGGTTCTTAAATGTACCTGTAGTGTGGGACTGAAACGCCATACAGCCCCCTACCCCAAAAAACAATGGCATAGTCATAATTAGACAAACTAATTCTCGTTTCATTATCAATACTTGCCAACCGATATTTCCCAAGTAGCTTGGTGTTTCCGCGAATATGCCCTTTTTGGGGGCCTTTGCAACTCTGATGGCGGCGTTGGCGACGGCATCCTTGATTTTGAGGATTCCGCAAGCGCAGTTTTCGAGCTTTTCGTAGATTTTGGCCCATGGGAGTTTTGGAAGATCTTTATTGTGAGAGGGCATAATCGTAATAGTTCGTGCTTTAATGGTGTGAAAAAATTGGATTCTCAGGCTGACGCGCTGATGGAATATCTAGGGGTCTTTGTACTACGATAGAATTAACGTAGCAGTATCCGCAGTAACCAAGGTCGAAAGTCAAGAGCCGGATCGGGTGTTGGAAAAGCTCCGCAACGGCGACGTGTTCATCACGAAATCTGACCATCTTCCAGGGTCTTTGCGTGATCTTCTCAATTTTTTGTACAAGTGCAAAAGCTTGGCGCGAGATTTCGACCTTGGGACGACGTTGTCGATACGACGACGGTAGCCATAGAGCTGATTTTTCACGTCTTCGCCTCTATGGTCTATTTTTAGTCCCAATAGATCGCAGAGCGCACCCGTGAAGGATTGGAAGCTGTATGGAAACGGGGCTATATCGGTAGACGTTTCCCATCTTTGACACGAAGTCAATGGTCAGAAAAGTGATCCGTATGAGAGATGAGGAAAGCCGTCCTCTTCGATTAATAGTCAGTTTATTCAAAGTTGGCATGCAAACTTTTCGACATCTTTGATTTTAGAAATTTCTGACCCCAGTACCTACTCCAGGTCATTGGGCAGTAAGGCCATCCTGGCCCGTTGGTGTGGATGGTACCTCCGCATTTACGCGGTTAGGGCTGATCTTGAGTTCCTGTTCTTCGGAGCCGCTGTAATTGATGCCGTCTCGCTGACGTTCAAGCTCCTGCATAGCAGGATGCCTTGATGTAAGGTTTTTGATGGCTCAGGTATCAACTGATTGATGCGATATCCGAGGGCTTGGCACGATTCACCCTGTTCTTTGGTGAACTGGAAACGTGTTGTGGACGGCGTGACCTTATGGCGGTTAAAGTAACCATTACTATCTGCCAAAGGCGGATTCATTGTCAATTTGCGGCCTAGCAGTCATGTCCTGGTTTGGATAGCGTCGAGGACTTGATCGAGGGATTCAATCACGCGGTGATGGCCAGGGGATTGATCGGGATTCCCCTCCCGCAAACTGAAGAGTGTTTGCAGATTGGCCGCTTCTGCCGCGTCACATTCGGCTCGGTTGTCGCTGATAAATGTGATGTGATGTGGAGGTGTTCTTAACTTTTCGGCAATGGCACTGTAAGAACTGCTCGATTTTTTGGGACCTGTGTGCGTGTCGAACCAATTGTCAAACAGATGCCGCACATCTCCATCTGCAGTGTGCTCGTAAAGAAGTTGTTGCGCGGTTACACTTCCCGATGAATACACAGCAAGCTTATAACCTGCTGCATGCCAGCTTTTCAGGGCATTCAATGCTTCGGGGTAGAGTTCCGACTGGATCGCTCCTGATGCATATCCTTGCTTCCAGATCCGACCTTGCAGGTCTTTTAGGGTGGTTGACTTGCGGTCTAGCTCAATTAAGTGCAGCAAATAGTTAGCGATGGCGTCATGGTCATGGTCTTTGTTTTTTGTGGCTTGTAATTGAAGCAGTTTTTGGCTAGTTGGGTCGTGATCAGTGCGCCATTCATGCCAAGCGTTCTGGATCAGCTTTTTGACCTCGTCCTCGTCGTGATGGGCATTGAGATAGCCTCCCAGTTGCGCTTGCGCATAGGGAAATAACACTTTGGAAACAAAGGTGATGGGACACGTCGTTCCCTCAATGTCTAGAAGGAGGTGAGAAGTACTCATCGGAGGTTGAGGATGTGTTGTTTCCAATGCAGTTCAAGTAGAAATTCGAGAATTTCAACATGCCGTTTCGCTTCTTGTAGGGTGTCTCCCCAGGCGTAGAGACCATGGCCTGCAACAAGAAGACCGTAAGGAGCATTGTTTAGTACGGATTCTGCGTTCGTCGACAGCCGGGTGAGGTTTTGGTCATTGGCAATGATCGGCAGATTGACTTGTGTGTCGTGTGTTGTGATGCCGCGCAATCCCTTCAGCATCTCCCAACCCTCCAATGTGATTTGGCCTTGCCCATAAGCTTCTCTGGAGAGCAGAGTTGAATTGATTGAGTGGGTGTGCAGAACTGCGCTGCTGCCGCAGATTTCGACAATCTTTAAGTGCATCAGTGTTTCTGCGCTTGCCTTCCCTTTGCCTTTCACCACCTTGGCTTGATCATTCACTTCAATCAGCATGTCGATGTCAACCGTTCCTTTGTCCACGCCACTGGGTGCCATGAGCAGCGTGAGTGGGGATCGTTGCGTGACGATGCTGAAGTTTCCCCCTGTGCCGTCGCACCATCCACGCCGATGAAGATCTCGAATCGTGCTGACCAGTTCTTGAGAGGGGGTGATGTCCAATGGATCTGATGCGTCTTTTGTTTCCCTAGCCGATTGTTAGTGCTGGCACCTAGGACACCAGTGGGTGCTTCGTCCAGCCAGTTTGTCACGCTCAATCGGGGTTCCGCATTTGAGGCACGGAGCACCCGTTCGTCGATAAACCAACGCTTGTCCGCCGTAATTGCCGTTCACTCCTTCGAGATCGCGGAAATCGCTGAAGGTCGTTCCCCCTGCTCCGATGCTGTTGTCCAACACCCTGACAAGGCAGGTGCATAGTTGGTCGAGTTGCGCACGTTTCAGCTGACCAGCAGGAGTCTGTGGTGCGATTCCCGCTTCAAAGAGGCTTTCGTCGGCATAGATATTGCCCGTGCCTGCGACAAGGCTTTGATCTAATAATGCTGCCTTAATGGAGCGCTTGCTGTTTTTGAGACGCTGTTGCAGATAAGCCCCGTTGAATTCGGCATTAAAAGGTTCAGGGCCTAGTTTTTTTAATCCGCTGATCACAGCGTCCACCGGTACATTCGGTGGAACCCACCACATCTTGCCAAAGCTGCGCATGTCAATAAAGCGCAGTTCATGCCCCTCTAGATCCCAGAAGCGCACCCGAGTGTGGCGGCATGGATCGGTTGATTCTTCAAGCCATAGGAACTGCCCTGTCATGCGTAGATGCACGCCCCAATGGCCACGGTCTGGCTTCTGGCGCTCCTTAGCATCGCTGTGGAGCTCGGCGAAGAGGTATTTGCCACGCCTGTGCCATTGACCGATCCAGGCGCCTTGGATACCTTCAATAAAACGCAAAGAATCCCCGGGACTGGCAATGGTCCTGTCCCGGAGAATCTCAACGTTTTTGATTTGAAACGTCGACAAACGGTCCGTTAGGCCTCGACGGACCGTTTCGACTTCAGGAAGCTCCGGCAACCGCCTCAGGCTTTTTCCAGCTCAGACTCAGCGAAATTGTTGGTGTTAATGCCACCTTCAGATCCGGAGATGCCGTTGTAGTTCACCTTTTCAAAGCGAACCACGACTGGATAGCGGATGCCTGAGGTGTCAATGGAGGCGACTTTGCCCACTTCGTTGTACCAGTAGGACTCAGGGCGCTTGATGCGCACCATGTCACCGCGGGAGATTGCCATCGCTGCCCAGTTAAGGATGCTTCAGGAGCGTAGTTGCGGGTGCCGACCCTCGTGCCAGGAGCGTCACACAATGTCGTTCGCCATGGCAGTATCCATCCCCGTCTTGCTTGCTAGCTGCCGTGAGTTCCAGCCTCAGCCTTGAGCCCCCCATGCTTCAGCTGGATCTCCCGGATCCCGAGCGTGACGACATCAGCACCTTGGAGTTCCTCGCTCAGCTGGAGCAGGCTTGGGCCGTTTGTGACCGCTTCGATTTGCAGACCGAAATCCTCCGGGGCCGCATCCTCAAAGCGGTCCGTGATCGGGAAAAACGCGGTGGCGAAGGACGGGGTGCTGGTTTTCTGCAGTGGTTGCGCGAAAGGGAGATCAGCAAAACCCGTGCCTACAGCCTGATTCAACTGGCTGAGTCCGCCAACGATCTGGTTGGTGGTGGCCTTTTGGAGGAATCCAGTGTCAACCATTTCTCCAAACGGGCGTTCCTCGAAACTGCCGAGGCTGTTCCTGAGGTGCAGTTGATGATTTCAGAAGCAGCCAACGAGGGGCAGGAGATCACCCGCAAGCAAGTGCGACGTCTCACCGATGAATTCACGGCGGCAACCAGTCCGTTGTTGCCTGAGGAAATTCGGCAACGCACCCAGGAGAATCTGTTGCCTCCCAAAATCGTTGCACCGTTGGTTAAAGAACTGGCCAAGTTGCCAGAGATCCAGCAAGAGGATCTACGCAAGGCGCTGCGGGACGAACCAGACATTGACCGCATTAAGGACGTCACCAGCACGGCGCGGTGGATCACCAAAGCCACAGAAAGCGGTGTTGCTGTGCGTGCCTTTCAGCAGGGTGAGTTGAATTTGGAGAAGGCCATGCAGGAGGCGCAGCGTCTTGATGCCCTTGGGTTACTTGCGGACGCGGTTGGTCAGGCCCAGGCGCTGGAATCCGCCGTGCTCAAGCTCCACACCTCCTGGCGTCGGCTCGGCGGGCTGCAGGAACGGCTATGGGTCGAAAGCGGCAGTAGTACTCCCTATCTGCGTGATGTGCTTTCAGCCCTTCAGAGCCTGAGCGGGGCCACCATGCGCGTGTCCCTGGGTGAACTGGCTGGCGGTAAACGCGTGCGCCTGCAGTTGGTTGAGGAAGCTCCCGATCAATTAGAGCCTCCTGTCGTGCCCTAGATCTGGCGGTCGTTAAAGTGATGAAACTAGGGCTGGCGTGGTTTGGATCCCCTGCTGGCATCGCTGCAAGATCATTACGGCTGGACTGCGTTTCGGCCTGGTCAGAGGCCGGTGATTGAAGCGTTGCTTGAAGGCCGTGATGCCTTAGCTGTTTTGCCGACTGGGGGTGGGAAGTCTTTGTGCTATCAGCTACCTGCCCTGATGAAGCAGGGATTGGTGCTGGTGGTTTCGCCTTTGGTGGCACTGATGGAAGATCAGGTGCGTCAGCTGCGCGCGAGGGAGATTCCTGCCGCCTGTTTGCATGCCGGTATGACTTCCGAGGAACGCCAGCAGGTGTGGCGTCTTCTCGCCGACGGCAGCTTGCGTTTGCTCTACTTAGCGCCGGAGCGGCTGCAGTCGTTACAGATTCGAGATCTCATCCTCAGTGCCCACACCCTTGGTCGCCTGGTCGCCTTAGCTGTCGACGAGGCCCATTGCATTAGTGCTTGGGGGCATGATTTTCGTCCTGTCTATCGGCGGCTCGGTGAGGTGCGTGCCCTCTGCCCTGGGGTGCCAGTTGTTGCGCTGAGTGCAACCGCAGCGCCACGGGTTCGTGCCGACATCATCAGCTTGCTGGAGCTGCATGCCCCATTGGTGCAGGTCTGTTCCGCTCAACGTGACAACCTGCACTACGTGATGCACCGCCGTCCCAAGGACCCCTTAGCGCAGGTGCTCAAGGCCTTGAAGCAGTCGCGTGGTGCGTCATTGATTTATGCGCGCACACGCCGGTCAGTGGAGCACTGGGCGGAGCGATTGGATGCCAACGGTGTGGAGGCGATTCCGTATCACGCTGGTCTCGATCCCGAGTTGCGTCACCAGGCCCTTTGTCATTTTCTCGAGGCGGATCGGCCGGTGCTTGTGGCCACGGTCGCCTTTGGGATGGGCGTTGATCGTGGCGATGTCGGTCTTGTGCTGCATCTCGATCTACCCGCGACGCCGGAGGGTTATCTGCAGGAATCCGGCCGTGCGGGGCGTGATGGTTTGCCGGCGCAGTGCATGGTGCTCTTCTCCCCTCGGGATCGCACAAGCCTCGGCTGGGCGATGCAGGCGTCGCATCGACGTCACCCCAATCCCGAACAGGATCAAGAGGACGATCGAAGAGTGGAGCTTGCCCAGCAGCAACTGCGTCGGATGGAAGCGGTGGCTGAAGGGGAAATGTGTCGCCAGCAGGCCCTTTTGCTTGCGGTGGGTGAATTGGCGCCCCCCTGTCAACGCTGCGATCGCTGTCAGAGCTCTCTGCACCGACAGGATTGGTCAAAGCCGGCACTCACGCTGCTTCAAGCCTTGCAGGATGACCATGGCACGGACGCCCGCAGCTTGAGTGACCGACTGGCGGCGGTGGAGCCACTGCGCTGGGGATGGCTCATGCGTCGCATGGTGCAAGAGGAGTTGATTCAAGAAACAAATGACGGATCTCAGCGCCTGTTTTTGCGTGACAGTGGGCGGAGATTCCTTCAACAGCCTTGGCCATTGCATTACGCCGCTTGATTGCAAGCAATCAGTTGGTTCCTCGCGAGCAACGGTCTTTGACGAGATCTTGCTCGAAGCTGTCCTGAGGATCGGTCCAGGTTTTCCAGGAGCCGTTGGCACCTGTCACATTGAGCTTTTGGGCGCCACAGTTCACCGCGATGTAGAGAGGTTGCCCTTCGGCATTGAGCGTGGGTGCTACCTCACTGCCTGCCATCGTTTGCCAATTGCTCCAGTCGATTCTTAGGGGTCCGTAGCTACGCCAATCGGCAGATGGTGATGCCGCTGCCGGATCAGAGGAGGCTTTGGCCACCACCGTGGCTGTTGACGTTGTTGTTGGCTTGGTTTCGGGGCGGCTGGCACTCTTTGCAGCGTTCTTTGCAGGGTTGGAACGTACCGATTCAGAGACAGGCCGTTGGCTGGTCTGGATTGGCTCAGCCACCGATTGTGTGGCTAGGGCAACTTGATTGTTGGCGGCTGGCCGACGTAGCAACAATGTTGTGCCAACTTTCACCTTGTTCGGGTTGTCCAGGCCGTTGATGTCCACCAGCGATCGCACTGAAACCTTGTAGGCCTTCGCAATTTGGGTCAGCGTCTGACCCCGTGCGACGGTGTGACTGGTGGCATCAGGACTGGCCTGAATCGGTACAGGCTTCGCTTTGGCTGTCTTGGAGCGCTTCGGTTCGGGAAGCACGGCATTGCTTGGCAGGCGCAAGGTCTGTCCAACCTCGACATGATTCGCATCCCGCAGATGATTCACCGCGATCAGCGCGTTTTGGCTCACGCGGTAGCGGCTGGCGATCGTGCTGAGGCTGTCGCCGCGCCTCACAACGTGGCGTCCGCGGCCTGCTGTGACTGTGGGGCCAGGGAGGCGCAAGCTTTCACCCACATTCACCATGTCGGGATCACGCAGTTGATTGATGCGCATGAGTCGTCTGACCGATACGCCATAGCGATCGGCGATATCGGAGAGGGTGTCTCCGGGACGCACGGTGACAGTGCCGCCCATCGCTTGCAGCGGCATCAGGGCCGAGAGGGCCAGGGCAGCAATCAGGGCGTGGCGCATTGTCTGGTCTTCACTGGGCAAACGATAAGGTTCCCCCGTGTTAATGCCAGTCCTGGTCAGCCAAGGAGGCGCTTCATCCAGTCCAGACTGATGCGGTAGGGCGGATAGCGCAGGCGTAAATCCAGGGCAAAGGGCCGTCTCAATACGGAGCGTTCATGGGAAAAGGTGCGAAATCCCGCTTCGCCGTGATAACTCCCCATTCCACTAGGACCGACCCCACCAAACGGCAGATCAGGAATGCCAACGTGCATCACCACATCGTTGAAGCACACGCCGCCTGAGCTGGTGCCCATCAGCAGTTGTTGCTGCTGCGCGGTGTTGCCACCAAAGAGGTAAAGCGCCAGAGGTTTGGGTTGACTGCGGATTTGTTCCATGGCCGTGGCCAGATCGTCGACGTCGATCAGGGGCAGTAGAGGTCCGAATAGTTCGTCGTCCATGAGCGGGTCGTCAGGTTGGTCGACCCCCAGCACGGTGGGGGCAATACGCAGGTTTGAGGGATCGCATTCTCCTCCGATCAGCACCTGGCCTTGTGCTTTGGCACCCTCGAGTAAGCCCTCCAGTCGCTGGTATTGACGCGGATTAATGATGTGTCCCAGGTCGTCAGAGTGCAGGGGGTTGTTGCCGTAAAGCTCGACGCGCGCTGTCTTCAGGGCCTCCAGCAGGGGGGTGCGCAGATCCTTTTCAACCAGGAGGTAATCGGGGGCAATGCAGGTTTGGCCGGCGTTGAGCCCTTTCCCCCAGATCAGACGACGTGCGGTGACAGTGAGATCAGCACCTCTCAGCACGACGGCAGGGCTCTTCCCTCCCAGTTCGAGTGTGACCGGCGTTAGGTGATGGGCGGCCCCCGCTAAAACTTTGCTGCCGATGCTTCCGCCACCGGTGAAGAAAATGTGGTCGTAGCCCTGGTCCACCAGGGCTGCGGCGGTGCGCCCGTCCCCTTGCACCACCTTCACCACATCGGGGCTGAAGGCGTCTCCCAGGCAGCGTTCGATCAGGCCTGCAGTCGCGGGTGCATGCTCTGACGGTTTGATAACAGCGCTGTTGCCCGCCGCCAGGGCGCTGATCAGCGGTTGGAGGGTGAGGTGAAAGGGATAGTTCCAGGGGCCGATGATCAACACACAGCCCAGGGGTTCGCGAATGACTTCCGCTTGGCCGGGTTGGAGTGGTAGAGGCACAGGCACCTTGCGGGGACGCATCCAACGGCGCAGCATGCGGTCGCAGAGCTTCAGTTCTTGGCGCAGGGCAAGCACTTCCACCATGCCCTCGGTCGGTGGTTTGCCGAGATCTGTGTGCAGGGCCTCAAGAATCTCGCCTTCGTGTTGGTCGAGCAGCTGACGCATGGCCTTCAGTTGTTGACGCCGCCAGGCCTCTCCACGGGTCTCACCACGCGCGACTGGCCGCCGCAATGCGTTGACGTTCGGCAGCCCGTTGACCGCATGCCCGCTGTTGTTGTTCGGCGCAGTGGGATCAGCGGGAGCTGAAGAGAGCGTCATGGGCGTTGCGGCGAGAGAGAGCAAGGTCGCCATGCTGCCAATGGATTGGAGGCAGCGGGGGATGACGTCGTCCCAATCCAGGCTTAGCAATGGGGTCGGCTAACGCTTGATGGCATGCAGCAGCCCTGGTGGAACGGCGCGGTGATCTACGAATTGATCGTGCGCAGTTATGCCGATGGCAACGGCGACGGCATCGGTGATTTTCAGGGGTTAGCGGCGCGCCTTCCCTACTTGCGCTGGTTGGGGGTGGAAGCGCTTTGGTTGACACCGATTTATCCCTCACCCCTCCAAGACGGCGGATACGACATCACGGATTTTCAAGGGATCCACCCCGACCTTGGCGACCTCGCAGCGTTTCATCGCTTTCGCACCGCGGCCCACAAGCACGGCATGAAGGTGATTCTGGATCTTGTGTTGAATCACACCAGCACCCTTCACCCCTGGTTTCAACGGGCACGCTGGGCCCCAAAGCATAGTCCGGAACGGGATGTGTATGTCTGGAGTGATGACCCCAATCGCTACAGCGACGCACCGGTGTTGTTTCGCCATTTTGAGGCGTCGAATTGGGAATGGGATGAGGTTGCCCAGCAGTACTACTTGCATCGCTTCCTGCGTCATCAGCCCGATCTCAATTACGAGAACCCCCTGGTGCAGGAGGCCATGCTCGAGGTGGTTGATGTGTGGATCGAGCGAGGTGTTGATGGCTTTCGTTTGGATGCCATTCCCTTTCTGTTTGAAGAGGAGGGTTCACGCTGTGAAGGACTTCCAGCGACTCACGCCTTTCTGCAACGCCTGCGTCAGCGTGTGGATGCCCATGGCCGTGATGTGCTCCTGCTAGCGGAAGCCATCCAGCCCGTTGAGGAAGCAGCCCCCTACCTCGATGACTCCGAGCTGCATGGTGCCTTTAATTTCGTGCTGACGGCTCATTTGTTTGCAGCCATTGCAAGTGGGCGCGTCGCTGCGCTACGGCAGTGCCTGGCGGAAGCAAAGGCTGCGGTGCCGGGTTGTCGCTGGGCGCTTCCGTTGCGTAACCACGATGAGCTTTGGCTGGGCGATGGCCATCTCGTTAGCGATTCGGTGGTCCAGACCATTCGAGCTGGCCTGCATCAGGGGCATGGACATTGGCTCAATTGGGGGATTAATCGCCGCTTAGCTCCATTGCTGAATGGTGATCCCGGGTCGAATCGGGTGCTGCATGCTCTGATCTACAGCCTGCCTGGCATGCCTTGCCTGTACTACGGCGATGAACTGGGAATGGGTGATTGGCCTGGTCTTCGCGATCGGGACCCCAATCGCACGCCCATGGCCTGGACCCCGGCTCGCAATGGTGGATTTTCCAGCGCTCCGGACCCTTTGCTTGTTCTTCCTTCCATTACGGCTCCCGGTTACGACTATCGGGTAGTGAACGTGGAAGTGCAGAAGCAGCTCCAGGGATCTTTGCTCAATTGGCATCGCCGCATGCTCACCTGTCGGCGCCTGTTGCCAGCGCTCCGTCATGGTGATTTCGAACTGCTGGAGTGCAGCCATCCAGCGGTGATTGTTTATGTGCGCACCAGTGAGTCGATGACGGTGCTGGTGGCTGCCAATCTCTCCGCCGCCGGTGCGTCCCTGCGTTTGGATTTGAGCCGTTGGCGAGGACAGCGCACGAGGGAAGTGCTTTGGGGTTGTGAATTCCCACCGGCTGACCATGACTGGTTTGTCTACTTACCGGCCCATGGCTTTAGTTGGTGGCTGCTGGGCGAGGTGGATGCGGAGATGGACGATCGGGCTCCAAAGGGTCCACCGCCGGTCACAGCGCCAGATTGAGCACATCTGCTCCGGTCGGCACGGCCCCTTGGTGCGCTTCGAGCACATCATTCACAAGGGGAACGAGTCGTTCGGCATCGCCCTGATCCACCATGGCTAGTCGGCAGCGACGCGCCAGCACGGCAGTGACGCTACGGGCGTGTTCGGCCTCGACTGCGTGGCGTAGCTCGCCGCAGCAAATCGGAATCACGTCGCTGAGTGGTCGCCGTTCGTTGGCATTCCATTGGCTGACCAAAGCTGCGGCGCGTAGGCCGAAGTTGCCCTGCAGATGCTGGATCTGGGTGAGCCGTTGCGGCGTGTCAGGTAACAGCTCGAGCAACTCCCGTTGTTGTTGTTGTTGCAGCTGACGTGTGGTGTGTTCAGGGGTTGCGGCTGCTCCGAGCAGGGGCAGCCCTTGGGCAGCAGGAAGAGGTTGCCCTAACTGCTGGGCCACGGCCTTGAGTGTGTCCAGAGCCATCGGTCTGCACGTGGTCCATTTGCCGCCCATGACACTCACTAGGCCACAGGGCAGACGTTCTACATCGTGTTCCCGCACCACCCGGCTGCTGCTGCGTTCGCCTCCGGCCGGTTTGAGCAGAGGGCGACCCCCAGCCCAGCAGCTACCCACCTCCAAATCACGATGTTGCGGAAACCAGCGACGCACATAGTGCAAGAGATAGGTTTGCTCCTCCGCGGAGGGCGTTGTGGCCGTGGTCAGTGAACAGGCCGTGTCGGTTGTTCCCACGAGCGTGCGCCCGTAAAACGGGAGCATGAAAAGCACGCGACCGTCATCCGTGGAGGGCAGCAGGAGCCCCATGTTGGCCGGGCAAAGATTGGCTCGCAGCACAAGATGCACCCCGCGGCTGGTCAGCATGCGACTTGGTAGGTCGGGATCTGCCATCTGACGGATGCTGTCGGCCTGGAGGCCCGTGGCGTTAACCACTGCTTTGGCTGACCAGCGTTGCTCTTGGCCGTTGGGGTTGATGCTGATGGCCCCGTTGATGCGGCCGGATTGGTTTTTGCTGAACGCCACCACCCGACAGCCCGTATGGATCTGGGCACCGGCCTGCTCTGCGGTCAGTGCGAGCAGCAGGTTGAGGCGGGCATCGTCAAATTGCCCGTCGCTGTAGGCCACGCCACCGTTTAACCCAGGTTTGATGTCGGGTAGGGCCTCCTGCAGTTGGGCTTTGGAGAGCCACCGACTGGATCCGATTCCGCTTTGACCAGCCAGGGCGTCGTAGAGCCCGAGTCCCACGCGGTAATACAGCTGGCCGATGAGCCCATTGGTGGGTAGGGCAAGCTCAAGTCGGTTCGCGAGAAAGGGTGCTTGCCGCAGCCAGTGTCCCCGCTCCAGCAGCGCTTCCCGCACCAATCGCAGCTGGGCGGGGTCCGCTGTTTTAAAGGCGAGCTCGAGGTAGCGCACGCCCCCGTGCAGCAGTTTGGTGCTTCGGCAGCTGGTGGCACAGCCGAGGTCGGATCCCTCCAGCAATGCCACCTTCAGGCCGCGACGTGCTGCTTCATAGGTCACGCTGGCGCCGCTGGCCCCGCCGCCGATCACCAGTAGGTCAAGGGGCTCATTCATGTCGGGTCGCTGTCACTCCACTGCAGGCTGCGTTCCACCGCGTTGTCCCAGCGCGCTCGCCAACGCTCCCGTTGCGCTCGATCGATCGTGGGCGAGAACAGTTCTGCCCCCTGACTGCGGCTCGCCACCAGATCCTGCAGGTCTGTGATCACCCCTGTTTGTAGGCCGGCCAGCAGGGCGACTCCTCGGGCGGTGCTTTCCAGATTGGTGGGCCGCCTGACCAGAAGGCCCGTGCTGTTGGCTTGGGCCTGGAGCAGCGGGTTGGAGGCGGCTGCCCCACCATCCACCGCCAGCTCTCCCAAGCTGTGGCCGAGGGCCTGTTCTGCCAGGTGCACCAAATTGGCAACCGACAGGGCAATGCCCTCCAGTGCTGCCCTGGCGATATGACCGCGACCGCTGTCGCGCGTGAGCCCAATGAGCAGACCGCGGGCCCTGGGGTCCCAGTGGGGGGTGCCCCAACCCGTGAAGGCTGGCACCAGCATCACGCCCCCGGAGGAGTCGACGCTTTCGGCCAGTGCGTTGATCTCTGCTGCCTGACCGATCACGCCCAAGCCGTCCCGCAGCCACTGCACCACTGTGCCGGCATTGAAAAGACTGCCCTCGAGGCAGTAGGTCGGCACCCCTTCGGCATTGGTCCAGCCCAGGGTGGTGAGCAGTCCGCCATCGGATCGGCGCAGTTCGCTGCCGGTATTCACAACCAAAAAAGCACCGGTGCCATAGGTGCATTTGGCCTCTCCCGGTTGGAGGCAGAGCTGCCCGAGAGTCGCAGCCTGCTGATCTCCCAGCATGGCTCGAATTGGAACTCCAGCGAAGGGCAGACCGGCGTCGATGACCCCGAAGTCTCCGCAACAGGGCACGAGCTCCGGCAGCGCAGACTGTGGCAGTGACACCTGTTCGCAGAAGTGATCGACCCATCGCCGTTGCTCTAAATCCATCAGCAGGGTGCGGCTGGCATTGCTCATGTCGGAGCAGTGGCGCTGGCCACCGCTGAGGTTCCAAAGCAACCAGCTTTCGACCGTGCCGAAACAGAGGTCGTTGTGAGCTGCTGCTGCTTGGGCATCAGCCCCATGGTTGAGAAGCCAGTGGATTTTGCTGGCGCTGAAATATGGATCGAGCAGCAGCCCAGTGCGTTGCGTCCAGTCGGCTTCAAGGCCCTGGGCTTTCCATTGCCGGCACAGGTCGGCGGTGCGTCCTTCTTGCCAGACCAGGGCTGGACCGCAAGGGCATCCATGGCTGCGGCGCCACAACACTGTGGTCTCTCGCTGGTTGGTGATCCCACAGCCAACAATGGCGTTGCGCTGGTCTTGGGGAAGGTTGGCTTCCAGCTGGGCCATCGCCTGCCGTTGGCTCTCCCAGATCGCTTCAGGATCTTGCTCAACCCAGCCATCCGCTGGGTAATGAATCGCCAGAGGTGCTGATGCCTGGGCGATGAAACGGCCTTGGTTGTCGAATAAGGCAGCGCGCGAACTGCTCGTGCCTTGATCCAGGGCCAAGAGAAGAGGCGTTGCTGCCATGGCCACACTGTTTTTTTAGTGGTAGCCCTGGGAACCCTGTCTGCACACCTTCCAGCGGATGATTGCATTGATTTGCGGGTTGACGCCAGGGGCTAGATGCCTGGATTGACGCTTCGCCTGCTTTGCGCTGCCTTGCTGATTGATGCTGGTCCCCCAGATCGCGATTAGGGCGATCCTGTGGCACACAAGACAAGACCAACCTGATAAAAAAAACCAACCTCACACAAGCCCAAGCTGACAAAATCTCATCAGCCAGATCACCTAAAAAATCAACCAATTATCAATTGGTCCAATTGATGAACGAATGAATTGATTATTCCTGGTGCCAAGGAATAATGTGAAGAGCCCTTGACGAGACTTGAACTCGTGACCTCTCCCTTACCAAGGGAGTGCTCTACCGCTGAGCTACAAGGGCATGTGGAGGATGGGCCGGGTTGGATTTGAACCAACGTAGGCAGAGCCAGCGGATTTACAGTCCGC
>JBMHDE010000042.1:0-7980 GCA_049889555.1 Synechococcus sp. | reverse complement strand
TTGCTGCCCAGCATCACCAGACCGGTGGCATCACCACCGTCATCCAGGATCATGTTGGGGGAACCACCGTCGCCCCACTCCAGGATTCGGTGGGTGTAGGCCCAATACTCCTCAAGGGTCTCACCCTTGACGGCAAACACGGGAATGCCACGGGCGGCCATGGCGGCAGCTGCATGGTCCTGCGTGGAGAAGATATTGCAGGAGGCCCAGCGCACCTCAGCACCAAGCGCCACCAAGGTTTCGATCAGAACTGCGGTCTGAATCGTCATGTGCAAGGAGCCGGCGATGCGGGCACCCTTGAGCGGTTGATCGGTGCCGTACTTCTCGCGCAATGCCATCAGACCGGGCATTTCGGTTTCAGCGATATCGAGTTCTTTACGACCGAAATCAGCCTGGTTGAGATCCGCAATGACGTAGTCAGCGGCGACCTGCAGGCCGGTCGTTGCCGTGGGTGTTGCCACCATGATGAAGAAAGCTCCCTGGGGAGAACGTGGACGGAAATCTCTGCAGAGTCGCCGAGGCTTCGGGCTCGCCAGTGGATCAATCTACAGAGAGCACCTGGATCCTTGACGATCTGCAGGCCACCCAACGGCTTGGCCGTGCCCTGGCCGGCCGGCTCACCGCAGGGGCGGTGTTGCTGCTCCAAGGGCCCCTGGGTGCGGGAAAAACCTCCCTCGTGCAGGGTTTGGCCTGCGCCGTGGGCATCGAGGAACCAATCACCAGCCCCACCTTTGCGCTAGCTCAGCACTATCCCCAGGGCCACCCACCCCTGGTGCACCTCGACCTCTACCGACTCGAACGCCCCGCAGCTGCCGATGACCTCTTTTTTCAAGAGGACGAAGAAGCCCGTGGGATGGGTGCCGTGCTGGTGGTGGAGTGGCCCGAACGGCTGAGCGACGCCTGCCGCCAGGCTTGCGGCGATGCCTGGCGGCTGCAGCTCAACCATCGCGACGACGGCGGACGGCAAGCGCTACTGCTGCCGCCGCCAGGCTGACGCACGGCAACGCTTCAACGCCGACCAGGGACCAATGGTGCACTGTGCTGCAGGAAATGCTCCACATCGAAGGCCGCCGGCTGGGGGGCAATTGCCCCCGCACCAGCGCAGACAAGGGCACCACAGGCAACGGCATAGCGAATCACCTGCTGCACCACCGCTGCAGACAACCGCAACGGAGCCCCAGCGGAAGGCGTGAGGGCCACCAGCTGATGCAACAACCCGGCGGTGAAGGCATCACCAGCACCGGTGGTGTCGACCACGCGAGGCGGAGGCAACACCTCCATGGATCCCGCATGACCAGCAATGCACCACTGCACAGGGTGGGCACCATCGGTGACGACCACATCGGGACGATGGGGCAGGCAAGCGCTGATCGCAGCCGGATTGCGGCTGTTGAACAACCAAATCGCCTCCTCTTTGGCCAACTTGATCAACGACGCACGATCCAGCAACGGCGCCATGGCGGCCAGCTGTTCTGAGGCTGGGCCGGCGGCTGGATCCGCCTGGGGATCCCAGAAGGTGGGGCGCCAATTCACATCCAACGCCAGACGCAACGTGGATTGATCCACCTGGGCAATGGCCCAGAGCAAAGCCTCCATCGATTCAGGCGTGGCCAAAGGAATGGTGCCCACCAGCAACCAGCGGGCTGATTCCACCAAGGCGGGCCAGGCCAAGGCCAATTGACGACGATCGAGCCGCTGATCCGCAAAACCCTGATCCAAGGCACCAGCAAACCCTTGAAATAGCCGTTCCCCGCTGGCATCACGACGCACCAACACCACCCGACTGGGCCGGTGGCGGTCGTGCTGCACAGCCCGCAGATCAACACCGCGGGTGCGCATCAGCTCTTGAAAACTGGAACCGATGGCGTCATCACCCAAGCGTCCAAGAAAGGCCACCGGGGTGCCGAGCCGGGCTAAGGCACAGGCCACATTGGCGGGGGCACCACCGAGACGGTCATCACAATCCGCTGGAGCCGCCGCCGCTGGATCACCACCCGGAGGACCCAAACGATCCACCAACGCCTCACCCAAACACAGCACCCGGGGGGCGCAGAGCGCACGTTTGGCCATCGGCCAGCAGCAAACTTCCTGCAGCGTGGCCAGGGCCGTCGTTGCTGCCAACTGCGCAAACCACTTAACTAATCCAAGCCGAGATGCGTCAGTAAGGCGGCAATGATTTTGGTGTTCGCGGCAGGGAAGGGATAGTCACCAAGGTCCTGAGGACGGACCCAGCGCAGCTGCTGCGAAGCCAACGGTTTGGGCTCACCCGAAATCCAGCTGCAGAGATGCACCACAAAGCGCAACTTCTTGTGGCTGTAGGCGTGATCAACGCAGATCAACTGCTGCCCCACCGCCACCTCAATGGCCAGTTCCTCCATGAGCTCCCGGGTGATGGTGGCTTCAATCGCCTCACCTAGCTCCTGCTTACCGCCGGGAAATTCCCACATCCCTCCCAGCAAGCCTTCGTTTAAACGTTGATCAATCAGCACCTCACCGGCCTGATTGAGCACAACACCCACACCAATCACCTGGAAGGGGAGCTCACGCGGGGCCTCTTTCACGGGGTAGTGCGCTGGGGAATCCGCAGCGTAAGCAGCACAGTGACGCCGCCATGGGCAACGGCCACAGGCGGGATTACGGGCGGTGCAAAGGGTGGCACCCAAATCCATCAGCGCTTGATTGAGATCCCGGCTGCGCTTGGGCGTTGCGGCGATCAACGCCTCACTCCAGGCCCAAAACACGGCCTGATGGCGCATGGGCGGGTGCGGATGGGCCATCAACCGCGCCAACACACGACGGACGTTGCCATCAAGGATCGCCAGCGGGCGATTGAATGCCGAGGAGAGAATGCCGCCGGCGGTGCTGCGACCAATGCCCGGCAAGGCCAACCAGGCGTCGAGATCGTGGGGCCAGGCGAGGGGATCGAGGGGATCAGCTGCGATCTGAGCCAACAGCAAGTGTGCCGTAGCATGGAGTCGTCGGGCGCGGGAGTAATAGCCAAGGCCCTGCCAACGCAAAAGCAGCGCCTGCTCATCTGCGGCAGCGAGGGCCTCCAGGGTGGGGAAGGCTTGCATCCAACGGTGCCAATAGGGCAACACCACCTGGAGCTGGGTTTGCTGCAGCATCACCTCAGCGATCCAGCACTCGTAGGGATTGAGCGGTTCTTGGGGTTCAGGCCACCGGCCGTCCTTGGTGAACATCCACGGCTTGAACGCAGGGTCCTTGCGGCCATGCACCTCCCACCAGGCCAAGAGGGAGTGACTGAGCTCAGGCGCCAGCGCACTGAGGTCGCGATGTTCGACGCTGCGTCGTTGAGCCATCAGGCAGCAACCCCGGCCTGGTCACTGCCCAGACACTTTCCCGTACTGCTGAGCTTGCCTACGCCTGCAAGCGCATCAGCCATGGCTCTGTCGCTCAAGCCAGCACGAATCATTGGTTCAAGAACTCCACGCAACTCGTCTGCCTCAGCAATGGCCTTCTACTTCCGCGGCCTTCTGCTTCCGCTCGGTCGCCTTCTCAGCCGCACCTTGACGGTATCCGCCAAGACGAACACCTCTGGCCTTAGCCGCAGCCAACTGAAAGCGGTCGTTCATGCGACCGCTTCGGAGGCCATGGCGTCCAGCTTCGAGCGCTGGGCATCAAGCGTGGCCCGCTGCGCATCAAGACCCAGCCCGGAACTTCCCTGGGCTGACCCAGTAGTAAGCGAGCCAACGAACCGGACTCAGAGGGCGATCAGGCGAAAACAACAGGCATCCAGTCGCTTGTTTCACGAGACTACGGCGATTGGACGTGTAACAACGCCTCTCTATTCCTGGCAGCTTTGCCTCAAGCGACACAAGGATCAAACCCTCAAGCTCAACAAAGTGCCTGCTGCCACAAGAACTGTTCAAGCTAGGCGCTTGAAATCAGCCGTATCACCCATTTGACTAACGGAGGCCGGAAGGCCCCTTTAAACATCTCAACGCAATTGATTTTAGGGATTCATTTCAGGGCCTAAAAGTGGGCCTACGAGAAACTATGGGCAGGCTCGTTAGTTGACAGAAGACAAGGAGAGCTTTAGAGCCATTTCATAGCTGAGATGCAGCCAACTATTGATTCCGAATTTGTCAAATCAATGCCCCGTCAGGGGACTTCATGGACTTGCAGAAACAAATCTATCAAAGGTTTATTGATGTAGTAGTTGTTTCGTCCAGATTTATGTTTTACCAGGAAATCTTTTTCCACCAACTGCTCCAAGTACTTGGAAGCTGTCTGCCGGCTCACGTTCACCTCATCTTTGACGAATTCAATCCTGGTATAAGGGTGGCGAAAGAGATTATTCAATAAATCCTGAGAGTAAAGACGCGGGCAATCATTACGCATGCGCCTCTTAAAATCTGCCATTATGCATTTAATTCCCTCCACCAGCTGAAGGGTCGTACGAGAGGTCTTCTCTACTGCCTCAAGCATGTAGAGCACCCAAGGCTCCCACTTGCCTTCTTCTCGCACTGACTGAAGCAGCCGGTAGTACTCAGCTTTGTGCAGGTTGATATGGCGGCTCAAGTAGAGAATCGGGATGTCAAGCAATCCCGCTTTCGTCAGGTAGAGCACATTCAGGATCCGCCCGATTCGTCCGTTTCCATCTGCAAAGGGATGGATACTCTCAAACTGATGATGGATAAGCGCCATCTTGATCAGCGGATCGAGTCCACATAGCTCATCATCGTTGATGAACTTCTCGAGTGATGACATAGCGGTGATGATCACGTTGTGATCCTGTGGAGGCGTGTAAACCACTTCCCCCGTCCGCGCGTTCTTCAAGGCGGTGCCTGGCGTTGAGCGAAAACCATCTCCGCGTTCCTTCAGGAACTGGTACATCTCTATGAGAGTCCTGTTGCAGATCAACCCGCCCGAACCCGTCAGCTGCTGGTAGCCAATCTTCAGGGCAGCCCGATAGCGAGCCACCTCCTTGGCCGCAACCGATTGCTGGCCGTCCGGCATCAGATCCATCTGGAATAACTCGTCTTGTGTGGTGACGATGTTTTCAATTTCGGAACTGGCCTTTGCCTCCTGCATGGCGAGGGTGTCGATCAGGATTCCAGCGTTGGGGATCGAGCCCGCTCGTCCTTTGAGCTCCGCCAAAGCACGGTTGGCGCTGGCCAGAGCTCGCATGACCTCCACTGTTTCCAGCTCTACGGAAGGAGGCAGCGGTTGCAGGAAGTCGTGGGAAGCTGACACTTTGCAGTCACCAGTTAAGAGAACGCCGTTTTGTTAACACGTTTTGGTGATAGGTGGCAAAAGCCCCTCCCCGTTAACAAGACGGCTAGCACCAGTTAAGAGAACGCCGTTTTGTTGACACGTTTTGACGATAGGTGGCACAAACCCCTTCCTTGTTAACAAGACGACTGGCACAGGCCGTTCCCTGGCAAGTCGTGATCACTCTTGGCCATATCGCGCAGCGGAGCCCCCTGAGGCCACTATGAACGGGTCGGCTACGACCGGGTCCAAGTCGCCATCGATGACTTCTCACAGCTGACCTGCATAGAAGAGCTGCTCGCCTGCGGGCGCCGATCCTTCCCTCCAGTTCCCCACATCCCCACCAACAACGAAGCGGTCAAAAACAGCAAGGCTGATACGGCCTGGTTTTGCGTGGAGGCGCTCACCTGCTCCTGCGTTGTCAGGCGGCTCAAAAAAGCGTTGAACTCCGCTCCCCTCATGGCACGCGGATGACGCATTTAATAGAAATGCAAGAACCTGCGCAACCACTGCACAAAGGTTGAAATCGTTATGCGAGCATGTGGCGCACTTCTAGTTTTCTCCCGATAGCCCTGGATAAGGCCTTGTGAGTGACCCAAGTTAGTCATTGGCAGCACACATAGATACCACTGGAGTGCTCCACCATCGTGGCAATCCTCAGCAGCTAGTGACCTCACCCCGAAAAGACAATGCGCTTTGTGGCGCCATATGGATTGAACTTGGCTGCGAACCAAGTGTTCGCTCAACGACAAATTCGAATGAATGCGCTTCTTTCTCCCCAGAAAAGACTCTTTATATGAGCGAAAAAGACTGATCTAATCCTTGCAAAGGAGATGTCCTTGGCAATTCAAGGGATAAAACAATTAATGCATCAAATCGAGAGATCTTCGAGCAGCCCCGACACCCCAAGAGCTGTCGCCTCGATGTTTATGGCACCCTCCAAGGCCTTGCAGGCCGCGGCCATCACAGGAGGAAACCCTCGCCCTTGGAAAACGGTGCAGGCCTCCATGTGATGCTCACGCTGCGTCGTTGAGCCATCAAGCAGCAACCCCGGCCTGGTCACTGCCCAGACACTTTCCCGTACTGCTGAGCGTGCCAATCCCTGCAAGCGCATCAGCCATGGCCCTGTCGCTCAAGCCAGCACAAACCATTGGTTCAAGAGCTCCACGCAACTCGTCTGCCTCATCAATGGCTATCTGCTTCCGCGGCCTTCTGCTTTCGCTCGGTCGCCTTCTCAGCCGCACCTTGACGGTATCCGCCAAAACGAACACCTCTGGCCTTAGCCGCAGCCAACTGAAAGCGGTCGTTCATGCGACCGCTTCGGAGGCCATGGCCGCCACCTTCGATCGCTGGGCTTCGAGACCCAGGCCGGACTGACCCTGGCGATCGGTGCTGAGCCGGCCATCAGTCAGCCAGCGGGTCGGACGCAGCGGAAGTGGACACCACGAACAAGACCAGCTTGTTCTACAAGCCTGCACGATTGAAGCTGTAACAACGCTTTTCAAATCCTGACGGCCTTGCCTTGCTGCAGGTCGATGCAAAGCCTCCTTCTTGCGGAGCAGATGCCGGGCAGAGAGGAGACTGCACCCCCAGAGACATCAAGCCCTTGTTAAAGCGAAAGCCGTTTTCTTTAATAAGAAAACGGCTTATTAAACGTTGGGGGCCTGAGGCGTCGGGATGTCATTGGGCGATACGAGAGCACTAGCACCGCGACGGTATCCACTCAGGCGAACACCTCGAGCCTTGGCCACGGCCAATTGGGGGCGATCGTTCTTTCGACCGCTCTCCACCTCTACGAATTCAGCCGCGATCACAGCCCCCCGCTCGGAAGCCATAGCTTCCACCTTGGCCCGCTGCGCTTCGAGGCCTAGACCGGCGTTTCCCTGGCGATCGGTGCTGAGCCGGTCATCAGTCAGCCAGCGGGTCGGACGCAGCGGAAGATCAGGCGAAGGCAAGATGCATCCAGTCGGTTGATCCGCGAGCTTGCACGGTTGAACCTGTAACAACGCCTTTAAAATTTCGACTGCTTTGTCTCAAGCGACACAAAGACCAAGCCTTCAAGCCCAACAAAGCAGCTCCACTCAAAAGCTCTGTTTAGGTGAGGCGCTTGGGATCAGGTGTATCACCCAAGTAACTCATGGGGGCTGGAAGGCCCTCACTTCTATTTCAACCAATGCTTCTCCGAAATTATTACGGAAGCTTTTTACGGTCTCTTATACAAATAAGTACGCGAACCACTACCTCCAGCTTTAGATGACATGGACAAGTCAGTTGCTGTCGCATACGTCTCAAGACTGTTCGATGCCGCTAAAGCAGGTGCAGTCATTTGGGGCGATGCACAACGCCGCTTCGTTGAGCCATCAGGCTGCGTCCCCGGCCTGGTCACTGCACAGAAGCTTTTCCAACAATCCCAAACGATGGAGGATCCGACCGATATGTGCTGGAGCAATAGGACTTCGTTCAGTGCTGAGCCCGTCGCCATTTGCGAACACATCAGGCGTTGCCATCATCGTGTGAACCATCCGATCAGCAGGGGTGGCGGCATCAAAGGCAGAACGCAGATGAACGCCACCTAACCATGACCAATCTTCATGATCTTTCAACTAGGGTCTCCTGAGAAAGTGAATCTGGAGTCAGCCTCAAAAAAGGAGACCCGCTTGAGCCCGCAGCCAGATCATCACACTGCAGCTATCTGAGGCTTCAGCGGCACAGTGTGAATACTCCGACCACCTTCATTGACCAGGA
>JBMHDE010000041.1:0-87818 GCA_049889555.1 Synechococcus sp. | reverse complement strand
TGGTCAATGAAGGTGGTCGGAGTATTCACACTGTGCCGCTGAAGCCTCAGATAGCTGCAGTGTGATGATCTGGCTGCGGGCTCAAGCGGGTCTCCTTTTTTGAGGCTGACTCCAGATTCACTTTCTCAGGAGACCCCAAGTAGGCCATGATGGAGCAACCAAGATAGTGGCATCCGCTTGAAACGATTAGGGAGTGTTGGTGGTCATCGAAACGTTGTGGATGCCATGAAAAACGTGGCCTAGGCCTTCACTCCCGAGACAGAGTCTTTTGACAGAACGCTGTGATCATGGGAGCGACAGTGCACCATTATCCATGCGCCCCCTCCGGTTGAGTTCCGATCCGCTCCAGCAGATTTAGGCTCTCTGGATTGAGGCCTTCAACAGTCACCTGAGAGCCACCCCGTTCCAGTTTGCGGGTCAGTTGCGTTAGGGCGCTCACGCCGGTTTGATCCCAGATGTGCACACCGCTGAGGTCGATGGTGATTTGTGCAGGATGGTCGTGCACATCGAACCCCTGCAGGAAATACACCTTGCTCACGAAAAACAGCTGCCCTGTCACTCGATAACGGCGATGATCATCGGTAATATCTTCAACATCCACCCGAATCACCTTGGCCACCTTGCGGCTAAACAGCAGGGCTGCAAGCGCTACACCTGCCAACACCCCTAAGGCCAAGTTGTGCGGGGTGGTGAGCATGGTGACGGCAAAGGTCATCAGCATCACAGCGGTATCACTTTTTGGAATGCGGCGGATGTTTCGCAGTCCAGCAATGTCTGCCGTGCTCACGGCAATGCTGATCATCACGGCCACCAAGGCAGCCATGGGAATCTGTTGCACCCAGCCGCGAGCCAACAGAATCATCGCCATCAGACTCACGCCAGAAAACAGGGTGGACAGTCGTCCCCGTCCTCCGTTGTCGATATTCATCACCGACTGACCCACCAGGGCGCAGCCGGCCATGCCGCCAAAGAATGAGGCCACCAGATTGGCAATCCCCTGCCCCCGGGCCTCCGTGTTTTTGTTGGAGTTGCTGTCGGTTTTGTCGTCGAGAATGTCTTGCGTGAGAAAGGTTTCCATCAAACCCACCAGCGAAATCGACAACGCTGTTGGTAGGACGATCCCCAGTGTTTCCAGCGAGAACGGCACCTTGCCTTCCGTTAGGGCACCAAATGGCAACGTAGGCAGTGGCAATTGGCTCGGCAGGGTTCCGAGGCTCTCCACCGTGGGGATGTTCAGCCCCAGTTGCACGCTGATCAACGTGAGCACCACGATGGCCACCAGCTGGGACGGCACCAGCCGCGTGAGCCTCGGCAGGCCGTAGATGATCACCAAACCGAGCATCACCAACAGCCACACCGCTGGGATTTGGCCAGCGGTGAGCCCATGGTGAACACCATCGGCCACCTTTTCACTGAAATGGAGATTAATGCCAAGGTTGGGCAACTGGGCTTGGAAAATCAGCAAGGCCAGCGCATTCACAAAGCCACTCAGCACCCCCTGGGGGACAAATCGCATTTGATGGGCCAGCCGCAGATAACCCCAAAGGATCTGAAAAATACCGGTGAGTACACCGGCCACCAGTAGATATTGCAAGCCCAAACCGCTGACGCCGAGCTCCGTTGCGCGGGCATCACCGAAGGCCACCAGGCCTGTCATCAGCAGGGCCGTGGAGCCCGTTGCGGACGTGATCATCGCCGTGCGTCCGCCCACGAAGGCAATCGTGATCGATAAACAAAACGCACCGAACAGGCCCACCTGGGGATCCACCCCAGCGATCCCCGAAAAGGCAATCGCCTCTGGAATCATCGCGAAGGCCACCACCAGGCCTGAGAGCATTTCCCTGGCTGGATTGCTGAACCATTGCCGCATGGCACCACTGGTCGTCATCGGCCGACCGTATCTCACGGCGCTGTTGCCTTAAAGCGGGGGGAGGAGGGTTTGTGGGTCGAGCTGAGCTTTGAGCTGGCGTAAGGACGGCAGCCACGGGCCAAAGGCTCGTTCCAATTCGCGACCGTGCCATGGCAGATGGTCATGCAGTTGGGCGAGGTGAATGCCTGGGCAGGTGGTGCTGAGTTCATTCCACACCGTTTCAAGCCAGTCCAAAGCCGCCTGCCGGGCATGTCCATCACCCGCCGGCCAGCTGGCGGTGATCCAGGGTTTCCATTCAGCGTTGCGGTGGCGAAATGCGGAGGCGGCAGTGGGTTGATCACCAACGGCACCGCCCAGTTGCTGGCACGCCAGGCTGCAGCGCGGGTGTGGTCGCTGTTGCATGGTTGCCGCCAAAGCCGTGATCAGGGCAGGTGTTGTTGATCCCCAGGAGGCACCGAGCAGCCCAATCACCTCGTGATGCACATCCGGTTCAACAGCGGGTTGGCGTGGGGTCTCCTGCGATGAGGGGTTGGCTAGGGCCCCAAACACGGGCAGTTGATGCAGTCCATCGGCTGCCGTGCTGCGCTGGTGCATGAACGGCACCGTTGCCGTCAGCGTCGACACCAGGGCCAGGGCGCTGAGGTCGTCGACGCGCGCCACCAGCATCACTTCAATCGCATCACCCCAGCACCATTGGAGGCTGAGTCCGCGGGGGAAGGTTTCTGCCCTGGTGATCAGTTCGGCCAGGCGCTGGGGTGCCACACATCCCTGCACTACCTTCAGGGGCACCAGGGGCACGGTTTGCAGGTCGATCCCTTGAACAATCCCCAGAAACATTGCAGCGCCGAGCAGTGCGGTCCATGCCTCGGTGGCGGCGCCATCGGCGTTGCCGGTTTGGTGGTCGCGCTGTAGAGCAAAGGGTCGACCGTTGCCCCACACCCCAGACAGCCCCTGCACATGATCGATGGCGAGCCCCAGGCTGCGGCTCAGGGGGCCCATGCCTCCTGTGAGCACATAGCCAGCCCCTGGTAACCCCGAAAGACCGCTGCTCACCATGCAGCCCTGGTCCGCAAGCGCGTTTTGCAGCGCCCCCATGGTCCAGCCGCTCCCGAAGCGAACCCGCTGGGTTTGCTGATTCAGGCTGAACTGTCGCAGTTTTGGGGCGAGGTCCCAGGTCCAGTGGTTGGCTGCCGCGCAACGACTGGTGGTGCCTCCACTGCACACTTTCAGAGGTGTTGATGCCAGAGGATTGCCCAGTAGCGCTGCCATGTCCTCGGCGGACGGCGTGAGCAGGCCGCGGGGTTGGCAGGCAGCGGCCTGGGCATTACGAACTGGTGCCACTGGCCATTGGCAAGGACGCCTGAATCATGGCGAAAGCGCTGGCGATAGGGTCCTCCTAACGAATTGCAAACCGTGGGCACGGACCTCTCTGAACTCAATCCCGCTGAGGTGGGTGTCCTGATTTGTGGTCATGGCAGTCGCAATCGCCTTGCGGTTGAAGAATTTGCCCGCCTTGCTAAGGGGTTGAGGCCGCGCATGGGTGGATTGCCTGTGGAACACGGCTATCTCGAATTTGCCAAGCCGATCCTGCGCGATTCCCTTGATCGGTTACGCGAGCGGGGTGTGAAACGGGTGTTGGCCGTGCCGGCCATGCTGTTTGCTGCCGGCCATGCCAAAAACGACATTCCGTCTGTACTGAACACCTACAGCGCTGAGACGGGGTTGACCATTGATTACGGCAGAGAGCTGGGTGTTGACCGGTTGATGATCGGTGCGGCTGGTGCCCGGATCCGTGAAGCGCTTCAGCAGGCAACGTCTGATGTGCCCCTGGAGGAGACCCTGCTGGTGGTGGTGGGGCGTGGTTCGTCGGATCCGGACGCCAATTCCAACGTGGCCAAAGTCACCCGCATGCTGGTGGAGGGTTTTGGATTTGGCTGGGGCGAAACCGTCTATTCCGGTGTGACGTTTCCCTTGGTGGAGCCTGGGCTGCGTCACGTGGTGCGGCTCGGGTTTCGCAGGATTGTGGTGTTTCCGTATTTCCTGTTTTCGGGGGTGTTGGTCAGTCGTATCCGCCAACACACTGCATTGGTGGCGGCTGATCACCCTGAGGTCGATTTTCTGTCGGCCTCCTATCTCGGCGATCACCCTTTGGTGCTTGACACCTTTGTGGAACGTGTTCAGGACGTGCTGGGTGGGGCGACGGCGATGAATTGCTCCCTGTGCAAATACAGGGCCCAAGTGCTTGGTTTTGAAGATGAGGTGGGGCTGGCCCAGGAAAGCCACCACCACCATGTGGAGGGGCTAACGGATGGCTGTGACCTCTGCGAGCTCGAGTGCACGGGGGCTTGTCAGCCCGATGGCATCCCAATCCCAATGGCCGCTGGTCACCACCACAGTGATGACCACAGCCACAGCCATGGGCATGATCACGGGCACGGCCATCACCCCTATCCCCACGCTGATCACCCCCTGGGTCCGGAAACTCTGCGCAACGTAGCGCTACAACGCAACAGCAATGGCACAGAAAGCTGAAGGAATCCCGGGGCTCTCGATACCCCGCCCGTCTCAGTCTTGATCTGGTCCAGCGAGACTTGATTGCATAAGCAGGACTGATCAAGCCCCTAACCCACCACCGTTTCCCCTGGTTTTCCACAGGGCGCTGCCTTTTTTCCACGTAGGCCGTTCGATGCGGCCGGATTGTGGGGAATTTGCGGACGATTTGAGTTCGTGGTCGTCTAGGGCTTGACAGTGGCCCTGAGGTCTTTTATTTGCTGCTTTATTGCTGAAGTACGCCGACCAAGACCTTTGCGCTGCAATGAGTCTCGTTTGAGACTGACTGAGTTGTCATTTGCGCTCCATGCTTTGACTTCGTCCCCGCCAGTCGGGATCCTTGGAAGACAACGACCGATTGCGAGAAACGCTGCGTGAACCGAGATCACTTTCAACAGCGTGTGGATCCATCTGAGGCTGAACAGCCTTCCTCTGCGTCCACGCCATCCACTCCTTCGGTGAGCCTTGAGGCTGAAATTCCTGAAGTGTTGTATCGCGGCATGAAGGAATTCATTGGTGCCCATCCCGCTTGGGATCAATACCGGGTCATGAGCTCTGCCCTGGCCAATTTCCTGTTCCAGAACGGTTCGGGCGATCGCGCTGTCACCGAGCGCTATCTCAACGATTTGTTCAGCCGTCGAGGCGCCTGACGGCTTTGAGGCAAGCCCTGCGCGTGATGGCCATCATCGTCAGCGTTGGGCTTTGCCATGCGGAGGTTGGCCAGCAGGCTCCATCCGTCACGAGCACATTCGGGCAACGCCATAGCCGGTTCCAGCGGTCGACAACGCTGCTGGTTTCCTTCTCTCCCATCGCTGCCCCCCCCACTTCATGGATGTAATAACCCGGCGGTGGACCTTGATCGCCAAGGGCTGTGCTGCCTGCCACCAAGGGTTCCACGAAAGGAAGATGAACCAAATCCTGGAGTGGTTTTCTCTGGCCCCCTGCAGCCCTGATGGCCGCGTCCATGGTCGATTGCATGTGCCGCACCATGGCCAGTTCATTGGCGCCCCAGCGGCAATCAATGTGGGGGATTGGCACGTCCCAGTGATCGGTGTGATCCGACAAGCTCACGCGGTTGTGATCGGCTGCCAGCACCTCGCCATGGCCGATCAGGAAGCCCAGACGACTGTCTGACTGACGTTGCAGAACAGCCGGTGGATCGAAGCGATTGATCCCTCCCCAGAGGCCATACCCCCGCAGGAAATCGACTGATTCAGTACTGGCGAGGCAAGAGCCAAAGGGGAGAAAGAAGCTGCCAGCACCGGAGAGGGGGGCAGGATTGGCTTGCGTGGATCGTGCCGCGATGGAGAAGAAGCGGCAGCACGACACATGGTCCATGAGGGCAGACCCAAGCCCGCCAGAAGGGTCTTGGAATCCACCCGGTTTGGTGCGTTCTTCAGAATTGAGCAGAATTCGCAGGCTTTGAATCGTTGAGGCGCAGAGCACAATCAGCCCTGCGTCAAACTGAGTGCGGCTGCCATCGTTGAGGTTCACGCTGATCAAGCCGCTGGCATGCGTTTGCCCTGGAGCCATCACCAAACGCTCGACCATCTGACCGCTACACACTTCCACCCGTCCGGTTGCTACAGCGCGATGGAGCGTGCTGCCCAGACTGCTGGATCGTGGCCACGGCGATTCCGGTGTCACGGCAGGCAGCTCGAACCCCCGCGATGGCATCCAGGGGAAATCCAGCTGCTGCCGCACATGGCTGGCGAAGGCTTCCTCTTCAGGTGTTGAGGCCAGCGCTTGAGTGGCCCATCCATCCGGCACTTGAGGGAACCCATCCCGTTGGCCATGCACCGCCAATTGTTGTTCTAGGGCGGTGTAATGGGGATCAAGGTCCTTGTGGCTGATGGGCCAAAGCGGTCCATAACCGTCTCCATCAGCGGCCTTGAAATCCCGATCGGACAGCCGCAAGGTGATGCCTCCCCAGGTCAGGCTGCGTCCGCCCACTTGATGGCCACGGGTCCAGAGGAAAGGACGTTCCGGTGGGTGCTGATAGGGATGCTGTTGTTCGTTGATGTAGAGCTCTGGATTTTGTTTCCAGTAGCCGGGGTGCTGGGCCTGCTGACGATGCGTTCCCCCAATCAAGCCTTGCAAGCGTCGGATGGTGTTGCCCGGTTCGTTGCCCAGGGCTTGTTGAACACTGAGGTGTGGACCCGCCTCCAGCACCAGGACTCTGATGCCCGCTTCCGCCAGGGTGAGGGCGGCAACGCCACCGGTGGCCCCAGACCCCACAACGATGGCTTCGTAGGGATGCTGGTTCACACGTCTGCTGCGATTGGAGGCCATGATGCGTTGGGCCGTTCAAAACAAAAACCCCCTGAAGACAACTGCTTCAGAGGGTTTTTGATGATGTGGTGGCGGGGGGGAGATTTGAACTCCCGACCTTCGGGTTATGAGCCCGACGAGCTACCAGACTGCTCTACCCCGCGGCGAACTGCCGCGTTTGCGACCCATAAATCATACACAAAGGTGTCCCGCGTTACCGGTGTTCAGTCCTGCAATGCTCCCTGCACTTCCAGCTGCACATCAGGACTCAGCACCAGCACCTGCTGTTCCAATTCTTCAAGGCCCGATGGGGTGAGCCAGTCGAGTTGACGCAGCAGATGAAGGGCTACGGCGTGTTTGGCCCGGCGGGAGCCGTCTTCCACCTTGATCGCGACCCCTAAGCCATCACCAATGCGGCTCAGGCACTGGATGCCTTCCGCTCCCCCTTTGCTCAGCACCTGGCCATGGGCGCGTTGCATCAGCTCGGTGTCGAATTTTCCGGCACCACCCACCAGCTGGGGATGGGCCAACATGGCCCTGCTGATTTGTTCCAATTCGGCCTGGGTTGAGGCCCCCAGATGGGCATAAAGCAGCGCCATCTGCGCGAGCTGTAGCCGAAGGGTGGGAGCACCGCAGTCATCACGGGCGGAGATGAGTTCTTCCACCGGAAGACCGAGCAGTTCCGCAACACGCCGGTTCACTTCCTGCTGAACGGGGTGATCGCTTTGCAGGTAGGAATCGGTTGGCCATGCCATTTTTTTGCAAGTTGCCAAGAAGGCGGCGTGCTTGCCAGAGCAGTTGTGTTCGAGCGGGCTGCTGGCACCGGCCGGCACTGGGCACTGCAGCTGGTGAGCTTCCAGTTCCGCATTCCAAAGGATTTTGAAAGCTTCGCGCGCATGGCTTGGGGTGCCCGTATGCGACCCGCAACTGATGGCGATCCCTCGATCCCCACACTCCACGTGGGCAGCCGCCCCACTGCTGAGAAACGGCAGAGCTTGCAGGGGCTTGAGCGCGGAGCGGATGAAGGTTTCGTAATTGGCCTGCCCCGCCCGCATCAGCACGCGACCCCGTTGGTCGCAGACGACGGCATGGGCATGGTGAACCGACTCCACAGACCCATTGCGTTTGAGCCTCACCTCCAAGGCAGGCAATGCCATGAAAGAACCGCTACCGAGGCTGGAGGGGAGGGCCATGGTTTGGATCCGTTGTGCTGCTCAAAGAGCCTGACAGAGGCTGGCCCCCACCAACATCAGCCCCGCAGTCCAGGCCATGGCCCGAGCGAGTCGGCCCAAAATTGGGCGCACGTCGTGGCGGGCCATCAACAGATCCCGCTCACGCCACGCCAAAGGCTTTTCCCACACCTGGCCGTCGTACCAACCGGACTCCTCATATTCCACGTCTTTGGCCAATAAGCGTTTGTGCACATAGCTCCAGCCCAGCCATTGGCGCACCAGCAACAGCATGGGAAGAACAAAGGCCGCCACCGCTCCGGCAGCCAGAAGTCGTGGTGGATCGTTGCGGAGCGTCCAGCTTCCGCTGGCAACGAGCACGGTGAGGGGAAGCACAACCAACCAGCTGATCAACAGGGCCTGATCCAAGCCGCGCCGCGATTGGGTCGGCCAGGTGAAAAACCAAGATCTGCAGAGCTGTTCAAATTCCTCTTGAGGGCGTTGTTCAGGAGGAACGGGGCAGGCGCTTGTGCTAGCCATCAACGCAATTCAAGACACCTGATCAGGCTTTGACGCTACGAAGGTTCGACGTTCACCGTGGCCCCAGAACGCCTCAAGGTCGTAATAGCTGCGTTCGCCGGGTTGGAGGACGTGGACGATCAGTTCGCCGTAATCCAAAAGGGCCCAGCGCCCTTCGTTCACACCCTCTTTGCGGAGCGGGAGACGACCCGTGACCTCTTCCAAGGTGTCTTGCACAGAACGGGCAATGGCGCGCACCTGCACATCGGTGTGCCCGCCGGCAATCACCATCCAATCAGCCAAGCTGGACACCTCATCCACACGAATGAGTTCAATGCCGGTGGCTTTGCGATCGTCACAGGCATCAGCGGCAAGTTCCGCCAGCTTTTGACTGTCGAGATCTTGAAACTGTGCTTCAGCCATAAACGTTCTCGCTGGTGATGGATTCGCGGGATCCCTGCTGCTGGGCCATTTCAGCCCGTGCTTTGTTGGCACTCTTGCGCAGCGCCTCCAGGCGATCCTCATAAAAACTGCGCTTCTTCTTTTTACGCGTTTGTTCGACCAGCTCCTTCAAAGCACCGCCCAGGCTTTTGTAGGCATTGGGAACGCTGTAGCCGAAGCGACAAGCCAAATCGATGGCGCGCTCATCTGCCGCAATCGCGTCTTGCAAACGTTTTTCGGAATTGTTTTTGAGATACAGGCGATAACCGGCGAAACCCGACAAGCCCAGGGCCATCAGCAGCAGTAGACCGTCTTGCACCCATAGCTCGCCAATCGCACCACCGAGGCCGATGGCGAGAGCAGCCATTTCCCAGCCATCGCGGGGAATGGTGTCGTTTTGCACCCGGCCCACTTCATGCCAAAACAAGAGGTTGCGGTGATCCAGGGCAAGGTTGTCCCATTGGTCAAGATCCACCTGGATCTCCACCTCGTCACGGCCGATCTCCTCCAGGGTGATCAACGGCGGTTCGACAGCAGCTGCAGCCTCCACGAACACCCAGCTCTGCATTTCTGGTGGCAGCAGCCCCTTCAGGCGCTGGAGTTCGCTCATAATCCTCTGAAGAATCTTCCGGGTTTGCTCACGCTAGCGACTGACGGCTTCGTGGAGTAGTAGGCCGAGACCTGCCGCATGGGAGGCTGGATAGGTTTGGCTACTTCAGGAAGCCCATGCCCCGGCGGTCTGATCTTCGTCGCATCCTTCTGCTGGGTTCGGGCCCGATCGTGATCGGCCAGGCCTGCGAGTTTGATTACTCAGGAACGCAAGCGTGTAAGGCGCTCCGAGCCGATGGCTTCGAGGTGGTGTTGGTGAATTCCAACCCCGCGTCGATCATGACCGACCCGGAACTCGCGGATCGCACCTATATCGAACCCCTCACGCCTGAGGTGGTGACGCGTGTGATCGATCAGGAGCGCCCCGATGCGCTTCTGCCCACCATGGGTGGTCAGACGGCGTTGAATTTGGCCGTGGCGTTGGCGGAAAACGGCACGCTAGAGAAGTACGGCGTTGAGCTGATTGGTGCAGACCTCCCGGCGATTCGTAAGGCTGAAGATCGTCAGCTTTTCAAGCAGGCGATGGAGAGGATCGGGGTCAAGGTGTGCCCGTCTGGCATCGCCTCCAGCCTGGAGGAAGCTGAAGCGGTTGGTGCTGCCATCGGCACGTTTCCACGCATTATTCGCCCCGCTTTCACCCTTGGGGGAAGTGGTGGCGGCATTGCCTACAACCCTGAGGAATACGTCGCCATCTGCAAAAGCGGGCTGGAGGCCAGCCCCGTTTCGCAGATTTTGATCGAGCAGTCGTTGCTGGGTTGGAAAGAATTCGAATTGGAGGTGATGCGCGATCAGGTCGACAACGTCGTGATCGTCTGCAGCATCGAAAACTTGGATCCGATGGGTGTGCACACCGGTGATTCGATCACCGTCGCACCGGCCCAAACGCTCACGGATCGCGAATATCAGCGATTGCGTGATCAATCGATCGCCATCATCCGTGAGATTGGCGTGGCCACCGGCGGCAGCAATATTCAGTTCGCCATCAACCCAGCCGATGGGGATGTGGTGGTGATTGAGATGAACCCGCGGGTGAGTCGCTCCTCGGCCCTGGCCAGCAAGGCCACCGGATTCCCGATCGCCAAGATTGCGGCCCGTCTCGCCGTGGGATACACCCTCGATGAAATCCTCAACGACATCACGGGCAAAACGCCCGCTTGCTTTGAGCCCACGATTGATTACGTGGTCACGAAGATTCCCCGCTTTGCGTTTGAAAAGTTTCGGGGTTCTCCAGCCGTGCTCACCACCGCGATGAAGTCGGTGGGTGAAGCGATGGCCATCGGTCGTTGCTTTGAAGAGTCATTCCAAAAAGCGTTGCGGTCCCTCGAAACCGGTCTGTCGGGATGGGGCTGCGATCGCCCTGATGCTGCTGTCCCGGCGGTGGAGCTTGAACGCAGTCTTCGCACTGCATCGCCTGATCGGATCATGGCTGTGCGCGCTGCCATGGTGGAAGGCCGCACTGACGCGGAGATTCACACCCTCAGCCGCATTGATCCTTGGTTCTTGGCCAAACTTCGCGGATTGATAAACGCTGAGGCGTCCCTTCTCGAAGGTCGCAACCTGGAGCAATTGGATGCTGATGCCCTGCTTCAACTCAAACAGTTGGGTTATTCCGATCGTCAGATCGCGTGGGCAACGGCCAGTGATGAATGGCGTGTGAGGCAGCACCGTCAGCAGCAAGGCATTGTCCCGGTGTTTAAAACCGTCGACACCTGCGCCGCTGAATTTGCCTCAACAACCCCATACCACTACTCAACCTATGAACGCCCGGTCCGCCGGTTGCTTGGCACGGGCTCCCTTGAAACTCTGCCCGCCGCTTCGGAAGTGCAACCGGAAGATCGCCGCAAGGTGATGATTTTGGGTGGTGGGCCGAATCGCATTGGTCAGGGCATCGAGTTTGATTACTGCTGTTGCCATGCCTCCTTCTCCGCCCAGGATCGGGGCTACGCCACGGTGATGGTCAACAGCAACCCCGAGACGGTGTCGACCGACTACGACACCAGTGATCGGTTGTATTTCGAGCCTCTCACCCTCGAGGATGTGCTCAATGTGATCGAAGCGGAGCGTCCCGAAGGGGTGATCGTTCAGTTCGGTGGTCAAACCCCCCTGAAGCTGGCGCTGCCGTTGCTCCGCTGGCTCACGAGCGATGCAGGCCGCAGCACCGGCACGCGAATTTTGGGCACTTCACCGGAATCCATCGATCGGGCCGAAGATCGTGAGCAGTTTGAAGCGATTCTGCGAGACCTCGACATTCGTCAACCGCGCAATGGTTTGGCCCGCAGTGAGGAAGAAGCGCGAGTTGTGGCGGCACGGGTTGGCTACCCGGTGGTGGTGCGTCCTTCCTATGTGCTCGGCGGCCGCGCCATGGAGGTGGTCTTTGATGAACAGGAACTGAATCGCTACATGGTCGAAGCGGTTCAAGTGGAGCCAGACCATCCCGTTTTGATTGATCAATATCTTGAAAATGCCGTTGAAGTGGATGTTGATGCCCTTTGTGATCGTGAGGGCACAGTGGTGATCGGTGGCTTGATGGAACACATCGAACCCGCCGGCATCCATTCCGGAGATTCGGCTTGTTGTCTGCCATCCGTGTCGCTGGGAGAGCACGCCCTTGGGTTGATCCGTCAATGGACTGAGGCCCTGGCTGTGGCCTTAAGGGTGCAGGGATTGATCAATCTCCAGTTCGCTGTGCAGCGCGATGCCTCCGGGGAAGAGGTCGTTTACATCATTGAGGCCAATCCCCGTGCATCTCGAACGGTTCCATTTGTGGCCAAGGCCACTGGCGTTCCCTTGGCGCGCATCGCCACCCGTCTGATGACCGGTGAAACCCTGGCGGATGTGGGGCTCACCGAGGAACCGAAGCCCCCACTGCAGAGCGTGAAAGAGGCCGTGCTGCCTTTCCGTCGCTTCCCTGGGGCCGATTCCGTCCTTGGTCCTGAGATGCGCTCCACCGGTGAAGTGATGGGATCGGCGCAAGAGTTTGGTATGGCCTATGCCAAGGCTGAGCTGGGTGCCGGGGATGCGTTACCCACCGCCGGTCGGGTGTTTCTTTCCACCCACGACCGCGATAAACAGGCTCTGGTGCCAGTGGCTCGCCGCTTGATTGAACTGGGATTAGAGCTCACGGCCACGTCTGGTACGGCGGCTGTGCTGAGGGAGGCAGAACTGGAGGTCAGTTCTGTGCTCAAGGTGCATGAAGGACGACCCAACATTGAAGATCTCATTCGTTCTGGCGGAATTCAGTTGGCGATCAACACACCGATTGGTCGTCAGGCGGCGCACGATGATCGCTACATCCGGCGTGCGGCTCTCGACTATTCCGTCCCGACGGTCACCACCCTGGCTGGAGCCTGTGCTGCTGTTGAGGCGATTGCCGCCCTTCAAGCCGAAAGTCTCACGATCCATGCCTTGCAGGATGTTCATCGCCAAGGCGCCAGCCATTAGGGTGAACTCGAACATCTGTTCGCTTTTGTTGTGACTCAGGCCCTCAGCACCGCGATTGCCCCCGGCACGGATTGTCGCGCCGCATTTCAAGCTGCTTACGAAAACCGCTACACCTGGGATCCTGGCTTTGGCGGTTATCAGGGCCGTTGCGTTTGGACCCAGGGTGATCGTCGTGTGGAGGGCACCTTCACCGTTGGCGCTGATTTGAAAGCGTCAGTGGAGGGCATCGACGATGTCGAGGTGCAGAAAGCCATTGCTTCGCAGCTGTGGGAAGTGGCGATTCACCGCGTGCGTCGCAGTTTTGATCAGGTGCACGGAGACAACACCTTCACGGCGGGTGCCACCACCGATGAAGGCTTGGAGGTGATCATTGGTGGCAAGGGCGAAGGCGATCGCTACCGCATCAAGGATGATGTGGTCACCATGGTGCATCGCCATATCCACGGCACAGTGGTGACCATTCACACTGGGTCGACCACCGACACCGGAGCGGGCTACCTCAGCCACACCTACACAAGCCAATACGCTGATCCAGCCACAGGGGAAGCGCGTGGGGGCAAGAACGCCTTTACGGATACATTTCAGCCCTTGATGGAAGGGGGGCCCTGGATCCTGAGCGAGCGGGTGGTTGCCACGGTCGACTCGGAAGGATTGCACGATCAGCAAGTGTTCCAATTCGTTGATTTGCGTCCCTGCTGAACAATGCTGGATCAAATTCTCGCTTTGATGGGGATTTGATCGTCGTCGATGATCTTGTCTGCCGCAGTCACCGGCCTCGACAGTCTGGTCAACTCCATTAACGAACCAATCAATTCGTTTGCATGGGGTTGGCCGACTGTTGGTCTGATTTCGATCACTGGAATTTTTCTAATGGTCGGCTTGCGTTTTATGCCGATCTTGCGCCTGCGCTACGGCGTTCAGATGTTGTTGAGCCGTCCAGAGACGGTTGCAGACGGTGATATTTCACCTTTTCAGGCGCTGATGACATCCCTGGCCGCCACGATCGGAACAGGCAACATCGCTGGAGTTGCTGGTGCCATTGCCCTGGGCGGTCCGGGCGCTGTGTTTTGGATGTGGCTGATCGCTTTTTTTGGAATCGCGACGAAATACGCCGAGGCTGTGTTGGCTGTTCACTACCGGGAGGTGGACGAACTGGGACACCATGTCGGTGGTCCGATGTATTACATCAGCAAAGGGCTAGGGCCCAAATGGGCTTGGCTCGGCGGACTTTTTGCTCTTTTCGGCATGTTGGCCGGCTTTGGTATCGGCAATGGTGTTCAGTGCTTTGAAGTGTCTAGCGCGCTTTTCGACGTTGGCATTCCCCGCGAAGTGACTGCCATTGTTCTGGGAACGCTGGTTTTTGCTGTGATTCTTGGTGGCGTTAGACGCATCTCCCGAGCGGCTTCAGCGATTGTTCCGTTCATGGCGATTGCCTATCTGATCGCCTGTCTTGTCATCATTCTCGTTAACGCGTCCAAAATTCCAACGGCCGTGGAATTGATTGTTTCCAACGCCTTCACGGGCCAAGCAGCAGCATCGGGAACCCTGATGCAGGTGATCCTCATGGGCTTCAAACGGGGCATCTTTTCCAATGAGGCTGGTCTGGGTAGTGCGCCGATTGCCCATGCCGCTGCTCGCACCGATGATCCTGTGCGCCAGGGCACTGTTGCCATGCTTGGCACCTTCATCGACACGATGATCATCTGCACACTCACCGCGTTTGTGATCTTGGTGAGTGGTGTCTATGACGGCGGTTTGTCTGGGGCGGAACTATCTATCGCCGCGTTTAATCAAGCCGTTGCAGGGTCGGGTTGGATCGTGACGCTTGGATTGATCGTGTTTGCTTTCACCACTGTTTTGGGATGGAGTTTTTATGGCGAGCGTTGCACTGAATATCTCTTTGGAGTGAAGGGAATTCTTCCTTTTCGTGTGGTGTGGGTTTCGGTTGTGGTGATTGGTTCCCTGGTGGGTGATCGTGGTGTTGTTTGGGGTGTTGCCGATACTCTGAATGGCCTGATGGCGATTCCAAACTTGATTGCTTTGCTGTTGTTGTCCGGAACAGTGTTTAGATTGACGCGGAATTATCGTTTTTCCTCCTAGCGATGGATCCAGGCCAGCGAAGCGCACTGGCTTGATGCCTAAAAAACCCTATGCATAAAAAAGCCTCCGCATTGCGGAGGCTTTTTGCTGGCGTGATACCGCTTCTGGGCAGCAGCAGCGTTGCTTTTTCAGCCTTCGTTGGCTAGGGGGGTGATGTCTTTGAGGCGCTCATTGAGCTGCATCGCCAGCGACTGGCGACCGACAGCCAGAACCTTGAGGGTGTCTTCATGCATGCGCAGTTGGGCATCTGCCACTTGCATGCCACGCACCAACTCCTTGAGCTCCTCAGGAAGTGCATTGAGGTCATAGCGCTTGCCCTCAAAGGTGAGCACAGGGTTTTGGTCCTGGGAAGGGACGGAGCTGGTCATGATTCCTTGTCTGACTGGGGGATTTTACCGGCGTTATCTCCACGTTCAGAGCTGGGCTGGTCGGTTGTGGCGTCGGGTTGGACACTCCGTAGCCGTTTAAAGAAGAACATCAACAACCCTCCCACTTGGCTGGTTTCAACAAGCTCCCAGCCTTCGTTGCCTAAACGATTGAGAAAATCCTGCAGTTGCGCGGCAGGGTGCTGCTGCTGCACAGACTGCTTCTGGTACATCTGTGGGAATTCCCGCTGGATAAATTCCGGACTGAGAGATCCCTGGAGTTTTTGACTGGCCGCCTCAGGTGTTGGTGGTTGTGGAGGTGCATCGTTGTTGATGTTGACATGGACCACCCGGTACTCCCACCGCTGGAAGGCTGTGGATGCCTCACTTTGGGATTGGCTTGGCTTTGGATTCTGCGAGGGTTCCATTAGGCATTCGAGGGCGCGTTGATACGAATGAGTTGGCGCTCACACAGTTCGCGGTAACGGCCATTGCTGTGCATCAGTTGATCATGGGTGCCTTGTTCGCTGATGCGGCCCTTGTCGAGCACAACGATCAAATCAGCTTCTTGCACTGTCGCGAGCCGATGGGCAATCACCAACACGGTGCGTCCCTGCATGGCTTGTCGTAACCCCAGCTGAACCGCGGCTTCAGCTTCAGCATCGAGGGCGCTGGTGGCCTCATCCAGGAGCAGCACGGCAGGGTTACCCAGCACAGCACGGGCGATGGCGATCCGTTGGAGTTGCCCCCCAGACACATTGGTGCCGCGTTCTTCCAGTTGTGTGTCGTAGCCCTTCGGTAGGGCCATGATGAAATCGTGGGCGTTTGCAAGCCGGGCTGCCTCCATCAACTGGCTTTGGCTGGCGGGGCGGCCAAAGCGGATCGCTTCCGCGATGGTTCCTGAAAAGACTGTGGTGCGCTGGGGCACGAGGGCCATCTGCTGCCGTAATTCCCTCGCCTTCACCTGCGACAGGTTGTTGCCATCAAGAAGGATGTGACCCGTTTGGGCCGTGTTGAATCGCAGTAAGAGGGAAAACAGGGTGCTTTTGCCTGCACCCGATGGCCCCACGAGTGCCACCACCTGGCCGGCGGTGATTGAGAGGTTGATGTCGTAAAGCACAGGATCGCCGTTGCCGTAGGCGAAATTGACCCCTTGAAGCTGCAGATGGCCCTGGGGGCGACCGATCGGGATGGAGGGGGTGGGGTCAGCCGCTTCCTGGGGTTGCTGCTCGATTTGACGAAGCCTGCGCAGAGAAGCTTGTCCCTGCTGGAACTCGTTGAAATTGTTCGTGACATGGGCAATGGGGTCGATTAACACCACGAGCCCTGTGAGGTAGCTGCTGAGGCCAGCGATGCTCAGGTCATTGCTTTGGATCCTCCAGGCCGCCAGACCCAGCACGGAAAATAGGCCCACCACTTCAATCATCCCCACCACGGGATGCTGCAGGGCCACAAGGTTGTAGGTGCGATGCCGCGCCTGCCGGTATTGATCGATTTCGTCTTCAAATCGGCCTTGGAGCCAGGGTTCAGCAGCAAAGGCCCGCACCAGCGGGAGTCCCTCGATCGCTTCCCCGAGCAGTCCCGCCAACTCGCTCACTTTTTTCTGACTGCGTTCAGTGGCATCCATCACTCTGGAGCCAAACAAACTAATCAGCCAAATAATCAGCGGCGCTAACAACAGAATCGACGCTGTCAGTTTCCAATCCAGCCACAGCATGTAACCGAGGACAGCCGTCAGTTGCAACACACTGGGCAGTGTGTCGTGCACAGACTTGTACAGCACCTCGCTGACGCGATCGGCGTCTTCGGTGAGTCGATAGGTCAGGTCGCCAGCGGAGAGTTTTTCAAGCGCACCCAGCTCCACGGTTTGCAGCCGGCTGAATAAATCGCTGCGCAGTTGTTGGCTCACCTGCAGGGCGGGGCCTGCCAGCAGGGAGTCTTGCCCGAATTGGGCAACCTTCTGCACTGCAAAAATCAACACCCCCTGGGCGATCAGGGCGAGCACACGATTGAGATCTCTGGAGCCCAGGGCAGGAAAGAGGTCACCCGCCAGATTGAGTAGGTGCAGGAAGCTGCCCACATAGACGCCCATGCAGATGAGCCCCAGGCTCAATTGGCGGAGATGGGGACGCAGCAGCGGCAGCAGTCTGCGAAAGCCCGCTTCGGACTGTTTCAGCATGGCGTCACACTATCAATGGTTTATCGGATGCTTCATTGCCCATGCGGCTCGATCAATTTTTGAAGTGGCAGGGCTGGGTGGCCACGGGAGGAGAAGCCAAGATGCGGATCCAGGCTGGTGAGGTCAGGGTGAATGGTGCAGTGGAAACCCGGCGTGGGCGCCAGTTGCAGCTCACGGATCGTGTGACGTTGGGCAGCGATCAGGCCGAGGTCACTGGGCTTTAAAGCCACACCACCCGCGCCAGACCGTAAGTTGGCTGCTGCTGACTGTGCGAGGGCTCAAGCGTGCGCAAACCGGTGATCGCTGGCAACTGGAAAATGCACATGACCTGTGCCCAGGCCAGGGAATGGATGGCCGCGTTTGTGCCGTTGGTTCGTGACACCCCCAACGACCGCCATCTGGTGATTGCTCCTCCGTTCACGGCCCTGTCCACCATGGCTGAGTTGGCCAAGGGGTCTGGCTTGCAGCTCTCTAGCCAAAACGTGCACTGGGAGGGGCATGGTGCCTACACCGCAGAAATTGCACCCTCCATGCTTCTTGAGCACGGTGTTGCTTACGCCATTGTTGGCCACAGTGAGCCGCGCAAATATTTCAGTGAGAGTGACGAGCAAATCAACCGCCGCGCCCGCTCAGCCCAGACCAATGGGTTGATTCCGATTGTGTGTGTGGGTGAAAGCGATGAACAGCGCACCCGCGGAGAAGCAGAGCGGGTGATCCGTCGTCAGGTTGAGCAGGGGCTTGAGGGCCTGGACCCCTCCGAACTGATCGTGGCCTATGAGCCCATCTGGGCCATTGGTACTGGTAAAACCTGCGAGAGCAGCGAAGCCAACCGCATCTGCGGATTGATTCGCAGTTGGGTGGGATCCCCTGATTTGGTCATTCAATACGGCGGATCTGTGAAACCTGGCAACATCGATGAACTGATGTCGATGAGCGATATCGACGGTGTGTTGGTGGGAGGAGCCTCGCTGGAGGCCGACAGTTTTGCACGTATCGCCAACTATCAGGTGGGCTGACGCTGATGGCTGATCAGTTCCGCCTTCACTGGCCCGATGGATGGGGGCGGAGAACGGCCGTGATGGGGGTGATCAACCTCACCCCTGATTCCTTCAGCGATGGTGGCCTGTATCAGACCACCGAGCGGGCCCTGCTTCAAGCAACCAAGCAGCTGAAAGCGGGAGCGGCTGTGATTGATCTGGGTGCGCAAAGCACCAAGCCTGGTGCGGAAGAGGTGGGGGCTGAGGAGGAGCTTCGTCGGCTTCTTCCTGCGCTCAAAGCGATTCGTGCGGCACATCCGCAAGCCGTGATTTCCGTTGACACCTTTCTTGCCGCCGTGGCTGAAGCAGCGTTGTCTGCTGGCGCGAATTGGATCAATGACGTCAGTGGCGGTCGTCGTGATCCGGCCATGCTGCCTTTGATCGCTGCGGCACGTTGCCCCTATGTGCTGATGCACAGTCGTGGCGATAGTCAAACCATGGACTCGCTGACGACCTACGGGCCAGATCTGGTGCGGGATGTTCTGGAGGCGCTGGAGGAGGCCAGTGATCGTGCTGTTCAAGCTGGGGTTCAGCGTGATCAGTTGATTTGGGACCCAGGCCTGGGATTTGCTAAGACCACCGACCAAAACCTCACCCTGCTACAGCAGCTCGAGCGCGTGGTAGCGCCCGGTGTTCCCATTCTGTTGGGCCCTTCGCGCAAACGTTTTATTGGTGCTGTGCTGGAAGAGCCGAGGGCTAAGGCCCGGCTTTGGGGCACAGCTGCCGTTTGTGCAAGAGCTGTGGCTGCTGGCGTCGCTGTGGTGCGCGTCCATGATGTGGCCCCAATTCGCCAGGTGGTTCAGATGTCCTCAGCGGTTTGGCCAGTTCGCTAAAAACAGGCATTGATTGCGTTGTTTCCTTGACCACTCATCAGGCTGCATTGACGCTGCTCTTCGATGGCGCTTGCCCGTTATGTGTGCGCGAGGTGCGCTTTCTGCGCCAACGCGATCGTGCTGGCCAGATCGTGTTTGTGGACGTGAATGCCCAGGACTATGCCCCTGAGCAGTGGGGTGGCATTCACTATCGCCAGGCCATGGCCAGGATTCATGCCATTCGTGCCGATGGCTCCGTTTTGACGGACGTGGCGGTGTTTCGCGAGGCCTATCGCTTGGTGGGTCTTGGTTGGCTTTATGCACCAACCACCTGGCCGCTCATCGGTGCTTTGGTGGATCGTCTTTATAGCTTTTGGGCATCCAATCGTTTGCGTTTGACTGGGCGTGCCGACCTCGACACGCTTTGTTCTAAACGTTGTCAGCTTGGTGCTGAACCAGTAAAAATCCTGCTCCGCGAGGGAGCAGGTGGCGATGGATGATTGGATTAATTGAAATTGGCCTGACTGTGGTCAGGCCACACCCTCAATTTTGTCTTCCACCTCTTGATAGAGCTCCTGCAATTGCTGGATGTTTTCGTCAGACGTCTCCCAATAGCCGCGGCCATTGACTTCCAGAAGTGTGCCCACAATCCGCCGGAAACTGTGGGGATTCAGTTCAAGAAGACGCTTGCGCATCTCAGGATCATTAATGAAGGTCTCGTTGGCTTCCTCATAAACGAAGTTGTCAACGGAGCCACTGGTGGCACTCCAACCGAGAGTGAAGTTCAGCCGTTTGGCCACTTCACGCACACCTTCATAGCCAGAATCGAGCATGCCCTCGTACCACTTCGGATTGAGAAGTTTGGTGCGCGAGTCGAGGCGAATGGTCTCACTGAGGGATCGCACCTGCGCATTGGCTGTTGTGGTGTCGGCGATATAGCTCGTGGGAGCTTTTCCGTCATCACGCAGGCCTTTGATCAAATTGGTGGGATCACTGTCAAAGTAGTGACTCACATCGGTGAGGGAGATCTCGGCGGAATCGAGGTTTTGGAAAGTAACGTCGGCAGTTTTCATCGCCGATTCGAACACCTCACGCTTCTGATTCATTTCGCCGGGATTGTCGGCATTGAAGGCGAAGGTCTTGCGTGAGAGATACATCTCCTGCAATTCACCTTCCTCCTCCCAGGTGCTGTTTTCCACCGCAAGGTTCACGTTGGAGCTGTAGCTGCCACTGGCGTTTGAGAACACGCGGCATGCTGCATCGCGAAGGCTGGTGCCATCCTTCTCGGCTTGCTCCAGGGAGTGCTTGCGCACAAAGTTTTGCTCGAGGGGTTCTTCGGCTTCAGCGGCCATCTTCACACCTTGATCAATCAGAGCCATTTGATTGATAAACAGATCGCGGAAGACGCCTGAGCAGTTCACCACCACATCGATGCGGGGGCGACCCAGCTCTTCAAGAGGAATCAGTTCCAGCTTGTTCACGCGGCCCAGGGAATCGGGTACGGGCCGGACGCCAATGAACCAAAGGATCTGAGCCAGGGATTCGCCATAGGTTTTGATGTTGTCGGTGCCCCACAGCACACAGGCGATGGTTTCAGGCCAAGCGCCTTGCTCCTCTTTCTGGCGTTCAATCAGTTTGTCCACCACCCCTTTTGCAGCGGCGACTGCGGCACGGGTTGGAATGGCCTGGGGATCAAGCGCATGAATGTTCTTGCCACTGGGCAGGACGCCGGGATTCCGAATGGGATCACCACCAGGTCCGGGCAGAACGTATTCCCCATCCAAGGCCCGCAGCAGGCTTTCCATTTCCATATCGGCACACACCTGTTCCAGGCAGAAGCGCAAATAGGCAAACAGTTTGTCCAGTTCGACGGAATCGATGCTGGTAAAACCAGCGCCGCAACAGGCCCGCAACCAGGGGCTTGGCAGCTTGAAGCCGAATTTGGTCAGGAGATCCATCAGCCAGCCAAAGTTGCCGCGCAGATTGACGCGACCGTCTAAACCCGTGACGGAACGCACCATGGATCCAATGGCGGCACGGCTGGTTTCCGTGATGGTGCGGTTGAGCTCAACATCGGCCAGCACACCGTCGTCATTGCCTTTGTAAACATCCTCGATTGTGCGGCCCATGGCCTCGGCCAGCAGGCCCGGGAGTGAGCGCAGACCATCCTCCTCCCGTTCAAGAGCAGCAATATTGACCAACGTGGCGATGGCTTCTTCCGCCGTTGGTGGTTTACCAATGGTGTGCAGCCCACAAGGCAGCAAACGGCTTTCGATCTCCATCAATTGGCGGTAGACCGCACCCACCAACGCATCGCGGCCTTCAAGATCGAGGTTGGCGGTATCGTTTTCAGGGAGATCAATGTCTTTGTCGAGGTTGCACTGTCGGGCGGTTTCAACAATCGTGTTCACGATCTGAACGCCACGGCCGCCCTCACGCAATTGCTGATAAGAACCGACCAGTTCTCCTAGTTCCTTGAGGCCCTTATAAAGCCCGGCATTTTCAGCAGGGGGGGTGAGGTAGCTAATGGTGGAGGCATAGCCACGGCGCTTGGCAATGGTGGCTTCCGATGGATTATTGGCCGCGTAGTAGTAGAGATTGGGCAGTGCACCAATCAGTGAATCGGGATAACAGGTTTCACTCATCCCCATTTGCTTACCGGGCATGAACTCCAGGGAGCCATGGGTGCCGAAGTGGAGAACGGCGTCAGCTTTCCAGATTTTTTCCAGGTAGGTGTAATAGGCCGCGAAACCGTGGTGAGGGCTAGCGCTACGGGAGTAGAGCAGACGCATGGGGTCACCTTCGTAGCCGAAGGTGGGCTGGACGCCAACAAACACATTGCCGAAATGACGGCCGTAAACCAGGAGGTTTTGTCCGTCGCTGTTGAGGTTACCGGGAGGTTTGCCCCAGTTTTCTTCGAGTCGCTCGGAATAGGGCGTCAGGCGCTCGTATTCCTCCACACTCATGCGGTGGGCGATCGACAGTTCTGGAGCACCCTCCATGGCTTCGGGATCATTGATCACCTCCTCCATCAGGGTTTTGGCATCGCGGGGCAGATTCCGCACGTCGTAGCCCTTGGCCTTCATCTCTTCGAGAACCCGGTGGATCGAACCGAAGACATCGAGATAGGCCGCTGTTCCCACGTTCCCTTTGTCGGGAGGGAAGCTGAACACAGTGATGGCGAGCTTCTTCTCTTGGCGGGGCTTGATCCGCAGCGACGACCAGCGAATGGCCCGTTCAGCGATGGCATCCACCCTGTCTTGCAACGTATGCGCCTTACCTGTGGCGTCATCACGACCAGACAACACGATGGGTTCGATGGCACCATCGAGTTCAGGAATAGCGATTTGTAGAGCAACTTGCACAGGGTGCAAGCCTAAATCGCTGTCTTCCCACTCTTGGGTGGTTTGGAACACCAGTGGCAGCGCCACCATGTAGGGACGGTTGAGGCGTTTCAGGGCATCAATCGCTTTGGGGTGGTCTTGGCGGGCGGGACCACCGACGAGAGCGAAGCCGGTGAGTGACACCACACCATCCACCAAGGGCTGATCGAGATTGAGGGGGTCGTAGAAGAAGGCGTTGACGGGTTTTGAGAAATCAAGCCCGCCACAGAAAATCGGCAACACCCGCGCACCGCGGAATTCCAATTCTTGAATCACTGCCACGTAGTGGGCATCGTCGCCAGTGACGATGTGACTGCGCTGCAGCACAAGACCAATCATTGGGCCCTGGCGCGCCTCGTCACTGAGGTCCTGCCGGCTTGCGGTCCAGTTCAGATATTCCTTGAGGTCCTCGAACATGCTCGGGGCCAAGGGATGCCAAATGCCCAGATCGGGGAACACCTCAGGCTCGGCAACGGCGAGTTCGGGACGGTTCTCCCCCTCAGCAGCAGGGAAGACGTACTTATCCGCAAGCATCAGCAGGAAGTTGCGGAGATTGTCTGGCGTACCGCCCAACCAATACTGGAAACTCAGCATGAAGCTGCGAGCATCCTGCGCCTTTTCCACGGGCAGGTACTTCAACACCGTGGGCAAGGTGTTGAGAAGCTTGAGCATGGCGTCTTGGAAGCCGGCGCCGCCAGACTCCTTGCGCTTCTTCATGAAGCCAGCGATCGCACTTTTGCTCTGCCCGAGCTGGGCCATCGAGAAGCTGCCCAATTTATTGAGACGCATCACCTCCGGCATGGAGGGGAACACCACAGCGGCCTTGAGGCGGTCGCGATGGGGGGTGACCGCATCGACCACCTTTTCGGCTAAATCTTCAATAAAAATCAGCGACGCCACAAAGACATCGGCTTGCGCAACATCGGCGCAGAAATCTGCATAGTTGTCTTCGTCTCTCAGTTCTTCGATCAAATAGCCACAGAGCTCGATGCCGAGGGCACCGTTTTGTGCATTCAGGCTCGTGGCCGCCTGGGTTAGGGCGTTTTGATATTGCGGTTCAAGCACCACATACACAGCCTTCATGACCGACCTGTGGTGATTGGGCTCAGCAGGGACGACACGGCGATCGGAAGAGCGGACCTGCGTGAACATCGGCATGCATTGAGCTATGTGAAGACACTACGAGAATGAAGACTCTGGCGTGAGTTTCAGCGTTAAGCAGTTACATAGTTGCCATGCTGTCCCGGCAATCGGGTGATCGCTGGGTCGGGCGGTGGTCCAGATGGCACAACGGGCTCTCTCGGGCTGGTCGCACCACCCGCGTCTTATCCACACCATCCCCCGCCTTTGCGCCCCCCGTGAAGCGAGCTGTGCTGGGGTATCGGGCATATTGACTTTTTTGTTTGCTTTTTGCCGCCATGATTGAGGCCCGTCCTGCCGATCAGATCAACGTGGTTGTTGCGGGCGCGTTGGGGCGGATGGGCGCTGAGGTGGTGAAGGCCGTTGTTGGCGCAGCTGATTGCCAACTGGTGGGTGCCATCGACACCACGCCGAACCAAGAGGGTGTTGATGTGGGCGAAGCGCTAGGCCTCGGCCCGCTTGATGTGGCTGTGACCTCCGATCTGGAGGGTTGTTTGTGTGCAGTGAGTCAGGCGGTGCGTGATCAAGGGCCTGGCGCTGGAGCGGTGATGGTGGATTTCACCCATCCTTCGGTTGTTTATGGGAACACCCGGGCCGCCATTGCCTATGGCGTGCATCCCGTGATCGGCACCACGGGCTTATCTCCAGAGCAGTTACACGACCTCCAGGTCTTTGCAGAGAAAGCGTCTGTGGGAGGTGCTGTGATTCCCAATTTCTCGGTGGGCATGGTGCTTTTGCAGCAAGCCGCGGCTGCAGCGGCCTGTTTTTACGACCACGCGGAGCTCACCGAGCTGCACCACAACCGCAAAGCTGATGCACCGAGTGGCACCTGCATCAAAACGGCAGAATTGATGGAGGAGTTGGGCAAAACCTTTAACCCTGCTGAGGTCGACGAGCACGAATCCCTCGAAGGCAGCCGTGGGGGTGTGCGCCCGAGTGGTCTTCGTCTTCACGCCTTGCGTTTGCCTGGGCTGGTGGCCCATCAGGAGGTGATGTTTGGCGCCCCTGGTGAGACCTACACCCTCCGCCACGACACGATTGATCGGTCGGCCTACATGCCTGGCGTGTTGCTGACTGTCCGCAAGGTGCGTCAGCTTGGAACCCTGGTTTATGGCCTTGAACGGCTGCTCTGAGTTTGTGGTTGTGACCCGTTTCTTTGATCCATGCTGATTCCCCTCAAGCCTGGAGAACTTCAGCGCCTGATCCCGGCGGTGGCGACCAGCACGCAATTTGCAGCTTGTTTAGGGGATCCTCGCAAGGTTTTGCAGCGGGTGATGATCGCCACCATTGGTGGTGTGATCACCCTGTTGATCAGCCAGAGCCAGTTGTCCAATCGCTGGAGTTCGATCTGGTTGCTGATCGGCGTGGTGTTTTTGCTTTATGTGCTTTGGGGGCCGATCCTTGAGGCGGGTCGCCGCAATGCGACGCTACGGCGCTATCCGTCGGCGGCGTTGTTTGATGGCGAGGTGGTGGATGCGTTCACGCAGGAACGGGTTGAAAGTCGCCGCGAGCAAGCCAACCAGCGCGGTGATCTGGAGTTGGTGGAAAATCGACGCACCTGGATGGTGTTGGAACTCGCCGATGAAGACGGCTATCTCGGCCGTTTGAGTTTTCCCATGACCAAAGTCCATGGTCAGATCCGTCCTGGGGCTCGCATTCGTTGTTTGGTGCTTAGCGATCGCAAGGATTTCTCGCGGATTGCGGCCTTAACAGATGCCTGGTTACCAGGTCTGCGTTGTTGGGCTGGTGAGTATCCCTTTTTGTTGCGCCCAGCGTTTGAAGAGCTCTGTCGATTCCGCCTCGGAGGTCGGGCTCGGCGTTGATGTCCGCCCGGGGCCACCTCCACGTGATCAGCTTCGCAAAGTTTCGTAATATTGGGTTACACTGCTTAAAGAGGCGAACAAGGCCATGGCTCAGACCACTTCATCCAATGCCCCCACCATCCGTGGCGCGGCCGTCACAACCGAAGACGGTGGTCGTCTGAATGCCTTCGCCACTGAGCCCCGTATGGAAGTGGTGGAAGCAGAGAATGGTTGGGGCTTTCACGACCGCGCTGAAAAGCTCAATGGACGCATGGCCATGCTTGGTTTTATTGCCCTGCTGGCCACCGAGTTTGCGCTGGGTGGTGAAGCTTTCACCCGCGGCTTGCTGGGCTTGGGCTGATTGGATGGTTGGATTCTGAGCACCTTCGGTGCTTGCGTCCCGCACTATGGCTGCATCGTCTGCTCTCACCATTGAGCAGTTCACAACCGACAGAGATCCTCAGGGGTCTCTGTCGGTTTCGATTTCTGGAGCTGGTCCCACGGGGGCGCTGCTGGCTCTTGGTTTGGCCCGGTTGGGTTGCAGGGTTGATCTGTTCGATCCCCTCTCCAAGGACCAAATCGCGTCCCGTAGTCGTGCCTACGCCATCACCCATTCCTCTCGGCGTTTGTTGCAGCGTTTAGGTCTTTGGGCTGATCTGGAGCCCCATTGCGTTCCATTCCGCCGGCTGCGTCTCAGCGATCAGGCGGTTGCGCCGCAGGTGTGGTTTGGTCTTGATGATTTGGCTCCCGTGAATCGTTCCTCTGGAGCGATCGGCTGGATTCTTGATCACAAGCCTTTGATGCAGTTGCTCATCGAGCGTTTGCAGGCCCAATCGGGGCTTTGCTTACGACTCGGAGATGAATGCTCCACTGGATTGTTGATATCGGCTGAAGGTTTTGACCTGCAGATCGCTTGCGATGGGCCCCGTTCGCCTCACCGTCGCGCATGGGGTTTTCCGTTGTGGTCGATGCCATACCGGCAGGGTTGCCTGACCATGAAAGTGCTGTTGCGCGGAGTTGCACCAGCCACTGCCTATGAGCTCTTCCGCAGTGAAGGCCCTTTTGCTGTCTTGCCCCTGGGGGGGCAGGTGTTTCAGCTGGTGTGGAGTGCTCCTTTGGATCGGTGTCGCCAGCGGGCCGCGCTGCCGCCCGTGGCTCTGCTCGATCTGCTGGCAACGGTGTTGCCGGATGGGATCAATCCAGATGCACTCCTGGATCAGCCGATGGCTGTGCCACTCAACTTAAGCCTGGCACCCCGTCTGGGCCGTGGTCGTCGCTTGCTGGTTGGTGAAGCGGGGCATCGATGCCACCCCGTGGGTGGACAGGGCTTGAACCTCTGTTGGCGGGATGTGTCGGATCTGCTTGATCTGGTGGCGATGCACCGCGATCAGCCCAGCTCCTTGCACCGTTTGGTGCGTGATTACGGCCGCTGCCGTTTGCCTGATCTGGTGCTGATTGTCTTGAGCACAGATGCCCTCTTGCGTTTGTTCTCCAACCGCTTTTGGCCCTTGCTTCCCTTGCGCACCTCTGCCCTGTGGTTGATGCAGCGCCTGCCGGTTCTTCGCAGGGTTTGTTTGCAAGCAATGAGCGATGGACCGATGACAGTCGTTCAACCTTTGCCACAGTGGGGAGAGGTTGGTGGATGCCATGGTGTTCAGCAGTGATCCTCAGCCCCAGGTCTCCCCACCGCTTCTGCGTTTTTTGCAGGATCAATTTGATCTGAGCGAGAACGCCCTTCAGCTCGGGCAGCGCCAAGCTGAGTTGGAACAAGCTCCACTCCCCGTTGTGTTGTGGAGTTTTGGATTTCTCACTCTCAGCCAATACCAACAGGTGCTGGATTGGCTGGGTGATCAGGAGTACATCACCAAGGATTGAACCGGTGTTGTCTCCGGCAGTTTCTGTCGCCCGTTTAAAGCAGCAAGTTCGATCACAAAGCTGCAACCCACCAGCTCTCCCCCCGCCTGACGGATCAATTGCGCCGCCGCCGCCGCTGTTCCTCCAGTTGCGAGTAGGTCATCCACCAGCAACACCCGGGCTCCCGCTGGAAAGGCATCGGCATGGATCTCAAGGCGATCGGTGCCATATTCCAGGGCATAGTCGATGCCCAGCACCTCGCCGGGCAATTTGCCTGGTTTGCGCACTGGCACGAAGCCCAACTTGCGGTCCGTGGCCAGGGCAGTGCCCACAATGAATCCTCGCGATTCGATGCCAACGATCACATCAGGCTTGAGTTGCTCACAAAGCGTGCCCATTTGGTTCATCACGCTGCGCCAGCCCTCTGGATGCCGTAGCAGTGGTGTGATGTCTCGAAACAGGATTCCTGGCTTTGGGAAGTCAGGGATATCGCGAATTAAACGTTTTAGATCCAATGAAGGGTGACGAAGAGGCCTGAGTCCTGGCATCATCGCAGCCATGACCAACGTCTCTGCATCCCCTGAACTCACCGACGCCAGCGGCGCGAGTTCTCTGGAGTCTTCGATAGCTCTCAACCGACGGGGATTGGAACGACTCGACCTGCTGTTGCTCACCGTGGAAGCGTTGGACCTCAACGGCGGTGAGGCCATGCTCTGGACCACGCAGCAGCTTGGTTATTCCGAGTTGTTCCCCAATCGGGTTGAACTCTGGAAGCGGCGTTGTGCCAATCCGCTGCGGCGCTCGACGCGCCGTACTCCTTTGCATGCCGTTGAAATTGAAGCGTTGATCCGCGTGGTTTGTGCCATGGCTGATCGTCTGTATCCCATGCTTCATCAGCTTCTCTCCAGCCGGGAACCGGATGAGCGCAACCACCAACGCTGGGCGCTTGTGGATCAGCGGTTGCGCGACTTGATCTCTGAACGTATGAACTTGCGCCGTTGTGCTGTGCAGCGATTACTCGCCAGCGATCGCTCTGCGCCATTGCAGCGTCAGCTGGTGCTGACGTTGGCGCTGGCGGCCGGACCCGGTGGCATTGGTCGGCTGCGTGCCAGTTTGCAAGATCCCACGCCTTAATCGCAGCAGTTCCCTTTGGGGTGCTCGCTTGTTCGCCTTTGTTCGCTTGTCTCTGTCGGAATGCTCAAGCTCACCTACCGCTATGACCAAACGGCGGCCCGCCTGATGGTGCAAGGGCTACCGGATAGTTCCGCTGACCATGGTGACCATGTGCTCGGAATCCTCTCGTCTTGGAAACTTGAGTTCATTGGCTCTCCCACCCTGGAGGGTCGGCGTGAACATCTTGAAGCGATGTTGGCCACGGTGTTGCCCTATGTCCGTTATTTGCTCTCGGGGGTGAGCAAGCCCTGTGGATCGCCTGAGTCGCCGGTGCATTTGGCCCCAGCGGCGTCCGGTGGTCACCGGTTGGAGTTGCGCAGCAGTCAGCCAGAGGTGGAGCCATTGGCCCTTCATCTGGATGATGCGGAGCTTGCCGATTTGGTGCGTTGCCTCGATGCCATGCGCTTGGATCCGCGCGTGCAGATTGGCTGGATGGCACACAACGATCGCCCGTTGGCACGACGCGAATTGGCCGACCGCATTCCATTGATCAAACGGTTTGCCGCACCCTTGTTGGGTGGATCCACGCTGGCGGCCGTCGCTCTGTTGACGTTGCTGCTTCCGTTGCCTGACCCAAAGCCCACGCCATCGGCAAAGGAACCAACCTCCACGTCTCAGCCAGCCATAGACCCTGAAAGCAGCGCGTCATCCGATGCACCACAGGGTCCGTAAGAGTCGTTGACGTTCTCTTGAAGGACGGGAGAATTAGGACCAGTGAGTGTCTCGGGTTCGGATGGCAGCGAGTTGGTCGGACCTGCGGCGACGGGTCGCTCGGATCGGAGCGTCCCTCGATGTTGTGGTGCGGAGTGATCCCGAAGTCTGCGGGCTGAGCGGCACGGGCTATCACCTCACGCTTCATCACAGCGGCTACGGCGATTGCACCGTCGGTGATCTCACCTTGGTCCACTGCCCGAATGAACTGGTGGTGGAGGATTTTGCGCGCTGGATGCGAGGCGCTGGCCACACCTTAGAACCATGAAGCCTATGCGCTTGAGGGGGTCGAAAGGGAGTGATCGCGAGCGGCGTGTCTTTCAGACGCGACGGCCTCGTCCATTGCCTCCTCCTTGGCGACAAGCTTTTGACGGTGTGCTGATGGTCCTGCTGGGCGTCGGCTTGTTGGCCTTTCTCGCTTGGTTACCCCAGCGCGCCAATGCATTGACGTTGGTCAGCGAGATGATGACCGACCTGATCAACGGCGTGGTCACGTTGCTGACCGCCTTGTTGGGTTTAGCGCTGGTTGTGTTGATCGCAGGGGTGCTGCTGCTGGGGTTTGGGTGTTTGTTGGCCGGTGGCATGCGACTCGTGCACGCCATGGTCCGCTTGGTTGTTGCTCCCCAACGCTCATCCATCAAGCGGCGCCGTCGTTCGATGCCGCCCCGGCAGAGAACTCCGCCACGGGCTTAATAGTTAAGGGCGTTTACGCGGTGCCAAAGCTTTTTGCAAAGCCCAAAGTTCACGCAGATTAATGAATCCATCGCTGTTGCGATCGAGGCTGGCGAAATGGCGCGACACCCAAGGAAGGGTTTGGGCTTCGTCTTGGTTTAAACGGCCATCCCGATTGCGGTCAGCTTGAACAAAATGGCGTTGAAGACGGGGCCCGCTGTCATGCTGTGATCGCGTGTGCAGATCTTGAAGCAACAGAAAGCCACGGGAATTGAGTCTGCGTAGGCGCTGTTCTAGATAAGGCTGACCGCGCACCTCGGCCGGCACCAAGCGTCCATCGCGGTTGGTATCCATGCGCACAAACATCGCTTCCATCCGCAGGCCATAACGGCGAATGTCGTCTTGAGCCAAGGCCGGTGGCAGCCAGGCGAGCGACGCCACGAGCGTGGCCGCGCAGGAAGCGACCACTCCCATGTAGCACCAGCGTGGAGGGAGGTCTGTCATGCCATCAAGTTTATGAAGATCCTTGGTCGCGGGGATGACTCAATCATGACCGGAGCTTTCCAAGCTGTGACAGGGTCCGCGTTCTCAAGACAGTCGGGATTGATCTGCATACGATCGCTTCAGTCGTCGTCTCCCTCGTCCGAACGCCATGGCACGTTCCTCAATGATCTGGGTTGTCGATGACGATCCTGAACTTCGTCAAATGGTTGGCACCTATCTGATCGATCAGGGCTACGATGTGCGTTGCCTCAGTGATGTGAAGCAATTTGAGGCACGGCTTGAATTTCAGCGCCCCGATCTGGTGGTGTTGGATTTGATGATGCCTGGCGATGATGGAATAACGGCCTTACGACGCCTGCGCGATTCCGGAGACGATTTGCCCGTGGTGATGCTCACCGCGCGGGGGGAAGGTGTGGATCGGATCATTGGCCTCGAGCAAGGGGCAGATGATTACCTCGGCAAGCCTTTTTTGCCCCGTGAGCTGTCCGCCCGGATCGATGCCGTGCTTCGTCGTCGCAGCTCGTTGCCTGCCGGCACACCACTCGCCGAGGGAGGCGATGTCAGTTTCGGAGACATGGTGCTCAACCTCTCCGCCCGCACCCTCAGCCGTGATGGCACGCCTGTGGTGATCACCAGTGGTGAATTCAGCCTCTTAGCTGCGTTTGTTCAACATCCCCATCGCCCGTTATCCCGTGAACGCCTGATCGAATTAGCGCGTGGACCTGGCTGCGACACGGATAGCCGCAGCATGGATGTGCAGGTGTCAAGGGTGCGCAAGTTGGTGGAGCCAGATCCCAGTCGCCCGCGCTATATCCAAACGGTTTGGGGCTATGGCTATGTGTTCGTGCCGGATGGGATGCCGCGTTCCCGTTAGCGCTTGTCGCTGATGCGTGTGTCCCGTCGCTGGTCACGACTGTTTGCCGGTTTGCTTCGTTGGCTTGCCGTGGGCTGCGGCAGCTGGGCGCTGTGTTTGCTGGCGTTGCAGATGCTGTTTGGCCGCCAAGTGGAGGCTTTGCAGACGGTTCAACTGGGACGGGATCTCGCTCTGAATGTGCGGCTTACGGAGTTGTCACTGGAGCGCTATCCGCCCCATCTGGTGTCAGAACTCACAGGGTTGCCATTGGCGGTGGTTGAGAAGCCCGCCAGTGACCCACCTCCGCCACCGGCCTTGGCGCAGCAGGCACAGGCCTTGCAGCAGGAGCTCTGCCAGCGTCTCGCCCATTGCCCGATGGTTGTCGCCAATGGACGTAGCTGGGATGTGTGGGTTGAGTTGATTTCTCCGTTGGAACCGATCTGGTTGCGGGTGTCGTTGCGTTCCCCGCTGGCCTGGCCTCCAGAACCGACCCTGTTGTTGTTGTCTTTGTTGGGAGCGGGCATCAGCTGCGGGGCGTTGTTCCTGCTGCTGGAGGTCGAACGACCACTGCGCGGCTTGGAGAAAGCCTTGTTGCGCGTGGGTGACGGTGATGAACCCGATGCGGTCGCGGCGCGAGGGGCACCGGAGGTGCGTCGTATCACGCATCACTTCAACGCGATGCTCGAGCGCTTGGCGGCCAATCGCCGTGACCGGGCCACGATGTTGGCGGGCATTGCCCACGATTTGCGGGCTCCGATTACGCGTCTTCAGTTCCGTCTGTCGATGCCGAGCCTCTCGGTTGCGGAGAGGGAACGGTGTGCGGGTGATCTTCAGGCGTTGGAACGCATCACTGGCCAATTCCTTTTGTTTGCCGGTGGAGGTGATGGAGAAGAGCCTGTGGTGGTGCCGTTGGATCAGTTGCTTGCGGAGCTCTCCACCAGCCATTCCCCTGAGCAGCTCAGGCTTGATCTCGATCCTCTGCAGGCTTGCGTCAAGCCCGTGGCCTTGGGGCGTGCTGTCGCCAATTTGATCGATAATGCCTTTACCTACGGCTCTGCACCGGTGGTGCTTCGCTTGCGCCAAGGCGACGGGCAAGCGGTGATTGAGGTTTGGGATCAAGGGACGGGGATGCCCGCCGATCAATGGGAATGCGCTCTACAGCCCTTTCAACGGTTGGATCCATCCCGTGGCCAACAGGGGCATTGCGGTCTTGGTTTGGCAATTGTGGCCCATGTGGCACGCATCCATGGTGGTGCTCTCAGTTGTGAATTCAGCGATCACGGGGATCCAGGTCGTTTCGTGATTCGTTTGGCTGTGCCTCTGAATGTCTCCACCACAATTGGTTGCCTTCACGGGCAAGGAAACGATGGCTGATTCATCCACACAATCACTGGCTGCACCACCGCGCTGCATCACCGCACGATCCTGACGAGAATGGCCAGAGGCTTTGATGCACCGATGGCAGCTCGCAAGGGGAAGCGGCTCAACAAGAAGCTGTATGAGCGTGAGTTGGAGCGGCTCCAGATTGAGCTGGTGAAGATGCAGTATTGGGTGAAGGCCACAGGGTTTCGCCTGATTGTGCTGTTTGAAGGTCGCGATGCTGCTGGTAAAGGCGGCACGATTAAGCGCCTGGTTGAACCGATGAATCCACGGGGTTGTCGCGTGGTGGCTCTGGGCACCCCCTCGGATCGGCAGAAAACACAGTGGTATTTCCAGCGCTATGTCGAACATTTCCCCAGTGCTGGTGAAATTGTGGTGTTTGACCGCAGTTGGTACAACCGCGCTGGTGTGGAACGGGTGATGGGATTTTGTGGCGATGATCAGGTGGAACAATTCCTCGATGATTGCCCGCGTTTTGAGCAGATGCTGGTGAATAGCGGCATCTTGCTGCTCAAGTATTGGTTTTCTGTGAGCGACACAGAGCAAGAAGCGCGTTTTCAATCCCGCATTGACGATCCCGCCCGGCGTTGGAAGCTCAGTCCGATGGATTTAGAGGCCCGCAACCGCTGGGTGGAGTTTTCCAAAGCGAAGGATGCGATGTTTGCTCGCACCAATTCTCCGCAAGCCCCGTGGTTCACCGTTGAGGCCGATGACAAACGCCGTGCCAGGCTCAACTGTCTCCGCCATGTGCTCAGCATGGTGCCATGGCAAGACATGACACCACCGGCGATCACGCTGCCCGATCGTCCCGAACAAGGCACTTACATCAGGCCCCCGATCGATGCCCAGTGTTTTGTGCCCAATGCCTACCCCGATTAATGCCTATCCCGATTGAGGTCCTCGCCGTCACGCGATGATTCGTTGCCTGTGAAGAAAGTTGAGAGGCTGATGCACATCGCCCTGTCCCACAGCACTGTGCAGTCAGTCGCAGTCGACCGATGACCCTTGGAGAACTGTTTCTTGGCGTGATCTCCACGGGGGTAATCACGGAAAAGGAGGTGGACTGGTTGACAGCTCATCAGCGCAGCTTCAACCGCACGGAAGAAGCCACAGCGCTGCGGTTGGGACGTTTGATGGATGAGGGTTCGATTCAATTGGGCTGTCGGATGCCCTAACGGAGGACATGGTTGTGGCAGGCAAGTCTGGGTTTAGTGATCCCGAACTGAACGAGATCAAACGCTTGTATCTCGACGAAGGTCGGTCTTATGCACAGATCGCCAAAATTCTCGGAAGGGGCAGTGAGACATCGGTGCGCAATGCCCTTGTGAAAGCCAAGATTCGTCGCTCCACCGCAACTGGTCAAACCCTTGAAACGTTCAAGCCCGGCCAGAGTTTTGGCCGCGTCACCTTGGTGAAAAGGCTCGTGAAGTCAAAGAAACTTCGTTATCACGTTGTTTGTGATTGCGGTTATGAGTTTGATGTTGACCCCTATCGCTTAACCCTGTCGGAGGGGCATCAACAGAAGGTGTCTGCGTGCCCCCGCTGCATAGCTGGCCATTGAAATCAATCATCTCTCCAGGAGGCCAAACGGATTTTGCTTTCGCGCTTTAAGGCCTGCTTCCTTTCGCGGCGAAGCTCATGCAGTCCGCGATCAAAGCGGCGTTCACAACGGTTCAACGCCTTGGTGGACCATGCGCGTCGCATGCAGCGCGATACCGACCGGACCAGTTCACGCCGTCGACTGAGGTTGTGAAGTTCCCAGTCTTTGCGTGTTTGGAACAGCACGTCTTGATGGTGGTGGTTGTGCCGCATCGTTTTCCAAGACTCCACGTCGTGGGCCATGGCGGATGGGGCCCCTGCCGTTAGAGCCACAGGGGCGACGGCCGAGCAGGGAACCAGCGAGAGTTGCCGCCTGAAGGAAATGCGTGAGGGCATGAACGTGCTCCATGGGAAGCCTTTCATGCTGTGTTGATCAGCCCGCAACGACCTGACTGACCTTCCTGTGATTGATGAGAGGATCTAACGCCCGTTGCGTTCGGCGCCCATCAGCCGTGGAGCTGAGCGAACCAAAAGCCGGCCAATTGCCAGCTGGACCACAGGAAGATGGCGAGGAACAACCAGTTCATCCATGCCGGACGTTGTTTGTTGTCGAACACAACGCAATGACGGGGCACCGCCATCCTCACCATGGGGGGATGCTCCCGTGCGCACCTTGTCATGGTTTGAGGTTGGGGCGCGTCTGTGTAGGCGTGGGTTGGCGCTGGCGAGGATCCGTGCCGTTACGCCACGGTGTGAACAACAAAAAATTTCCTACCACCAGTCCCGCTGTGATCACAACTGCAAACAGTTGCTCCAGTCGGTTGTGCATGCCGCTGCAGGTGCTGCCCAGCCCATCATCATGGCCATCGGTTGGTGTGGATCAGGCGGGTGGATTGATGTTGGGATTGGAGGCACTCCAGTCGGCAGTGCGCAACGACACCTCAGTGCCTCCAGCCCGCTTCAGGTCATGCAGACCTTCGAGTTGGTTGTAGATCGAGACCAGTTGGCGTTGGATGTGGTCGGTATGGGGTAAGCCGCTGAGGGTGTGGAGGGCGCGTTCCAGATTGACTTTGGCGTCAATGAGCAGTCGGCAGTCTGGACTGCCTGGTTCGTAGGCCATAAATGGCGTGAAAGCCCGACTATTCAGCCCTGGCGTTGCGGTTGGCGATGTGTCAACGAAGACGGTTTTTAGCTCGATAGAGGGTTGGCGTTGGTCTTCAGCGACTGATGGGTGGGGGGCAGGCGCAGACTCGTGAGCCACGACAACAGCACCAGCGCGCTGGATGCCCAGAGGCAGGCCTGCATCCCAGCCGCTTCGCTGCGGCCCAGCATGAACACGGCCCCTGACAGCAACGTGCCCACCAGACGCCCGGCGGCATTGGCCATGTAATAGAACCCCACGTTGAGACTGACGCTGTCTGCATCGGTGTAGGCGAGCACCATGTAGGAGTGGATGGATGAGTTCATCGCAAACACCACCCCAAAGGCTGCCAGGCCTGCGGTGATGGCGACCGCCACATCGGCGTCTCTCCAGAGCGCCACGGCGATCAATGCGGGAATCGCTGTGAGCAGCGCCGACCAGAATTGCACCGCTGAAGGTCCCGGACTGTGGCGTTGTCCCCAGAGTGTGCGCAGCCCGGGCGCTGAGCCTTGCACGATTCCATAGCCGATCACCCACAAGCCCAGGAAGCCACCGATTTCCCAAAAGCTCCAGTTCAGTGATGCTTCCAGGAACACCGGCAGGGCCACCACGAACCACACATCCCGCGCTCCGAACAAAAAGAAACGGGCCAGGGATGACCCATTGATGCCTTGGGATTTCGACAACAACGCCGAGAAGGCTGGTTTTGATTTCATCACCCCGATGTCTGCGGGCAACACCAAGGTGAGGAGGAAGGCGATCGCCAGACCCATCGCCAGCCCAGCCACGGCAGCGTTAAAGCCCAGCGCCGTTAGCAAGAGCCCACCCAAGAAGAATCCCACCCCTTTGAGAGCATTTTTGGAGCCCGTGAGGATGGCAACCCAGCGAAACAGCCGCTGATCGGTTGGCGTTCCATCCCCAGGGCCGCTGTTGACCACTGTTTTGATGGCGCTTTTTGCACTCATCTTGTTGAGATCTTTGGCGATGCCGCTGATGGCTTGCGCTGCCATCACATAGCTCACGCTCACCAGCTTGGACCAATGGTCTGACACGGGGATCAGCATCACCAGGGCCAGGATTTGCAGCACCGTGCCCACCCACAATGTGAGCCGGAGTCCGTAGCGGGCACCAATCCAGCCGCCGTAGAGGTTGGTGACGACGCCGAACAACTCGTAGAACAGGAAGAGACCGGCGATCTCAAGGGTGCTGTAACCGAGTTCGTGGAAATGAAACACCACGAGCATGCGCAGGGCGCCATCGGTGAGGGTGAAGGCCCAGTAGTTGGCCGTGACGATCCCGTACTGCTGAAGAGCGGAGAGCTTCATGGCTGCGATCAAGCCGTTTCCAGATTGACCATGTGGCAGACGAGGTCTGCCATGCGGCTGCTGTAGCCCCATTCGTTGTCGTACCAGGCGTAGACCTTGAGCTGGGTACCGTCCACGACCATCGTCGAGGGTCCATCAATGACGCAGCTGCGGCTGTCGTTGGTGTAGTCGCATGACACCAGAGGACGGGTTTCGTAGCCGAGGATTCCTTCGAGGGGGCCTGCAGCAGCGGCGGCAAAGGCAGCGTTGACGTCTTCCACGGTGACCGCACGCTGGAGTTCAAACACCGCATCGGTGAGGGAACCATTCAGCAAGGGCACCCGCACGGCATGGCCATTGAGCTTGCCGGCCAGTTCAGGAAAGATCATGGCGATCGCTTTGGCCGATCCCGTTGTGGTGGGAATCAGAGAGGTCAGGCCCGAGCGGGCGCGACGGAGATCGGAATGGAACGCATCCACGGTCACCTGGGTGTTGGTGATGTCGTGCATGGTGGTGATCGTGCCGTGGGCAATGCCAAAGGTTTCGTGCACCACCTTCACCACCGGGGCCAGGCAATTGGTGGTGCAAGACGCTGCTGTCACCACGCGGTGGTGCCCAGGGTTGTAGAGGGTGTGATTAATGCCGTAGACGATGTTGAGGGCGTCATGACCCGCCACGACTCCTTTCACGGGGCAGGCCACCACAACCCGTTTCACCCCAGCCTGCTCGATATAGGGATTAAGGGCTGCAGGGGTTTTGAAGCGTCCGCTCGCCTCCAGCACCATGTCCACACCGTGGGTTTGCCAGGGCACCTCTGTTGGTGTGTGGTGTTGGGACCAGGTCAGCCGTTGGCCTGCCACGCTGAAACCATCGGCGTGGGTCTCGATGGTTTGATCCCAGCGTCCATGCACTGAGTCGAACGCCAACAGATGGGCACCAGCGGCTGCATCACCGGCGGGATCGTTGATGTGCACCAACGTGATCCCCGGTCGTCCCCAAAGGGCACGGAACACAAGCCTGCCAATGCGTCCGAAACCGTTAATGCCAATGCGCATGGTGAAAGCGGCCACCCTGGGTCAAATGCATCAACTGATTTTGATGCATCAACGTGGCTTGATGCAATCGCGCTGGGGCGTGGCTCGATAGCGTTGATTCGTGCCGATGGCGTTTCGCAGAACGCCCCTCTCGTTCACGGCCCTCCTCGTTGTTCTTCGTTGATGACCCCAGCTCAGGCCACCACTGATTCCGTTCAGGTCGCGATAGATGCCGCCATGGCTCGCAGCCTGTTCAAGGCCTTGGCTGATCCTGTGCGCCTTCAGATCATTGAGGTGCTCGCCACCGGTGAACGCTGCGTTTGCGAGCTCATGACCGAGCTTGGTTTGGCCCAGTCTCGTCTCTCCTTCCACCTCAAAGTGCTGAAGGATTGTGGGTTGTTGGCAGACCGACAGAGTGGCCGCTGGGTGTATTACCGCTTGCGGCCTGAGGTGATTCAGGGCCTGCAGGATTGGCTTGGTGGCTTGGTGCTGCGTTCTCAGACCACCGCCCGTTGTTGTGATGACTGACGCCTTCCCGTCAGAGCCTGATCGGCGTTTGTTTTTTCCAGCCACCCAACGCAACCAGGCTCCCATTGCTGAGGTTTTGGAGCGCTGGCTTCCATCGAAAGGGCATCTGCTTGAGATTGCCAGCGGCAGTGGTGAGCATGCCGTTGCCTTTCAGCGGCGATTTCCCGAGCTTGTTTGGCAGGCCAGTGATCCCGATCCTGATCATTGCGCCAGTGTGGCGGCTTGGATGGCGTGTTTGGGGCTCACCGGTGCCATGCCTGCTCCGTTGCAGCTCGACGTGAGACGCAGGCCTTGGCCCTTGCCCCAGGCCATTGCTGGGCCACTGGATGCTGTGCTGGCGATCAATCTGATTCACATTGCCCCCTGGGCGTGTTGTGAAGCCCTGGTGGGGGAGGCGGCTGAGCGGCTGGGATCTGGTGGTTCTTTGATTCTTTATGGCCCGTTTCGGCGGAATGGCCGTCACACCAGCGCCAGCAATGAAGCGTTTGATGCGTCGTTGCGCGCCCGTTGCGCCAGCTGGGGCGTGCGCGATTTGGAAGCGGTGCAAACCCTGGCAAGCACCAGCGGATTGACGCGCTGCCGGTGGGAAGCGATGCCTGCCAACAATTTGATGGTGGCGTTCTCGCGCTGACGCGCGAATCGCTTGTCGCTGTGGTGGGTTGCTTGTGCGTGCCCCCGAGGGTGCTCTGGGGTTGCTTGGGAGTGCCGGGCGAGTTGCTTTGCGGTGACTTCAAAGTTGCTTCAAAGCTACCCTGGAGTTACTCTGGAGCTACTCTGCAAGCCGGATTGGTGAAGGCATTGCCACGAGAAAACCAGGTGAAGCTCACGGTGTCGGTGCCGCCGAGCCTTCATGTTCTTTTGCGCAGCTGGGCGCAATGCGAAGGGCGCGAGCTCACCAGCGTGGTGCTGCAATGCGTTGAGCTGTCCGTCCGACAACTCAAAAGCAGCGGTTCGATTCCCGCCTGTGCCGTGCTTCATTACGAGCGAGCTTGTGAGGAGCGCCTTGCCGCCAGCGGTGTGGGAGGTGCCTGATGCTCACGATTGATGCCATGGAGCAGGCGCTGGTGGCGCCCGCCATGGAGTCGGTGATCGCCGTCACCGAGCGTTACCAATATTTGGAAGAGCATCGCGACGCCCGCGTTTTCACCGCCTATCGCGCCTTGGATCACACCCTTTGCATTGGCTTTGCGCGGAATCTCAACCTCCAACAACGCCAATCGCTGGATGATCGCGGTTTTGTTGTGTTTGGAGAGCGTGAAGGGACGCAGCGGGAGCACCGCTTGCTGTTGATGACCTTGGAGGAGATCGGATTCCGCTCCAGCTATGGCCCTGACTATTTTTTGGCTTCACAGCAATTGGTCAGTCAGCTGCGCAATCTCGGCTGGCCCCTCGGTCAATTGTCGCAGGTGATCCAGTGCTCCAGGGGCGCTCAAGACGGCAAATCACGGTCTTATTGATCGCCAGCCCTTGTTGACAGCCCTTTTGGCAGTGGCTCATCCCGCCTCGGGAGCCCAGCCCACCTGCTTGTGCCATGTGGGCGCCCATTGCCTGCAGCGCTTGGTGAGGTGCTCCCCCTGCGGAAGCTGTTTTTGCCTGAGATTGCAGCCCACCAGTGTGTGGCAAGACCGGTCGACGCCATAGGCGAAGTGCTGGCAGGTCATGCAGATCTCGGCCCCTTTCCAGCCCTGCAGGTCTTGCTCGTCCACGAATGTCCAGTCCTCCATTGCCCGCCTACGTAGTACACCTGTACTAAAGCGGCGATTGGGGTGCTGTCAAGGGTTGCTGCGTCAGAGGCGGGCCTCTCTAGGGCGGCTAAGGAGAAGGCCGCCTCTCCCGGTGGAAAGACGGCCTAGCTCGCTCGTTTGCGCATGGTTCAACCCAATCACTACAGAGGAGAGATGGGGGTCGAAGCGACTTGGCTTTGGCATCCCTGGGGCCATGGGTCCAGGTGTGTGGCGTTGCTCCCCGGGTCACCTCATAGCGGTGATGTGGGGTGTCGATTGGCGTGGCGCACAGCGCATTGCCTACCAAAAGACCGTGCCTCACGGATGGGTGGAAACTGTTGGAGCAGGGGCCAGACAGTCAGTCTGCTTCTTGTGTTGGCTGGGGTGGAGTGTCGGCTGTCATCAGCGCCTCCGATCTCGATGACCACACTCTTGACCCACCAGCGGCCCTTGCCTATCCGTTGTCATGCTCATTGCCTTGACGGCGAAAACCGCCGAAAGTAAGGCCGGCGTGCCAAGGGTCAGCCGGCCAGCAGCCGCGACAACTCATGGGATGCTCGGATCACCTCATGGCGGTCATCGGAGGAGGCGATCACAGCCTCCAGATCCTTCATGCGCTGAATGATCTCCTCTTGCAATGTTTCAACAGCAGTCGAGACGGTGATCGGTTTCATTGATGGCGTTGAACGATTCGATGACGGCGGCACTAGCAACATCAGTCAGTGCTGCAAGTTTCTCTCACCTAATCGCTTCAGTCGTCGTTTGGTTGCAGCAGGCGATACAAAGCATCTTCCATTTGTCTGCATTTCAAAACGCTGCGTGGGTTGTTATCAATGAACGACAATTTGTGCTGGAATGGCAGCATCTTTGGGTGATGCGTACTGCGGTGTCGCAGTTGCGCCTTCGCGCCCCTTGTGTCATGCCTTTAGCACTTTGGTGTGGCGCAGACGCCAGGAACTTGCTGGTCGGCAACGAGATGCACTAGGTACAGCAGCCTTTGCAGTTGCAGCTCTTGTCACCGAGGGCAACACCAGCAAAGCGTTGCTGACAGTTCCTAGATTTAAAAACTGGGAAGTGGAACAAGTCGCTGTCGCACCGTCCCTATCAAGTGAAAACCGACGGGTGATCGGAGCAGCTGGATATCTCCCGCAATCGTTAGGGGGATCTCACAGATGGCCTACTCCCGGCAGCCAACCAATACAGCCCGTAAAGCCGCTCATAGCCTCTTAATCCTTCGCCCCATGACCTTTCACTACCCTTTGCCATTAACACCGCTGCTCCAGTACCCCTCCGATTGGGCATCGGCCTTCACCGTTTGCACCAGCGTGGTTTTTCCAATACCAGGGCGGCCTGAAAGAAGGGCGAGGAGCGCAGGTTGTAGAGGCCCCAGAGGTTCGGCAGCGCCATGGCGGCAAGTATTGGCCAAGGGGTTCAGCCAGCCAATATCTGGTCATGTATTGGCCGATCTGGCAATACAGCGTCATGACCCGCTCCCTTCCCACCACCCGCATCCACGACATAAAGGCCTCACAGGTGTTGGCTTCCCCCGCAAGGGTTTAGGCCGAGGTGCGAATAACGAAATTGGCTGGGAAGACATTGCTGAAATGACTTCCGGAACGGTAGAGCGCACGATCATTAACGACACCCTCCCAGGTGGACCCGTCGAGCGCACGATTACCTATGAGGTGCCTAGGAGTTTTTAGATGGCGTTTAACGCTGAAGATTACCGGTAAATTAGGAGCGCAGCGAGTAATTTATCCGTGTGCGGTAACTTGTTATAGGGCAGCGATCTTTTACTACATATCAAGCTATCTGCTTTCCAGATAATCTCTCTTCTTTTCATATTCAATAGATTTTAATTTATCCTCTATTTGTGTCTCTACATAGAGTTGATGCTCAAGAAAACTAGTGGAATTAAAAAGCGGCAGCAAACTTTTAAGAAAACTTCTTTCTCGCTCCAAGATGGGAACTCGACTTCCTGACCACGACCGAGTAGTTGGTTCGTAATCTAACGTTTGAAAGTCCTCAAATTTATCATTTTCACTAAGAAATTGACCCAATAGTTCCCGTCTGAATTCTTCACTAAGGTATTGTGCAGAATTAAATAGAAAATTCGTAAATTTAATATTCAATGCATTTTTCTTGACGGCATTAAGGAAAAAATTATGTTTTTTCTGAATCATATCTTCCGATTCAGTTTTCCCTTTTTCTTTGGTGAATAACTTACTAAATATATTTTCTCTATACCTGGAAGAGTGTTTATCTTTAGTCTGAAGATATTTCGCGTATTCTTCAATTTCTTCTATGAAGCCCTCTCTTTCCCATAAAAAATTTAACTCTGGCATATCTGTGTGCAAGTCAGGCCATTTTTCCTTTTCATATATTTGATCGATCAATCTGTATAAAAACTCGAACCGTCTATCTAAAAGATGTCTTAAAGCGTCACCAGAAGAATCACAGTGGCGCTCTAGACTGTAGGCGGCTAAGTACGCATCAAAAACCAATTCATCGTCTGGCTCAAATACTTCAAACCAGTTGCCAAATATACTGGAGCGGCTGCTAAATAGGTGCCCTAGTGATCTAGCATAGTTAGCATCTTCACTGGATTTATCCGTTAGAATTCTGACAATTTTGCAATATATAGCATCGTCGATACGCTTATACTTATCCAAATAATCTAGCCAACCTGGCAATTCATTGCTTGGAGTATTTTTGACATGCTCTATTAATAAGTACGCGTCACTATCAACAATGGAATCCTCTGGTAACAATGCAAAATAAGTAGATAGCCATAGTTTCTTCCACCGATATTTTTTGCTGTTTAGCAATAAGAAAACATCTTCGGTCGATTGAGTCTTAAACAGGTCGGTCACTATGAAATGAGGATTTACTTCAAAGGAGTCATCATAATCCATGTAATTAGATACAATATCAGGAAATAGTTCTGGTGCTGATTCAGCGATTGCACGAAGACTCATTTTAATTCCATTTTTTAAGGAATAGTCCCTATCTCTACCCGACAGGGCACTATTCAATTCTTTACACCTATCAATGAAATCAATGAAATTTGCTAATGAAATACCTTTAAAATGCTCAACTAAACTCTGATGGCGGTATTGATTGTATTCCTCATAACTCATTTCAAGCATGCGCCATTCATGCCTGTCTTCAAGAAGTAAGTTTGAAAGTTTGAGCGTTTCATTAAAGAACTCTTCTTTCCACTCCATTGGATAGTTTAATTCCAAGGATTCGAGGTGCTTACAATAATCTTGTATTATCATGCAGTGAGATAAATTATCTTTGTCTAACTTTTTAACAAAATATCGTTCAAAAAAAGTAAGGTCAGACTCAGCCATATCCGCTCCTTCATATCTTGCTCTGCCTATGCACTCTTTTATTACGTCAATAACGAAAGGTTGCAACTCATCTTTATCCATTAAAAAGGATAGGTTTGAGATAATCTTATCTCTTAAAGCGAGTAGGTATTCATCAGGAGATAGCCTAAAAGTTATAATGCTTATTGCATCACCGCGAGACCACTGATGCTCTTCGTGCTCAACTTTTAGCAGGTAACTAGCCGTTAAAATAAAAAGCCGACTAAATAAGTAGTCCTCCCCTTTATTCATTTTTTCTATCAACTTATCAACAATGAACGATTGCACATAATAGTCGTATCGACAGTCATTAGGCTTAAAGTTGTAACGTTCTGACAGTGCTCGTATTACAAAACCAAGGGACGCCTTACTTTTAGTAAGATATTGAAGCAGCAATTCAAAAGAGAATTTGAATTTCTGCTCATCATGAAACCTGAAACTTGTCAGCAAACTGATTAAAGATGATTTATCTGCCTCGTTCTTAGCCTCTTCATAATTTTCACCTTTCCAATCAATATCAACGTCCGGCATTCCGTTAATAACCTTTTTTGAAAAAACCAAAGCTTCTGTTGGTAGAGCAAACCAAAAAGTGCTTAAAAACTCTATTGATTTATCGACATTCTCATTTTTAGAATACTTTTCAAATATGTCTTTAACCTTACTCCTAATACCAGCAACAACTTTCCTTTGGTCAAATGCACTAATGATAGGGTTAAGTGAATCAACAATAGTTCGGGTATAGTCTGGATAGAAGTCATTAACAATTGATGAAAATGGTATTATCTCTTTTTCAAAGACGGCTATATAAAAAAGGTAAGTAGATAAAACTTGGTCGGATATTTTTACCACTTCATTTTCATACAAATCCACCAACTCATTTTTATGCAAGATATCAACAAGTCCCCAAAACTCCTCAGCTTGTATGCCGAAAGAGTTCTCTACTATCCCCATTTGGTCTTCATTAAGTTTGTCAATCTTTCTAAAAAACGAAATAGCGCAAGCCGCGAGAACTAACCTTTTATCTTCAAGAACAAGTTTTACGTTTTCATTTCCGCCAAAGTAATCTCTATACAAGGAAGTGACATTTTGAATGGATTGTATTTCGTTTCTCTCTATAGCAACTTTTGATGCCATTACCGCCAATCGTGGATTGCCGCAGGATATTTCTTGAATTCGTTTTTGATACTCCCCATTTTTAATGCCAAACAATGATTCAGCCAGTTCTTTAATTTGCTCGTCGGTTAACGGCGTAATAACTTGCTCATGAAGTTCAGTGTATTTGCTAACTTTATCGATGACAGAAGTTCGCGCATAATCTCTCACTGTGGCAACGATGCGAAAACTTCGGCTATCAGCTTTTTCAGTTAGATAATGAAGAATATAATCAAGTCTGTTATCCAATCTGTTAGCGTCATCAACAAAAATTAAATAATTACCAGGCTCACTGAAGTACGCAGTAATATCCCCTATTAGGTCTGCGCCTTTATCAAAAATACAAATAACATTGGTATTTTCATTCTCTTGCAGAATTCGTTTTGCCAAAGTGACTGAAAATAATGTTTTTCCTAATCCGGCAGCACCCGATACAAGCAAGAAGTTTGAGGATTCCAGTGTTCGAACCGCATTACTCAACAAATCGTCACAGAACAGCAATTCGTTCTCTATAGACGTTGTTAAGTTATTCCTACCGTATCTCTCGACAAAATCGTCAACGCTCAATAATTGGCCAGTATCCAAAGGTAAGTCTAAATACTCTTCTGAAAGGATTGGGTAAGAATTCTTAATGCTTAAAGAAATTGAATCAAGCCCATTAAGAGTCAAAGTGACTTCTCTTTCGCGGCAAAAGGTTCTGAGTTCGTTGATTTCTTCTGTAGTAAGTTTACCCAAATAACATATGACTATTTCACTGATTTTGTCTCCAGGAATGCCTGTTTTATTTTCATCAAAGCACTTTTCAATGTCATCTTTTAGTTTGTTGGCTAGACGGTCCTGTTGAACGGTATATTCAAAAAAAATATATTTTCCATTTGCCTGCATCGACAAACAGTCGGGTGTTCCCTTAACCACTCTATCGGTAGCATCCATCATTCCGATTGGGTTTATATTTTCATACCCCTTTCGATGCAGCCAATCATCACAGAGCCTTTGAAATGTTCCGCCTTCCAGTTCAAGCAACTTAGATTTTATTTAGTTTTGACTTCCCATAATCCCTCTGTGTTGACATAGATTCCAAAAATTAGGCAGCTGGATCTGAATGCCCTATAGCAGTGTTTAGGCGGACCGCATAAGCTACCATCAGGCGGCCTTTTGCCGCATAAAACGCCGTTCGTTTCTACTCTCAGGAACCAATTTACTTCTCTTAGCAAGACCAGTGCATCCCCACCCTCCCCATCTGACAAGGTTTGTTACGCGGTCTGCATAAGACTCTTGACATTTTGAATCTTGACTGAGCTACATACTCTTTCTAGAGATCATTTCAACTAATTCCTTGGCTGCGAATGTTGTTGACTCAACGATGCCTAACAGTGATTCAACAGACCGCCGAAGCATCCGAATGTCTGTTTTTTTGTTGTATAAGTTACTGATCAAAGCCTCGCTTCAAGGCAACTCTGTAGTCATGAAAAACCTCCATTCCAAATCTAACTTGCCATGATTTCTTGCGTGGTCTGCATAACAACCCTTGCGTCGCAGAAGGTTATGCCGGTGTCAGCACAGAAGCCCGCTCAGTCTGCCCCTGTCGTTAACCACTGAGGCTCGCGCATTGGTTGGCCAATACCCTGGCAGAAGCTGCTATCGATCGGATCACGCAATCTGGCCTGAAGCGCTTTGCCGCCATGGGTCTGTAGTTTCAGGCCCCTCAAGGTGCGCACCTCAACGTGGAAGAGGGCCTTGCGCATCGCGCTGCTGCGGGGAAAGGGATGTTCGGACCCACTCTGAAACCCCAGTTCGTAGTACGCCCCCTCCAGCAGACAGCCGAACCGGATGTCGTGCTGAGGCGTAATAGTCCGCCTGCCCGTAGAAACTCCTCAGGTCGGTGTCCCAGAGTTGCGAAGGCCTGATTCCGGCGGGCCGTGAGCTCACTCACCAGAGTGCGATGGGAGCCGGTGCCCAGAAACAGGAAGTGGCCGGGGGTTTGCCAACAGCATCTGGTTGCCCTCATCGGTTGTGATCGCTTGCTGCACCTCATTAATGATCAGCACCACATCGCTGCTGCTCTGATCCACGACTTCCGTGAACGCCTGAGCGAGTGTGGCGCCACCAGCTTCGCCGAGCTGATCGAGCTGAAACCCGAAACGGAAGCCCATCCCACCCAGATCAAGGCCTTTCACTTGACGCAGCCTTGCGAGCAACGGTGACGAGGCGCTGTCCATCACCAAGCGCTTGTGATGGCTATGGGCGGTTTGGCTTGGACGGCAGGCACTAAAAAACCCAGTCAGTGACTGGGCTTTCGGGAACGGAGAGGGTGGGATTCGAACCCACGGAGGCTCGCACCTCGCTGGTTTTCAAGACCAGAGCCATCAACCACTCGACCACCTCTCCAGGTGGATGGATCCAAAGACTGGATCCAATCCATTTTAAAGGCTCATCGCGGTCAATTCTCTGGTTTGGCCAGGGGAAGCAGGCATTTGTCGGAATCGCATCCGGCAGGACCGGCCTCGATCAGCTCGTCACCGTCGTATCGCTGCAGCGCATCAAAGAAGTTGCCGTTGACGCGACGCGTCACCACGTCTGCCTGCAGACGCTCATAGGTCTCGGCATCAATCGGTTCAAACGGCAGTCTTGGGAAGGTGGCGTTGGCATCAAAACGCGCCAGCAATGCGGCAGAGATGTAGCCGCCCCCCGTTGCGATGGTCCGATGCAGAGCATCAGCCAGAGGCTCGATTTCATGCTCACGGAACTCAATCGTGGCGGAGGTGTTGTGCGCGGTGTAGTGGGTTTGCACCTGCATATAGAAATCGAACTGTGCCATCGCAGAGAAGCCATTGATGTCAACGGCATCAGCTCCAGGCAAGTTCGCCCAGCTCACTTCAGTCGGAATTTCCACCAACCATTCGGTGCAGCGGGGATCGAAGGGATCATCCAGCAAACGCCCCTGGTCGTCTTTTTCTGATTGAGATGGAACAACGGTGTAGCCATAGTCCATGCAAGCCATGGCCACTGGATCGTTTTTCCGGAAGGTGATGCGACGGATAAAGCGCTGCGCTTTGGGGGGATGCCAGCCCGGTGCAGCACCGGTGAGCAAGCTCTTGGTGCCAGCCGGTTGCACGGTGGTGCAGCGGTTGGGGCGGCGCAGTCCATGGCGGTCGCAGTAGTCCCACACCGTTTCGTTGACCACGGTTTTCCAACGGCTGAGATACGCCGCTTCTTGCTGCTTAAAGGCACGCCCTGCTTCGTGATCAGGACGGCCTGCTTCCCACCAGGTCAGCCAAGGGGTGCCGAATGCATGCACAAAGAAATCAAACAAGCCGGTGAAGCTCACCCCCACGATCGGATCCCAAGCCCGGCTTTGGCGATAGCGCTCCACTGCAAAGCGATGGTTGAGCAGGCAAGCCACCGAAAGCGCCGCAGCACGGAAGGCATCACGCTGGCTTTGCTCATCCGTTGGATCGATCTGGTTGAGGTGCACCTCAGCCAGGTTGCAGTGGAAGTCTGCACCGAGGATTTCACCGCAGGGATTGAGGCCGTAGCGGCTCAGGCGATGCTCGAGTTCATCGGCAGCGATTGGGCCATGGTTTTGGTTGAGCCAGCGCCCGGCTTCCTCCCGTCCCTGATCGCAGTAGATGTCGATGAATTCCTTGCGCAGTTCCGGTGTGCTGAGCACATCGGCATTCGACCGTGCAATGGCTTCAGGTGCGAATTGGATGGCACCTTCGCCGCTGTGGAATTGTTTGGTCACCGCTTGCAGCAACACCTCCTTGCTGGGCCGGGTGTGATACACGCGTGTGTGATTCGCCATGCGCAGCGCATCACGCTCGGGATCGATGCGCCAGTTGCCTTCAGCGTCTTGTTGCCAGAGGTTGTCTTTGGCGGATGCGGCGGCGTGATCATCGGCGGCGAATTGACGCATGCCGGCGCTGCGGCGGATGTTGCCAGCCACGATGGTGACCGCAGCTTCATCAATCAGTAGGCAACACTCGACCGAATTCAAACGGCGGCCAATGGCCTTACCCAGCAGTCGCGCGACGCGGCCGTAGAGATCCTTGAGCTTGACGGGGTTGGCCATGCCGCCGAACCCCTTCAGGGTTTCACCGACGGGACGCACGTCTGATAGGTCGACACGCACTTGCACGGTGTTGCCGTTGAAACGCGCATCACTGCACAGTTCGAGCAGCAGTTGATAGCTATCCACCCAGCCCCGACGGGTGTCACCAACCTTGATCGCAACCTGGTTGCCTTCAATGGTGTGCGTTGTGGCGTCTTGGCGTTGCCCCGCAGGCGTCACGCCGATGTCGCTAACGCTCAGCACCTCGATTGGGTTTTTCACGACCGGCAGTTGGTCGATCAGCCGAGGCTCGATGATGGCACCAGTGCCACAGCCCATCATCGCCAGGTCCATCATCAGACCAAAGGCTTCCCAATCCACCAGGTTGGTGGACGTGCAGTTGTAGGCACCGGAGAAGTTGTGCTGCTGCTCGATCCAAGGCGTACCGCCAATCCAAAGCCAACGGCCCGAGGGCAATGCTTTCTTCTCGGCTTGCATCCGTTGCATCAAGGCAACGTCGTCATCCGTTAACTGACCAAGCTGGCGCAGACCTTCCAGATTGCGCGTTCCCACTTCAGCCCAGCTCTCACGGCCAGTGCTGGTTTTGCGGCTATAGGTCCGGTAAAAAACAGGGTTGGCTGCTGGTGCCGTCGCCGGAAAATCACCGTTGCTGATTGGGAGTGTCTGAGCGTCCGTCACACGGCTTGGTGTCAACGTCACGTAGGAACTCTATTAATAGTGATGGCACCCTAACGCCACCCCTGGTGCTCGCAAGAGGCGATCGACACTATTGGCGGTGGATGCAAGGGTTGCCCAGGCCCACAACCACCCCATTGCTCCCCGTCACGTCTGCTGATGCAACGCATTCCGGAACCTGAATTGATGAATGGCCAGGAGCAGGCTTTGGCCTATGCCGCGGCCGATTTCAGTGCCGGCGACCAGGCCCTGATCGACCGTCTCCAGGGGTTGTTTCCCGCCGGCTTGGGGGATCGGATCGTTGATCTTGGATGTGGCCCCGGCAACATCAGCTTTCGTCTGGCGCGGCAGTTTTCCCAGGCTTCTGTGGTTGGGTTCGATGGTGCGCCCGTGATGTTGGCGCTTGCAGAGGATGGATTGGCCTCGTCTCCAGACCTCAACACCCGCCTCAGCTTCCGTCATGTGGTGTTGCCGAGTCGGTCGCTCGCTGCTGATTTCAGTGCTGTGATCAGCAACAGCCTTCTCCACCATCTCCATGATCCCGCTGTGCTCTGGCAGTCGGTGCGAGCACTCGGCCAATCCGGCGCAGCGGTGTACATCAAAGATTTGCGCCGTCCCGAGTCCACTGATCAGGTGCTAGCGCTGAAAGCCCGCTATCTCGCCGATGCACCGGAGGTGCTTCAACATGATTACGTCGCCTCGTTGCATGCCGCCTTTACGCCAACAGAAGTGGACAAGCAGCTGCAGGATGCTGGATTGGCCGATCAACTTGCGGTACGGCCAGTCGATGATCGCTATCTCGAAATCTGGGGGCACTTGCTCTGAGAGGCTGGCTCGATGACCAGCTCTTCCGTCCCGGCTGCAACCCCCGAGCTTCACGCCTTGGCTGAAGCGGTGGATCGGCGCCGCAATTTCGCGATCATTTCCCACCCTGATGCGGGAAAAACCACTCTCACCGAGAAACTGCTTCTCTATGGCGGTGCCATCCAGCAGGCCGGTGCGGTGAAGGCGCGGGGTGAGCAACGCAAGGTGACATCAGACTGGATGGAGCTCGAGAAGCAGCGCGGCATCTCGATCACCTCCACGGTGTTGCAGTTCGACTACGGCATCAACACCATCAACCTGCTGGATACACCAGGTCACCAAGACTTTTCGGAAGACACCTACCGGACCCTGGCGGCAGCGGATAACGCTGTGATGCTTGAGGACGCCGCTAAAGGCCTCGAACCGCAGACGCGCAAGCTGTTTGAGGTTTGTCGCATGCGACAGATTCCTATCTTTACGTTCATCAACAAGATGGACCGCCCCGGTCGCGATCCTTTGTCGCTGTTGGATGAAATTGAGGCTGAGCTTGGCCTCACCCCCTGGGCAGTGAATTGGCCGATTGGTAGTGGCGAGCAATTTCGCGGTGTGATTGATCGCCGCACGCGCCGTGTGATCTTGTTTCGTCGTGCTGAACGCGGTCGTCAATCCGAAGAGCTGGAGCTGGAGGCGGATGATCCGCGCCTGCTGGAGATGGTGGAGCCCGATTTGCTTGCGCTGGCGCTTGAAGAGCTAGAGCTGCTGGAAGCGGCGGGTGCGGAATTGGATTTGGAGATGGTCCATGCCGGTGAATTAACGCCGGTGTTTTTTGGCTCCGCCATGACCAATTTTGGTGTGCGGCCCTTCTTGGACGCTTTTCTGGAATTGGCACAGAAGCCCATGCCTCGCACCAGTCGTGCCGGTGAGATCGCAACGGTGCGGCCTGGTTTTAGTGGCTTTGTGTTCAAGTTGCAGGCCAATATGGATCCTCGCCATCGCGACCGTGTGGCTTTCGTGCGCGTTTGCAGCGGCAAGTTCGAGAAGGATATGGCGGTGCAACATGCACGCACCGGAAAAACAATCCGTCTCTCCAGGCCTCAGAAGTTGTTTGGCCAGGATCGTGAAGTGGTGGAGGATGCCTATCCCGGTGATGTGATCGGTCTGAACAATCCCGGCATGTTTGCCATTGGCGATACCCTGTACCTCGGCTCTAAGGTTGAATACGAAGGTATTCCTTGTTTCAGCCCTGAAATTTTCAGCTGGTTGCGCAATCCCAATCCTTCAGCCTTTAAAAACTTTCGCAAGGGGGTGAATGAACTCCGCGAAGAAGGGGCCGTTCAGATCCTTTACGACACCGACGAGAGCAAGCGCGACCCCATTCTTGCGGCGGTTGGTCAGCTCCAGCTTGAGGTGGTTCAACACCGTTTGGAAAATGAATACGGCGTTGCCACCCGTTTGGAACCCCTTGGTTATCAAGTGGCCCGTTGGGTGACGGGGGGATGGCAGGCGTTAGACAACGTTGGTCGCATCTTTAACTGCAAAACGGTGCGAGACGCCTGGAATCGTCCGGTGTTGCTCTTCAAAAACGAATGGAATCTCAATCAGTTGCATGAAGAGCATGCCGATCTGGTGCTGAGCAACGTGGCACCGGTGGTGAGTGGGGTGGAGCCGATCAGCCTCTGATAACGTCGCGGCTCCCTCGCGATCAGCGCAGGGGCTCGCCAGACTTTTCAGACCAAATTGACCTTGAACCGCGATGGTGGACACCATCTGGTTGCACCGTCCCAGTGACGACGGCGGAATTGATTATGTGTGTTTCCGCACTCAAAATGGTGATGTGGAGATTTTGGAGGGTTATCACCTTCCCCCCCAGATGCCCCTTCTAAAAACTCGCTTGTCGTTGGGATCTGCCCAGGCCCGTCATCGCCGTGATCACTTTGAGAACTGCTTGGGATATCGCCACGGTCCTCCGGTTTTTTGATCCCGCTTCGTTGCATGGGCCACCGCTGTTGCGGCCATCTCGATACGCTCAGATGAGTGCTTGTTTGCGTTATGGCTTCCGGGGTTGATTCTGGTTCTGAACCCGACTCCCAAGATCCTTACGCCCAGCTTGGAATCACTGCAGAGAGCAGTTTCGATACTGTGCAGCAAGCCAAGGCTGCTGCCCTTGAAGCCGCTGGAGAGGATCCCCAGGCCAGGGCCAAGGTTGAGGCTGCTTACGACGCCGTCTTGATGGCCCGGCTGCGGGAGCGTCAGACTGGAAAAATCAGCGTGGCTGCCGCCAGTGCTTCCGAACGGGAACAGCAGATGGCATCGCCCACATTGCCCCTGAATAACAGCTCGGGTGTGCTGACGCGCTTGCGTCAGTTCTCACTTCCCACACCGTCGGTCAATGGGGGGTCTTGGGCACCCAGTTTGGTTTTGGTGGAGGGTCAAGGTTTTTTGGTGCGTGCCGTAGCGGGGGGATTCGGCCTGCTGCTGCTGTTGGCGAGCGCTGGTGCTGCTGATCTTGTGTTGTCACTAGCCACGATTGGCGTCTTCCTCAGCCAGGTGAAGCGTGGTCGTCGACCGCTGGCTTCCCTGGGCTGGAGTGTGATGCTCCTCGCCGTGGGCCTGGCCCTTGGGGCGCTTTTGGTTGCTGTGGCTGGTTCTGCGGTGGTTCCTGTGTTCAGTGCGGATCAACTCCAAGCGCTGCCGGCTGGTCTGCTGTTGTTGGCCGGTGCACTGCTGCTGGCCTGATCAGCTTGATCCTGGTGGCTGCAGCTCATTAATCAATGCTTGAAGCCCATCGCGATCCACCTGATAAACCTCGCTGCAGAAGTGGCAGGTCAGTTCAGCACCACCGTCCTCCTCCAGCATTGCCGTCAACTCATCCGCGCCCAGCATGGTGAGTGCACCCAGGCTGCGTTCATAGCTGCAAGGGCAGTGGAACTGAATCGGTTGACTGGGTTCGCCTGCGGGGATGGGCTGGGGGTCGAGGTCTGGGAAGACGTCCTGTAGCAATGCCTCCAGGTTGTTTTGACACGCCGCGAGGCGACCGCTGAAATCATCGATGTCGCGGCAGCGTTCCTCCAGCAGTGCCACGAGGGCGGGCTCTTTTGCGGCCTTCGGTAGCACCTGCACCAGAAGAGCGCCACTGCAGATCAGTCCTTCGCTGTTGATTGTTTCGCCAACAAACACCGCCGATGGCGTCTGCTCGGAGTGGAGCAAATACGACGCCACGTCTTCACCGATTCCTCCTCGCACCAGTTCCACGGTGCTGCTGAATGGTTCTCCTTGACCAACGTCGCGGACAACGTGGAGATAACCAGTGCCTGCTGCTTCCGCGAAATCGAAGCTGTAGTTCCCGTTTGAATCGGCAATGGGATCCAGTTCCAAACCGGGATTTCCCACATAGCCCCGCACGGTGCCGTTGCGGCCGGCATCCACCATCAGGCCTTTGATCGGACCGTCAGAGCCCAAGCGCAGGCTGACGCGTCCATGGGCCACTTTCATCGAGCTGGCCAGCAGCAGCCCAGCACCCATGGCCCGCCCCAGCATGACGGTCGTCAGATACGACAGACCGTGCCGTTGGCGGGCTTCACGGGTGGCTTCCGTGGTGGTGACGGCCACGAGGCGAATGCCCCCTCCGGCGGCTGTCGCCCGGACAAGGCGGTCACTCATGGATGGTCAGACAACTCCGGCCAATGGTGACAGAGGACGGAGCTTGCCGTCTTCAAGTCTCCAGTGCTCACCGTGCCAGCGTTGGAAAAGATCCGGCTCGTGGGTCACAACGATCAGCACCTTGTCGCCGGCCAGATTGTGGAGCAGTTCCAGCACGTCATCGCGAACGGACCAATCCAGCCCTGCGGTGGGTTCATCCAACAGCAGCACATCGGGTTTGCGCATCAGCTGCACCGCTAGGGCCAAGCGCCGTTGCTGGCCGCCGCTGAATCGTTCTGGTGCCTGCTTGAGGTCGATGCCGTTCAGTCCGACGCGTCGCAGCACTTGATGCATCGCTTCGGTGCTCAGGCGTCGATGCCCCAACTTCAGCTCTTGGCTGACGCTCAGCCCTAAAAAATGACGTTCTGGAAACTGAAAGAGCACGCCACAGAGCCAGCGCCGTTGGCGCCGGGTGAGGGTTTGGCCGTTCCATTGCACCGTGCCGCGTTGTTCACCCGCTAGGCCACTGATCACTTCGATCAAGCTGGTTTTCCCACTCCCGCTGGCGCCTGAAATCAGCACCGGGTGTCCTGCCGCAACCCGCAGGTTGACCCCGTCCAGCACGCGTTGTTCTGCCGTCGCGGGTTGGTACTGCAGGTCGTTCAGTTCAAGCATGGTGCGCTCGTGCAGCCGAGGTCCTGAATCCGTGGGTTCAGCTTGCTTGATCCCTCCCCCTTGCAGCGATGATGAGGGAGAGATGGCCACAAACATGGACGTTCGTTTTCGTGAAGTTGACCCGTTCAACTGCTGGCTGTGGTTGCGTTTTGCCAATGTCCCCAGCCAAGGAGAACGCAATTATGTCGATGGGGTTTTTGACAGCTGGTATGTGATGGGTCGCCTCGGTGGATTCAATGCCGAAAACCTGCAAGCCCATGAATCGGGCGATGATCTCAGCTGGATGCGTTACGACAACGACGAGGCGGCTGCAGCGATGCCGGCGCTGATGCACAACATGGGGCAGCTGGATTACAATCAGCAATGGGGTCGCTGTTGGATTGACCTTGGCACCTGTGATGCCTTTGCACTGGATGTGTTGATCAATGCACTGCGCCAGCTTGATAGTGATGTGGTGCAGCTCGAGGAGTTATTGGTGGGAGGGGAAAACGAAGACTGGCCGGTTGAAGATCACCCCGACAGCGTGTTTCCGTCCATGAATTGACCGGCTGCGATGGCGGAACTGCGTCGGTTGCTGATGGCCCCTGATCGGTTACGCAGCGGCGTTCCAGTGCTGGGGTTGGAGGCGGATGAACGGCACTATTTGCGTCGTGTTTTGCGATTGCGTCCCGGCGATCACCTTGCCGTTGTGGATGGCCAGGGCCATCGCTGGACAGCTCAGTTGGGGGAAGGTGGTGAACAACTTGACCTTCAGCAACCGCTAGAGCAGCCCATGGAAACCATGGCAGCTCCCTGCCCCCGCCTTGGACTGGCAGTGGTGGGGGTGCGTCGCGGGATGGATGAGGTGATGCGGATGGCTTGTGAGTTGGGCGTTGATTGCATTCAGCCCCTGCGTTCGCAGTGGAGAACATCCCAGGCTGAAGATCGACCGGAGCGTTGGCAAACGATCTTGAAGGAAGCCGTGGAGCAGTGTGAACGGCTGTGGATGCCGGAACTGTGTTCCACCTTGGAGGCGAAGGATTGGTGGGAGAAACCGGGGGATGGGGCTTTCAAGGCTCTAGCGACGACACGTCAGCAGACCTTGATGGGCTTCGATGCATTCCTTGAGGATGCGGCGGCGGCGTCTGTTTCGAGGCAACGGGTGCCGGATCCCGTTTGGATTGCGATTGGTCCAGAGGCTGGTTGGACGCCAATTGAGCAACGCGATGCCGAACGACTGGGCTGGACCCCGGTTCAGCTCGGGGGCACGATTTTGAGAACGTCCACGGCCGCTGTCGCCGCTGCAACGATGCTGCGCTCGTGGCGTGATCGCGTGCAGCGTTCAGACCCCAGCACGCCATCAACCCATGGTGTTTAGAGACTTCCCTCGATGGCCATGGCGGAACGCATGCGCTTTTCTTCTCTTTTGAAGAAATCGCTCCACATGCCAATGAGGAAACTCAGGGTCATCAACGAGCGAACTTGCTCCTTTGAGCCTGGTTTTGTGTGTTTGAAATTGAGAAACAGCTGATCAGCGATCCGTTGCTGCTCCCGGCATCGGTTGTCGATCGTCATGGGCAGGTCTCGTTTGATCGTCAGCTCTTGGTGCTGGTGGTCAGCTTGTAGAGATTGAGCGCAAAAAGCGCAGCACCAAAGCTTGTGAACAACACAACGGCGTCTGCGGAGGTGAACGTCATGAACACGCGTTACAAAGCTTCGTGAATTATCGTAACGAAGGCGCAGGGCTGCGTCGCGAGTCGTGATCGAGGGGCTGAGGAGCCCCTTTTTTTACCGCTCGCAGGCAAGCACGGTTCTGTTGTGGCGCTTGTGATCAGCGCCTGCCGTCAAGGCTCCAGTTCGTCGTTTTGGGTTGTGTCGTCGCAGTCCATGCAGTCCATGGCGTTGATGCCATCCAGTGCATGCAACACATGGGACACCTGATCGGCGTTCACCCATCGGATTTCGCCGCTGTCGACGTCAGCAATCTGGAAGAGGCTATTCACCATCGGGTCCCTTGCTCCTCCCGCGCAACACACGACCTGACCCATCCACCAGTCGGTACTCTCTTGCTGTTGCGCCACCGGTGCAGCGTTCTGCACGATCACGAAGTTCCAAGGGCGAACGTTTAAGAACACTGGGTTTGGCTTGGGTGCCGTGGAACTGGACACGCTTGAATAGCGCTGAGAACTCATGCAAGAACGCCTGTATTATTTAGAGTGTGCCGCACCGGAGCCCGTAGGGCAATCCGCGCAAGCATGCAAAACGAGCCTGCAAAAGTCAGCAGGATTGTGAAGGTTGAGCGATGGATCTTCGCCCAACCCTTGATGGCTAAGGCAGTTTGCTTAGGCAGCGTTTAACCGCCCATCAAAGACTGGTTTCGCGCCCAGTGGAAGAACTCTTGAACAGGTCAGCGGCCATGGAACGGAAGCCTTTCAAATTGGCTCCGGGACGACGTTTTTGGGGACGCAGTGCATTTCCAGGTTGAAGGGCGTCAACGGCGAAGGTGGTGAGCGTCACCTCGGGACGTGCTGCTTCTGCAGCCGCGAGTTCTGCGGCGATCGCTTCCGCGGTGGTGAGGGAAGGGGCCTTGGGGGCAGTCGAGGCTTGGGTGGCCTCCGGTGTTGGGGCCGGACTCTGACCCTGGGGTTCAGCCACAGCCGCCGCCGCCTCTGGAGCAGCAGCCACGCTCAAGCCAACAGCTTGGGCCTCTGCCGGTGCGTCGGGTTGATTGCCAGGAGCTTCTTCAGCGAGGGCCACAGACACCGCCGGGCTCGCAGGCTTTGAACCATCCTCCAGTTCGAGGAAAAAGCCTTTCTTGGTGAAGAACATGCCGCGCACTCGACGGTGACCTCCGCTGATTATCCGCTGCGCCGATCCCTCCACGGTTGATGCTTAGGGCAGTGCAACACAGGTTGATGGCATTGGACGCTCCAGCAATCACCACCTGGGCCACCGCTTTCGTGCTCAATGGGGTCTTGATCGCCCTGGCACAACGGCTTCCTTTGCTAACGCCCGCCGGCTGGTTTCACGCCGCCATTTTGGGCACCGTGCTCTGGGGCTGCCTGGGTTGGCAGGGATGGATCACGGTGGTGCTCTACCTCGGGCTGGGCTCGTTGGTGACCAAACTTGGTTTCGAGCACAAACAGCGACAGGGCCTTGCGGAAGCTCGGGGAGGGCGTCGCAGCCCCGCCAATGTTTGGGGGTCGGCGGCTGTTGGAGCCGTTCTGGCGTTAGCCATCGGCAGCGGTGTGGCTCCTCAACCGCTCTTGCTTGTTGGCTTTGCCGCCAGCTTTGCGGCCAAGCTTGCCGACACCTTTGGCAGTGAAATCGGCAAGCGCTATGGGCGCACCACGGTCTTGATCACCACCTTGCGCAGGGTGGCGCCTGGCACCGAGGGGGCCGTGAGTTTGGAGGGAACCTTGGCCAGTGCCCTGGGCAGCGTGTTGATGACAGTGGTGGTCGTGGCTGTGCAGTTGGTGCCAGCAGGTCCTGTGGCCTGGTTAGTGGCTGCGGTGGGTCTGCTGGCAACAGTGCTGGAAAGTCTTCTTGGTGCACTGCTCCAAGACCGCGCACCCTGGTTGACCAACGAATTGGTCAATGCCGTTCAAACGGCTGTTGCCGCCGTGTTGGCCATGGCAGCGGCGCAAACATGGCAGCTCCTTTCCTGAGATGGGCGTGCCTTGGTTTCCATTGCTCGTTGGCTCAGCAGTTGCAAGGCGCTCTGCAGGATGTCTCTGACGTCTGAGCAGCTGCAGCCGTCTTCGGCGGCGATGGCACGGACTGATCTGCCAGCGAGAAAATGCCGCATCAGGCAGCTGCGAGCACGCTGCGGTAACTGCTCCAGTTGCGCCTGGAGCCAGTCCCGTTGGTGGTCTGCAGGGTTGGTGTGGGTTGCGTCAGGCAGTTGTTGGATCAGGGTGTCGTCTCCACCAGCGCCTTGGTGGCTCCCGTCTCTGCTGCTGGTTTGATCAAGGCTGATGAGCAGGTGGTGCTGATGCCCGATGCGGGCCTGATGCCATCGCTCGAGACTCACCCCCAACGCGGAGGCGATTTCACGGTCGTTGAGTGGTGGTTTGTGGCTTTGGGCATGGTGCTCTTGCAGCCGGACCCCTTGTGCATGCAGGGCATCGAGACGCCAGGGGATACGCAGACAGCGCACGCGGTCGCGTCGGTAGTGCTGGATGCGACCCGTTGCCAATCGCATGGCATAGCTGCTGAAGCGGTGGCCACGCGCCGCATCAAAACGCTCGGATCCTTGAATCAAACCAAGGTAGGCCTCCTGCAATAGATCGTCGTGCTCCCCCGCTCCACGGCCCAATTGCCGGCTGGTGGCCAAATGGGCCAAGCCGCAGTGACGCAACACCTGTTCGTTGCGTTGTTGAATCGCGGCTGGAAGCGATCGCCGTTGTTCACGACGGATGCGCCGTTGTTGCAGACCGTTGCTGGGTTGGGATGCCATGCATCAAGACACGCTCTGCATTCACGCTCCGGGGGATCGGCGCGCTTGACCCCATCCTTTGCTCTGAACTTGCCTCCCCCTCTGGAGGGAAACGTGCCCTCCATCGTTGGGAGCACACCCATGGTTCTCGGAGGGGCGGCTTGCGATCTGATCAGGTCTCAGACTCGGTGAGGAACTCCTGTTTCAGCACGGCGATCAAGGCGAGGCAGGAGCGCATCGGCATGCCGTTATCGAGACTGGGCTGGAGCTCCTGTTCCAAGTCGGTGATGATCTGTTGGGCAGATTCACCCCGCTTGATCAGTTCTCGCACGGTGAGGATGGCGGCGTCTTCCGTGAAACCCAGCAAATAGTCCTTGAGTTGGGGCGTTGAGGCCTGGGCGATGATCGCTGCGGTTGGATTCGGCACAACAGATCGGCAAGCAAGCGAACCTTACGGATGGTGCGACGGCGGCCCTAGCTCCCAACGGGGGTCGCCTGGGTGCGGACCTCCAGTCCAGCCCAGGTCTGTAGGGCTGGCCAGTGTATCAACTGTTGGTGAATCCAGTGATGACCGTTGCCATTGAGGTGTAGACCATCCGGTTCCATCCAATCCAGCCAGCCGGGTTCCTGTTGCATGGCGTGATGGAGGGGTAGGAACGGAACATCCATCTCCAAACAGGCTTCTTCCAGTTGGGCCTCGTAGATGCGAATTGCCGCGTTGGCGTACCAAAGACAGTCAGCGAACGGCATCAGCTGTTCGTCGACCGGTGTGAGCCCCAGCACCATCACCCGGGTGTGGCACAACATGGTCTTGATCAGCTGTTCCACCCCGAAGCGATAGGCCTCCACACTGAGGAGGGGGCGGCCATCTTGGCGACCAACCTTGGCGCTGTCGTTTAAACCCACCGCTAACAGCAGTCCATCAGGGGTCTGACGGCGGCGTTCACCTCGGACGTTCCATTCCCGCTCCCAACGCCGAGCAACACTCTCTAAGCCATCGCCGCGAACCCCCAGTGGGTAAACCACCGGTGCGTCTGGGGTCTGCATCCAGCTGCGGCGCAGCCGCTCACACCAGCCACCGCCATCGCGATCACCCCACCCATAAACCCCGCTGTCGCCGATCACGGTTAGTTGACGTGGTGCTGATGGCATCACTCGTGTTGTTGATCCAGGTCAGCTTTGCAGGCTCAAGGAGTGGGGAGGCCGTTAGCTTGGTGTAGCCAACGTTGGCGCAAGCCATCGCTCAAGCGTTCACCGGCAAGGGTGAGCACCGCAAAGCAAGCGATTAACAGGATCACGGCGGCCCAGTGAAAGGAACTGAGCGATTCGATCAGCATCCATCCCAGGCCGGTGCCACCCACGAGTCCCACGACCACGGTTTCCCGCAGGATCACATCGGTGCGGTAAGCCCCGTAGGCCAGATAGGCATGGCTCTGAGGACTGAGCTGCCCCAGCAGCCAGGCCTGGCGGGGGCCAGCGCCGGAGGCTGTGAGGGCGAGTTCTCGGTCGTCAGGTTGTTGATCGAGGCCTTCCACCAGCAACCGACCCATCACCCCAGCGTTCTGGATGCCGAGGGCCAATGCCGCCAGGGTCAGAGTTGGCAATGTGGCCTGCAGCAGCATCAGCAAGGTCAGCGGTGCTGGCACAACACGTTGCAGTGTCCAGAGCCCGAGCAAAAGGCGTTTCGCGATGGCACCTGGCAACAGCAACAGGCAAAGCGGTGGGATGGCGATGGCGATGCCAGCCGCCAGCACGGTGAGCTGCAGCGTTTGCGCCACCATGGCCGGCCAAGGGAGCTCCCCTGCGGCCTGTTGCAGCGCGTGCAGTCCTGGCAGAGGAGGCAGCATCCACTGCAGGGCCATGCCGCTATCGGGCATGGATGCGTGCAATCCCCATCCGCCGCTGCAGACCGCTACCACAGTGACCAGCAGCAGGCTGACTCCACTCCATTGACTCTGCGATCGCTTCTGGCGCCGGCGCCATAGGGCCAGCCCCTGCTCCAACACAATGCTGAGGCCAATCAACAGCCACAGTCCGCTCCAGCATTCGTTGAATTGCAACGACTGCAGGGTCAATTTCAGTTCAGTTCCGATCCCACCCAAGCCAAACACCCCGAGCAAGGTGGCACTGCGCAACGCACACTCGAGGCGGTAGCCGCCATAGCTCAACACAATCGCCTGCAATGGCGGCGCCATGCTGGTGAGCAGAGCTGAAGGGGGGGAGGCTCCCGTCTGCAGCAACGCAGTGAGACGGCGGCGGTCGATGGTGTCGACCTGATCACGCACCACGCGGGCCACCAGGGCGGCGTAGGGGATTGTGATCGCTGCCACTGCAACCCAAGGGTGCAGACCCATCACCTGCAGCAGCAACAAACCCCAAAGCAATTCATGGATGGAGCGAGGGATCGTGAGCAACGAACGCAACAGGGGGGCAGGTTGAAAGGGCAGCCTCCAGCTCGACCACACCACATCGCTGCTCAGCACCCCAAGGCTCAGGCCAATCAAGGTGCTGAGCCCCCAGCTCACCAAGGCGGTGGTCACGGTCACTTGAAGTCCTGCCCGAAGCGACGCCAGCAACAGGGGGTCGCCACTGGGGTGTGCAGCCGCCAGCAAAAACTGGCTCCAAGTTTCCAGGCCGCCTCCATGGATGCCACGGAGAACCTCGATCACAACGGGCACAAGGGCCAAGCCAGGCAGGAGACACAGCAAGGGCGGACTGAGCCGCAACCGGCTCATGGCTCAGCCTCTCTTGCCGGCCCATAGAGAGTGTTCAGATCGCGTTCGGAGATGGTTTGTGCGGGTGCATCCAAAACCACGCGACCATGTTTAAGGCCAATCACACGATCAAAGCGGTGCATAAGGTCCGGGCGGTGAAGGCAGATCACCGTGGTGCTGGGCCGCACATCGTGAGCATCCAAAGGGTGTTGGCGTAGCAGGGTGGTGAGCAACTCGTCCACCAAAGCAGGGTCGAGACTCGACAGTGGTTCATCCGCCAAGACCAGTTGGGGGCGTTGCCGAAACAACCTGGCCAGGGCGACCCGTTGACGCTGTCCACCGGAGAGGGACATCACCGAGCGTTCCAGCAATGCATCGTCGAGACCTGCCTGTCGCATGCATCGCAAACAGGCGTCCTGCTCTTGGGGCACGAGAAGGTTGATGAGCGCCCAAAGTAAGGAGCGCCGCCCCAACACTCCGCTGTTCACATTCTGGGCCACGTTGAGTTCTTCAATCAGGCGCAGGTCTTGCCAGAGGGTGCCGATGTGGCGATGGTCCCGTCGTGGCCGCAGCTGAAGCGGCGTCCCCTGCCAGAGCACGGTGCCGTGATCGGGTTGCAGGCTGCCGTTCGCGATGGAAAGCAGGGTGCTTTTCCCTGCTCCGCTGGGGCCAAGAAGGGCCACGGTCTCCCCGGCGTTCAGGACCAGGGAGACGTGATCGAGGCGAGCTGTGTTATGGCCGCCAAGGCAGACGTCACGAAGCTCCAGCATCGTGGTCACCGGATTTTGCCCAGGTCGCGACCCACCGCTTCAATCGCTTTGTATTGGGACGCTGCAGCGGGCACGAACTTCTTCGCTGCAAACAGGTCGAGGATGGTTTTGCCGTTGCCCGTGGGTTGGATGCCGAGAATCACCTTCCGCAATCGGGATGTAAAGCCTGTTCCAAACCGTTGATCGAGGCCTGGACGCGCCACCCAGTGGTAATCCGCATAGGGGGGTGTGCGCCAGATGACAGTCACTTTGGTGGTATCAACTTTGCCATTGTTGAGGTTGCTGTTCCAAACCTGTTCGTTTAAGGCCCCTGCCTCATAGGAACCGCTCTGCACCACGGCGATCGTGGCATCGTGGCTGCCGCTGAATCCAACCGTTCCGCCAGCGAACTGGTTGAGCGTTACACCCGCTTTTTGAAGAAAATGCTGGGGCATTAAGCGCCCTGAGGTGGAGCTTTCAGATCCGAAGGTGAACCGTTTGCCCTCAAGGGTTTTGAGGCCTTGAATTGCGTTGATCGGCTGCAGGCCAGATTGGGTGTTCGCGATGAATACGCTGCGGAACTTGGCATCGATATCGCGCTGGGCAATCACCACAGCCCCAGGGGTTTGGAGCCTTGCTTGCACGCCAGTGAGCCCGCCGAACCACACCAGATCCAGGCCACCGGTGCGGAAAGCACTCACCGATGCGGGGTAGTTGCTAACGGGAACGTAGCGAACGGGAACGTCGAGCTTCTGACTGAGTTCAGTGGCCAACAGTCCATACAACCGGTTCAGTTTTTCGGGGTTCTGATCCGGAATGGCACCGATACGAAGGGTTTCCTCAGCCCAACTTGGAAGGGCCGTCGTCGACAGAATTCCGAGCAGGGCAAGACTGAAGGCGACGGCCTTCTGTTCTCGTGCAGGCATGAATCAAGGCTGTGGATGGATTGTGGCTTGCCGCGCCTTAGGAACTGAGAAGTCGACGCAGGCGCGACAACGCATCTTCGATCGTCTCATGCGAAACGGCGCAAGATAGGCGGATGCAACGGTCGTCGCCGAAGGCCAGCCCAGGCACCAGGGCTAAGCCCTCTTGTTCGAGGGCGGTTTCGCAAAACTGCATCGATCCAGCGACATGCTCTGGCAGTTGCGGGAAAGCGTAGAAAGCGCCTTTTGGCGGCACCAGCGTTAGCCCATCAATCGCTTGCAGTCCCGCGACCAATTGTTTGCGACGGCTGTTGTAGCTGGCAGCCATCGCACGCACACACTCTTGTGTTCCACGCAAGGCTGCGAGGGCACCACGCTGGGCAAAGCTGCAGACGTTGCTGGTGCTCTGACTCTGCAGCGCCGCTGCAGCCTTGATCACATCAGGGTGCCCAGCCAGGTAACCAAGGCGCCAGCCGGTCATTGCCCATCCTTTGGCAAAGCCGTTCACCACAAAGGTGCGTTCAGCCAGGTCTGGGGCAAGGGCCGCAAAGCTGTAGTGAACATTGCCATCGTCCACCAGGTATTCGTAAATCTCGTCACTCATCACCAGGAGTTGGGGATGGCGACGCACCATCGCTGCCAAAGCCAAGAGCTCGTCACGATCACTCACCCGTCCGGTGGGATTGCTCGGGGTGTTGAGCACCAGCAAGCGTGTGCGCGGCGTGATGGCGGCTTCTAATGCGTTCAGGTTGAGCTTGAAACCAGATTCCGCCGATGTGGCCACCGTCACCGGTTCCGCGCCCGCGAGGCGTGCCATTTCTGGATAGCTCAGCCAATACGGCGCAGGGATCAGCACCTGATCCCCAGGGTTGAGTACCACCTGGAACAGGTTGAAGATCGCCTGTTTTCCCCCGTTGGTGACCAGCACATTGGCGGCGGTGGAGGGAATGGTGTTGTCTTGCGTCAGTTTGTCCGCAATGGCTGCACGCAACTCGGGATCACCTGCAGCAGGCCCATAGCGGGTGACCCCATCGCGAAGGGCTTTGATCGTTGCTTCAACGACAAAATCAGGAGTCCCAAAATCTGGCTCCCCCGCCGACATGCTGCAGATGTCACGTCCGGACTGTTTGAGGGCTGCAGCACGGGCGGTAATGGCCAGTGTGAGAGAGGGTTGCAGGGCGATGGCCCGGTTTGAAAGCAGTGACGGGCGGTGCATTCAGCGCAGCACCCCTCCACCGGGTGCCCTAGACGACACCATCCTGCCTGATCTGGTGTCAGAGGTCACCACAAAGACGCAAGGATTGAAAAGACGCTGTGGAGTCATTGACGCACGTTGCTAAATCGGAGCAGATCACGCTCTCGTGGGTGATTGCGAGTGAGCATCCCCAACGGCTTGCCGACTTTTATGCCGCTTTACTCGGGGCGATGGCCAGGCCGGGGTTCTCGCCGAGCCACTGGCTGATCTCCCCTGAGGGGGGATCTCTCCTCCAGATCTATCGGCCTTCAAGCCAGCGGGAGCGCCCACCCCAAGGGCGGGCGTGGGCGCCGTGCTTGTCGCGATCCTCAGAGCAGGATCCCCTTGTTGCTTTGCAGCAGTGGTGCGATCAGGCGCAGCGCCACGGCGCGCAGATGAAGGAGCCGCCACGTTTGGAGTCGTTTGGGGCTGAATGCTGGATGGTGGATCCTGAGCACAACTCCTTCCTGCTTCTGATGACTCTGAAGCCCACACCATGACCTGCGAGCCCCTATCAGCGGCATGGTTCGAGGCCTGCCGTGGATGCTGTCGTTGCGGGTTATCGACGCAACGGCAGCAGGTGGTTGTCAGTCGCGGCAATCCCAAGGCCCAGGTGATGGTGATTGGCGAAGCTCCAGGCGCCAGTGAAGATCAGCAAGGTCGTCCCTTTGTGGGGCGTTCCGGACAGCTTCTCGATCGCTTGCTGGTGCAAGCCGGGTTGAACCCAGATCGCGATCTGTTGATTTCCAACGTGGTGAAGTGTCGACCACCCAACAACCGCAAACCTTCCAGCAAGGAACTCGCCGCCTGCCGGCCTTGGATTGACGAGCAAATCGCAGCGGTTGATCCGGCTGCGGTGATTTTGGTGGGAGCCACAGCGGTCTCGGCGATGCTTGGCTTGAAGCAAGCGATGCGCTCCTTGCGCGGCGTGTGGATTGACAAGGACCAGCGGTGGTGGATGCCAATTTTTCACCCTTCCTATCTGCTGAGAAATCCCTCCCGTGAACCGGATCAGCCAGTGGCGTTGACGTTGGGCGATCTGCGTCAGGTGCGGGATCGGCTGTGCCAATCTGAGCCCGCATCCGGCGCGCCCAAGCCTTGACTGCCACCCCTGTGACTGCCATCAACGCCGATTCCCGTCGCTACGACACCCAGATCCATCGCCGCGTGACGCGCACGGTGATGGTTGGGGATGTGCCGATCGGTAGTGCACATCCCGTCGCGGTGCAGTCGATGATCAATGAGGACACCCTCGATATCGATGCTGCCGTTGCTGGCATTCGTCGCTTGGCTGACGCTGGTTGCGAGATTGTGCGTGTCACGACGCCATCGATGGCCCATGCCAAGGCCATGGCTGACATCCGCACTGCTTTGCGCTCCCAGGGTTGCAACGTGCCCCTCGTGGCTGATGTGCATCACAACGGCATTCGCATCGCCCTCGAAGTGGCCAAGCATGTCGACAAAGTGCGCATCAACCCAGGACTGTTTGTCTTTGATAAACCTGACCCAACACGACAGGAATTCTCCCAAGCCGAGTTCGATGCGATTGGTCAGCGGATTAAAGCTGATTTCCGCCCCCTGGTGGAAGTTCTAAAGGCTGAGAACAAAGCGTTACGGATTGGAGTCAACCACGGCTCTTTGGCCGAGAGGATGTTGTTCACCCATGGCGATACCCCGAAAGGAATGGTGGAATCAGCCATGGAATTTGTGCGTATCTGCGATGAGCTCGACTTTCACAATATTGTGATCTCAATGAAGGCATCGCGTGCACCTGTGATGCTGGCTGCCTATCGCCTGATGGCCGACACCCTTGATGCTGAAGGCTTCAATTACCCCCTTCATCTGGGGGTGACTGAGGCTGGAGATGGTGACTATGGGCGAGTCAAGAGCACAGCTGGCATTGCCACATTGCTCGCTGAAGGACTCGGTGACACGATCCGGGTGTCGCTCACCGAAGCACCTGAGAAGGAAATTCCCGTTTGCTTTTCGATCCTTCAGGCGCTGGGATTGCGCAAGACAATGGTCGAATATGTGGCTTGTCCGAGCTGCGGTCGCACTTTGTTTAATCTTGAGGAGGTGCTGCATCAGGTGAGAAATGCCACCTCTCATCTCACCGGATTAGACATTGCTGTGATGGGCTGCATCGTGAATGGCCCCGGCGAAATGGCAGATGCCGACTACGGTTATGTGGGCAAGACCCCTGGTGTGATCTCTCTTTATCGAGGCCGGGATGAGATTCGAAAGGTGCCCGAACAGGAAGGTGTACAGGCCTTGATTCAGTTGATTAAGGACGATGGGCGGTGGGTTGAACCCGCTTGAGCTGGTTAGGCTGAGTAATCAGGCCTGAGCAGTTCTCATGTCCGCTTTCCATTCCAACCAATCAAGCCGCTCATCTTGGTTCGTGGTCCTTGGTGCCGGAGGATTGTCTGCGGCTCTGGCTTTGTCATCTCCAGGTGTTGGTCTGCTCCCGGCCCACTCCGCGGCGATCTTCGACAGCCCCAAAGAGGTGATCGATCAGGTTTGGCAAATTGTTTATCGCGATTATCTCGACTCCACTGGCAAATATGATGCACAACAGTGGATCACATTGCGTCGAGATCTACTCACGAAGTCCTATGCCGATAGCGATGCATCGTATGAGGCGATTCGTGGGATGCTTGCAAGCTTGGATGATCCCTACACGCGTTTCCTTGACCCCAAGCAGTTCAAGGACATGCAAATCGAGACCTCCGGTGAATTAATGGGGGTTGGAATCCAAATTTCCCTTGAGAAGGATTCTAAGGAAATTGTTGTCATCTCACCGATTGAGGGCACCCCTGCATCCCGTGCCGGTGTGCAGCCTAAGGACGTCATTGTCTCGATCGATGGCAAATCCACGCAGGGCATGACGACAGAGGATGCCGTCAAGTTGATTCGCGGAAAAGAAGGAACTGAGGTGATTTTGGGGCTACGGCGTAAAGGAACTGTGTTGGCAGTTCCTTTAGTGCGTGCTCGTATTGAAATCAATGCCGTTGACAGCCAACTGAACACCACCTCTGATGGTGAGAAGATTGGTTATATCCGCTTGAAGCAATTTAATGCGAAAGCAGCTAAAGATATGCGGGCTGCTATTCGCAAGTATGAAGCTGAAAATGTGGCAGGTTATGTGCTCGACCTGCGCAGCAATCCAGGCGGCTTATTGGAAGCCAGTGTTGCAATCGCACGGCAGTGGATGGATGAGGGCACGATCGTTAGCACCCAAACGCGCAGCGGTATTCAAGATGTTCGTCGAGCCACTGGGTCAGCACTCACCCAGCGTCCGGTGGTGGTGCTGGTGAATGAGGGCTCGGCGAGTGCTAGTGAGATCCTTTCTGGTGCGCTTCAAGACAACAATCGCGCTCAGTTAGTCGGTCAAAAAACCTTCGGCAAAGGTCTTGTGCAATCCGTGCGTGGCCTATCGGATGGTTCTGGATTGATGGTCACCATTGCCAAATATCTAACGCCTAGTGGTGCCGACATCCACAAAAACGGTATTCAACCTGATGTGGCTGTGGCCATGAGCGAAGACGAGCTCAAGTCGTTCCAATTGGAGTACCTAGGCACAAACAAAGACAGCCAATATGTAAGGGCTGAATCGACACTGTTGCAGGTGATTCAAACAGCGAACCAAACCCAAACGTACAAACCGGGTGAAACCAATCTCCAGAGTGCCCTTGCACCGATGCGTTGAGCGCGTCTCAACAGAAATAATATTTCTAGCTGTCGACAACAAAAAAGCCCAGCATCGATGCTGGGCTTTAGAACAATGCCAGCTCCGTTGGTTAGGCGACCGGTTGCATTAAGCCACCGCCAGGGGAGGAGTCGTCGTCGTCATTTTCCGTGTCGTCTTGCCAGATGGCATAAACACCTAGGGCTGCGGCGCCGATCAAGCTGCCATAAAGGCCAAAACCTGAGGAAGCGATTGGATCGATGAACTCACCCACAGCTAAACTCCGTAGCTGGACCCAATGTAACGAAGAATTGCGCAGTGTGGCGATGTGTTCTCATTTTTGTGGGGTCACACACTGAGAACAGCCTCATTGCGTTGCTTGTCTTGGTCGGAACGCTGAGCATCGGTAAGCCCATCGTTGCCGGGGATTTGGGCCGCCATCTGGGCCAGCCACGTTTTCAGCTCGTCCAGCTGTTTCTCCATCGGCAGCACCCCAAGGCCACGGGCCAGCACTTTGGCGGTGCTCCCACTGCCCCCCTGATACACCAGCCGGCCATGCAGGTGCTTCGGTAAGCCTTGACGTAGCAGTCTGAACGCAGGCTCTTCCATGGGGGTCTCCAGGGCAATATTGGGTTTTTCCGGACGAATCCGAGCGAAGCCGCAGCGTTTGGCCAACAGCTTCAGTTCCATCAATTGCAGCAGGGATTGCACCGGACCTGGCAAGGCGCCATAGCGATCGGCCCAATTGGCTGCCAGCTCCACCAGCGCTTCCGCGCTTTGACACTCGGCCGCAGAGCGGTAAGCCCCCATCTTGTCGTCAGCATCCGTGATCCAGTCGGCTGGGATGAACGCCGTCACCTGAAGATCCACCTGGGTGTCGTCAACGGCTGGGATGTCCTGCCCTTGGATCTCTGCCAACGACTCCTGCAACATCTCCATGTAGAGGTCGAAACCAATCGCTTCCATTTGCCCGCTCTGCTCCACCCCGAGCAGGTTGCCAACGCCACGAATTTCCATGTCGCGCATGGCCAGTTGGTAGCCACTGCCGAGCTGGGCAAATTCTTGAATGGCACGCAAGCGCTGGCGAGCAGCATCACTGAGGGAGGCATCGCCTGGATAGAAGAGCCAGGCATGGGCCTGGATGCCACTGCGGCCAACGCGCCCCCGCAGCTGGTAGAGCTGCGCTAAGCCAAAGCGATGCGCATCTTCAATCAAAATGGTGTTGACCCGTGGGATATCAAGGCCGCTTTCCACAATCGTGGTGCAGAGCATCACATCGGCTTCCCCTCCGTTGAAGGCCACCATGGCGCTCTCCAACTCCCCTTCGGCCATCTGGCCATGGGCCACCAGCAGTTTTAAGCCCGGCAACATTTGCCTCAGTGTCCCAGCGACATCTTCAATGCCTTCCACCCGCGGCACCACATAAAACACCTGCCCACCGCGGTCTAGCTCTTGGCGGATTGCACTCCGCACCGCTTCCTCATCCAATGCGGCGAGGTGGGTTTTGATCGGTCTGCGCAGCGGCGGTGGTGTGGTGATCAAGCTCATCTCGCGCACACCAGACAAGCTCATGTAGAGCGTGCGTGGAATGGGTGTGGCGGAGAGGGTGAGAACGTCAACGTCGTTGCGCAGAGCCTTGATCTTCTCTTTTTGATTCACACCAAAACGCTGCTCTTCATCCACCACCAGCAATCCAAGCTTGTCGAATGCTGTGCTTTTGCTCAACAGTTGATGGGTGCCCACCACGGCGTCGATGGTGCCCTTTTTTAAGCCATCAAGGATTGTTTTGCGTTCTCCCGCTGTGCGGAAGCGGTTGAGCAACGCCACCTTGATCGGATAAGGAGCAAAGCGTTCCGACAGTGTGCGCCAATGCTGTTGCGCGAGCACTGTTGTGGGCGCCAGCATCGCCACCTGTTTGCCGGCAGTGATGGCTTTAAAAATGGCTCGAATGGCCACTTCTGTTTTGCCGAAACCCACATCACCACACACCAACCGGTCCATCGGTTGTGATTTCTCCATGTCGCGTTTCACATCCGCGGTGGCTTTGAGTTGATCGGGTGTGGGTTCGTAGGGGAAGGAGTCTTCCAGTTCCGTTTGCCAGGGGCCGTCCACGGGGAAGGCAAAGCCCGGAGCCTGATGGCGCTCGGCATACAGCTTGACGAGATCAAGGGCGACTTTGCGCACCGCCTTGCTGGCCCGTTCTTTGGCTTTCACCCAAGCGGAGCAACCCATTTTGCTGAGTTGGGGAGGGCTGTCACTGTTGGCGCGATAGCGCCCCAAACTTCCCAGCTGGTCTGCGGCAACGCGCAGGATTCCGTCGGCGTATTGCACCACGAGGTAATCGCGCACCTCCCCGCTGATGGCGAGCTTTTCCAGTTTTTGAAAGCGCCCGATGCCGTGGTTGCGATGCACCACGAAATCACCGGGTTGCATCTTGTTGGGATCCACCGTGCGACTGGCGGCTTTACGGCGGCGGCGGATATAGCCCGTGCTGGTGAGGTTTTGCTGCCCAAAAAACTCCCGGTCGGTGATTAACACCACCCGCCAGGCCGGCAACTGCATTCCTTCTAACTCAGCGCTGCCTTTGCTTTTGAGGGCAACGGGTGTGGCCTGCTCGATGAGCCGATCAATGGCCTGATGATCGGTGGCGTTGGGCACAAAACGGCTGATGCAGTCGTGCTCTTCCAGTAGGGCGACGGCACGGCTGGGCTGAGCGGAAAGCAGCCAAACGGCTTGTCGGTCGCGTTGGTAGCCCTTGATCAGTTCGCCCAGTTTTCCGAACTGATTGGGATAGGCGGCAACCGGACGACTGGAGAGATCAAAGCTGTTGCGGTGGTTGTCGCTTTCCAGGAGCTCAGCCAGATCAAATCCGGGGAAGGCTTCCGCGAGTTCCATCGCTGCGTCAATGGGACGATGGAGAGGGGGCACGGCGAGTGCCAGTTCGCTGTGGTGCTCAGCGGCATGGTCGAGCCATTGCTGACCGTGCGCTTGGCCGTGGCGGCGCTCATCAATCACCACATTGCAGTGATCCGGCAAGTAATCCAACAATGAGGCCGGTTGCGCCCAGGCCAAACCCATCAAACGGCGCATTCCTTCTGGCGTCTGGCCATCGAGCAAGGCGTTGAGTTGTTCCTCGGAGAGCAACTGATCGAGCCCATCAGGCATGGTGTCTCGCAATTGATCAGCAATCAGCGGGCTGAAACCAGTCGGTGTGAGCCTGAGTTGCTCGATCGGGTCTAAGGAGCGTTGACTGGCAGGGTCGAATTCGCGCAGTTTGTCGAGTTCGTCGCCAAAAAACTCCAGACGGACGGGTAATTCGCTGCTGACGGGGAAGATGTCAACGATGTCGCCACGGCGACTCCAGGTGCCTTCCTGGTCGATGGTGGACACACGCTCATAGCCTAGTTGGCTGAGGTTGAGCGCCAGGTCCTCTAAATCGAGAGTGTCCCCTTTGCGCAGGGTGCGACAGCGGTCGACCAACACCTGCGGTGGGGGGAGGTGAGGTTGCAGGCAACGTTCGGTGGCCACAATCGCCAGTCCCGCACTGTTGTGGTCTTGAAGTTCACTCAACACCTGCAACTGCCCCCAGGTGATTTCGGTGGTGGGATCGAAGGGTTCGTAGGGCGAACCCTCGCTTGTGGGGTAGAGCTGGGCTGATCGCCAGCCCATCAAGTCGAGCAGGGCGGCCCATCGGCCTGCTTCTTCCAAGGTTGGGACGACCACGAGCAACGATTGGTTGGCCCGTCGCGCCATCGCGGTTGTCACAAGGGCTCGGGCAGCTCGACTCGCGCCACGCAACAGCAGTCGTTCTGGTCGTTGGCTGCGTTCCAGCAACTCACCGGTCAACGCCGACGTTTGCAGCAGGCGCACCAGAGAGCTCAGGGGCATGGACCACACAAGGAGAGTGAAGGGTGATCTTCGCAAGCGACTGCGATGCACTGCTGAAGCAACGGTTGAAGCAACTGCTGAATCAGCGGGTGGTGGGTGTGCGGAATCCCCCTACGCTTTCATCACTGCTTTGGCATGATGCCTCGTTTTCGCTGTCCTGATTGCTGCTGCGGACCTGCGATCGTGCTTTCCCCACCCAAGGGTGCGACGCCCATCTGTTCGCGCTGCGGAGCAGTGTTGGAGCGTCAGCCTTTGGTGCGTCCTATTCCATTGCTGGTGTTGTTAACGGTTGGTAGTGCCTTGATTGCACTGTCGATTCCAGCCATTTTGGTGCCCTATCCACCCAAGCCCCGCCAAGCGCTGCCCGCTGCAGGCACAGCAGAATTGCCCACTCCACGCCAGAGTGGATTGAGATTCATCGGTTGATTCAACCGTTCGTCGTTGTGGAAACCAAACTTGTTGCCTTTCTGGCTTTCGGCGCAGCCGTTTGCACCCTTGGTGCCTGGATTTTGTCGAGCTTTGCGAACCAATCACGCTAAAAAAAATGCCGACTCCCCCAAATGAGCCGGCATCGCATTCTCCAGTTGTGTCGCTTGGTTTGAACCTGCTCTGTTGGACACTATCGTTGTAGCCAAAATGTTCGCCGTGAACCATGGGTGATCTTTCTTATTGCCGCCTCGGGGTTCGTGTGTTCGTTGCTGCCCATACCTTGAGCCGAAGGTCCATTGTGGCAATGTCAACCAAGCGTTCGGTGTTAATGAGGCCTTAATGCAATCAATGCTGGACTTGAATCCTCCTGTTGAAGGCATAATTTGTTGATCCAATCGTTAATCTTAGGAGATTAATAATTGCGGAAATTTTTCCATGTTGGGGTGTAAAATTCTGATGGAACTTGGTGTCATCGGTGTTCCAGGCGACATAAAACGCAATCAAGACAAGCTAAAATCTCATAACGTTGGCCACAAATGAGTGGTGCAGTTCGATCTCAAGCAGGCAACGGGGCTTGAGGCGCTGTAGGACGTTCCCATGAACTCCCTCGCATTGATCAAGCAACAACAGCTCAAGGCCCAAAGCCTCAAGGCAGCACAGAAGGTGTTCGCGACCGCTTCGGAGGCGAAAGGCTACACAGCAGCTCACCAAGCTTCTGTAACGGTGACGCAACGGTCAGCTTGACCACTCGCCCCGCCTTCAGCGGGGCTTTTCAATGGCTTTGGTCCTAGCAGCATCAACGGCAAGATCAACGCTGTTTGCTGACAAGTTCGTTTTCCAACAACATGTTGAACGCGAGCAGTTGCTCGTCTTGGAGTGATTGTCTGCTCGTTGCCCCCAGTTCACGTTGCAGAAAGGCTCGGGCCTGGTCACCAGACCATTCCAACAGTTGCAGCATTTGATCGCCTTGGGTGATCAAATCAGCGCGACGCAAGGGAACTGGTGCTGCTTCAACGGATGTTCCCGGTTCGAGGGCTTTAAGGCGCTTGAGATAAGCCACCAGATCGTTGTAACGCGTGAGTTTGTGGCGGCTGCCATGGCCAAAGGCTCGCTCGAGGTAATTGCGCTCTTGGTCGCGATCCCAACCGATGCGTTCAATTTCAAGATCAACCGCCGCGAGTTCATCGCTCCAATCATCGGGATCGGTGGGGGCTTCACTGGGGGGCAAGGGTGGGGCAGCACTGCGCTGGATATCCAGCGCAACCTTCGGCGCATCGACGGTCTTTGCTGCAACAGCCGTCTTTGGGGCAACAGTCGTCTTTGGCGTAGCAGCCGTTTGGGGTGAAGCAGCCGCACTGGAAGGTGCTGCCGTCTTTGGTGCAGGGGCGTCTGGGGGAGGCAGCAGGCGTTGCCGTAACCGCTCCAAAGCGCGGTCTTCCGCTTGCTCAGCAGTCGCCGCTTCCCCAAGAGCACTGCCGAGCCCATCGGTGTCGTCATAGGCCGTTACCAACACCACACAGCGATTGGCGTCGATGTGGCAGAGCTGAGCCTGGGTGCGCATCCCGCTGCATTGAGCTGCCTATTTCTAGGCTGCTGCACATGGATTCAGCTGCTTTGCCATCGCTTACCCCGCTCCTGGATGGTGTCGACCGTTGGGGTGAGCTTTTGCCGTTACTGCCGGTGTTGGTGGCCTTGGAGTTGATCCTCTCGGCCGATAACGCCATCGCTCTGGCAGCGATTGCACGCACACAGCAAGACCCACACCGTGAGCGTCAAGCCCTCAACATCGGCATTGGCCTGGCGTTTGTGTTGCGCATCGCTTTGATCCTGATGGCCCAGTGGGTTTTGGCTTTCCGCCCGATCCAATTGATGGCCGCTGCCTATCTGTTGTGGCTGTTCATCGGCCACCTGCGCTCCAAATCAGACGGAAGCGGTGACACTCCCGAAGCAGACATCAGCACGACGGCTGATCCCACAGGCTCTCTGCTGCGCACCGTAAGCGCCCTGGCTTTCACCGATCTCGCCTTCTCGATCGATAGTGTGGCAACTGCTGTGGCCATCAGCGACCAATTGATCTTGGTGGTCACTGGTGCGCTCATTGGTGTGATTGCCTTGCGCTTCACGTCTGGGTTGTTTGTGCGCTGGCTGGAGATCTTTCCTCGTCTCGAAACCGCCGGTTATATCGCCGTTGGATTGGTGGGATTGAAGCTGTTCATCACCTTGCTGTTCACCACGCTGCACGTGCCGGAATGGTTCACATTGACCAGCATCATTGCCCTGTTGCTCTGGGGCTTCTCCACCCGTACTCCCTCAGCGTCTGAGCCCGTCTGATCATGCTTGTTGAGTTGCGTCAATCGGGCAGTGAACGGCTTCTGGATCGCATCGATCTAGACGACCTACCCCATCCGGGGCGCTGGTTTGTGCACAGTTCCGTCAGCTACCTGGTGTTGCAACGGCGCCATCGCTATGCCCTCCGCTCGGGCCGTTATCAACTGGCGTCTGTGGTGTTGCTGGTGAAGCAACAGCAACAGCCATCCGATGCGACGCGGTATCGCCATGGCTGGGTGATTGGGGATCCCAGTTGTCGGTTGAATGCCCTCAGCCCTCTGTTGCGTTGTGCGGTCATGCCCGATGGGCCTTGTGAGCAGTGCATCCACCATGAAGCGCGTTAAGGCTGATGACCACGAAGCAATTGCGTTGGTATCGTTGCAAGCGTGTGGATGGCCATGGCGTGGCTTCAGGCATCGCCAATCGCGATTCTGCCCGTAGTGCCTCGCCGTATCCATCGGGCACCTTGGCCATGCAAGCTCCCTTGTTTGCACAACAAGGGATTGACCTCTCGCCCTTTTGGCTTGGCACCCTCAATCTGTCGGTGGCTCCGGCCTGGTGGTCTCTCAGGCAACCTGATGCCTGCGTTCACCATCTCTGCTGGACCGATCTTCATCCACCGGAGACGTTTTCATTTTGGCGCGTGTCTTTACGCCGTCTCGATCAGCGGCAGTGCTGGCCCGCGTTGATCTATTACCCCCATCCCGAAACCAAGGCGCGTCACTGGCAGCCTCCGTCGGTGCTTGAAGTGTTGGCTCCTTGGATTGCCGATTTCCCCCACGATGGTGTGATTGAGCTAGGTGTTGATCCCGACTGTTGCACCCTGCATTGCGACGACACCTCGCCGCACAGCTGCAGCCTGCCTTGACGTCATGACCATCAGCACCACCGACCGCCATCGCCGCCGAGCGATGTTGCTTGAATTTCTGAAATTCCGCGTGCTTGCTGCTGAAGATCACTTCTTCTCACCGCAGCACAACGACCAACGTCGTGCTTGGTTGAAGCAGTTGTATCCCCAAGCGCTCGTTTTATCGGATCAGGATCTTGACGAGGTCTGGCAGCAAGCCCACAACCTTTATGGCTGTCATTGATGGTGTCCACCGTTGCCGGTGGCGCCAACCCCTAGGGTTGAGGGCCATTGCCCGATGGCCATCACCGTTTCCGCTTCCGCTTCATCAGCCGCTAAAGCAACGTTTGACGACCTGGGCCTGAGCGCCCCTTTGCTTCAGGCACTGCGGGAGAAGGGCTACAGCACGCCATCACCGATTCAGGCACAGGCCATTCCGGCCGTGCTCAGCGGTCGCGATTTGATGGCAGCCGCCCAGACAGGGACTGGCAAGACCGCTGGATTCACCCTGCCCATGCTGGAACAGTTGAGCCATGGCGCCCGCCCAGGCCGTGGTCAAATCCGTGCCCTGGTATTGACGCCCACCCGAGAGCTGGCAGCACAGGTGTTGGACAATGCAAAGCAGTACAGCCGTCACCTGCGTTTGCGTTGTGAGGTGGTGTTTGGTGGCGTCAAGATCAATCCTCAGATCCAGAAGTTGCAACAGGGAGTTGATCTTTTGGTGGCCACACCCGGCCGTCTGCTGGATCTGCATCAACAGGGTGCTGTGCGCTTTGAACGGGTGGAATGGCTTGTTTTAGATGAAGCCGACCGCATGCTCGACATGGGGTTCATCCACGACATTCGCCGTTTGTTGTCACGTCTTCCCGAACGGCGCCAAAGTCTTCTCTTCTCTGCAACATTTAGTCCATCCATTCGCAAATTAGCCACGGGGTTACTCAACGACCCGTTGCAAATTCAAATCACTCCACCCAACCAAACGGCCCGCACGGTTCAGCAGGTGGTGCATCCCTGTGACATGAAGCGCAAGCCGGAGTTGCTCAGTCATTTGATCCGCTCCAACAACTGGCAACAGGTGCTTGTTTTCTCTCGCACGAAACATGGTGCCAACCGCGTTGCCGAGAAACTGACCAACGAAGGGCTGGCCGCTGCTGCGATTCATGGCAACAAAAGCCAAGGGGCACGCACCCGCGCCCTGCAGGGGTTTAAAGACGGTTCGGTGCGCGTCTTGGTGGCCACGGATATCGCAGCCCGCGGCATTGATATCCAACAGTTGCCCCATGTGGTGAATCTGGATTTACCCAACGTGGCGGAGGATTATGTGCATCGGATTGGTCGCACCGGCCGAGCCGGGGAATGTGGGCATGCCATTTCGCTCGTGGCAGCGGAGGAAGCACTGCTGCTGAAAGCGATTGAACGCACTACCCGAGAACCGCTCAAAACTGAGTTGGTGCCTGGGTTTGAACCGACTGTTTTGGAGGCACCGCCCCTTGATCTCAGTGGTGGTCGTGGCCGACGGGCACCCCGCAGCGGTGGGTCCGGTCGCAATCACCATGAGCGCAATCGTGGTGGTGGTGGTGGTGGAGCTTGGGGGCGTTCCTCGGGATCTTCATCAGGCCGGAGCAAACGCTCCGGGCGGCCTCCTCAGCGCTGATGACGGATCATGGGGTTCGATCCACGACGATGGTCCTCTGAGCCGCGTGCCCGTCAGGTCACCAGCAATGTGGAGACATTGCTGGCGGAAAACGAAGCCTTGCGCCGTGAGGTGCGCCAGCTGCGTCTGCAGTTGGAGCGGCTGGAACGGTTGGCCAACAGAGATCCGCAGCCCAACTACAACCATGGGAGGCATTGGCAGCAGCGGCAAACGGTCGCTGACCCGATCCATGTCAGTGCGCAGCAGGTCCAAAGCTGGGGCGAGGACCTCGCGCAACAACCCGGTTGGTCGGTGTTGCGTCAGAAGGGATTGGTTGCGTTGGTGGATCAAATCAATCGCCAGAGCTTCCACCCACAGCTCACCCTGCAGCAACGCCTCGATCGCTTGATGCCTGGGCTGGGCCGTGATCTGTTCAAGGCCATTGGTCGCCCTTTGAGCAAAAAGCATTGGGCGGTGTTGGCTGCTTTTGCTTTGTATGGCGTTCGCACCCGTGAATGGTTGGATGAAGACCCCGCCCGCGTTGTCGCTGAACTTCGCCAGCGTGCTGTGCGGGGTCAGAACGGACGCCGCACCCGCAGTGATCAACGGCGCACAGATCGACACAGTGAACAGCGCACATCGCAGCAGACTCCACCCGATCCAACGCAGCGTGTCGGTGCACCCCCTGGTGCCGATCCCCGTTGCGTGGAGGCCTATGTCGTGCTTGGGTTGCAGTGGGGGGCCAGCCGTGCAGACATCAAGCAGGCCCACCGCCGGCTGGTGAAACGGCACCATCCCGATATGGGTGGATCAGCGGCAGCCTTTCATCGCGTCAATGGGGCGTATCAATTACTGATCACCTAGTTGATCACCGGGTTTGGCTTGCAATTGCTGCAGCAGTTGCATCCCGCTGAGGCGGCTTTTGCCCTCCAATTGCGCTTCTTTCACCAACAATGGACAGCCCTGGGTGGCCACCACTAATCCCTGATTGGGCACCACCGCCAGCACCTGTCCTGGCTGAATGGATGGATCGCAAAGCTTCTTGTTGGACTGTCCCCATTGCTGCGCCAATGCAGCCGCTTCCGGGCTGAGTTGATCAGCCAGGCGTTGCACCAAAGGTTCGGTGGCCATTACCTTTAAGCGTCGTCCCTGCCAGTGCGTGGTCGCACCGGGATAAAGGCCCATCACCTGGCGATGAATGGCCAGGGCTGAACGCTGCCAGGTGATTTGAAAATCCTCTTTGGCCAGCATGCGCGCGTAACAACTGGTGTCGCTTTGAGGGCGTACCTTGAGCCGTTCAAGACGTTCCTGTTCTGCTCCAGAACCAGCGGCCTCAATCAACGGCATGGCCTGCACCATCAGTTCAGCTGTGAGGTGACTCAGCCGTTGTGCAAGAGACGCAGCATCTTCACAGAGGCCAATCGCTAGCGCTTGCTCCAACAGCACAGGGCCGGTGTCGAGGCCTTCCTCCATCGCCATCACCCCCACACCAGTTTCCGCATCACCTTCGAGCAACGACCACTGAATCGGGCCAGCGCCTCGCCATCGGGGTAGCAGCGAACCATGGCCGTTCCAGCAACCGAGCGGCGGCTGGTCTAGCACTGCTTTCGGCAGGATTTGACCAAAGGCCACCACCACCGACACATCAGCACCCAGTTGGGCGAGTTGGCTTTGGCAGGCCAGGTCCTTGCGAATCCGTTCCGGTGTAAACACCGGGATGCCAAGCGCCACGGCGGCGGATTTCACGGCGGATGGCATGGGTTGTTTCCCCCGCCCGCGACGGCGATCCGGTTGGGTCACCACACCGACGATGGTGTGCCCTGCTTGATGCAGGGCCTGCAGGGTGGGCACCGCGTAAGCAGGGGTGCCCCAATAAAGGATCTTCACAACAGAATCGGGTGTGTGAGTTCAGGCCTCACCAGTGATGGCCAGTCCATCCACCCAAACGTGGGGGCAAACACCCTGGTGCGTCACTTTGGCATCGGCTTCAAGATGGACGATGCCATTGAGCACCTGTCGGATATCGCCAGCCACGGTGGCTGACTCCACCGAGATCCGTTCACCACCACGGACAAGCCAGCCATCGAAGGGAAGGGAGAACGATCCCTGGCTTGCTTTCACGCCTGCATGCAGTGCATTGAGGCTTTCGATCAACACGAATGGCTCGCTGGTCGTGGCATGGTGCAGATGGGTGGTGCCGCTACTGGTTCCTTCACTGGTGCCCACTTCAAACCAATCAGGACCGACCGATACCTTGGCCCCAAGCCCGGCATGGCCCGTGGGATCAACACCAAACCGTCGGGCTGTGGCTTCCGAATGCAGGAAGTTGTCCAAGGTGCCGTTGCGAATCAGGCACAAACGGCGTGTTGGTGTGCCTTCACCATCAAAGGGAGCCGCACCGATATGACCAGGATGCAAGCCGTTGTCGTGCAAGGAGAAAAACGGAACGGCGATGGACTGTCCAAGCGAATCAGCTTGACTGAGGCTGACGCCATCCAGCACCGCGCGTGCATTCACAAGGCTGCTGAAGGCACCAAGGAGATCGAGGAATGCTTCAGGCGTGAAGCAGATCAAATAGCGACCGGTGTCGATTGGTTGGTAGTTGAGGTGGCTAATGGTGCGTTGTGCCGCTTCATCCACACATCCCCGCACATCGAGCCCTTCACTGCCGAGAGCCACGCGAATCGCCCCGCCACTGCGGGGTTTGCGTCCGGCTTCTTCAGCGCGGGCATAGAGGTAGAGGCTGGCTTGGGTGCGCTGCATGTGGCGCAGGGCGCCTTCGCTGTTGACGTAAATGCGCTCGCTACTGCCCTCACTGAGTCCGTTGTAGGGGACGGTCTCGATGGCCTGATGGTGGTTGAGCAGATCGTGCTCAGCGGCTTTAAGGCTGCTTAGCAAGGTCTGGATCCCCTGAGCCGGTTGCAAAGGACGATCCAACTCAGGAGTTGGAGCCATCGCCATCGGGGAAAACCCGGGCACATCATCGGCATTGCCGAAACGACTTGCTTCTTTGGCCCCAGTCAGAGCCTTCTCCAGGCCTAAGGGGGATAAATCAGACGTGCTCGTGATGCCGACAAGGCCTGCGTCATTCCAGACGCGCACGGTGATCGAACTGCGTTGCGACGCCTTCATCTGTTTGGCTTCGCCGCGATCCACCTGAACCGATGCGTTGGTGCTGCAGCTGGCACCGAGGTCCCAGCGCTGGATTCCGACGCGTTTGGCCAGAGTATGGAGCTGGTCACGGAGCGCATCCACGTTGAGGGGCGTTGCTGCTGCGGACGATGGGGTAAGGGTCATGGTCAACGGCCTCCAACCGTGATGGAATCGACCTTGATGTGGGGTTGGCCCACGGTGACAAAAATGCTGCCGCTGACAGAACCGCAATAGCCAGCGGCCAAGTCGAGATCGTCAGCACACATGGAAATTCGGGGCATCACGTCTTTGGCTTCACCGATCAAGGTGGCCCCTTTCACGGGTTGTCCGAGTTCACCGTTTTCGATCAGATAGCCCTCTTCCACCGAGAAGTTGAACTGACCCGTGGCCCCCACGCTGCCACCGCCCATGGATTTGCAGTAAAGCCCCTTGTCGATGGAACTGATCAGATCGTTGGGTTTGTGGGGACCTGCAGCGATGTAGGTGTTTCGCATTCTGCTGGCGGCCGCAAAGCCATGGCTTTGACGGCGGCCGCTGCCGGTGCGTGCATGACCCGTGCGCATTTCCCCAGCTCTGTCACTGAGAAAGCGCTTGAGCACACCGTTTTCAATCAATACGGTGCGTTGCGACTCCATGCCTTCATCGTCCATGGCAATCGAACCGAACGCCCCGCCACTCAGCCCTTCATCAATGGCGGTAACGGCCGCATGGGCGATGGGTTCGCCAATCTGATCAGCGAAGGGAGTGGTGCCCCGTTCCACCTGGGTGGTTTCCAGCAGGTGACCGCAGGCTTCATGAAAGATCACGCCACCAAAGCGATTGGCGAGGACGACCGGCATTTGACCGCCATCGACGTAATCGGCGTAAAGCATGGTGGCCGCACTGCTGCAGACGTCGATGGCGCTGGCCTCAACGTCCCAGTGGCGCAAATCGTCGGGCCGATCGGTGGTTCCGTAGCGACGGCCAATGCTGGCGCGATGCTCTCCGTCGGCGGCCAACACACTGAGGCCACTGGATTGGTGCAGACGGATGTCATGGGCAAAGGTGCCGTCACTGGCTGCCACCAACACCTCTTGCCAGTCTCTGGAGTAGGAACCGCGGCGCACATCCAGGTGCTTGCCATGGCGCTGCAACAGGTTTGTGCCCTGCAGCAACAGTGAGGTGCTGGTGGCGAGATCAGGAGCCTGCGCTAACCACTGATGTTTATCGGTCGCGAAATCCCGTAGCGGTTGAAGTCCGTCGAAATGTTTGAGGGCCGCTGCGGCGTGGCGCTCCAAACTGAGCATGGCCAGCGCTTGATCCAGGGCGAGCAATAGTCCGGAATCGCTGAGATCGTTGGTGCTGACGAACCCATCACGATCACCCCGAAACACGCGGATACCGGCGCCCATGCCAAAGGCTGGACTCACACTGGTGATGGTGTCCTGTTCGGCGAGCACACCAATGTGGTCGGTGCGTTCGAGAAACACCTCCACAAGATCTGCGCCAGCCCGGGCACCTTCACCCAGGAGGGTTTCCAGGCGTGATTTCCATGGTGTTTGACCAGGATCAAGCCCAAGGTCGTGGCGTTCCGCTGGATGGGATGCGACCAAACCGCCCGTTTGCGACAAGCTTTGATTATGGAGAACTGGACACAAAAACGCCCGGCCATGGCCGGGCGTCGGTAAGCCAGTGGGGGTAGGAGCATTCAGCGCACAGCGGGCTGATAGTCCTCACTAAGCACAGGTGCCATCAGGAACAGCGATGCCATTTGCAGCGCATTGGCGGCGAAATGGGGCAGTTTGCGAATCAGTTTGATGGGAGCAGGGGCAGTGCTGGCATCAGCGGCCGCAAGGGCTGCATTGTTGGTGACCAAGTTTTCCAGTCCTTCCCAGAATCTGGGATTCTTGACGTCGAGAACCACAGGGAAAACACGGGCGGAGGTTTCGTTGGTTTTATCGATCACCATCCGGTCATATTCGCGGGCGTCGAGGCCGAGAGCTTCATAGAAGTCCTTACGGGCAACATCACGCACATACATGGTGGCAAACACCGCCAAGAGGAAGAACCGACACCAGAGACGCGCCTTGAAGCCGCGCACGGTGTTGGGCTGAGCCTTCATCAAGGCATCAAAGAAATCACCATGGCGATTCTCGTCTTGGCACCAGTTTTCAAAGAAGTTGAAAATTGGGAAAATCTTGCTTTCAGGATTTTTCTCCAGATGACGGAAAATAGCAATGTAACGCCAATAGCCAATCTTTTCCGAAAGATAGGTGGCGTAGAAGATGTACTTCGGTTTAAAGAAGGTGTACTTCTTATTGGCGGTTAAAAAGCCAAGATCCAATTGGAGGCCAAAGTCGCTCATCGCTTTGTTGAGGAAGCCGGCGTGGCGAGCTTCATCCCGCGCCATGTGCGCGAAACATTCAGCGAGAAGGGGGTTACGAGTCTTAATCCGACGGCTCAGTTCCTTGTAGAGCAGAAAGCCTGAAAACTCCGATGTGCAGCTTTGCTCGAGGAACTCAACGAACACTTCGCGAGTTTTTGGATCGAGCCTGTCGGCGGCGCCTTCGAATTCGTCGTTGCGAACGAAATGATGACGGTTGTAATCCTTGCGAAACTCTTCGCAAATCGCTTCAAGTTCGGCTTCGTTAGGACGGAGGTCCATCGCCGCCATCGCATCGAAGTCGGTGGTGTAGAAGCGCGGCGTCAGGATTGTGTCCTTCACCGGATCCTTGACGGCAACGGCAGAACCCGGTGCTGCTGCTTCGCTGACGGCGGTGGGGGGCACCATCGAATGTGATCTTCAGTGGACACCAATGTAGGCGCCCTACGGAAGATGCCGGGAGACCATGTGAAGCGTTAGTTGCCTCCGAGCCATTTCTGCCCATTCAACCGCTGCAGCAGCCTTGACTGCAGCAGGGCCAGGGTCATGCGCTTCTCATCGATGAGAAACGATTCCAGCAGGCTGGCGTCCGTCCCTGGATCCGCCAGGGTGATGGTTTTTGCAGCACTGATGGAGGGTTCTGAAAAACAAAGCCAGAAGCGACGACCAGGCGGAAGATCCCCGTACAGCATCCAGCAGTTGCCACCCACAACCGGCCGCTCTCCTTCCCGCAACTCCAAAACCGTTGGGGTCATGCCACGGTCAGCAAGACCGTCGCGCACCGCTGGCAACAGATGCTCTTGGATGAACACCTCAAAGGGCTTGTCTTCCGGCTTCGGAGGCTTTGCCGGTTTGCTAGCAGGCTTTGGGGTGGCTGCGGCTGGAGTTTCGCTCACCAGATGTCCTTCACTGGCCAAACTGTAATCAGCCCGGGGCGATGATCACCAGCCTCCAGGGAGTGGCTGATCCCAGTCGTCACTGCCCTCATCAACGGATTGAACCGTCGGTGGATCGAATCCGCGCGCCATGGAGGTGGGTGGCGCATAGTCTGCGGCTCCTTCGTCTGCGGCTCCCTCATCAGCAGCAAGGTCGTCAGCGGCACTGTGATCAGCAGAACTGTGATCAGCAGAACTGTGATCAGCGGCAAAGTCTCTCCGTTTGATCACCTTGAAAGGAACAGCCACGGTGGGGGCGGGATCGCGCACATCCCGTTCAGGCCACGCCATCGGCGCACGTTTCGGTTGTGGGATCGCATCACTGAAATCGCTGTCGGGTTCGGATGGCCACAACGGCTCCGATTCACGATCCCAACCGATGGGGCGATGAACTTGGCGCCGCAGTGGAGCAATCGTGCGTCCTGACGTCAAGGCGACACCACCCGTCAAGACAGCAGACCCAACGGCAGCAAGAGCAATCCATGCTCCAATCGGTAATTTGCCGGTACGCCAGGTCAGCAGCCGCAATGCCGTGGGTTCGCGCCAATTCAATCCAGCCACCACCAACGCGGCCAAAAGGGGACTGAGGCAAGGCAATAACAACCATTTGTGCAGCGATGTCATGGCTGGGTTTCCCGCCATCGCTGAATTGGTTTGAGGGATTCACCGAATCCATCAAACAGCCGCACCACCAAAAAATCGACCATGTCATCGAGGGTGATGGGTTGGGTGTACCAGGCCGGAATGGGTGGGGCAATCCTGGCGCCTGCTTCAGCCAAAGCCGTGAGGTTGCGCAGATGGATCAAATTCCAGGGCATTTCCCTTGGCGCTAGCACCAGAGGACGCCCCTCCTTGAGGTGAACATCGGCGCAGCGCTCCACCAAGTCGGTGGCAACGCCAGCAGCAATGCGTCCAACGCTACCCATGCTGCAGGGGACGATCACCATGCCCCGGGTTCGCACACTGCCACTGGCAATGCTCGCAGCTTGATCGTTCCAGCGGTGGCAATGCAACGTTCCGGCGTTGCACCCCAAACGATCGCGCCAAAAGCTGGCCTGGGCCTCAGGGTCTACGGGGACGCGCACGCCCAGTTCCTCACTCCACACCTCGTGGGCCCCACGGCTGAGGATCAAATGCACATGACTGTGGTTCTCCAACAGCAGCTGGAGTGAGCGTTCAGCCAGTTGCTGCGCCGAAGCTCCACTCACACCGAGCACATAGGGCCGGGAGTCGATAGCGGTGGGGTCGTGGTGCGACACAGATCCCGTTCCCCTTCAAGCCTCGCTGACGGCAACGGGAAGTGAGCCGCCGTCTTCCGCTGGTGAAGGCTCTGTGGCCACGATGTCGAGATCGATTTGATTGCGCAACACGTCCACCTTGACCACCCGCACTGTCACCTCATCGCCCAGTTGATAAACGCGCCGATTGCGGCGGCCCACAAGGCGATTCTGACGGGAGCGGTATTCATACCAATCGTCATTCAGCGAACTGACATGCACCATTCCCTCCACCATCGCAGGAGGTAGCTCCACAAAAAATCCGTAACTCTGCACGCCACTGATGTGGCCAACGTGTTGCTCTCCCACCAGCGGTTCAGCGCTGCGGGCTTGCGCCATGGCCACAAGATCCTTCTCCAGCTCAGCCACCTGACGGCGACGGTTGTTAATCCGAAGCACGTGGCGATCTTGGAGGGTGTTCAACAGTTTTTGCTCCTGAGAGGCGGTGATGACAGGCCAAGTGACGGCTTGCCCTGAACCCCGTCGCCCCAATTTCACTTTCTCTTTGTGGCGCACCGTGGGGCGGTCTTTGCCGTCATTCAACAGCGCACTCAGAACCCGTTGGTTGATCAGATCCGTTGTGTGCAAGGTGGGACAACACCAGGGCGCACCACCAGCAACTGCGCTGGCACCCTCATGGGCCTCCGCCGTGCTTTCCTCGCCTTGATCAGAGCCGGAGTCCGGGGATGATGCATTGCGGTGCGCTGATGAAACACCGCTGCGCCGCACCAGCGGATCGCTTAAGGCTTGACGCATCTGCAGTTCGAGCATGCGTCGCAAGGGGCTGTCTTGAAACGCTTTGGAAAGATCAGCAGCCGTTGGTGTGCCATCTGCATCGAGTTCCAAGGGGAGATCGAGGCCAATGGCTGTTTTGGCCACATCCATCAGCATGGATCCATCGGCAGCTGGTGCTTCAAGAACAAGGGCTGGCAGCTGCAAATCTGCGGCATGCATGGCCCAGCACTGGTCTGCAGCGCGGATCAGCACCGCGAGAATGGCGTTGGGATCGTCGTTGCATAAGGGAGCTAACCATTGATGTCGACAGGCATCAGGGCGTGCACAGCGCAGGTCACCCAGGGTTTCGATTGGAGGGTTCGGCAAATCCAGGGCAATCGCCCCGTCCTGTAGAAACCGCTGGTGCAGATTTCGGGCACAAAACAGCAGGGTTTCCAGTTGGTTCAACTGGTTTTTCAGAGGCTTCAAAACCGCCGGAACCGTGCGCGCCTTCGGTTTCCGCGTTGCTAACGCGGCCATCGCTTCGCCGGTGACGACTGCGACGGGTTGCACAGTGCTGAGTTGAAACTCCCAATCGCCAAGCTTGCCCTCGGCATCCACATCAACGCGGAGCGACATCGCATCCTGTGGGGTGCCAGGACTGAATTTGGCGGCCTGATGGAGAGTGTTGCTTAACAGTGGCTGCCAAGTGTCGCCCAGGCACAGCGCCTCTCCTCGCTCTTGCAACCACTCATCGATGCTGCTGGCTGCGTTGATGCGCTCCGCAACGCTGGGTGCATGAATCCAGAGCCTGCAGCCACCGTCATGGGGTTCAACATGCACGGCAGGCAAGCAGGGGGCTTGGTCAGAGGACCAACCGCGCAGCAACAGGGCCGGCTGAGCCGTGAGGTCGACGCGTTTTTTAGTCGAGGGTGCCTTACTCGTCGCCCGTGGTGCAGCAGCACGTTGGTGCAAGTGGGCTTTGGTGAGCAGAAGCTCACGGTCTCCTTCAGGCCCAGCATCAAGCGGAAGGGGTCGCGCAACGTGGCCGCGGGCTGCGTATTGAGCAACCGGAAAACGGTCAACCGCCACTTCAACCACGGAAGGCGACGCCTGATCCGTTAGATGGCTCGCATCCTCATCGGGCAACTCAATGGTGGCCAGCAGGCGATCATCGAGTGGCAACGCCAACAATTGCTCGTTCTGGCGATCCAGTTGGGCCAGCAGGCTTGTGGTGTTGCGTTCCAAAACGCATTGCACCCCCCCTTCTGGCGACCGTCGTCTGCCCCCCTCTCGTGTGATGCGCACCAGCACACGATCACCATTCCAGGCATGGTTGAGCTGATGATCGCGGATGTAGATGTCTTCGCCGCCGTCCTCACGAATCGCAAAACAAAATCCCTTACTGCTGCAACGCAGCCGTCCTTCAATCAAGTCGCCACCATCACCACGGGCGACTTCCCCCCCATCGTCAAGCTGAACCACGCCCAATTTGCTCAGGCTTTGCAAGGCCAATCGGAGCATTTCCTTTTCAGCTCGGTTGCTGAGTTTGAATATCTTTTCAAGCTTGGCCGTTTCCAGCGAGCCTGAAACAGGCAGATGGTCGAGGAGATTGGCGACCGAGAACTTCATCGTGGCTTTGGGCTGGCCGGTCTACAGGACCGGGGGTAGTAACCACCAGTGAACTTTGCCCTGAACCGATGTTCAGGCCATGGAGAGCAGAACTCCTGGTGAAATCCAACTCTAAGGTCCCGTGATCTCTTAATCCTGCTGCTTGCCCGACGACCCTCCGTCTTTCGCGGTCACCATCGGCCCCAGCAGACGGAGACCAATCACCAGAAAGCCAACCGATGCAATCAGCTGAAGCACCTCTGCCGGCACAACGCTGGCCATGGATCCTCCAGCAATGGCTCCAATCAGGCTGGCCAACACCAGGGCACTGGAGGAACCAAGAAATACCGCCAGCGGGCGGTTGGATGTGCCGCTGATCGCCACGGTGGCAAGTTGGGTCTTGTCACCGAGTTCGGCCAG
>JBMHDE010000040.1:0-39603 GCA_049889555.1 Synechococcus sp. | reverse complement strand
AGCGCTGAAACAGGTGGATGGAACGTTCCGTGTATTGCTCGACGGTACTGGTAGCCGTGAGAACCAAGCACTCGTCTGGACAACCAATGACCAGGGTGTGATCACCTCCAGCAATGGCGGCTGGAAATCAGGCGCTGATGTTTTGGGTGTTGAAACGGAATTTCTTTTTGACCTCAATGGTAATGACATTATTGGCACATAAGAAGCCATCTGAGCAACATTTAAATCACCTTCTCCCCCTTTAGGTGCTGATAGAAGACCTCCAACGCTTCCTCCAGCACTTCATCGGCTGTCCTGAACATCGGTTTATCCGTGATCGGGTTGATGGCCTTGCGTTGGATCGTGAGCAGGACGCGTTTGGATTCGGATTTCATTAGTGATATGGCGATGAGATCTGGGTTGGGTTCTGCGGTTTCTTGAGTCGAACTGGTGGCCTGTGAGATTCTTTCTCCATTACCAGCGGTCTTGGATTGCTGGGAGGAAGGAGGTTCTGATGGTGATCTCAGGAGAGATACAACGAGGAAATAGGTTTTAAAGGTATTTTTCATCTGTTTTCAAGGCATGTGCTCCGCACATAGTTGCCTTTGGCAACTGTTTTGATGTGACTTGTTCTTGGGTTTTGCCTTGGTCTCTATAAGACCTTGATACACCCCGATCAAACACTAACGTAGTTATTTATGTTTCTCAGATTTTCGCAATACCCTTGAGACCTTAAAGCCATTCATCAAACAACCACATTGTTATTCTGCACATATTTGAGCAATCTGTCAAGCCCCGCTATCAACAACTGACCTAACTGAACAGGAACTAGATGATAGAATATGGATTCAGAGAAATCAATATCTTATGAATACAGAATCAACCATCGACAAGAAATACCGAGAGTTCATCCTCCAAAAGTATTTCAATAATCCAGTTCTCAAAGGCACATCGCAATGCCCCAAGTGGGTCTCACCATGCCCCTTCTGCTCCTCAGCTCGCAAGAGTGCATCCAAGCGCAACGAGAAGGTTGCTGCTTTGCTCTGGAATGAGACCCAGAGAAGTTGGGTCTTTACCTGCAGACGCAAGGCCTGCCTCCATCGCACCTTGTCCTTTCCAAAACTGATTGAACGCCTGAATGCTCAGTTGTTCCTGGAGTATCAGCAGGAACGCTTCCATGCCGGTTCTACGGGGTTCCAGACCAACTGCCCACATCCAGCAGCAATCACTGCCCTGAAGTCATCCAGACCGTTTCCTAGTGGTTCTGGAGGGTGTTCTGGTTCTCATGGCAGCAGATCTCATCAGAACCAACCAATCACCAAAGGGCCACCGTCATCTGATCCATGAGATCCATCCACCCCCTCTGCACCCTTGACCCTTGATGCATCCGCTCTGATGCTCCTGGGTCTTGTATTGCGGGTCTTATGACCAACTCGGCATCACCACTCTCCCCGTCGGCTTCGCGTAGGTCTTGAGCAACTCTTCTGTGCGGTGACCAGCAACAGCAGCAAGATCCGCAGGAGAGTTCCCCAGTGCCAGGGCATGACTCAAGAAGGAATGGCGTTGGGCATACAGACGCCTAGGACTCAGTCCAACCCGCTGCTGAGACCGATTCCAGACCTTCTCCAACCCTGAGTCATACAAGTGCCCATGAGATCTCGGGGTCACAAACACCAATCCGGATTTGGTGTCGAGGCCCAGCGTGGCCATTCGCTCCCTGTGCTCCTGGAGCAGCAACACCAGATCCTCCCTGAGAGGAACCACGCGACTCCTGCCGGTCTTAGTGGTGCTCCAACTCCGTCTGTGGGTCGCTGTTCCATCGCGCTTCACGGTCTTATGGATCAGCAGGTCTCCTTCCTCCAACCGCACTGCATCCCAACTCAGTCCGATCAATTCCGCGTTCCGCAGACCCGTCCTTAACCACAGGGCAAACACTGGATAGAACCAGCTCTCAAAGGTCCTGAGATCCTCCAGAACGGTCTGGATCTCACCCTTGCTCAGGACTTCCTCTTGAACCCTCCTTGTCGGCACTTTCACTCTCAACGCCTGCAGGGCCTTGTTTCGCGGTTGCACAGACCTGATGGTGCTCAGGATCGTTGACTGCGTCGATGGGGCCAGGCCCTGCTGCTGCATCCAAACCACGAACCCCTCCGCCTCTGTCCTGGTTCTGATCGAGCGGCCATACCTCTGAACTGTCCGGTACGCATGGGTGACCCGGGCCTACCGCTTGCTCTCCATCAAGTGCTTGAGGCCGCGGAGCAGATCAGATTCCTCCTCCTCCACCAAAGGGCGATACCGGCTCAACGAGGGATCCAGCTCGCCCCGTTGGATATCGCTCCAGATCTCAGCAGCAATCGCCTGGGCTCTAGCAACCGCCACCGGATCATCCCAACGGCCCAACCGATAGATCCGCCGGTCTTCCCCATCGATCCGCATCCGGATCACGATGCTGCCGTTGTTCCTTCGCAACGTCGGTCGTGCCCTCAAGATCCAGCTCCACCACTGCCATCCGGCCTATCAGCTCTTGCCTGAGAAGCCAAGCCAAAACGCCATCTGCACCCTCCAAAACACCCCTGGTTGGCTCGCCTTTTGGCTCAGTGCCCCTCAGCTGTCCTGAAACCTCCAATCCCCAGGGAGATCTCAAGGATGTCCATCACAAGTTCGCGGTGATCGACAACAAAACCGTAATCACCGGCAGCTTCAACTGGTCGCCCTCGGCTGCTCACACCAACGACGAAACCCTGCTGGTGATCCACTCACCCCCACTCGCCCAACACTTCACCCATGAGATGGATCGCCTTTGGCGTGGGGCAGAACTAGGGATCACCAAACGGTTGCGCCGCAAATTGGAGGAGCAGCGAATGCGCTGTGGGAATGGGATCGAGCGGGGATGAGTGGCTTTGAATCTGACCATCTAAGGAATGCGATGACTCTTGAGTCAGCACCTTGACGCAGTGCCTGCCATCCTCGTAGCAGAAGTGCTGACAGATGCTGGGTGGCGTTGCTCTGCTGCCAGAGGAAGAACCTGCCCACTAGCACCGCCATGACGAGGTGTGGCGCGAGCACAAGCACCTCAGTGGGGAAACAGAGAGTATGCGGTTAGATCGTCCGTTCTGGCATTCCCATTCCCACCAGCACGAACCGATTGCTCACGCCCACTTCCATGTCAGCAATGAGCCTCACCGCCATCGGCACCGATTGGTCAATGGATCTCCTGGATGAATTAGACAAGGCAGCACTATTGCTTCGCATTTCACGGCAGCCTTTTGACATATTCATCGATAGCTGATGCAGGGGTATAATCTTTAACCGCTAAGTTCGTGAGCGAAGAATTCCACCCAGCAGAGATCGCCTGAGCTCGTGCCCTCGCAGTCGGATCCTCAAATCTGCCCAGGATTTTGCTGAAATGGTCCTTGCCATCCAGACACACCCGCACCTGAAGTGCCCCGTTGGTTCGCAGGGATGGTGGTTTTCTAATCAGGTGCCATTGGATCCGTACGAGTCCACCTGGCAATCGGGTGGCTTGGATTCAAGCCAAGGTCTCAAGTCAGCAATGAAGCCATTTTTAGCTAAGGATGTTAACCGGGATATCGAGCAGAGGGAATCCAGGAAAAACAACTTATCTTCTGGCTTTTTTTCCTGTGAACTTAATCAGATCCCTGACGCCATAAGGGATCTGCCGTGATCCATCAGATGATGGATGTGATGCAGCGGTTTATGGATAAGAGCAACTCGATCATCTTCATCGAGCACAACCTCGACGTGATCCGGTGTTCTGACTGGATCATCGACCTCGGTCCCGAGGGTGGTGACAAGGGTGGCGAGATCCCAGTGACGTGGACTCCTGAGGAGGTCGCTGAGAATCCCATCTCTCGCACTGGGCGTCACCTCAAGTAAGTGCTGGAACAAAACCCGCCCGGAGCCTGTCGCTGCCTGAGAGGTGCTGTCATGGAGGGGATCTCAAGGAATCAGGGTCTATTTAGTCAAGAGGGAGTGGCTTCTGTTGTGGCTTAAGGGAGAAGGTAGGAGGGGGATTGGGTTGATTGGTCCTGATCTTTTTTGAAACCAATTATCACCAGGGCTATCTCGGGAATTTGCATCAGCTAGTCGCGATGAGGCACTAATCCTTGGTAGTTAATGAAGGTATTTGAGAAGAAGATCTGGGTGGTTACATTTGTGGGAATGATACTGCGGGAATCTCCAGACGAACGTCCCCAATGGGGCCTTGGTCATCGGTAGGCGGTGTTGATGCTGATCCCCGCTTGAACAGTCAGGAATATGAGACTTTAACAGTGATTAATATAACGACGCTTAACCACTCTCAGCCGAACGGTGTCGGCTGAGTATTCCCCATGAGTTCATGGAATTTACACTCAAGGACCGACGACGACACACCGATCCTTAAGAGCCGAGAAGTCCTTGCAAGCCACTCATCAAGCTGCAAGGAAAACACTTAAGCAACGACAAAATGCTCCCTCAGTGGGGAAACAGTCTTAACCACTTGCTGGATTAAGTTTTCTGGAACTTGGAATTTTTCTAGCACGTTAACCAGGTCTTCTACTACGTAGTCAAAGTGATTTTCATTGAGCCCCATGTCGCGGATCAAACGACTATGAGCATCTGACAACTGCCTTCCTGTGTAAGTTCCTGCACGACCTTCACTGAAGGCGTATCGCATAAAGCTAAACTGATGCTTTCTCAGTGAATTCATATCCGCCCCCTCGAAGAACCTGGACAATCTTGGATCTTCGACCACCTGATCATAAAACTCATCCACTACTGCATTGAGAGCCGCATTCGCGTCAACATTTAGAGCTTGCATTGACCATTCACCAAGCTGATCAAAGAGAGTCATAAACTTAATGATTAGAAGTCAACATTCATCTTACATCTAGCAACCGCATAAGCATTGACTTGTAAAGAACAGAAACGCCTGCAAACGACGAACTCAAGCAATTTCCGGTTGGATTCTGCAGATTTCATTAACCTTATCGCTTAAACCACCTTTCCCCTTAAAGTGCTGAAATAAAAACTGTCAATACTTCCCCCAGCACCTCACCGCATGTTCTGAACATCGGCCTCTCCGTGATCGGACTGATTGCCTTAAGTTGCATCGTGAGCAGGATGAGTTTGAAACAAGATTTAATTGAATATCCTTAAGCTCTTCCCCTGAGAGAATTCAGTGCGTGTTCAAATGGGGTCTGATGCACCTCTTGGGGACTGCTGGAGAAGATGCAGGGACCCTTAAGGATGGTGGTCGCTCCTTGATCTCATCGGCAGCGAGAATATCGGTATGCTACGGAGTCTTATTGAGCTTCAGGGTGCAGGAAAAGAGGTTCCTTCATTCGGGCAGGACTCTGCGGAATTTAGCGAAAATGCCGATAAGGGCTCGGCTCGTCAGATCCTGATGCTGCAGCCAGGCAATGGAGACGTTAATGCCCTTGCGGTTTCTTAGGGTTTCGCCGTGTTTCAGGAGTGTGCGGCAGGAATGGATCGTGCGTTAGTGCCGATTCGTTGCCGCAAGGTACTCCAGATCCTCCAGCAGTCCCTAGTCCTGACGGTCGCTAGTTATTTGATAAGTCCTCAGGGTCTTGTCGAAGGTTCCTAAGCAATAGTCCGACCAGATGCGAACACTGAGAGCAGATACCTTGGCAATGGCGGCACGGTCAGTTCAGGATCCAAGACAGTTGATAAAGGCGTCGGTGCGGGCCGCTTACGGTATTCGCGGACTTGCCAATCACAGCCTAAGGAACAACCAAGCAGCAATCGCTAATTTCACAAAAGTGATCAAGCGTCAACCGAAGAACACTGCTGCATACTTCAACCGTGGCCTTACCAAGAACATCATGAATGACCAATAAAGTGCCTGCACTGACTGGAAAGTAGCAGCTTCTCTTTACAACAACGATGCCCTTGGACTAACCAAGAATCCATGTCAAATCAACACATAACGGGCTCAGTAATTTGATCAAAAAACAACAGCTGTGGGGCCGTGGAGCCGAGAACAACTGAGGCTCATCGGCCAACTCACGAATCAACGCCTCACAATGACAGCAGGAACCGAATCCCGATGCGCTCGACCCTGCTGTTTTTCATCGGATTGAACGTCATCGCACCTGCCGGTGCCCAGGCCAAACCCATGGATCTGCCGTTTCCAAGCCGCGAAGCACTACGCGACATTCAGCTTCAGGCCTACGCCTGCTCACGCACGAACACGGCCGCATCCTGTGATCAAACCCGCAGCCTCACCGATCCACTGATGGATCACCCTCTCCTCTCAGCCGCCTGTAAAAACACCCTCTGGGACTTACTCCAAAATGCCAACGCGGTGAGCAGCAACAGTTTTCAGCGTCGTGACAGCATTGATCGACCGGCGCGACGCATGGCTTGGGTCTGCGCAAAGCCTGTGAAACCCGCTGAGACCAATGGGCCCAGAGGCAATCCATCGACAGGATCTCCTCGACCGTGAGCTGGGTGAAGTGGTCATCACCACGTCATCAAAGCGATTTTCCGTGTTTACCTGCCAAAGACAGTCCCGTTCTCATGATGAGCAGCACGGCAACCGTGGAACCAAGCCAACGCCTAGTCCGTCTTGAGACCCCATTCAGCGACCAAAAGCCCGGCACCTCAGGGCTGCGCAAAAGCAGCCAACAGTTTGAACAACCCAATTATCTGGAGAGCTTTGTTGAAGCCATCTTCAGAACTCTGCCTGGCGTGCAAGGCGGCACCCTGGTGCTCGGTGGTGATGGACGCTACGGCAACCGCCGCGCCATCGATGTAATTCTCCGCATGGCGGCTGCCCATGGCATCCATCATGTGATCACCACCACCGGCGGGATCCTCTCCACACCAGCCGCGTCCCATCTGATCCGTAGCCGTCAGGCGATCGGCGGCATCATCCTCTCGGCCAGCCACAACCCCGGGGGGGCCAACGGCGACTTCGGCGTCAAGGTAAACGGTGCCAATGGCGGTCCAACACCCGCCACCTTCACCGATGCGGTGTACGAATGCACCAAAACTCTGGAGCAGTATTCGATCGTTGATGCACCCAGCATCAACCTGGATTCCCCTAGCCGCCATGCCATTGGTGCCATGGTTGTAGACGTGATTGATGGGGTCGATGATTTCGTTGCACTCATGCAACAGCTGTTCGATTTCGACAGCATCCGCGAGCTGATCCGCAGTGATTTCCCACTGGCCTTCGATGCCATGCATGCGGTCACGGGTCCCTATGCCAAGCGTCTATTTGAAGAACTACTGGGTGCCCCCGCTGGAAGCGTGCGCAATGGCCTGCCATTAGACGATTTCGGCCAAGGGCATCCCGATCCCAACCTCACCTACGCCCACGATCTAGCTGAGCTGTTGCTGGAAGGCGACGACTACCGCTTCGGTGCAGCCTGCGATGGCGATGGGGATCGCAACATGATCCTGGGTCAGCGCTGCTTCGTGAATCCCAGCGACAGCCTGGCGGTGCTCACCGCAAATGCCACCTTGGCCCCGGCCTATGCCGACGGCCTCTCCGGCGTTGCTCGCTCCATGCCCACCAGTGCAGCCGTGGATGTGGTAGCGAAAGAGCTGGGCATTGCCTGCTTCGAAACACCAACCGGTTGGAAGTTCTTTGGGAACCTGCTGGATGCTGGACGCATCACCCTCTGCGGTGAAGAAAGCTTTGGCACCGGCAGCAATCACGTCCGCGAAAAGGACGGTCTCTGGGCCGTGCTCTTCTGGCTGCAAATCCTGGCGAAACGCCGTTGCAGCGTGGCTGAGATCATGGACGAGCACTGGAAGCGCTTTGGCCGCCACTACTACTCACGCCACGACTATGAAGCGGTCGCCAGCGACGCCGCCCAAGGTCTCTATGACCGTTTGGAAGCCATGCTGCCGGGCCTGATTGGCCAACCCTTCGCAGGCCGCCAAATCGCCAACGCCGACAACTTCAGTTATGTCGATCCAGTCGACAACTCAATCACCAAGGGCCAAGGGTTGCGCCTCCTGCTCGACGACGGCAGTCGCGTGGTTGTACGCCTGTCTGGAACAGGCACCAAGGGCGCCACAATCCGGATTTATCTCGAAAGTTATGTCCCCAGCAGCGGTGATCTAGCCATGGATCCCCAAGTCGCACTGGCGGACATGATCAGTGCCATCAACACCCTGGCGGAAATTGAGCAACGCACCGGCATGGACCGCCCCACCGTGATCACTTGATCGGCCCCATCAGCACACCAACTGAACCCTGAAGCCTCCGCAAGGGGGCTTTTGTCTTGTTGGGCTCACTATTAGGCTCACGCCGCCGCTTATTCCCCATCCTTGGCATTGCCCACTCGGCGCCTGCGATCGGTTTTGGCATGGCGATAGAGGGGATCGGTGGCCTGCTCCTGCAACTGCCGGGTCGACTCAATGGCAAACCCAGCCAAGGCACAGGCGCTGGTCACCTTCACAAACAACCAGCGCAAACGACGACTGTCGAGGTCTGCAGGGGTGTGATGGATCAACACCATCAAGACATAGGCCAACACGGCACCCACTGCCGCACCGACAGCGATCGCCACCAGCACCCGAGACCCACTGAAACGGCGGCTAGGGGATTGCGCAGGCACGGAAGATCGCGAGGAAGGACGCACCATCACGTCACCTGTCCATCCGCGGGTGTGCTGGCATCCGCCTGACCCAACAACGACTTCATCACCACATAAAACACCGGCACCACCAGGGTGGAGAGGAAGGTGGCCACCAGTAACCCGCCAAACACCACCAACCCCAAAGAGGACTGGCTCTGGGCACCGGCACCACTGGCGAGCATCAACGGCAAAAAGCCCGTCAGTGAAGAAATTGCCGTCATCAAGATGGGACGCAACCGCGATTTCGCAGCAAAACGAGCCGCATCCAAGGCCGATGCCCCCTCAGCCATCGTCTGGTTTGCGAGATCAACAATCAAGATGGCGTTCCCCCCCGCCAGACCGATCAGCATCACCAAACCCACCTGGGCGTAGATGTTGAGCACCTGACCTGCAGCACCAAGAAACACCAAGGCACCCAGCAGTGCCGTTGGCACCGTTAGCAAAATAATGATCGGATCGGTGTAGCTCTCATACTGCGCTGCTAGCACCAAAAACACCGCCAAAATACCGATAGCAAAGATCACCACCGCCAATGCACCGGCTTTCACTTCTTCTCGAGAAATCCCCGTCCAGTCAAAATCAAGGCCTTGAAACGATCCGCGGTCAAAGATCATTTTCATCGCATTAATTGCCTGACCTGAACTCTTACCTGCCGATGGATTACCTTCGATTTTAATCGAGCGATAAAGATTAAAATGGGAGATCACACTGAGCCCCTTAGCGGGCTGAACGGTGACGAACTCAGCCAGGGGAATTGAATCACCCTTAGCATTCTTCACTTGTATCGCAGACAAATGGTCAGGCGTAGCGCGGTTTGGACCATCGGCCTGCACATACACCCGGCGCACTTTGCCCTCCTGGAACGTGTCGTTCACATAGGCACCACCAAAATTGATGCTAAAAGCCTGCATCGCTGCACCGAAATCCCCCCCGAGAGACGCCATCCGCTCCCGATCAACCTTGACCTCCACCTGGGGCGCTGAAGGTGTAAACAAGGTGCGCACACGACTGAGGACCGGGTGAGCATTCCCCGCCTGAATGATCTGCCCCGCAGAACGGAAGAACTGATCAAGGGAATAGGTGCCACTGCTCTGACCCAGCAGCGGAAACTCAAAACCACCACCGGTGCCGTAACCCGGAATTGAGGGTGGTGCAATCACAAACACCCGACCAGCATCGATGGTGGCGAACAACTTCTGATTTAAGCGCTCGACAATTGCCGCAATGCTGTGCTCACTGCCCTTGCGATCATCCCAGTGCTGAGTTCCAAAGAAAAGCAAACCTTTGTTGGGTGCATTGCCATCAAAACTGGCACCACTAAACAATGCTGCAGCCTTGATATCTTTTTCACTGCGCAACACCTCCGCCACCTGACGGTTGATCGCCAAAGTGGTCTCATTGGACACCCCGTCTGGGGCTTGCACCACGCCCAGGGCGTAGCCCTGGTCTTCAATCGGCACAAAGCCTGGTGGGATCCGAGTGAAGGCAATCCCGGTCAACACGATGCCAAGTCCTAGAGCCGCCATCACCACCGGTCGCGCCTTCAGCACCTGCTCCAGGATCTGGGAGTAGCGCGTTTCAAATGCGGCGTAATAACGGTTGAACGCCACAAAGACCTCTGGAATAAACCACCCCACACCACCGCCAAGGGCGGTGAACACAACCACAGGAATCAGGTTGGTGACACCAGCAAGGATCAATCCCACCACCGCACCACCCACCGCACCGGGCCAACGCAACGCCCGCTGCGTGAACTGGCCGGCGATCCAACCGAGCAGGGCACCAGCCCCAAGCGGCAATAAGGCCAAAGCTGCACCACCACCAACCCTCAGCAATCCATACACAAAACCCAAGACGATTCCCGCGATGGCGTATTGATGCTTGGATAGCTCTTTGGTGTCGCGAGACAGCAACAACGCCGCCAACATCGGCGAAAAGGTGAGTGCATTAAAAGTCGAGATCCCAATCGAAAACAGGATCGTGGCCGCAAACTGCTTGTAAATCGTGCCGACGGCTCCAGGGAAGAACAGCACCGGCAGGAACACTGCCATCTTCACCAGCGACGTCGCAATCACGGCACTAAACAACTCATCTATCGTGGCCATGGCCGCCTGAACGGAGGTGAGCCCCCTGTGCTTTCTTCGCCGACGTGTCCTCCACAACGGTGATGGCATCGTCCACCACCAGTCCGGTCGCCAACACAAGACCAAACAAGGTGAGCTGGTTTAACGAAAACCCAAAGATGAGCACCAACGCAAACGTGCCGATCAAGGCCACAGGAATCGCAATCGCCGGCACCAGGGTGGCTTTCCAGTTTTGGAAAAACAAAAACAGGATCAACACCACCAGGATCACTGCATCGCGCAAGGAGTTGGTCACTCCCTTAATCGACTGGTTGATGAAATCAGTGGTGTCGTAAATCACCTGCGACTCCAGACCCACGGGAAGCGTGCGCTCGAATGCAGCAATCACATCCTTGACACCGTTGGACAACTCAATGGCATTACTACCGGAGAGCTGATAAACCGCTACACCAACGGAGGGGACGCCTTGGAGATCCATCGCATCAATGCCATAGGTCTCACCACCAAGGCTGACGCGACCCACATCCCGCAGCTTGATTAACCCGCCGTCATCGGTGGTGCGCAGCACGATGTTGGCGAACTCATCCTCTGTCGTCAGACGCCCCTGAAGTTGAACGGAGAAGGTGAACGCCTGGCCCTGGGGAGACGGAGGTCCACCCACCTTGCCGGCAGCGACGAGCCGATTCTGACTTTGGTGCTGGTTCACCACATCGGTGGAGGTCAAGCCATAGGCATCGAGCTTGGCGGGATCCAGCCAGAGCCGAAACGCGATCTTGCGGTTGCAAAAATAGGTGACGTCACCAACACCAGGCACCCGCTTGAGGTTATTGGTGAGATTCTGATCGAGGTAGCCACTAATCGTCTCAACGCTATAGACGTTTTTCGAAGGATCGCTATTGACGAAGTTGTAAACCAGCAGAATGGAGTTCGACGCCTTATTGACCGTGACACCCGCCTTACGGACCTCTTCTGGCAACTAAGAATCCGCCAAAGAAACCCGGTTTTGAACATTCACCTGGTTGCGATTACCATCCGTACCGCTGTTAAACGACACAGAGATCGAACTCACACCATCAGCAGAACTGTTGGAGGTGATGTAATCCATACCCTCCACACCGTTGATCTGCTGTTCCAGCACAGAGGTCACCCCCTGTTCAACAGACACAGCATCCGCGCCGCCATAGGTGGCCTGCACCTTCACAGTGGGAGGTGCAATATCGGGAAGATTTTCAATCGGCAGGCTGCAAACCGTGCTGAGCACAGGTCGGGTGATGAAGTGATTGGATGCAGACATCAGGGCACCTCAATGGAGACGCTCAGTGGTAAAGCTCCGTGACGAAGCTCAGTGGGAGTCAGTTGTTGCCGACAGAGGGCCTGGGAGTTTCAGTTGCTTTGAGCTGCACCGGCATGCCGTGCCTGAGGTTGAGCAGGTTGGTAGTGATCACCTTTTGATTCAGGGTGAGACCTTTTGTAATCGGATAGCGATTGTTCTGCAGATCACCCACCGTCACCGGTGTCTGCAGTGCGAACTGGGTGTTAGCTGGCAGTTTGCCGAACCGAATCCCCTTACTTATGCGTTCGATATCGACCGTTCCAGGATTGGCCTTGAGCTCGGAAAAACTACCCATGCGAAAGACAAAACTTTGCCCAGATGACTGGGTGACGGCCGTGAACGGCACCGACAAGCGCTCCTGCGACTGCACTTGCACCCGGGTTTTCAAGCGCTGACCACTCCGCAGCCGTCCATCTGCGTTAGCGAACAAGGCTTTGACCAAGACAACCTGGGTCTGGGGATTGACCTGGGGGTCAATCGACTCCACCTGACCGGTCGCTACCACCTTGTTGCTCCCTGGCGCAATTAAACGCACCGGCTGACCTAAGGCCAGTTGGTCGCCAAACACAGCTGGCACTTCCACACGGGCTTCTAATGCCTTGTTTTGCACAACACTGGTGAAGGGTTGATTTTGCTGCAGGATGTCGCCCACCTTCACTTGCACATCAGCGATCGTCCCCGCCATCGGCGAGCGCAGATTGCTGTAACTGAGGGCAGCTTCCAGGGATTTCAACTGTTCAGCCGCAGCGATGTATTGCATGCGATAGGAATCGCGCTGACGCAGTGTTGATGCCCCCTCACGGGCCAGGAACTCTTCCCGTTCCCAATCGCGTTTCGCGTTTTCTGTCTTCACTTTTTGCTCCGCCACAGCCGCCCGCTGCTGCGCCTGATCCAACACCACCAGCAATTGGCCGGGTTGCACGTCATCGCCCTGACGGATCTTCAGCTCAAGCACCCGACCTGATGCCTGGGCTGCCAACTGCACAAGATTGTCGGCCTCAAGGGTGCTGACGGTATGAATCTCGTCGGTAAAACGCGCCCGCTGCACCGTTGCCTGCTGCACCGCTAACGGTGCGCGCCGAGGCCCTGACGGACCGCAGGCCGTCAGACCAAGACTTAAAACCATCAGGCCTGCAATTCGACTGGATCCGCTCACAAACACGCCCTTGCATGGGCAAAGCATGGGGGTGTTTTCAACTCTGTGGCCCCAAAAGAGGCAACATTGTTAGAGAGCCATGGCGCCATGACGGCCGATTTGTTCTCCCATCACGGTGATCAACTGCGTCAGCGGCAGGCTCCCCTCGCCGAGCGCATGCGACCGCGCACGATTGAGGAGTTTGTGGGGCAGGGCGCGATCCTGGCCGAGGGGCATTTACTCCGTCGTGCCATCGCCGCCGACCGTGTTGGCAATCTACTGCTCCATGGCCCACCTGGTGTTGGTAAAACCACGCTGGCGCGAATCATTGCCAACCACACCAGGGCGCAATTCAGCAGCCTGAATGCCGTGCTTGCTGGCGTCAAAGATCTGCGCACCGAAGTGGATACTGCACGCCAACGCCTGGATCGCCATGGCCTGCGCACCATCCTGTTCATTGACGAGGTGCATCGCTTTAACAGCGCCCAGCAGGATGCCCTACTGCCCTGGGTCGAAAACGGGACCCTCACCCTGATTGGGGCCACAACGGAAAACCCCTACTTCGAAGTCAATCAAGCGCTTGTCAGCCGCTCCCGTCTCTTTCGGCTGCAAACCCTTCAAGCCGATGAATTGCGGGATCTGTTGCAGCGTGCTCTCACCGATAAAGACCGCGGTTATGGCGATCGCAAGGTGACGATCACCACTGAAGCAATCGACCATCTCGTTGATGTGGCCAATGGGGATGCCCGCAGCTTGCTCAATGCCTTAGAGCTCGCGGTAGAAAGCACACCACGGGATCACCACGACGGCGAGATTGCGATCGACCTCACGATCGCTGAGGAATCCATCCAACAACGCGCCGTTCTTTACGACAAACAGGGCGACGCCCATTTCGACACCATCAGTGCCTTCATCAAGTCGCTGCGCGGTTCGGATCCCGACGCTGCCCTGTTTTGGCTGGCCCGCATGGTGGAAGCCGGTGAAAATCCCCGCTTCATTTTCAGGCGCATGTTGATTGCTGCCAGCGAAGACATCGGCTTAGCGGACCCCCAAGCCGTGATGGTGGTGGAAGCCTGTGCAGCAGCCTTCGAGCGCATCGGATTGCCAGAAGGTCTTTATCCACTAACCCAGGCGGCGTTGTATCTGGCCAACACCGACAAAAGCAACAGCACAATCGGCATTTTTGATGCAATCAAGCATGTGCGTGCCCATGCCCATCAAGACGTGCCCAGTCACCTGCGCGATGCCCATCGCGATGGTGATGCCTTTGGTGATGGCAAGGGCTACCGCTACCCCCATGCCTTTAGAGATCATTGGGTCGCTCAGCAATACCTCCCAACCGCCCTCCAAGGCGAAGTGTTCTGGACGCCGAGTCAACAGGGCTGGGAAGGAGCAAAACGCCACCGGATGCTCGAACGTCGTGCAGCCCAGCTCGCCGCTGCTGCGGAGGCTGTGGATGACCATCCCCTGCTGGTGAGCAGTGGGCCTGAAGCCCCAGAGTTGGAACGCTGGCTGCAACGTCAACGCAGCCAAGACGGTGAACGCCTTCAGCGCCTGCGGGAACGCCTATGGCAAGGGGTGACATGGCAACGCACAGACCGGGTGCTGATGCTGGGTGGCAGCTCCTTGCTTTGGAGCCTGGATCCGCTCGCGGCCGTGGCCGATGGCGGGCTCACCATTTGGTGCGCCCACCAGGCGGAACGGGAACGGCTGATGGCGCAACTGCAACTGCTCGACCCATTGCAGCGGCCGCAACTGATCGTGGGGGATGACGCTTTCAACCATCTCGCGACAGACCATCGCTTTGAGGTGGTGGCCGGACGCCTCAACCACCAAGAGCTCAATCCACAAACCACAGCAACGCTGATCCAGCAACTGGAGCAACGCTGTTCTGCAGGAGCCCAACTTCGACTGTTGATCAGCCATCCACGCCTGGGGCCGACAGAAGCGCTGCTGCAGCTCTGCGAACCAAACAGCCTCACGCAACACGAGCGCGACTGTCTAAGCGCCTTGCAACAACGGGAACGGGAGTGGCTGGGCCAGCCGCAACACCAGGAAACCTTGCTGACGGCCCTACGCCATGCCGGTTGGCAGATCGCGATTGAACGCTGGGAGGAGCCCCTCACGCTGCCTGTGGATCGCGCCCTGCAAGAGCGATGGCTGGGGGAAGGGCGTCCCTTTCGTGCCGTATTGGCCGATGACGTGCAGGGGCAACACGAAGCAGCGCTGTTGCGACGGCTGCTTCAAACAGCGGTCGGCAACCAGCTACCACAACAGCTTGTGCACCTGCACATTCGCGGCAAGGCATTGATGGCATGAAAGATCAGCCCGTCGCTGTCCTTCTAGATCAACCAGGCTGTGGTTTTGGGGGCACCCCTTCATCATCAAGGCACGGAAATCACCAATGCCCTGACTCACTTGCCCCCAAGCTTATTACTCTATTCCAGCCTAGAATGCCCGAGTCACGATATAAACGCAGCTAAAAAATCCCATTGCAAAGACTAAGGTTCGAGCCGTCGGCAATATAGAGAACCGGATGGGCCAATCGAGCAACCAGAAAAACAACTGAAGCGATTGTGACTTCAGATAGATCCACTCCCGCCGCATACACAACCAAAATGGATGCCGAATATAACGCCAAGGCTTCCCATGCATTCGACTGAGCAGCAATGGCCCGCGCCGCACTACCCGAAAGCTTCTCCGCTTGCTGCCTAGGGTTCGCGTTATCAAGACGCCCGAACTGCTTCACGCGCATGTAGCCACCAAGCCACGCAAGCAGAATTGGCATAAACGTCACAATCGCCAGAACAACCAAGGGGGGTTGACGTCACGCAAAAACCGTTTGAACAGAACCAGACGACTTAACGTAGAGATGCCTAACAGGCATTCGACATCTGTGACATAACTTTTCATTGGACGATTCCACGAGAATCAGGAGCCAACCCCTACCCATCAACGAATCAACGGATCACGCTCCGCAACAGCACGAACTTGATCGAAAGCTAACGTGACACAAAGTGTTCAGCGTATAACTCCTTTAGGTCGCCCGCATATTTTGCCCAATGAAACAGCTTAAACGTTGCAGCAGACGTTAAATCAATCGAGTGCATCACGCACTCTTTGAGCCCAGACTCAGCAACACCCTTCACACGGTACAAACGATGATACTTATGCTTTTTCCCTGGGCTAAACCCAGCCTCCCGAGCGATAATCTCCCCTTGAAGCTCCGAAGGATGGGCAACCATTCGCTTCACATAAATACCACTTCGCTGCCATTGCTTAAGCAAGGCAATGAATCCAATCGCCAACCGACCCACCGTCCAATGGTGTGTCGCGGTTGAGCGAGTAAATAAATCAACAAAATACAGACTGTAATTACCCTCAGATGTCGGCAAAAGCACGTCTGCTTCGGTCAATTCTTTGTTGACGTTTTCACCATTCATGGCCCTAATAAAGAGCTCATCGGTGATCAACATCACGTGCCAATAACCAAGCATTTTAGGCTCAGGGCCTCCCTTCAGCACTGCATAGCACAAAGCCAATTGACTTCGCACGATCCCATCCCATCGCCCCGAGCCACCATAATCATTTGAGCCATCAATAGGATCATTAATCTCTGCAGGCGGATGCTCATTCATCACCTCAACCATCTGATCAATGAGCCAATCGACTGCAAAACCTTGATCGCTCAGAGTTGCAAATGAGCCACAAATCAAACGACAGGCCTGCCCCTGGCCAATGCCCACCCGAGCAGACATGCGGCCATCAAGACCATTGCGATCCAATCGTTGATCATTTAGCACAACGTTCATCAGCTAAGCGAGGCAAAGCATGGCCTGATGCCTTGGATTAACACCAGCATCAACATCCCCCTGAGCTGCCACCAAAGCCAACGTCCAGACACCTTGCCTCCACAGGCAAGCGTGCAATTGGGTGCCAACGCGTTGATCCACAACCCCTGTGCCATCAACCGCACAACACCAATGGGCAAGGTCACGCGCCAAGCTTCCTCTTTGCCATTTAATCGCCGATTCTTTACACAACCAATGCTCGAGCACTGCTTGTCGCAGCTGTTCACGATTTAAAGCCAACAAAGCCTCGCGCTCAGACGCGCAAAAAAAACGGCGCAACAATGCATCCGCCGGAATCCGCCGGTCAGTGCGTTCCAAGTCGACACCAATCCGCCAAGGACTCCAGGCCACGGCCAGGGCATCGGGGCAGTGACTCAAACTGACAAACCCCCATCCACGGGCCAGTTCAGGCGCCCGCCCCGGTGGAGCCAACAGGGGTAATGCAGCAGCGTTGACCTGAAGCAACTCCGCCAACAGATAACGCATCCAACGCCTTGACCAGCAGTAGTGGTCGCTGCGGGGTGTCGGCAACCCATCCGCCCAGGCCTGCTCCTCAGTCGACAAGGCAACCGATGGAGCCGGATGCGACAACGGCAACAACCAAAGGGCGGGTACGCTGCGCCGCGGCCTCTCATCACGCTGCCATGCCGCTTCAGATCGGTGATCCCGCACCTGATTTCACCCTCCCGGACCAGAACGGGGCATCGCTGCAGCTGTCCTCCCTTCAAGGGCAACGCGTGGTGATCTATTTCTATCCCAAAGACGCCACACCTGGCTGCACCAAAGAAGCTTGTAATTTCCGCGACCGCTGGGACAGTTTCAAACAGCACAACATCACGGTGCTGGGCATCAGCAAAGACAACGCCGCTTCCCACCAGCGCTTCATCACCAAGCAGGCGCTGCCATTCACGCTGCTCACGGATGAAGAGCCCTGTGCTGTAGCGGCAAGCTACGGCAGTTACGGCTTAAAGAAATTCATGGGCCGTGAATTTATGGGCATGATGCGCCACACCTTTGTGATCGATGCCGAGGGCAATCTCGAACTGATCTACCGAAAAGTAAAGGCCGATTGCATGGCCGATCAGATCCTCACAGATCTTGGGCTCAGCTGAGCAGAGCCACCAGCGCTTGCATCACAAGATCGGGGGCATACCGCACATCCGCCCCCCTCTCGCGCAGTTGTTCCAACAGTAGGGGGGCATCACCACCGCACAACCACAAGGGCCAACCGCAATGGTGCTGCGCCTCTAACAACAAACCGAGCAGCGATTGCACCGTTCCTCGCTGCATCGCATCCAACGTGGGTTCAGGGAACAGCGCGCTGGGCACATCAGTGAGCGTCTTGGGGTCGGGAAGGTCCCTGGTCCCTGCCGCCATCGCGCGCAGCTGCAATCCAAACCCTGCTGCCAACTGTCCGCCGGCAAAACGGCCATCCGCACGCACCCGGGTGAGGCTGAGCACTGTTCCAGCATCAGCAACGAGCAGACCCTCATGCGTCCAGGGGCTCGCAGCCCCCCACGCAGCCCAGGCAGCCAGGGCGCGATCAACCCCCAGCCAAGGGGGCAGGCCCTGCAATGGCACATCGGCAAGACCAAGGCGTCGCGACTGGCGCAGCACCGGATGATCTGGCACCACACCCACCGCCGCCCAACCGATGAGCTTGGCTTGGGCCAATCGATCTGGATCTGGCGAGGTGTGCTCAAACCGCCAGCCATCGGGCGAGCCAATCGCCCAGTGCCAGCGACTGTTGCCAATCAATAGACAGTGACTGTTTGGCAAGCAGTGGTTGCTTTCTGAACGGGGACAGCCCTCAGGCATCCCTAGAGGCCGTCACGCGTCGCATCGGGCAGATGAATGCCACATTCCTGCTTCAGCCCCCCAAAACGCGTACTACGCCCGGACTGATCCGCACCATCAGGCGCACTCGAATGCCAGTCGCCCACGGTGGAATACCCCTGTTCAAACAGGGGATGTTGCGGCAGATCATGCTCCTGCATGTAATAAAAAACGTCCCGTGGAGTCCAATTGAGCAAAGGCCTCAGGGAAAGACGACCACGAACCGGCTCCAACCAGGTCATCGCGCGGCGGTGATCGGTTTGCCCACGACGAACACCACTGGCCCAGCAGCGGACATCAAGGGACCTCATCGCAGTTTCAAGGGGCTCCACCTTGCGGATTTGGTGATAGAGCTCCAGGTCTTCCAGCTTGCCGGTGTCCCAAAGCCGGCCATGCAACGCCTCCATCCGCGCCGGCGACAACGCGCTCTGGGCGACCTGCAAATTGATCGAAAACCGTTCACACAGCTGGGCGGCGTAGTGGTACGTCTCCGCCGGGAGATAGCCGGTATCCACCCAGATCACGGGGATTGTCTGGCCAGCATCCAAGGTGCTGAGCAGATGCAGCAACACCGAAGACTGGATCCCAAAGCTGGTGGTGAGGGCAAAGCCGTCACCGAAACGTTGGTGGGCCCATGCCAAGCGTTCGCCAGGGCTGAGCCCCTCAAGAAGGGCGGCATCCTCGGCCCCACTGGCCGCCGCAGATGACGCCTGTCTTGCCGCAGCAGCAGTGGTGTCGCCTTCAGTCATGCATCCATCTTCCAATGCCGGAGGTCCCAATGGGATGCCTAAGGTCACTTTGACTCTTCTTAACACCCATGACCGCCCAATCCCCTGGCCCTGAGGCGGACACAGCACGGCCAGTGGTGATCGTCGGCGGAGGATTCGCAGGCCTCACCCTGGCCCTCAAGCTCAGCCGTGCAACGCCGCGGCCCGGGATCATTCTGGTAGAACCGCGCAAACATTTCGTCTTCCTGCCATTGCTTTATGAATTGCTGAGCGGTGAGCTGCAGCCCTGGGAAGTCGCTCCCAGCTACGACAACCTTCTCAACAATTCCGGCATCGCGGTCATCCATGACCGCGTCACTGCCGTGCATTGGACAAACAACGAGGTGCATACAGCCTCCGGCCAATGCCTGGCCTACAGCCAACTGGTGTTAGCCACTGGATCGGAACCCAATGATTTCGGGGTGCCAGGGGTCAAGCAGCATGCCCTGTACTTTCACTCCCTTGAGGATGTCACCAAGCTGAAGCAGCGCCTCAAGGACCTGCAACGCCGAAAGGATGCCGTGGCAGGCACCTCACCTGCACTGGTGATCGTCGGTGCCGGTGCCGCCGGCGTCGAATTGGCCTGCAAACTGGCAGACCTCACCGAAGGACGATTCAGTCTCCACCTGATCGAACAGGGTGATCGCATCCTGCCGATGGCCAAGGCATTCAACCGCGAACAAGCCGAAGCCTGCCTCAAGCAACACGGGGTGCACTGCCACCTGACGACACGGGTGGAAGCCGTCACACCCAACACCGTCAGCCTCCGCCACGGCGATCAATCCACCGTGCTTCCCCATCAGGGACTGATCTGGACAGCAGGAAACAAACCAAAACGCCCCCAGATGAATCCGGAAATCGCACCGGGCCACGGTCGCCTGATGGTGGATGAGGCGCTCTGCAGCAACGATCTTCCCGACTGCCTTGTGCTCGGTGATCTAGCGATGCGCAGCAACGCCATCAGCAACACGGTGGAAAGCAGCGCCGATGGGGCCAACACCACCCCGTGGCCTTGCACGGCCCAGGTGGCGATGCAACAGGGGGAAGCTGCGGCCCGCACCGTGATCGCCCTGCACCAGGGGCAGACACCCGAACCGTTTGAATTCCGCGATCTAGGAGAAATGCTCAGCCTGGGGGTGGGCAAAGCCACCATCACCGGCCTGGGCCTCACCCTGGCTGGCCCGCTGGCCTTCAAACTGCGGCGTGTCACCTACCTCGCGCGGTTACCAAAGCTGTCCCTTGGCTTGCGATCCGCCGGCGCCTGGCTCCTGAGCCGTTGAAACAAACCCATCTGGCCGGACGCACCAAAGGCCTGCGTCCCTCTCAAATCCGCCAAGCCGAACGCCTCAGCCACCGGCGCCACCCACAAGGCAATGGGGCTGACCTGCTCGCGTTGGAACGACTCGCAGAGCTAGTGGTCGACCTGGAACAGCCGCTCCATCTGCTGGTAGACACCAGGGGGTTATGCCGCCTGCTGTGGGTCGGACCACTCACCGAATCGGGCCAACTCCTTCCCCACCTACCCGCCAGCTCCCGAAGACGATCCGATGACCAGGGGCGTTGGCGCCTGATCAGCTGCCTCAAAGGGCAGGCTGACGCAAGCCTGAGCCCCGATGCCAGGGAAGCAGTGGTCGCCCTCGATCTCAAGCCCGATAGCTGGCTGCGCTACCCCTGTCGCCCCAAGGCCGGTGGACGATGGCGAGCCGGTGCCTGGCGGCCAGACCCAACGGCCCCCCTTGGCTGGCGCGGGGTTGGCAGCGACCAGCTGCAACCTTTATGCAGCGACGATCTTCCCCCGGTCCGTGATGCTGCAGCGTCATCGGCCGCCACCGCATCGGCTGCCGGCAGACAGGGTGCGGAACGGGTGCTGCTGCTCACCCTCAGCTGCAGCGATCCCAACCGCAATGAACGGAACCTGGCGGAACTGGAGGGCCTGGTACGCAGCGCCGGCGCCCAGCCTGTGATGGTTTGCCAGCAGAAACAATCAAACGCGAATCCCCAGACGCTTTGGGGCACCGGGAAACTCCAAGAGGCGGCCCTCGAAGTACGGCGACACAACGCCTCCCTTGTGATCACCGACCGTGAACTCTCCCCGGTGCAGGCCCGCAACCTTGAACGCTGGCTCGACTGTCCGGTGATGGACCGAAGTGAACTGATCCTGGATATTTTTGCCCAACGCGCCGCCAGTGCGGCAGGCCGCATCCAAGTGGAGCTGGCCCAGCTGCGCTACAGACTGCCCCGACTGCTGGGGCGGGGTCGCAGTCTCTCGCGCCAAGGGGGAGGCATCGGAACCCGAGGGCCAGGCGAAACCCAACTGGAGAAAGACCGTCGGGCCATCAGTCGACGCATTGAGGCCCTGCGCAGAGCCACCAAACAGCTGGAGGAGCATCGCGCACGCCTCAGAGACCGCCGCGACGGTTTACCCAGGCTGGCCCTAGTGGGCTACACCAATGCCGGCAAGTCATCGCTCCTCAATGCGCTGTGCGTGAAGGGGAACCACAAAACGGTGCTGGCGGAGGACAAACTGTTTGCCACCCTTGATCCCACCACCCGACGACTCAACCTGCCCCAACCGGCCGCGGCCGCCCGGGAGCTCCTGATCACCGACACCGTGGGGTTCATCCGCGACCTGCCGGATGCGCTAGTGGAAGCCTTCCGCGCCACGTTGGAGGAAGCTCTGGATGCCGATTTTCTCCTGCTCGTGGTGGACTTAGCTGATCCTGATTGGCAGGCCCAACTCTCCGCCGTGCATCGCCTGCTAAAAGCGCTGGGCTGCAACAAACCCCATCTTGTGGTAGCCAATCAAATCGACCGTTGCCAAGTGGAGTCGATTGATGCCATCGCGCAACAGGAGGCTGAGGTGGTCTTCATCTCTGCCACCGATGGCACCGGACTGAAAGGGCTGAAGCAACGGCTGGAACGGCAATTCTGGGAGGTCGAAACAGGCAGCTCTACGGTGGCCATGCCGAAGCCCGACGGGCCCGCCCATCCATGGTCGAACTGACTGCGGCGCTGCAGGATCCCCAAGCCCAGATCACTCTGGCGGTTCTGGCGCTGGCTGTCGTGCTGTTCGTCACGGGTGCCCTGGCACCGGAACTGACCGGTCTGCTCAGCGTTGGGCTGTTGATGGCCACGGGTGTGCTCACTCCCGAACAGGGCCTGGCGGGGTTCGGAAGCCCCGCCTTAATCACACTGATGGGGCTCTTCGCTGTCTCAACGGCTCTTTTCCGCAGTGGAGCCCTCGACCGCCTGCGTGAACTGATTGCCTCCGAACGCATCCACAGCTCGAGGCGCATGGTTGCCCTGCTCTCTTTTGTGGTGGGTCCCATCTCCGGTGTGGTGCCCAACACGCCTGTGGTGGCCAGCCTGCTCCCAGTGATCGAAACCTGGTGCCACCGGCGCAGTATCGCCCCATCCCGGGTGCTGCTACCGCTCTCGTTCGCCACCTTGCTGGGGGGCACCCTCACCTTGCTGGGCAGCTCCGTGAATTTACTCGCGAGCGACATCAGCCGGCAGCTGGGATTAGGACCGCTAGAACTCTTCAGCTTCACGGCCATCGGCATTCCGATCTGGTTGGCAGGATCGGTTTATTTATTGCTCGCGTCCGGCCTGCTCCCCCATCGTTTCGACACCAGTGAGCAACTCGAAACGGACCAATCCCAGATCGGTTATTTCACGGAAGTCAGGATTCCCACCCACTCCAGCTTGGTGGGCCAAACCCTGCGCCACAGCCGGCTGCAACGACGCTTTGACGTCGATGTGCTGGAGCTGCAACGCGGACGCGAGCGGGTGCTCCCCCCCTTGGCAAATCGCCGCCTGGAAGCCAACGACAGATTGCTGCTGCGCGTGACGCGAGCGGATCTGCTGCGTCTACAGCAGGAACACACCATTCAACTGGCGGACACCAGCCAGCCGTCGGCCCCATCCATGGCACTGAACGATGGCGACAGTGGTCTGTTCAGCGGCGATGACAACGGACAAAAAACCGTGGAAGTGCTGCTACCCGCAGGGTCCACCCTGGCAGGTGCCAGCTTGCGGGAACTGCGTTTCCGCCAGCGTCACAATGCCACCGTTCTCGCCTTGCGCCGCGGCCAGCAAACCGTGCAGGAACGTCTGGGGCAGGCTGTGCTGCGGGAAGGGGACGTGCTGCTGCTGCAGGCACCATTTGATGCCATTCGCGGTCTACAGGCCAGCAATGATCTGTTGGTGCTCGACCAACTCGAAAACGATCGACCCACGGTGCGACGCAAACCGGTTGCAGTGACTATTGCCTTGTGGATGCTGATCATCCCCACCGTCACCCCAATTCCGCTTGTTGCCGCCGTGTTGCTGGCCGTGGTGCTTCTCGTGCTGACGGGGTGCCTGCGACCGAGAGAAGTGCAACGGTCCATCCGGCTGGACGTCATCCTGTTGCTGGGATCCCTCTCCAGTTTCAGCGTTGCCTTGCAAACCAGTGGTCTTGCCGATGGTCTGGCGGCCGGCCTCGAACAACTGCTGCTGCGGTGGCCCGCCTATTGGTGTCTGGTGGTGATTTTCCTGGTCACCACCCTGCTCACCAATGTGATGAGCAACGCTGCCTCTGTGGCGCTGCTGATTCCCGTTGCGACCCAGCTCGCCCAACCACTGGGGATCCCCGCCAAGGCCATGCTGCTGGTGGTTTTATTCGGTGCAAGCCAATGCTTTTTGACACCGATCGGTTACCAAACCAACCTGATGGTGTTCGGCCCGGGTCGCTACCGCTTTCTGGATGTTCTGCGGTATGGAGCGGGCCTCACCGTGCTGATGGGTCTGCTGGTGCCTGCGCTGATCCTCCGGCACTACAGCACCACCTGAATTGATGCCGATCCCAACCGCCATCCACCGCACGCAGGCCTGGTATCGCCGGCTCACAGTGCCCCAGTTCACGGTGGTGACCGGTTTGCTCGTGGTCGCTGCTGGAACGCTAGTCCTCGCCACACCGGTGTGTTCCGGGCCCAATGTGGGCCTTTGGGAAGCGTTTTTCACGGCGGCTTCAGCCGTCACAGTGACCGGCTTGAGCGTGATCGACGTCGGCCGCGATCTCACCGGCTTCGGTCAGGGAGTGCTGGCCTTGATGATCCTGGCAGGAGGGCTCGGCCTGATGGCGATCACCACCTTCCTGCAGGGCTTTGTGGTGCGTGGCACGGCGCTACGCCGCCGTCTTGACCGGGGCCAGACCCTCGACGAATTCGGCGTGGGCGGCGTGGGGTCCACCTTCCGAGGCATCGCCCTAACGGCAGCAATTCTGATTGTGTTTGGAGCGTTAGCGCTCTATTTCTATGGATTCACCGACCTTCCCCGCGGTGGGGAACGGCTATGGGCCGCCCTGTTCCACAGCATCTCGGCCTACAACAACGCTGGTTTTGGTCTGTGGCCCGACAGCCTTGAGCACTACCGCACCAACAAAGTGGTGAATGGGGTGGTGTTGCTCCTGATCGTGCTGGGGGGCCTGGGCTGGCGGGTCACAAGCGATCTATGGACCAACCGCAAGCGACTTCAACGCCGCGACCTCAGCCTTCATACCCGTCTGGTGTTGCGGTCCTCCTTGATCCTGATCGCGATTGGCACCGGAGGACTGCTCGTGACCGAAAGCCTGACGCAGGGCCAACTGCTCACAGGTATGGCCTTGCCGGAACAACTCATGAGCGCCTTGTTTGAATCCGTGAGTTCTCGCACGGCAGGGTTCACCACCGTGCAGCTCTCGCTCACGAGCGTGTCCGACTCAGGACTCCTGCTGTTGATGACCTTGATGTTCATCGGCGCTAGCCCCGGCGGCACCGGAGGCGGCATCAAAACCACCACGGTGGTCGCCCTCATGGCGGCCACACGATCCACGCTGCTGGGCCGTGAAGAAGTGGTGATTCGCAACCGTGAGATCTCCGACAAAGTGGTGCTGCGCGCTGTGAGCATCACGGTGGCCTCCCTGTTGTTTGTGCTGGCGATGGCCCTGCTGCTCGCCCTCAGTAGCGACCTCAACGGCGACGATCCCTTTACCTTCCTCGAGTTGCTATTCACCTGCATTTCAGCGTTCTCCACCGTCGGTCTCGACCTCGGGGTGACTGAAAAACTGAGCCATTTCGGCCAACTGGTGCTGGTGGTGGGGATGTTTGTGGGTCGGCTGGGGATCCTGCTGCTTTTGAGCGCCATTTGGGAGACCCTCTACCGCGAACGCGCCAATCGTCAGAATCGAATCGGTTTTCCACGGGATGATCTCTATGTCTGAACTGGAGCGACGGGGATGAGGGAGTGGTGGCACTGGTCTCCGAACCAGACCGAACAGCTGCAAAGCTTTGGCGTTGTGGGGGTGGGGCGCTTCGGGAGTGCCGTTTGCCAGCAACTGTTGGACAACGGAGCTGACGTGTTGGCCGTGGACCGCTCGTCGCGCGCAATCGAAGAGTTGCGCCAGCACTTGCCCTCGGTTGAGGCCCGCGTCGTCGACTGCACCGATGAGGAAGCCCTACGCGAAGCCGGCATCCTCGACATGGACACCGTGGTGGTCGCGATCGGTGAGCCAATCGAAGCCAGCATCACTGCCACGTTGATCGCCAAAGACAGCACCGGCACCCGCGTGCGTCAGGTGATCGCCAGAGCCACCAGCGACTTGCACGAGAAAATGCTCAAACGGGTTGGTGCCGATCGGGTGGTGTTTCCCTCGCGCATGCAAGGAGAGCGACTGGGCCTGGAGTTGGTGCGTCCCAACCTGATGGAGCGATTGGAGCTGGATGAGCGGCACTGCATCGAAGAGATCAAAGTGCCGCGGCGCTTTGTTGGTCGGTCGCTGCGCGATCTCAATTTGCGCAAGAACTATCACGTCAATGTGTTGGCCGCAGGACCTGCCAAGGAACTGACGGTGAATCCGCCGGCCTCTCACATGCTTGTGGAAAGCAATGTGCTAGTGGTGATGGGTCTCATCGACGATTTACAGAACCTGCCCAAGGATTAACTCCATGCGCGTTCTGGGCCTGATGAGTGGCACCAGCGCCGACGGTGTTGATGCCGTGCTGGCAAGGTTCCAAGGCCCACCCCAGCATCCGCGCTGGCACGTGCTGCGCAGCGCGTCCTTGGCCTATCCCCCTGCCTTGCACCAACGCATCGTGGCGGTGGGGCAGGGGGAGCCCCACGCTGCAGCGGCCCTGCTCGAGTTGGCAGAAGCGATCACCGAGCACCATGCGGCGGCTGCACGAGCTTGTGATCCCGAGGGCCTGGCGTCCGTGGTGGGTTGCCATGGCCAAACCCTGTGGCATCGCCCGCCCCACACCCAAGCCAACACCACCGTGAAGCGGGGTGCCAGTTGGCAAATGCTGCAGGCACCGCTGTTGGCCCAGCTCTTGCAGCGGCCCGTAGTGCACGACTTTCGCGCCGCGGATCTTGCCCTGGGGGGCCAGGGAGCACCGCTGGTGCCCATGGCCGATGCAGCCCTCCTGGGAGCCACAGCCGGCTGGTGCGCTCTACTCAATCTCGGTGGACTTGCCAATCTCACCCTGATTCCTCCCTCCACAGGGCCAGACAGGCAAGCACCGGTGCTCGGCTGGGACTGTGGCCCCGCCAACACCCTGATCGACCTGGCTGTAGAGCATTTCAGCGAAGGCCAGGAGCTTTTTGACCGCAATGGCCGTCGCGCAGCTGCCGGGCGCATTCAAGACACCATGCTGCTCCGCTGGTTGCAGGAGCCCTACCTGCAACAGCCGCCCCCGAAATCCACAGGGCGTGAGCACTTTGGCCGCCAAGACCTGCAACGACGCCTCGCCGAACTGCAGCACCACCATCCCGATCTCGGCCCCGATGACTGCATTGCCACCCTCACCGCCTTGACTGCTGCCGTGGTCGCTCAAGACCTCAATCAACTGGTGGATCGCGGTTTGCCCCGCCCCTTGGAGCTGGTCGTCGCCGGAGGAGGTAGCCACAACCCGGTTTTGATGCAAGAACTGCAACACCGCTGCCGCGGCCTACGCGTGCGTCGCAGCGATGAACGAGGTCTGCCAGTTGACTACAGGGAAGCGCTGGTCTTCGCGCTCCTGGCTTGGTGGCATCAACGCCGTCATTGCGGCAATGCCCCAGCAGTCACCGGTGCTGACAAGGCCTGCGTTCTCGGTGTGCTGGCAGAGCCCCCGGGGAGCTGAAGGGCCTGGGTCAACCAGGTCGATACAAACGCAACCGACGTGATGGCCCCCGCAAACGACGGGTGGGTTGTGCTTCCAGGTCGGAGCGCATTTGCGCTGTGTCACGGGGCCGCGAAGGCACAACAGGCGCGCCCTGCTCAAAGCGTTGCACACCCTGCTGGATCAAAACCTTGGCCATATTGCTCACTGTCCGCGACTCCTGCTCAGCGAGAGCGGCCAGTCGCTGACAGAGATCTTCCGGCAGCACAACTTGTATCCGAGGAGACTTCGGCTTGCCGCTGGATGAATTTTGGCGGGTGGCCATGCCCCTGAAAGCATCAGAGCTACTAAAAAGTGTAGCTAGATGCGCAAGGATAGTATCCAGCACTATGCTGTAGTGACGCATCAGCACATTGCTCACCCATTCGGAGAGCCCATGCCCCGATCAGCCAACCAAGCGTCCAACGCCGGGGACCTCACCGCAGCACAAGGCATGGCCGCACCTGAATTCCTCGACACCCCCACCAATCGCGGCACGCCCCAGCCTGCTAGCAGTGCAAAGGCGCGTCGTCGTCGCAGTCCTTCTCCCCAGCGCAGTCAAGACAACAGCGACGTGCTCGTGTCGGCTGTGATCAGCACCTATCTCCTCACCCATCTGCACCATGTGTTGCAACGGGCTGAGTTCGGGGCCGTCCAGGAGGGGCGTCAATCCCAGGCTGCCAACTACGCCCAATTGCGCAAAGTGCTCTGCGTTGACGCACGCAGCATGGAAGAGGCGTCTGCCACAGGTCTGCGCGATTCCGACCTTGACCGTGCTGCCTAAACAGCCTGCTGCCTAAACAGCCTGGTGATCCACTGGGCCTTCATGACACGCCTCACGCGTGAGGCCATCACGCCGAAGGATCGCGACAACAACCATCCAAAACCATCGCGCCTGCATAGCCTGAAAACGTGCTGCCCCCCCTCGTCATGAGCAATGCCGCTGAGCTCTACCGCAGGATCGAGACTGATCACGAGCTCACCAACGGCCTCTTTCGTCAAGCGCTGCAAAATCCAAACGGGGCGATTGCCACAATCTGCGAGATCGGACAATCCCTTGGCTTGCCTGTGGCACCAGAAGAGGTGAAGGCACACATCAGCAGCCTCGACGACGATCTCACTAAGCAATGGCTGATCAAAGCGCGCGGCGGCCTCTAACAGGCCAACATCATCAATCGTTCAGATTCAGCCCAGCTGCCGTTGCCCCCCGCCGAGGGGCCGGCAACGGCGATGGATCACTTGCGACTGCGTACAACCGAGCTGAGAGCGCTGTTTTTCACGGCTATAGCCGCCACCTCCCGCCCAGCTGAAAAAGAGCCAATAACTCACGATCGCCAGGCCTGCTGCCACCACGAGCGCCGTCACCTGTTCCAATCGCCGCATGGCCTAGGGGCTCCGTTCTCCACCCGACCAGTCTGCATCGCACCCTCCACACGGGATGATGGGAATCGCCTGCCCCCACACCTGTGCTGAGACTGGAGCGCGTCAGCAAGATCTATCCCACAGGGGAGGTGCTGAAAGATGTGACATGGGAGGTGAAGCCGGGCGATCGCATTGGCTTAGTGGGGGTCAACGGCGCCGGTAAATCCACCCAAATGCGCTTAATTGCCGGACTTGAGGAACCGTCCTCAGGTCAGGTCGTCCGTCAGGGAGACCCTCGCATTGCCTACCTGCAACAGGAATTCGACGTTGACCCACAACGCACCGTGCGGGAAGAGCTGTTCCAGGCCTTCGGCGAAGCGGCCGCAGTCCTGAACCGCCAACGGGACGTCGAGGCAGAGATGGGGTCCGAGCAAGCAGCCAACGACCCAGAGCATCTCGATCAACTGATTCACGAACTCGGCCGCCTACAGGCCCGCTTCGAAGCCCTACACGGCTACGAACTGGAAGCCCGGATCGACAAACTCCTGCCCACCATTGGCTTCACACCGGAGGGAGCCGAGCGAACAGTGGCGGACTATTCCGGCGGATGGCAAATGCGCATTGCGCTCGGCAAAATCCTGCTCCAAGACCCCGACCTTCTTCTCCTCGACGAGCCCACAAACCATCTTGACGTCGAGACCATTCAATGGCTGGAGGGCTATCTCACTGAACAGACTGCGGCTCTGATCGTGATTAGCCATGACCGCACGTTCCTTGACCGGGTCTGCAACCAGATCGTGAGCACCGAACGTGGGGTTTCACGTGCCTATCTCGGCAACTACACCGCCCACCTCGAACAAAAAGCCCAGGAGCGTGAAGCGACCCAGGCTGCGTATGAGCGCCAGCAAAAGGAGATCGCAACGCAACAGGCCTACATCGATCGGTTCAGAGCCAGCGCGACCCGCAGCACCCAAGCAAAGAGCCGTGAGAAACAGCTCGACAAAGTGGAGCTGGTGGACGCCCCCCTGGAGAGCGTGAGCGGGCCCAGTTTTCAATTCCCCCCCGCACCACGCTCGGGGCGTCAAGTAGCGCGGATCGACAACCTCACCCATTCCTACGGCGACAAGATTTTGTTCCTCGGGGCGGAACTGGACGTCGAACGCGGCGATCGGATCGCCTTTGTCGGCCCCAATGGAGCTGGCAAATCAACCCTGCTACGCCTGGTCATGGGCATTGAAACCCCCGACGAAGGAAGCGCTGGACTTGGGGAACACAACATCATCGCCAGCTACTTCGAGCAGAACCAAGCCGAAGCCCTGGATTTGAACAAGACGGTGATCGACACCATGTTTGAAGCGGTGCCGGACTGGACCCAAACCCAGGTGCGCTCCCTACTCGGCAGCTTCTGCTTCAGCAATGACAGTGTCTTTAAAGACGTAGGCCAACTCAGTGGGGGAGAAAAAGCACGCCTAGCCCTGGCCCTGATGCTGCTCACTCCCTGCAATCTACTGGTGCTCGATGAGCCCACCAACCACCTCGACATTCCGGCCAAACAAATGCTGGAGAACGCGCTCTGCGACTACGAGGGAGCAGCCCTACTGGTCTCCCACGACCGCTATTTCATCGCCCGGGTGGCCAATCGGATTGTCGAACTACGCGACGGAGAACTCATTCTCTACCGCGGCGACTACGCGTATTACTTGGAGAAAAAGCAGGAGGAAGCTGCGCAGGCACAGAAAATTCAGGCGGCAGCTGTGAAAGAAGCGAAACGCAAAGCCAATCAGGAAAAACAAAAGCTAAAACAAGCAAAACGCAAAAAAACCACCTAAGGCATCAGACCCAAAGCGCAAGACAAACGTTCACAGTTGGCTAGGCAGGAAAACTTATTTCTGTTTACCCGCCAGTTTTGGATGCATAGGCTGATGTCACTGTCGCATTGGGCCCGCCATGACAAGCATTCATACCAACCATGACGGCTCCGATCACGCCGAGAACCTCTCCCCCTCTAGCGACCACGAGCAGACCTGGGATTCGGTCGAAACCTATTTCCAGTGCATCACCACATGCTCCCTTGATGACGGTGACTGCGTCACCCGCTGTGTGGAACAACTGCGTGATGCCGATGCGTCGTCGTGATGGTCAGCGTTGAGGCTGAAACTCAGCCATCTCCGTCGGCGTCATGGTCAACGACAGACGCCGACTCCCCCGTTGCACCTCGAAGTCCACAGGACGGTTCACACCGTTGCGATCAATCGCCGTGACCACATCACTCGGCGTTTTGATGGAGACGTCAGCGATGGAAACAATCACATCATCAACTTCGACACCAGCCAAGTCAGCGGGTCCCTTCGGTTCCACGCTGCGCACAACAGCGCCGTAGGGCCTGGGAGTGCCTGGCTCAGGGGCAGGAACAGACGACAACGTAATCCCCACTATCGGATGACTCACCCGACCTGTGCTAGCCAACTGCAGAGCAATCACGTGGGCCCGATTAATCGGAATCGCAAAGCTGAGGCCGGCCCCTGGCCCTGAACGAACCAAAGTATTGATCCCCACCACCTCACCGGCTGCGTTCAGCAACGGGCCTCCAGAATTGCCTGGATTAATCGCGGCATCGGTCTGAATGAGATCAAGACGCATCCCAAAAATTCCCAACTGAGACACATTGCGATTGAGGTTGCTGATAATCCCCAAGGTCACCGTGTTGTCCAACCCGAAGGGATTCCCCACGGCAATGGCCCAGTCACCCACCTGCAGGGCATCGGAGTCTCCGAGGGGAGCCGTGGGCCATGGCCCATCCCCATCAAGACGGATGACTGCTAGATCCGTGAGGCGATCCCGACCAAGCACGCGACCCGACACGCGACGTCCATCGGGCAAACCCACGGTCATGTTCTCCGCGTTTTCCACCACATGGGCATTGGTGAGCACCAGGCCCGACGCATCAAAGATCAAGCCACTGCTGTGTTTGACCTGGACCCATGAGCGGGGCATTTGAGACGTCCGAGTCTTGAGCAACCGTTGGAGAGCTGGATCCAGCGTCAAGCCCCGCGGCAGCCCAGAAACCTGGCCCTCCTGCACGGTGCGATTGATTTCCAACGTGACTACCGCAGGACCGCTCCGTTGGATCGCCTCTGCCACAAAGGATCGCGGCGTTATCAGGGCCTGAGTCGCCGGTGCCGCACGCAGGAGGGTGCCGAAAGCCAGCGGCATGAAAGGCAACGCCAGAGTTGCAGCGGAAACCAAAAGTTGCATGGATCGCCGCGTCGCCATACCCGTCGCTTCCGTTCTTCAAGATCGTCTTAACGTAAGCAGAAAACAAGCGAAAAAACGAGTGAGTTGCCGACGCAAACGTGACCGCATGCGAACGGTCCAGCGAAGATAGAGAGACGGACGAGGACTCGTGTGCAGGGTCCGCTGCAACACCCCCCTTTGACGCGATGCTCAACAGCCTGTTTCCTCTTGTTTACGGCGCCGTTTTTGTGCTGTTGTTGTGGCAAGCCTTTCGGGTGATGGGGCAAGGCTTCAAAGCCGCCAATCCCTCCAAAGACCGCACTGGCAAGGTGACGGTGCATCCGGAACTCTTGGATCAAGATGGCCAGCTCACCGAGGAAGATCTGCTCACAGTGCGCTTCAGCAAAGACCAGGGCTCCCTCGAGAACCTCGACTGAATAAGGTTGAGCCACGGCAGCTCTGAAAGCGCCGATTGGACTCGTAGGGGGGACTCCCAGGTGGATCAACGAACACGGATCGTGGCAGCGGTGATCAAATCCGTGAAATTACCTCCTCGTTTCCGGCTGCGGATGCTGAAAGACGATCCCGTCCGTCTGGAACTGAGCCTCACTCCCGCCTATGGCAAGCAACCCATTCAGGTCGGGCTGGTCGAGTCCCTCGATCTTGTCGCCCGTCGTGATCGAGAAGGCCGCATGCCCCGCGACCTTCAAGGCACCTGGGACTGGACCGTTCGCCACGGACAGGTGAGCACCGGAGGGTGGAACCCCTATTTGAAGGAAGCGCTGCAGACCATGTTTGAAACTGGCCTGCCCGCCATTGTTTATGAGGAACTCACTGGCGAGGACTATCACCCCGTCGACGGGGCACGCCACGTCCGTTGAGGCAGCTGACGGGAATCATCCGTCAACGTGTAAAGGCGTGCGAATCGTTACGGCACGCCTTGCATCGATGCGCTAGACAGATCGAGTACGGGCTTTAAGGTTATCTTTATGGCCACGCTTCGAACATCACTTGGTCCCCTTGTACGCCTCCTCGCTGCTATGGGCGCTTTAAGCAGCCTGCTTTTGCTGGGCTTGCTCAACCTGTTCAGCTGATCGCAACCGCGTTGGCCCAAATCCCATTGGGGTCCTTCCCGATTGATTCTTTGCTACAGAGCCTGCGCAGGGGCCTGACTCCTGGAGCTTGTGTATTGCTGCAAGCCCCCCCTGGTGCCGGCAAAACCAGTCGCGTTCCCCTTGCACTGCTTGGCCATTGGCCTGAAATCGCGGCTCTCGACGGCACAGTCTTGATGCTGGAGCCTCGACGCCTCGCCACGAAAGCAGCGGCATCGCGTTTAGCAGAGCAACTCCAAGAACCCCTCGGGGAACGGGTGGGGTACTCCGTGCGCCACGAGAGCAAACGCAGCCGCCAGACGCGCCTGGAAGTGCTCACCGCCGGACTGTTTCTACGGCGCCTCCAAGCGGATCCGGAACTCAAGGGGATCAGTTGCGTGATCTTCGATGAATTCCACGAACGCGGACGGGACAACGACTTAGCGCTCGCCCTGGTGCGTGATACCCAGACCCTGTTGCGACCGGATCTGGCCCTGCTGCTGATGTCAGCCACCCTCGATCTCAGCGACCTCAAGGCTCGGCTACCCAACGCGGAGGTGCTCACCAGCGAAGGACAGGCTTTCCCTGTCAGCACAAGCCATCTACCTCCCCGCCCCGACGAACCCCTGAGCCGCACGGTGCTGCGCGCTATGGAAATCCATGGGCTCGCTCTTCTGGATCAGGTCACGCTCAGTCGGTCTGCGACGCCACCCCCAACGGTGCTGATTTTTTTGCCGGGGCTGCGCGAAATCGAACGCTGCCATGCGCAGCTGAGCAGCGCCAGCTCCCTCTCCCAGTGGGAGATCTGCAGCCTCCATGGCCAACAGGCACTCGCCACACAAGCGCAAGTACTAAGCCCTTGCCGTCCCGACGTGCAAGGCCGGATTGTGCTGGCAACCGCCATTGCCGAGAGCTCGCTGACCATCGACGGTGTCCGCCTGGTGATCGACAGCGGCCTCAGTCGCCACAGCCGATACTCCCCCGGCACTGGCATGGAAGGCTTGGTGACCGTTCCATCCAGCCTGGCAAGCGCCGACCAACGCCGAGGTCGAGCCGGCCGCCAAGGCCCAGGCCAGTGCGTGCGTTTGTGGTCACCGGCAGAGCAGCAACGCCGCCCAACCCAGGATCCACCGGAGCTGCTGCGCTGCGACCCCCAACCCCTCGTGCTCGATTTGGCGATGTGGGGCGCAGGTCTTGGCGACGAACTGGCATGGCTCGATCCTCCGCCATTGGCATCCCTTCAAGCAGGACAACAAGCCCTACAAACTCTGGGAGCGTTAACAAGCTCCGGCCTCCCATCGCCCATGGGGAGGCAGTTGGCTCAGTTGGGCACCCATCCACGCCTGGCCCTGATCTTGGCTCAGGCACGCGCCTGGGGTTGCAGTCGCCTTGGAGCGCATCTTGCTGCACTTCTGAGCGAACGCGATCCCCTGAATCGCCGCGACCATGGCGTTGACCTGGGCGCCCGTCTGTCCTGCCTGGAGCACCGTGGCGGTGGGGAGCGGTTCAAAACGATTCGACACCTCAGCCAGCAGCTGGAACGCCAGCTGCAACAACTGCCCGCACTCCCTGAGGAGACCCTGCCCGGCTGGAGTGATCCCCCTGGTCCTCAAGAGGACAGCGTGACGATCGCAGCGCGTTTAATTGCCACGGCCTTCCCTGAATGGCTCGCCCTCCAACGCAACGAACAACCAGGGCGCTACCAACTGCGCCAGGGGCGTGGTGCCCAACTACCCGAAGGCGATCCCTTAACCGGAAGCGAAGCTCTCGCCGTCGCCAGGCTCGACCTGGGCGAACGCAATGGACGCATCCAGCTAGCCCTTGCCTTACCCAAACCATGGCTGCAAGCGCAGGCAGAACTGGAAGGGGTTTGGCACACCCGTGTGGTCTGGGATGAGGCCAGCAGCAGCGTTCGTGCACGCAGGACTCTGTGGCTCGGATCCCTCAACCTCCAAAGTGTGGCGCAACCCAAGCCACCAGCAGCTGAAGCCTGCCAGGTGCTGCTGGAACAAGTGCGCAACCAAGGCCTTGACCTGCTGCCCTGGAGTGAACGGGTTGAACAGCTCAGAGCCCGCTTACAGATGCTGCATTGCAGGCAAGGCCCCCCATGGCCCGCCCGTAATCTGGAACAGCTGCGTTTGGCACCAGAAGCTTGGCTGCAAGGGGCGCTGCTGGGATGCATGGGTTGGCGTGATGTACGAGAAGAAGGCTTGATCGAAGCCCTCTGGGGCGACCTGGACTGGCGTGAGCGTCAACGGGTTGATCAGTTGTTACCCCAACGCATTGCCATTCCCTCTGGGCGCAATGCCCGTCTGCGCTACAGCGACCAAGAGGTTGTTTTGGCGGTCAAATTGCAGGAAATGTTCGGCTGCGTGCAAGGTCCGTTTGTCCTGGGAGGCAGCGTGCCGGTGACCCTTGAATTGCTCTCCCCAGCAGGACGCCCCCTGCAACGCACCCAGGATCTCGCCGGGTTCTGGACAGGGAGCTACCGCGACATCCGCCGTGAGATGCGCGGACGCTATCCAAAACATCCCTGGCCGGAAGATCCACGCACCTGTCAGGCAACGGCGAAAACCAACCATCGCCTGCACATTGAAGCCAAGACCCCCAAGCGCTGAACCAGGGGCACCCTGTCTTGGGCACTTAAGGATGGCACCCGCGGCCCTGCGCCAGAGTGTCCATACTTGCTTTCCGGCATTGCCCAGACTGTTCGTCAACAATCGCCGTGATAGTGCCCGTCTGATCAGCAGCGCACTGGTGCTGTTCGCCATCTTTGCCACCCAGATTGATCAGGCTTGGGCCCAACCCTTCGTGCTGTTCTTTGCTGTGTTGTGCCTTTACTGGAGCATGCTTTATCGCCGCTTTGACCGCTGACGCACCACCGACTTATTCCGTCCGTGAGCTCAATACAGCCATCGGATCACTACTGGAGCGTGGGTTTGCGCCCCGCTTCCTTGTGCAGGCCACGGCGTCGAGACCCCAGGTCAAGAAAGGGCACCTGTGGCTAACGCTCACCGACGGTGACGCCAGCATCACTGCCGTGGCGTGGGCTTCCAAGCTGAAGCAACTGGACTATGTGCCCGCCGACGGTGAAGGCGTCACCGTTGTGGGAAAGTTGAACTTCTGGGCAGCCCGCGCCACGCTTGCGGTCCAGGTGCTCGATCTCCGGCCCAGCCTGAGCACGGTCCTGCGCCGATTTGAAGCGGTGCGGGCCCTGCTGGAAGCCGAAGGGGTCATTAACCCGCTGAAGCGACGCCAACTGCCCGCGATGCCCCGCAAGGTTGCTGTGCTCACCAGCGTGCCGAGCTCAGCATTGGCAGACATTCTGCGCACGGCTCGCGAACGCTGGCCCCTCACCGACCTGCTGATCGTTCCCATCCCCGTTCAAGGGGATGTTGCTGACCGCATCTGCACAGTGTTGAACCAACTACATACAACACCAAAACAGCTGCAACCCGATGCTCTGGTGCTCGCTCGCGGCGGCGGTAGCCGCGACGATCTGATGGTGTTTGATGACGAACAGCTTTGTCGAGCAATCGCCTCCTTTCCCGTACCGGTGATCACCGGCATCGGCCATGAAGACGACCTGACCGTGGCTGACCTGGTGGCAGATCACCGGGCAGCAACACCGACTGCAGCGCTTGTGACGCTGCTGCCATCACGTGAAGCAGCCCTTTTGCACCACCAAGAGCGACGACGACGCTTCACAAGTCAACGGCAGTGGTGGTTGGAACGAAAACGCCAAATGCTGCGCGAACGCCACCAGCGCTTGCAACTGTTGGCGCCACAGCTGCTCATGCAACAACGGCGCCATCACTTAATCCAGCGGCAACAGCTGTTGCGTGCACTCTCCCCCCAACGGTGGTTGGCCCGTGGGTTTGCCATGCTGGAATCACCGACTGGAACCGTGCTCCGCAGCGTCAGCGAGGTGAAAGAAGGCAGCAATTTGGTGGTGCGGCTGGAGGATGGAACAATCCATGCCAAGGCGCAGGAGATCAAGGCTGCTCTGCCACAACCGCCCCTGACTTCTTAGCGTTCGATCAGTGGAGTCAAGATGATGGCCTCTCGGGCAGCCAAAGACCCTGTCAAACAATGGCGCAAAGACGCACAAAGCCTGAGTTATGAGGAAGCCCTGCAAGCAGCAGATTTACTTCTCAATCAACTTCAGAGCGACACGCTTCCGCTAGCAGATCTACAGAACACCTACCAACGCGGGCAGATTTACCTCGAACACTGCGAAGCACTCTTGGCAGCAGCGGAGCAGAGCGTGCTGACCCTTGACCCTGACACATTGACCACCCAACCCCTCGACGACCGCTTCAAGCATGACTAATCCCGTGCGTTGGATTTATTTATTCCTGGCAGTCCTCGGGGCTGTGCTGCCTTGGCAAGCCAATCTCGAATTCATGCAAGCCAACAGCGGCATGGGTTTTGATCTACGGCAATTCATCGCAGATGCCAATATCAATGCCGCTGCGCGTTCACTAAGCCGAGATCTGCTGATTGGCGCGACAGCGATCAGTGTGTGGATCGTGATGGAAGCCCGCAGACTCCAGGTCAAGCGCTGGTGGATCGCCCTCGTCGCTTGCTTTTCCATCTCCTTTGCTTGCGGAGCACCACTGTTTCTATTTCTGCGTGAAGGAAGACTGCAGGAATTGGAACTGGACGAGGCCGACGATGCAGAAACCTCAACGCTCAGTCCAATGTCTCAGCGCTGATGTCGATCGTGGCGTCACTCGCAGGCACTGTGTTGTCCTCGGCGCTGTTGAACGATGATGCGGATGGTCCTGATGCTGTCTTCGATAGTTCCGCCCCGCACATCTGACAGTTTCCATTGGTTGCAACGTTGACAGTGCCACAAGCCGAACAGGTGCACATGCGACTTTGCAACAACCTCCATCCGATCCAACCCACGCCTCCCAGGAGGAGGGGCACGGCCAAAAGCACCAGAATCAAACCGCCTGCGACGTCGAGAAGCACTCGTCCAGCGGCTGTAGGCAGCAACAGAAGAGCGAGTACTGCGAACCAAACCAAGGGAATCGGAGAACGCAAGAGTCGAACCAATCAGCTCACAATGCAGTGTCGCCGATCTTGACGGCAAGAGAGCTGCGGCCAACGTTCGGATCTCCGATGCGTCGCAGGCGACTCCTTGCGATCACCACGCTCCAACATTGTCCGAAATACAGCACAACACCAACCATCCACACCCACAGAGTGAGCACTAAAACACTGCCAATCACGCCATAGGCCTGAAAGCGTGACCCCAGAGAAATGATGCTTCGACTGACAGCAAGATTAAGGAAAGTCAGAAGAATCCCAATCAAAACTGCACCAGGGATCAGCGGCCGCAGAGGAACACGCCGACTGGGCAACAAAAATTGCAGCATGAATGCCATGGCTGATAAACCCAAACATGGCATCAGAATTCTCCCAAAAGTCAACACAGGAACGTCATGCAACCATCCCGCCAACCAAGGGGCTGACCGGACAAAGTCAGCCAGACGAGTTGCAGGAACCATTCGCAAGTTGGCGCTGATCTGATCAAAGACAAGCAACAAACCAATCAGCACCATCACCACAAAAGCCTCAAGACGGACCTTAATGAACCGCCAGATCTGCCTTTGCCAATGAAGGTCCTGATCTAATGGTGGCAAAACGTCGCGCCAGATGCGGTCAGCTCCTCTCTGCAAGGTGAGATAAACATTCCCAGCAGCCACTAGCAAAACAGCGGCACCAAACACACCAGCACCAAAACCCTGACGGACGAGCGTATCAAGCGTCTCCCGCACCAAAACAACAACGGAAGGGGGAGAAATATTGGCAACATACTCAACGATTTGATCGACCAAACCCACTTCACGCCCCAAAAGCCAGGAAGCAATTGAGAGAACAATTAACAGCAGTGGGAAAATGGCTTGCAGGGTGTAATAAGCAAAAGCCGCGCTGAGATCCACGCAGTCATAACGACACCAGCGCATATAGGCCATCCAAAGCGAGCGCACCACGCGCTGTCCCGCAAATTGACGCAGCATTCAGTTTGGCCAACCATCAAGAAACAGTAGCAACATCCCTTCAAGGAAGGGAGGGTGAGCAGAACTGAATGGGACCATTACCAGAAGGCATAAAAAAACCGCTCCATTGGAGCGGTTCATGATCA
>JBMHDE010000039.1:0-38435 GCA_049889555.1 Synechococcus sp. | reverse complement strand
GTGAACGTCCCATGGCGGTTTAAGCGAAAAGCAGAACAGTGATTTGCATCAGGAATCGCGTCCGCCACGGCTCCGCTTGGAGGTCTTACGACGCTTGCGGAGGACGAACTTATTGCTGGGCTTGTTCCGCTTGCGGGTCTTAAGACCGAGGGCGGGTTTGCCCCAAGGGGTCACAGGACCGGAACGACCAATGGGCGCGCGACCCTCACCACCACCGTGGGGGTGATCGCAGGGGTTCATCACACTGCCTCGAACCTGAGGACGGCGGCCAAGCCAGCGACGACGACCGGCTTTACCCAGACTGGTGTTGCGGATTTCAGAGTTGCCCACTTCACCGAGGGTGGCGTAGCACTCGCGGCGCACAAGCCGCACCTCAGTGGAGGGCAGTTTGAGGGCGACATAGTCACCTTCTTTTGCCATCACCTGGGCACTGGCACCAGCGGTTCGCACCATCTGACCACCGCGTCCGGCATACAGCTCAACGCAGTGAACGCTGGAGCCGAGGGGGATGGCGGACAGGGGCAGGGCGTTGCCGCTTTCGATCGGTGACTCGGGGCCTGAGACCACGGTTTGACCGACGGTCACACCAGCTGGAGCGAGGATGTAGCGCTTTTCACCATCTGCATAGAAGAGCAGGGCGAGGCGTGCATTGCGGTGCGGGTCGTAGTGAATTGCTGCGACCTTGGCGGGCACGCCGTGCTTGTTGCGGCGGAAGTCCACCACGCGATATTGACGCTTGTGTCCACCGCCACGATGACGGCAGGTGATCACACCGCGGTTATTGCGTCCTTTGCGGCGGTGCTTGGCTACCACAAGGGAACGTTCCGGTTTGCGGCCGGTGACTTCGCTGAAGTCGGTCACGACCCGGGTACGGGTCCCGGGGGTGTAAGGGCGGAATGTACGGATTGCCATGACGTTTCAGACCCCTCAGGACTCAGGGAAGAGTTGGATGGAGTTGCCCTCAGCCACGCGCACCACCGCTTTTTTCACCTGAGCACGTTTGCCGGCGAAGCGACCGACGCGACGGGAGCGCCGGGGCGGATTCATGGTGCTGATGCCTATGACTTTGACATCGAACAACTGCTCAATGGCGGCTTTGATGTCGGGCTTGGCTGCGCGGTGGTCCACCTCAAAGGTGTATTGATTCAGTTCCAGCGCACGGGTGGCTTTTTCTGTGATCAGCGGGCGGCGGATCACATCGGCCAGACGATCAGTGAAGCGCTCAGTCATCTCCGTAGACCTCCTGAATCGTTGCGAGTGCGGTTTCACCCATCACCAAGCTGTTGGCGTTGAGAAGATCGAAGACGTTGAGCTGATCGGCAGCGATCAATTTCACCTTCTCCAGGTTGCGCACCGAGCGGCGGACCACATCGGAGGGCCTGGTGAGAATGATCAACACTTTCGCGTCTGCGGCAATGCCGAGACGGGCCAGTGCATCGGTGATTTCACGGGTTTTGGGGGCTTCGAGGTTGGAACCGAAGTCCTTCACCACCACCAAATCGTTCACCCGCGCCATCAGGGCAGTGCGCAGGGCCAGACGACGCTCCTTGCGATTCATCGCCAAGGAGTAGGTGCGAGGCTTCGGTCCGAACACGATGCCGCCACCGGGGCGCAGTGGCGTCCGGATTGAACCCTGGCGGGCACGGCCCGTACCTTTCTGCTTGTAGGGCTTGCGACCACCACCACGAACTTCTGCCCGGGTGAGAGTGCTTGCAGTCCCTTGACGGCTGTGGGCCCGCTGGCGCAGCACAGCGCGGTGCATGAGGTCATTGGCGGTGGTTTCCTTGGCCACCTTCAGGTCGATGCTGGCTTGACCAGCGTCGTTCCCCTGCCAGTCTTTAACAACACAATTAGCCATCACTTACCTCCATTGGCAGCTTTGGCACCGACCCGATTCGCAGGGCGGATGTTGAGCAGGGAGCCCGGCTTGCCGGGAACGGATCCCTTCACCACAAGCAGGTTGCGCTCACTGTCGATCTTGATGATGGTCAGACCGCGCGTGGTGATTTTTTTGCCGCCATAACGACCAGCCATGCGCTTACCGGGATAGATCCGGCCGGGCGTGGTGCCGGCGCCGGTCGAACCCGGTTCACGGTGGTTCTTTGAACCGTGGGTCATTGGACCGCGGCTGAAGCCATGGCGCTTTTGATAGCCAGCAAAGCCACGACCCATGCTGTCGCCACTCACATCCACCTTTTGGCCGGCCTCAAAGTCACCGACAGTGACTTGATTGCCCAGCTCGAATGCACTGGCGTCATCGACGCGATATTCGGTGAGGTGGCGTAGCAGCTCTTCACCAGACTTGGCGAGGTGCCCTTTCGCAGGCTTATTGATCAGCTTTTCGCGGGTGTCCCCGAAGCCAATTTGAACGGCGCTGTAGCCGTCAGTTTCAGATGTTTTGAGCTGGGTGATGCGGCAAGGGCCCGCCTCGATCAACGTGACCGGGACGGCTTTGCCTTGCTCGTCGAAGAACTGGGACATACCCAGTTTCTTCCCAAGGATGCCGATGGACATGGGGAGGTAAGAACGCCAGCGTGAACAACCTCCGTTTCAAAACGGAAGCTAAAAATGCTGATCGTGATGACGCAGTCGTGACCGAAGCGATGCCATCTCGAGAGAGGCAAATGTTCGGAATGGAGCTAGCGAGCGAATCAGCGGGCTGGGACTTGTCCGACAACGTCGGTCAGTTTCCCGGCAGATTGAGGCGAACCTTTCACTGCTCTGGCCTGGGATTCGGCGCAATCACCGAACCTGCTTTGCGATCTGGAGGCCCGGCTAGCGGACGGGCACAGACACACGAAGCAAACGAAAACACTACACCACAGCCCGACACTGCTCTTGTTTGGCGCTTTAACTGCCAGACTTCTCTGAAGTTGTTTTGCGTTCATGCCGCTGCTCCTCTCTGGTCGGGAGTTCCGCTGTGAGCTTGAGGCCGCTGGTTGTTTGGCCATTCACGTGCCTTTAGAAGGTGGTGCTGAAACCCGCCTTCTCCGTCGTTTGCGAGCAGCCGGTTACAACACCTATCTCACTTCGGCTCGGGGGCTGGGTGATCTTGAGGTGTACCTCTTCGAAAAACACGGGATTCGCCCGCCCCATCTCGGCCATCAAAGTGTTGGTCGCGGAGCCGCAGTGGGTGAAGTGCAAGAGGTGATGCCGCTGTTGGGTGAGCGTCTGCTGGGTACGAAGCCGGTTGTGCTCTGGTTGCTGGAGGGTCAGGTTCTTTCACGCTCAGAGCTTTTGTCTCTTTGCTCCCTTTGTGACCGTGAGCCCCGTTTGAAGGTGGTGGTTGAAATGGGTGGTGCGCGCAGTTTGCGTTGGCAGTCGATGGTGGACCTGCTCGGGGCTTGAGCGTCGTCGCGTGACGCTGTCTCGCCGTTGTCGCGCTGAGCAGGCGCTCCTCGATGGCACTTGGGTCAAGTTGATCTGTGGTGCCAGCAATCAAGATTTGCTCAGCATTGCTGATCTTTGCGCGCTTTACGCCTGTGCAGGGGTGCATTGCGTCGACGTTGCCGCTGATCCTGCGGTGGTGAGAGCTGCCCGTCAAGGACTTGCCTGGGCGAAAGCAAGGGGTGCCGATGATGTTTGGTTGATGGTGAGCATCAGTGATGGCCGCGATGCCCATTTCCGCAAAGCCAGTTTTGATCCCCAACGCTGCCCCAGAGATTGTCCGCGCCCTTGCCAGCGGGTTTGCCCAGCTGATGCCATTGCTGCTTGTCCGTCAACCACCGGCGTCGATGCATCCCGTTGTTATGGGTGTGGACGGTGTTTGCCGGCTTGCCCGTTAGGGCTGATTGCAGCCCATGATCATCAGCAGTGTCGGGATGATCTTGGGGGCTTGATGGCCACATTGGCCCCCGATGCGGTGGAGGTTCATACCGCCCCTGGACGTGGAGAGGCTTTCGCCCACACGATCGCTGCACTTTTGGACCATCAGCTGCCTTTGCGGCGGCTGGCCGTGAGTTGCGGGCTTGAGGGGCATGGTCTGACGCCTTCGTTGTTGGCCCGAGAGCTGTGGCAGCGGCATGCCGTGTTACGCACCCATGCTCTGCGCTCTCTGTGGCAGTTGGACGGACGGCCGATGAGTGGGGATGTGGGCCGCGGTACGGCCCGGGCTGCCATTCAGCTGTGGCAGCATTTACGCCCGATGGCACCACCTGGGCCTCTGCAGTTGGCTGGAGGCACCAACGCCAACACGTGGCGACTGCTTCAGGATGCACCACACCCGTCAGGGGTGTATCCGGCGGGTGTTGCCTTTGGTGGTCAGGCTCGCGCCCTGGTGCAACCCTGGTTGCAGCAAGCGTTGGAACGGCACCAGCGCCTGGTGGATTGGCCCGATGGCTGGTCGCAGGCTCTGGAACAAGCCCGCGCCCTTGTTGATCCATGGCTGCAGGCTCAGGTGGGGGCAGCAGCCTGCTAGAAGGCGGTCATGGCGACGTTCTGCCCTTGGGGGTGCAAGGTTTGGCAATGACCACAGAACGCATCACCGACGATCTCGATCGTTTGTTGGCCTTGTTACCGGATCCGGTGCAGACCGCCCTGCGGCCTGCGTCAAGCCGTGAGCAACTGTTGGAGGTGGTGCTGGATCTTGGCCGTGTGCCGGAAGCCCGTTATCCAGGCCGCTCCATGCTGTTAGGGGAGGTCTGCCTCGATCGGGATGCGTTGTTGGCCACCGTGGAGCGACTCGGTCAATTTGGTGCCGATAACCGGGCTGGGATCGAGCGCACTCTGCATCGCATCAGTGCGATTCGGAATCGCCGCGGCGACGTGGTAGGTCTCACGTGCAGGGTCGGTCGTGCGGTGTTCGGCACGGTGGCGATTGTGCGTGATCTGCTCGACCGCGGTGAGTCGTTGCTGCTGATGGGCCGACCGGGTGTGGGCAAGACCACGGCGCTTAGAGAAATTGCTCGGGTGCTCGCGGATGACGTCGGCAAACGGGTGGTGGTGATCGATACCAGCAATGAGATTGCTGGGGATGGGGATATTCCTCACCCCGCCATCGGTCGGGCGCGGCGCATGCAAGTGGCGCGCCCGGAATTACAGCATCACGTGATGATCGAGGCGGTGGAAAACCACATGCCAGAGGTGATCGTGATTGACGAGATCGGCACGGAGCTGGAAGCGCAGGCGGCACGCACGATTGCTGAACGCGGGGTGATGCTTGTGGCCACTGCCCATGGCAATGCCTTGGCGAATCTGATCAAGAACCCCACGCTTTGTGATCTGGTGGGAGGGATTGAGTCGGTGACCCTCGGCGATGAGGAGGCGCGTCGTCGTCGCAGTCAGAAAACGGTGTTGGAGCGAGCGGCTGAACCCACGTTTCCTTTGGCGGTGGAAATGCATCAGCGCCACCGCTGGGCTGTGCACCCTGATGTCGGTGCCACCGTCGATTTGTTGTTGCGGGGCCATGCTCCGCGGGCTCAGTTGCGTGAGCTCGACGCTGATGGTCAGGTCCGTCTGGTTGAGGTTGAGCCGTCTGGCACCACCCTTCGTCGTCCCCAGGCTCCCCAATCGCGTTACGCTGGTTTGGTCCGGGAGAAGCCGCTGTTGGCTGTGGTGCCGTCCCCGGCCCCTGCGTCAGAGCGCGTCGAGCCTGATCTGCTCTCTGCAGCGGCTGATGAGCACTCGGGCTATGAGGAGGGCCAGGCGCCGGCTTTTGACGGCTTGCAGGTGCTTTGTTGTGGTCTTACCCCGCGTTTGGTTGAGGAGGCCACCCGTCGTCACAACTGGCCCGTGCGTTTGGTGGACGAGTTGGAGCAAGCGGATGTGCTGTTGAGCGTCCGTCAGGGCCTGGGCCAGCAGCCGGGATTGCGCCGTCAAGCGCGCGAGGCACGGGTTCCGATCTTGGTGATCAAATCCGACACCTTGGCGCAGGTGGAACGCGCCTTGGAGCGGTTGTTGATGCGCCGTGCTGATGAAGCACCTGCGGCCAGCAGTGCAGACCGCTCGGATGCGTTTGCGGCGCTGGAGGAATGCCGCTTGGCGGTGGAGCAGGTGGTGGTGCCTTTGGGACGGCCTGTTGAGTTGCTTCCGCGTACCGATGAGGTCAGGCGCATGCAGGCGGATCTGGTGGAGCGTTATCGCCTCCGCAGCGATGTGTTTGGTCATGCCGACCAGCGGCGCTTGCGGGTGTTCCCGCCCTGATGGAAGCGATCGCTTCGCAGCAATGGATTGACGAAGGTCACTCCGCTGTGGGTAACTATTCAGGCGCCAGTCAGCAGTTCTTCGGAAACGCTGGTTGCCTGCGTTGGGCCGTCGCCAAGTGGTAAGGCAGCGGGTTTTGGTCCCGCCATTCCTAGGTTCGAATCCTAGCGGCCCAGTTTTGAATCCTTCCCAGTGTCGGATCGTCCCCTTCTGGTCTTCGACTTTGACGGCGTCATCGTTGACGGCATGGATGAGTACTGGTGGAGTGCCAGGACGGCCTGTGCCCGGTTGATGGGGCCGACAGCTTCGGCGGCGGCGTTGGCAGGGATGCCCGCCGGATTCCGGGCGCTGCGTCCCTGGATCCATCACGGCTGGGAGATGGTGCTGATGGCGGCTCTGCTGCAGGAGCGTGATGGCCTTCTGCAGCGCCTTGGCGTTGCCGCTTTCGTGGACGACTATGCCGATCACTGCCGCCAGGCCTTGCAGGCCAAGGGCTGGACGGCCCCTCTGTTGCAGCAGACCCTCGAGCAGGTTCGCCATGCCGCTGTCGGATCGGAGCGTGGTGACTGGTTGGCCCGTCATCGGCCGTTTCCAGGGGTGCCGGAACGGTTGCGCTCTTTGGACGCTGAGGGTGTGGACTGGGCTGTGCTCACCACCAAAGGACGCCGCTTCACAGCTGAACTGCTCGATGCTTTGGCGTTGCGGCCAACGCTGCTTTTCGGCCATGAAGATGGAACAAAGCCTGATGTGCTGTTGCAGTTGAAGGCGCAGCGACCGTTGCGGGGGCTGGTGGAGGATCGCAGACCCACATTGGAGACGGTTTTGGCGACGCCCGGTTTGGAGGGGTTGCCCTGCTTTTTGGCGGATTGGGGCTATCTGCGACCGATTGACCGTGAGGGGGTGCCGGAAGGGATTGCTCTCCTAAGCCTCGAACAGTTGGCGTCCCCCTTGGCGGACTGGCCTTGATTCGTTAACGTACATCTGTACTACATGGGACGGTTGGTGGTGTCTGGGGCACTGGATGCACAGTTCAGTGTCCGCTCTTCCGGCTGCAGCGCTTTGTGCTCCGTCCTGTCCTGCGGTCTGTAACGCCCGTCAGCCCTTTAGCTTTTCCTGCCATGCCAGTTGATGTGAAAGCCGCTCAGTCCTCCGGATCCGACTCCCGCCCCGGCGATCGCGATAAAGCCCTCAATCTTGTGCTCGGTCAGATCGAGCGCAATTTCGGTAAGGGGTCGATCATGCGCCTCGGCGATGCCTCCCGGATGCGGATTGAGACCATTTCGACTGGCGCCCTGACCCTCGATCTCGCCCTCGGCGGTGGGTATCCCAAGGGGCGCGTTGTTGAGGTGTACGGCCCGGAAAGTTCGGGTAAGACCACGCTCACGTTGCATGCGATTGCAGAGGTGCAGAAGCGTGGTGGTGTTGCCGCTTTTGTCGATGCGGAGCATGCATTGGATCCGGTTTATGCCGCTTCTCTGGGTGTCGATATTGAAAATCTGCTGGTCTCCCAGCCCGACACCGGTGAGATGGCATTGGAAATTGTCGACCAGTTGGTGCGTTCTGCCGCTGTCGACATCGTGGTGGTCGATTCGGTGGCTGCCCTCACGCCTCGGGCCGAGATTGAAGGGGAGATGGGAGACCTGGCAGTGGGTAGTCAGGCTCGCCTGATGAGCCAGGCGATGCGCAAGATCACCGGCAACATTGGCAAGTCTGGATGCACGGTGATCTTTCTCAACCAGCTTCGCCTCAAGATTGGCGTCACCTATGGCAATCCAGAAACCACCACGGGTGGTAATGCCCTGAAGTTTTATGCCTCGGTGCGTCTCGATATCCGCCGCATTCAAACCTTGAAGCGGGGCACTGAGGAATACGGCATTCGGGCCAAGGTGAAGGTGGCCAAGAACAAGGTGGCGCCACCATTTCGGATCGCCGAGTTCGACATCCTCTTTGGCCGCGGCATCAGTACTCTCGGCTGCCTGCTCGACCTGGCGGAGGAAACCGGTGTCGTGATTCGCAAAGGAGCTTGGTATAGCTACGAGGGCGACAACATCGGCCAGGGACGCGATAACACCATCGGTTGGTTAGAGCAAAACAGCGAGGCCAAGGACGCGATTGAGCGCCTTGTGCGCCAAAAGCTGACTGAAGGGTCAGAGGTCACCTCGAATTCCATGCGTCCTCTGGCTGCCGCCGCCCGCAGCGCTGCGGCGAAGGGCACTGCGGCTGCAAAGGCGACTGTCCATGCGACCGCTGACGCTGAGAAAGTGGCCAATGGAGCGTCTGGCAGTGCAAAGTTGTCCGCTGCTGCTAAATCCTCCTCTGCAGCAACGACTTAAGGACGACACACCACCAGCTCAGGGGCAGCTCTTGGGCAGGCGATCAGCGAGGAAGCTTGGCGACCTCGTTGATCGCTGCTTGGTGGGGAGATGGACTTGCCGCTGCGGTAGCGCTGTGGTCCTGCAGGAATTGAGCCATGCGTTGCAATTCCTGGATGGCTTCGGCTCCTTCGAGTTTCACCAATTCATGGCCGTTGCGTGACTCCACCCAGCTGATACCGAAATCAGACACCAGAAAACGCACAAGATGCTGGTCGCCCAAGTCGGCAACGAAGGATGCGCCATGGCCTTCCCGCCCATCTTCGCAGACATAGCACGTGGCTGTCATGCCGCGTGTTTTGAGGCTATTGGCTAAGGCCTGGAGGCTCATCACCAGGTCATGCACCACAGAGCGGTACTGCTGGGCAAGCCGTTGAAACATGGTGCCAACCAAGAGACTCAGGAATCTTAAAAGTTTTCTTTAGATTCCTGCGACGCCGTGTGCTGCTAACGACATAACCCCGCAAATCGGCTTGATACAGATCTCAAGTGGCTCAGAGGGGTGTCACGGCATATCCGCCAGCGTCCACCAGCCTGCCGCTGGACCAATGAAGCGCACCACAACCCAAAACACCACGAGAGAACCGATGCCGATCCAGGCGCCTCGGGTGGTGATCGCCATGAATTGGCCTGTCTGCTGCTGCGTCAGAGGGAGCCAACTGACCACGCGTTTGGATGGGCTGCTGGATTTGAATTGCCGGGGCGGTAGTCCCTGGCTGGCACGGCGGCGGGCTTCTCCCATGCAGGGCGTGTTTTGGCTTGGCAGCAGCCTAAGGGGCATCACTGGGGCAACAGCCGTTGCAATGGCGTCCATGGCTGTAGGGCTGTCAGCACCTGTTCGCCCCAGCTGCGGCTACGCACCCTGCCATCCAAGATCGCGAGGCGGCCGCCATTGCGCCGCAGCGGTGCCACTGCTGGAGCGAGTTGGCTTAGCGCTTCAGGTAACAGCAGCTCTCGGAACCAGTCGCGCCCTTGTCGCTTCAGGGCTTCAACGCGGGCTGCCGTGAGTGGCGACTCCAGGCTTGCCAAAGGCAGTAACGCCACGATCAGTTGTTCCGGCAGTGGGAGCTGGTCGTGATGGTGTTGCCACCAGTCCCATCGACAGCAGATCACCCCATTACTGTCGGGCCCCGTGGCTTCATGGATCACCCGACTGCCAAATTCACCAGCCAGCTCACTGGTGAGACGATGCCGCATGGCGTCGTCGTTGAGGAGCACCACCGTCAGCCCAGCGCGCCCCAGGATTAACCGTCGGGCTTGGTCGAGCAAGTGCTCCGCAAACACCTCAGAGTTGGGTAGAGGTTGACGACGGGGGGCGAACAGCGGCAACGGCTCTAGCAATGAGGGTTCGCGCAGATGCAAGCAGACATCCAGCGCGACGCCCGTGGCTTCGAGTTCTTGCTGCAGTGGATCAGCTGGACCATTGGCGCTGATCAGCAGACTCGGTTGACGTTGCAGCAAATCCTGCAGTTCCTGAAGTGGTTCCAGCACATCCAGATGCCACTGCCACTGCAGTAGCCGATGGTCGAGTGCTGCCCAGCTCACCCATCGCTCTGCCCGGGTGTCGATCAGCTGGGGCCAAGGGGCTGGAAGCGGACCCAGCAGACCCACGAGATCGCGCAGCGCGAGGAGTTCGTTGCCATCCAAACGCACCTGAGCGTCGCATCGCGGTGCTTGCGAGAAGAGACGCCGGCTCAACCGTTCATGCAGTTCTAGAAGGGCTGCATCAGCACAGGGATGGGCTTGGCGCAGTCGTTCCCAGTCGCTGGGCCCGATGGTGATCGAGAGGGCTTGGCGTAGGCGCTGGCTGAAGTGTTCCGCTTCGGGGATCACCAGTTGGTGGTCGGTGCCCAGCAGTCCCTGGTGATGGGCCCTCACCAGCTTGGTTGTGGACAACACCCAGAGTTGATCGCCTTCAGGAGGGGTGTCTCCTGTCCAACAGGCCATCTTGAGGCCGGCGTCGCGAAGACGGGGTAGCTCCACCTGGAGGAGTCGTCGCTGGAGCGGCTCTTCGAGCACCAGAACGGCACGGCTGCTTTGCAGACAAAGCGGCACCAGCACGCCGAGCCACCACTGCTCTTCGCTTCCAGGGGTCAGCTGAAACAGGGCTTGGTCTCGGCGTCGTAACCCCCTCGCGATCAGACGGCTCAGGGTGAGGTGGTGAGGCCATTCGGATTGATCCCGCCGCAGCAGGTGTTTGAGCTGCTGATGGGCAAGCGCTTCCAGCATCGGGAAAGATTAGAGGGACCGCCCATGCGCGAAGGTTCGTGTTGGCCCGTTGCGCAACAGCGTCCATCAACATGGATGCGATTGCAGTGGATGGGGATGCAGCACGTGGCCACCGGCACAACGGTCTTGCCGGCAACGGTCGGCTTGGTCGGCCTGGGCTTGATCGGTGGTTCGCTTGGGCTCGATCTTCAAGCTCTCGGTTGCCATGTGCGGGGTTTGACCCATCGGCAAACAACAGCCAACCGTGCCTTGGAGCGCGGCTTGGTGCAGGCGGTTAGCACCGATCCCCAGAGCCTTCAAGGTTGTGAGCTGGTGATTCTGGCGCTGCCCCTCGAGCGCCTTTTGGATCCAGACCCTGCCCTCGTCGCAGCGCTCCCGCAGGATGCTGTAGTTACCGATGTGGGATCGGTGAAGGGTGCGGTCCTGGCGACCTGGGGCCCAATCCATCCTCGTTTTGTGGCCAGCCATCCCATGGCAGGTACCGCTGAATCGGGTGTGGAAGCAGGTCAGCCCCATCTGTTTCGAGGTCGTCCCTGGGTGGTGACGCCTGAGCCGAGTACCGATCCGGCTGCTGTGGCCATGGTGGAAGCGGTTGCCCGGGGTCTTGGCAGCCACTGGTTGCTAGCGGAGGCGGATCGCCACGACCAAGCCGTGGCCTTGATTTCCCATGTGCCGGTCTTGGTCAGTGCGGCGTTGCTCCAGGCGGTGGGGTCGGAGCGAGATCCTGCTGTGCTGGCGTTGGCGCGGCAGTTGGCTTCAAGTGGCTTCGCTGATACAACCCGCGTTGGCGGTGGCAATCCTCAGCTTGGGACGGCGATGGCAGCGCGCAATACGGCGGCTGTGCTGCGGGGTTTGGCGGCCTATCGCTGGAGTTTGGAGCAGTTGGAAGAGGCGATCCTGGAATCCAATTGGGAGCAGTTGGAGAGCGTGCTCAATCACACCAAAACCTTGCGCCCTGAGTTCCTTTGATCGCAAGCTTCTGTGGTCTTGCTTCCCGCAGTCGCGTCAGTGGAGACGCAAGGATTGCCCTCGTCTGGCCATGAGCTGTTGGCAGGCCATCAGTGCCGACAGGCTGACGCCAGCGGTGCCCTCGCCGGGATAGATCGAATCCCCGCAGAGCCAGAGGCCTGGCACCGGTGTGCGGCTGGCCAGGCCAAAGGGGCCAAAGCGGCTTGGATGTTGACCGAGTCCGCCAACGATTCCATCGGGTCTTCCGGTCCAGTGGGCAAAGGCCCGTGGTGTGGACAGTTCCACGTGCTTCCAGGCGTCTGAAGGGATGCCAAGCCAATCCTCAAGGGTGGTGCACAGCGTCTTCAGCACGGTGGCTTTCCGTTCTTGGTGTTGCGGCTCTGCCAGATCGACCCACTGGTCTGGATCGGTGAACACACTGGCGATCACGGTGGCTTGACCTGTGGGGGCGCGGCCGTCTCCATCCCGGCTGATCGATACAAAGAGTGAGCCAGGATCGTCGCCCGCCCGTTGCAGGTGGGCTGGGTAACCTGCTGGTAAGTGATCGCGATCGACGGCGCCGTAGAGCACAAGCGCTCCACTCGGTGCCTTCAGCCCATCAATGCGTTGCCGGTATCCCTCTGGCATTGTCATCAGCGCTGGCAAACACTGCGGCGGCAGGCTGCTGATCAGCTCCCTGCAGTGCCAATTCTGGCGGCGGCCATCACGCTGTTGGGTCTGCACGCTCCAGCCGTTGCTTCCACACCGTTCCAGTTGGGTTACCCGTTGTCGCAGGTGGATCGTGCCGCCATCACGGTGCACAGCACTGGCCAGTTGATCGCTTAAGACCTGCATGGATCCCTGTAGGTGCCAGAGCCCAAGAGGGGCTTGCACCATTTGCAGCACGGTGGCGCCATAAAGCGCCGCTGTGCGGTCGCATGGTTCTTGGGAGTAAAGCCGCAGCTGGAGATCGAGGAAACGGCGCAGGCGCAGCTGTTGGGCGCAGCCACACAGGCGTAACAGATCAGCCACGGTCAGCAGGCTGAATGGTGTGCTGGCCAGGGTGCCAAGGCCGATGGCTTGCACAGTGCGCTGGAGATCCCAGCTGCTGCGCACCGGAAGGACCGGATCGTGTTTGGCAAACGACCAGTTGTGGCGATGCAGCCAGGCACAGAGGGCCCAGAAACGCTGCGACCCTGGAAATTGCTGCAGTCGTTCTTGCTGCCACCGCGCTGGATCGTGCCAAATGCGGATTGGATCGCTGCCGTCCGCTAGATCCACGACGCAGCCGGGATCAAGCTGGACTGCAGGGGGGAGTGGCAACTGCAGATGGTGGAAAATACGGGCATGGCTACCACCGGCCTCAAAGCCGGCCACTTGGGTGGCACCCACGTCGAAGGTGTAAGGCCCCCGCCGGAACGTGCCCGCACAGCCTCCCAATTGGTGATGGGCTTCCAGCAGCGTCACGCTCATGCCTGCGTGGGCTAAAAGTGCAGCTGCGGTGAGACCGGCGATGCCACCGCCGATCACGATCACGTCCTGGTCGTGCTCCATGGCGGCATGCTGGCAGTGCGAGGGGTGGAGGTGTGATGCAGACTGACCTGGAACAGATCCTGGGAGCGGATCCGACGCTGCTGGCCGGAGCCCGCGTGGACCACTGCATGTCGCTGGGTGGGGGTGGTGCTCAGCAGGCTTGGCGGCTGCAGCTCAACGATGGTCGGTGCTTGTTTGCCAAACGGGGTGATGCCGCCAGTCTCAAGGCTGAGCAGATCGGACTAGCCGCGTTGCACGCTTGCGCGGATTCTGCGGATCTGGTGGTGCCTGAGCCATTGGCTTTGCTGGCCTCCCCAGGAGGACTGGCTGTTTTGCTGTTGCCTTGGTTGGACCAGCACGATGGCGAACAACAGGTCTTGGGGCGTGGCCTGGCGCGCTTGCATCGCCGCTCGTTGGCCCAGACCAGTGGACGTTTCGGTTGGCCCACAGACGGGTTTATTGGTCTTGGGCCCCAGCCCGCTGGTTGGCGAGAGCGTTGGGGCGACGCATTTGTGGACTTGCGGTTACGCCCCCAGCTGCAGCTGGCGCGGTCTTGGGGCCTGTCGCTGGAGTCGTTGGAGGCTTGGCTGTCTAGCCTCAGGGGATTACTGAATGAGCACGACGCTGAGCCTGTGTTGGTGCATGGCGATCTGTGGGCGGGCAATGCCGGGATGCTTTGTGATGGCCGAGGCTTTCTGATCGATCCAGCCAGCTGGTGGGCGGACCGCGAAGTGGATTTGGCCATGACCCACCTGTTTGGTGGATTCCAGCAATCGTTTTATGGGGCCTATGCGCAGGATTGGCCCCTGGCACCAGGGGCGACAGATCGAATCGCGATCTACAACCTGTATCACCTGCTCAACCACGCCAATTTGTTTGGCGGTAGCTATCGGCAGCAGAGCCGCCAAGCCATCCGCCATCTTCAGCAGCAATTCGGCTGAATCAGCCGAGATATTCTTTGCGCAAGGTTTGGATGCGATTCACCAATGCCGAACGCTTCTCGCTGGTCGTGAGGTTGTTCCAGCTCCACTGGCCAACCACCACCACACCGAGAAGTTCCAGCAAACCAGGCACGACAGGCAGCAAATTGATGGTGTCGAGAATGCCCTTGATCAGAATCTGGGCAACGATCACCGCCGCGAAAATGCCCACCACCTTGCCCATGCGGCCGATTTGGTCCCAATCGACTTGCTCAAGGGTGGCATTCACCTTGCCCAGCACTTCGCCGTAGCGCTCGCTGAAGGGCATGGTTTCGTTCGTACTGCCGGTGCTGCTTTCAGACGAGGACTGCGTGGTTGCAGAATCCTGGACCGCAGTGGTGTCCTCACTCATGAGCCTGGTACGCAATCCAAATGCTGGTTGAGCGTATCGGTCAGCCAGCCCAAACGCCATGGTCGCTGGTTGTCGATTCCGAACTGCTGATCATTTTGCGTAGCACCCTGCAGGCGGCGTTGCCGGAAGAAGGGTGTGCACTGTTGTTGGGACAGCGGCAGCCATCAGGGTGGTGTTTGCAACACATCTGGCCGTGTTGCAATGTTTGGCATCCAGGGATTGCCGCACTGCCGGAAGCGGCAGAGAGCAGCGCTGACACTGCCTTGCGGCCGTCCCGTCGTCAGCGGTTTGCGCTTGATCCGCGGGAACAGTTGTTGGCCCAGCGCTGGGCACGTCAACGCGGTCTGGCGGTGATTGGCACCGCCCATTCGCACCCCCAAGGGGATGCCGTCCCGTCCCGATGCGATCGGGACTGGTTGCGGAGTCCAGCGTTGATGCTGATTCAAGGGGCCGATCTGCGCCTGCGGGCCTGGTGGTTGGAACCTGAACCGGCCCCTGACATGGCCTTGGTGCACGACACTGTCGGCAGTGATCATCCGTCGCGTAGTGCTTGACGCTTCTGGGTTTCCATCCGACTCCAGTGCTGATCTCAGCGCGGAGGAGAGGGCCCGCTATGCCCGACATTTGACCTTGCCGGAGGTGGGTCTCGATGGCCAGAGGCGCCTGAAGGGGGCCTCAGTGTTGTGTGTGGGCAGTGGTGGTCTGGGATCCCCGTTGTTGCTTTATTTGGCAGCTGCGGGCGTCGGTCGCCTTGGCATCGTGGATTTCGATGTCGTCGACCACTCGAATCTGCAGCGTCAGGTGATCCACGGCACCGCCATGGTCGGCCGCGCGAAAACCAGTTCGGCGCGGAGTCGGATTGAAGACCTCAACCCCCACTGCCACGTTGAGGAACACAATGTTCAACTCACCGCCGTCAACGCCCTGGATCTTTTGGCGTCTTACGACCTGGTGTGTGACGGCACCGATAACTTTCCTAGTCGTTACCTCATCAACGATGCATGCACCTTGTTGGGGACACCTTTCATCTATGGCTCTGTCCAGGGGTTTGACGGTCAGGTGAGTGTGTTCAACCTCACCCCGACCAGTCCCACCTATCGCGATTTGGTGCCAGAACCCCCACCGCCGGGTCTCGTGCCTTCCTGTGCCCAAGGCGGAGTGCTCGGGGTGATGCCTGGTCTGATTGGGGTGCTGCAGGCAACGGAAGCCATCAAGGTGATCACGGGCATTGGTCAGCCTCTGGATGGGCGTCTCCTCCTTGTGGATGGGCTGGCTCTGCGCTTTCGCGAGCTGCACCTGCAGCGCATCCCCAACCGCCAGGAGGTCACGCAGCTGATTGACTATGAGGCGTTCTGCGGTGTGAGCGGCGCCGTTCCTCAGGAGGCGATTGCGATGAAGAGTGTCAATGTGCTGGAGCTCAAGCAGCGGCTCGACAGTGACGAGGCTGCGGTGCTGCTCGATGTCCGCAATCCGTCAGAAGCGGACGTCGCGGTGATCCCAGGGGCTGAGTTGATTCCCTTAGCCACCATCGAAAGTGGCGAGGCATTGGAGCGGATTCGCACCTTGGCGTCTGGGGGGACGACTCTTTATGTGCACTGCAAGCTTGGTGGTCGTTCCGCTAAAGCCGTGGCGCTGTTGGCTGCACACGGTGTTGATGCCATCAATGTGACTGGCGGCATCGATTCCTGGTCGCTGCAGGTTGATCCCACTGTTCCGCGTTATTAAGTGGGGGGAACAGTCAGTAATCCACCCCACGCTTGAGGTCGACGCCCTGCTCGGCGTAGTGCTTATGGCACACCATTTCGGAGTGGACGCTGGCGAGATCGAAATAGGCGGGAGGGTTTTTGCAACGGCCGGTGATGATCACTTCCGTTTCAGCCGGTTTGCGCAGCAGGGTTTGCATGATTGGCTCCACCGGTAGCAGTTCGAGATCGACGCTGGGGTTGAGTTCGTCAAGGATCACGGTTTTGTAGAGACCGCTGGAGATGGCAGCCCGGGCAATCTCCCAGGCTCGTTCGGCTTCGACGTAGTCGATGGGTTGTTGCTGGCCGCGCCAGACGATGGCATCGCGGCCGGAGCGCAGATGATCAACGAGATGGGGATAACTTTCACGCAGGGCAGCAATGGCGGCATCTTCCGTATAGCCAGTGCCGCCTTTAAGCCACTGCAAGATCAGCACCCGATGGCTTTTGTCTTGGCTAATGCCGCGTCCGATCGCCTGCAGGGCTTTGCCGAGAGCACTGGTGGATTTGCCTTTGCCTTCACCGGTGTAAATCTCGATGGCGCCTTGGCCATCCATCCGCAGACTGTCGTCTCCAGGCTCCGGCCGACGGTGGGCGCGCATTTCTGAATGCAGATCCGCCATTTGCACGAGCGGACGTGGTGCGCCACGACCTGTGACGATGATTTCCATGCCTTCGGGGCGAGCCTGCAGGCTGCGAACGACATCCTCGATGTCGAGCAGCCCGAGGTCTAGCACCGGGTTGAGCTCATCGAGCACGACGACGGAGTAGAGAGCGCTGGCAATCGCCCCTTTGGCGATGTCCCAGCCCCGCTGGGCTTCTTGGCGGTCGAAACGGGTGACATCGTCCGCCCCAAAGTGCTCACCCCGCCCTGTGCGCACCTGATCAATCAGGTGGGGAAAGCCCTGCTGGAGAGCTTCGATGGCGGCATCTTCGTCGTAAGCACGCCCCGGACCTTTCAAAAATCGCAGCAGCAGCACCCGCGTGCGCCGTTGTTCGCAGATGCCTAGGCCGATGGTGCGCAACACCACGCCAAGGGCAGCTTGGCTCTTGCCTTTTCCCTCGCCGTCATAGATGTGGAGCTGACCGAGGCTGCGCTCACGGCTGTCAGCGGCAGTGACAATGCCGACGGCTGGTCTGCGATTCCCTGCCATGAACCGATCGGACGTGCACGGAGCTTACCGAGTGCAGGCCCGTTGCGGTGTTCGTGTCGGTCGGCCGTTGGCCTTCATGCCTAGCTTGACGCCACCTAGCTTGACGCCACAGTCTGCCTTTGCTGGAAGTTCGTGGTTGAAGTCAGCGCCTCGTCCACGGAGATGCCATCCCCTGGTGTCTCGATCCGTCAGCTCGAGCCATTGCAGAGGGATGCTCAACGTCAGTTGGAGCAGTTGCGCCGTGTGATCCGTGGGTTTGGCCGCGTTGTTGTTGCTTACTCGGGTGGGGTCGATAGCGCTTTAGTGGCCACCATCGCCCAGGAGCAGTTGGGGCAGAAGGCGCTAGCGATCACGGGGGTGTCCCCTGCGTTAGCTCCCCATCTGCTGCGGGAAGCTCGGCAGCAGGCGGCTTGGCTGGGGATTCGCCATCGAGAAGTTGCCACCGACGAACTCACGGATCCGGATTACAGCAGCAACCCCACCGACCGTTGCTATGCCTGCAAGCGGGAGCTGCATCGTCATCTGGGGCCCCTTGCCGCGGAGGCCGATGGCGCCCAAGTGCTTGATGGGGTCAATGCTGATGATCTCAAGGATCATCGCCCTGGGATCAAGGCGGCTCAAGAGGTTGGTGTGATCTCTCCGCTGGCGAATCTCGGTATCAGCAAGGTTCAGGTGAGAGAACTATCCAAAGCGCTTGGGCTGCCCTGGTGGGACAAACCAGCCCAGCCCTGTTTAGCGTCGCGTTTCCCCTACGGGGAAGGAATCAGTGCGGAACGACTTGAGAGGGTTGCGAAGGCTGAGGCTTGGTTGATAGCCCACGGTTTTGTTGCAGTGCGGGTGCGTAGCCAGGGGCTGGCGGCTCGCATTGAGGTGCCCAAGGATCAAATTGTGACCCTGGCTCAGCATCCAGAAAGGGAACAATTGGTGCAGGCCTTTCTAGCGCTGGGTTTCACGGCGGTGAGCCTGGATTTGGAGGGATTGATCAGTGGCAAGCTCAATCGAGGTTGAGCACACCGCCATCGGATGGTGTGCCACTGACCATTCGCGTTTCAAGCGGCTGAGGCGATGCATCGGGGATCCCGCTGGCCATGGGCCACCGCCGCTGGGGTTTCCCGCAGGAAACTCTTGATCTGGTGGTGCTCAGCACCGAGAGCACAGCGGAGCACATCGCAGGCCCGTTCGGGCATGGTGTGGTCACCGCATGTGAAGACATCCACAGCCGCGTAGCCGCTTTCCGGCCAGGTGTGGATCGAAATGTGGGATTCAGCCAGAAGAGCCAGTCCCGTCACGCCCTGTGGTTCGAACCGGTGGGTGATCAGGTTGAGCAAGGTGGCACCAGCACTTTTGGCTGCAGTGGTGATGGTGTCCCTGAGAAAGGCTTCGTCGTCGAGCTTGGCGTGGTCGCAATCGTAAAGCTCGAGAATGCAGTGTTTACCCACCATGTCGGTGGCACTGGGCGTCGTGGAACTGAGGGCCGAATGCATTTTGCTAATGCCCCATCCCGGGTTGGGATGCAGGCAAGACAAGTCCTGCTTCATCAGGATTCAAATGAAGAGTCAGTTACATTACCTCAGATTTATGTCGGCTTTCAATCTGCCGGCATCTCCAGCACTTGGGATTGTTGGCACCAGTCCCCTTCAAAGGCCTCGATGTGGGTGGCGCTGACCAGGCATTGGTGCTGGTTACCCACGGCCTCGAGCAGGGTGAGTTGGCGTTCGGGGTCCAGTTCCGCCAAAACGTCGTCGAGCAGCAGGAGTGGGGGTTGACCCCACAGTTCGCCCACGAGCTCCAGTTCTGCCAGCTTCAGGGCTAACACCAGGCTGCGTTGTTGGCCAGCGGAGCCAAAGCGTCGCGCGGGGTTGCCATTGAGGTTGAGGTTGATCTCATCGCGATGGGGACCGACCCGGCAGTTTCCCAGCCGTTCTTCGTCGCTTCGTTGCAACTTCAGCTGTTCTGTGATGGCGAACCGCCAGGGCTCTTCAGCCTCTTCTCCTGGCAGCACACTTCCGGCCTGATATCCCAGCGTGAGTTGTTCATTGCCTCGGCTCAGACGGTCCTGCCAATGGTTCGCTAAGGGCTCGAGCCGGGTTAGGGCTCGTCGCCTGCGGCGGTGAATTCGCGTGCTAATTAACGCCATTTGCAGATCAAAGGTGTCGAGGAGAGCGTTGCGTTCCGCTGCGGCCATCCCTCGGCCACGTCGCCAGAGTTGCGCACGTTGGCGTAGAAGTCGGTTGTAGCGACTGATCAAATCGGCATAGATCGGCTCGAGCTGCAACACCACCCGGTCCAGCCATTGCCGTCGTAGCGACGGCTCGCCACGCACAAGATGCAGATCGAGAGCACTGAAGCCAACGCAGCGCAGAGGACCGATCAGATCCAGTTGACGCTCCAAGACCTTGCCGTTGCGTTTTGCTTGACGCCCGCCTTTGCGGCGTAGTTGGAGCTCCAGGTCATCGTGGTCACTGGTGTGGGCCCGCAGTCGCGCGTCTGGTGCATCCCAGTGGATGAGGTCCTGATCCTGGCTTGCCCGGTGAGAGCGCAAGCTGCCGAGTAGCTCTACCGACTCCAGCAGATTGGACTTCCCCACACCGTTGCGACCAATCACCAGCAGGCGCGGTGCTTCAATCTCCAGCTGCAGATGGCTGTAATTGCGGAACCCTTGCAGTTCCAGCTGGAGAAGCCGAATGGGTCCGGGTGCGACGTGTCGCTAAGGTACCTACACCGGAGCGGTCTGCGGATCGTCTTCACGCAGCGGCATCAGCCGATGTGGGCATGTAGCTCAGTTGGATAGAGCATCAGATTCCGGTTCTGAGGGTCGCAGGTTCGAGTCCTGCCATGCTCGTGATCAGGCTCCACCGGCTAACGGAGCCTTAATCCCATGGCTCGAATGCCACCGGGGTCAACGACAAAACTCTGGCTTTTTAAGGCGTCCAGCGCTGCGGGTGGCGCCGCAATTGAGATGCTGCATCCCGGTAGATCCTTGCGTAAACGGGTTAAAACCCGGTGCACGAGGACGGCGAGCAATGCGGCTTGATGGGGGCCTGGACGGGCTGCCAGATTCCACAGGTTGGCATTGAGCGCCTGGTCGCTGGTGATGCGCACGAATCCCACCAGTTCGCCGCTGTTGCATTCAAGGATGCAGAGATAGCCATAGCTGTTTTGCAAGGCCGCGGCCCACCGCTCCGCAGGAGGGACGACTTCGTTGCAAGACGCCAACAAGCGATTGATGGCGTTGGCTGATGGGGTGTAGTCGCCGCGCAATTCAAAGCCCCCGGGTAAAGGGGGGGCTGGCGGTTGCTGACGGAAGGGAAGGAAGGCCACTCAGCCGGTGTTGCGCATACCGGCAGCGATGCCGTTAATGGTGAGCAGCGCTCCACGCAACAGTTCACTGCGGCTGTAGGTGCGGCCATCAGAATCACCTGCAGCTGCCTCCTGCATCGGGGGCTGGCGGTTTTGGTCGCGTAGGCGGCGCAGTAGGGCGACCTGCAGGAATCCCAGCGGCACAATCGTGCGATTGCGCAGATCGACAGACAACTGCAGGCCGGGATCACCATCGAGCAGTCGTTCCTGACCCGTGATGTCGAGCACCAACTGGAGCGTGAGGGCATGCTCTCGGGCAATGGTGTTGTAGATGCGCTCGAAGGCATCGTGATGCTCATTGCGACCCAGGCTGGTCACGTAATGGCGAGCCAGTTCGAGATCCACTTTGGAGAGGGTCATCTCCACTTTGGAAATCAGCATCCGAAAGAAGGGCCAGCGTTGATGCAAACGGCGGAGCACATCCAGTTGTTCCGGATCGGAGGCCACTTCTTCCGCCAAGGCGGTTCCTACACCAAACCAACTGGGTAACAGGAATCGGCTTTGGGTCCAACCGAAAACCCAGGGAATGGCCCGCAGGCTAGAGAGATCCTTTGCGCCGGATTTGCGCCGTGCGGGGCGGCTGGAAATCTGCAGTTTGCTGATTTCTTCAATGGGTGTGACCTGCTGAAAGAAGGCCACCAGATCGGGATTGTCATGCACCAGGGCTCGGTAGTGACTGCGGGATCGGGCGGCGAGCCTGGTCATCAGGTCGTTCCAGCTCGGAGTCGCATCCAATTGGTTGGTGACCAGGCTGTTTTGCACCACAGCGGTGCTCACCGTTTCGAGGTTGTAAAGCGCCAGTTCAGGCAGGCTGTACTTCGAAGCCAGCACTTCGCCCTGTTCCGTGATCTTGATGCGTCCCTGCAGCGTGCCGCTTGGTTGGGCCAAGATCGCTTGGTAAGCCGGACCGCCACCGCGGCCGACGGAGCCACCACGACCATGGAACAAGCGTAGGGCCACACCGTGGCGACTCGCCAAGTCTTGGAGAGCAATCTGGGCTTGGTGAATCTCCCAGTTGCTGGAGAGAAAACCAGAGTCTTTGTTGCTGTCGGAATAGCCCAACATCAACTCCTGAAGGGGTTGCACCTGCTCGCCGACCTCGGGGAGTAGCTGGCGATAGAGGGAGTTGCCGAACAACTGCTCCATCACGTCAGGAGCGCGCTGAAGATCTTCCACGGTTTCAAATAGCGGCACCACCAGCAGGTCGGCATGCTCTGCGGCGGGATCCACAAGTCCAGCTTCTTTGGCGAGAAGCAGCACTTCGAGCAAATCCGACGCGGAGTTGCTCATCGAGATCACATAGGTGCGGCAAATGCGACCACCGAATTCTTCCTGCAGGCGATGCAGCATGCGGAAGACAGCAATGGTCTCCGCAGTGCTGGGGGACCATGCGACCGCAGGAGGAATGAGAGGGCGGCGTGTTTGGAGTTCTTCCAGCAGCCAACTCACCCGTTCGCTTTCCTCCATGGCCCCGTAGGACTTGGGAAGTCGCAGATAGCGGGTCAGTTCATCGAGGGCATCGCTATGCCGCGTGCTCTCCTGACGAATATCGAGGCTCGCGAGGGAAAAGCCGAAAATATGCACCTGCGTCAGCAAGGTGTCGAGCGGTTCGCAGCTCAGCTCGGTGCTAACCAAACTGTTGCGGATCAGTTCGAGGTCGCTGCGGAATTCGTCAACAGCACCGTAGTGAAGGGCATCTGGGCCGCTGCCTGTGCTGCTATTGGCCTCCAGCCCTTCTGTGGGGGTTTGCCAGCCGGCTTCCGCCAGTTGCTTGTTGCGCAGTTGGGTGAGTCTGAGCCGCTCCAGCATGTAGCTGAGTTTGAGGCGGTAGGGCTCCAGCCGATAGCGGGCAGCCCGCTCCTCATACACCTCAGGGAAGCGCAGCCGATCCATTTCCAGAGATTCGAGCAAGGGAGCGCTGACTTGGCTCCACTGCATGGAAATGCTGAGCTGATCACGCAGGGCCTGAACGGCACTGACGTAGCGCTCCAGCTTCAGCTGGCGCTGATAGCAGGCGGTTCTCCAGCTGATTTCAGGGGTAACTGAGGGGTTGCCATCCCGGTCTGACCCCACCCAAGATCCGAATGTGCAAAACGCAGAAGGTGGGAGCCGAACATCGGGATAACTGCTGGCGAGAGCACTGCTAATCCGACGGCGCAGCTGGGGCATGGCATCGAAAAGCACCTGCTGGAAATAGTGGAGGGCGTAATCGACCTCATCCAGCACCGTGGGCTTGAACTGGTGCAGTTCGTCGGTACGCCACCAGAGGCGGATTTCCTCTTCCAGTTGCTGACGCAGGCTTGCACTTTCACCGAGACTGACGGCAGGTGAGGCCTGCAGTTGTTGCAGCAGGCTGGCGACTCGCCGCTGCTTATGACGAACGGTGTGACGAACAATTTCGGTGGGGTGAGCCGTGAACACCAGCCGAATGTCCAGATTCTGCAGCAACGATTCCAGCTGCGCTGGGGGGACATTGAGATGGCTCAGCCGCTCGAATAATTCGCGGAAGGTGGCTGGTTCGGTTTGGCTGGCTAAGGGTGGAGCGAAGGGATCGATCGCCTCGGTTTGCTCCTGGGAGCGGCTGATGCTCGCGAGATAGTTGTCTTCTTCGATGCGCTGCTCAAGGATGTTGACCAGTTGGAAGTAGAGCGAAAAGGCGCGTGCAGCGGCAATCGCTTCCACCAGATCCATTTCCCGGATCAACTGGGCCACGGCATCACTACTCACGGCCGCACCATCACTGGCCACTGGGTCGCTGAGTTGCTTCATCCGCAGCAACCGCTCGGCTTGATCGGGTGGACATTCACTGCGCAGCACTGTTTCCCAGAGCTCCTCCACCAGGGCCAGGCGCTGCTTGAGGAGCTGTCCACCTGCTTGGTAGGGCTCAGCGATCGTCGACCGGTCACTCTCAGCAGTCTGGGTGTGGGTCGAGAGCATTGAGGAAGTCTGCGAATCAGCTGAAGCCATGATCATCCCAAAATGCCTGTCTGCTTCGCTGCCGAACTGCGTTCCTGATCCGCCATGGTGTGAATTTCGGCTTGAAGAACGTCTGGCAGCGCGGCGCCTGCATTGACCGCTGCCAGCCAGCGCATCGCCTGGTTGCCATCCTGAAGCACGCGATGGATCGGATCGAGTTGCTGTTGCAGCCCGAGCTTGTCGGCTAACGGTGTCACGGCAGTGCAAAGTTCCGCAATCCAGTCGCGGCACAGCAGTGCCCGGCCATCGCGCCAGTGGTGAAGCGATGCATCGAGGCTGGACTGCGCTGCCGCTGCATCGTTGCGATCGCTCAGCTGCTGCAGTTGCCGAGGGCTGAGTTGACTGACACAGAGAGGATCGAGATTGTCCGGCGCTTCCAGTGCCATCAAGACACGCAGCTCCAGAAGGGTGGTCACCGCTAGCAACAGGGCCGGGTCGGTAATCAGATCACAAATGCGTAGTTCCAGACGGTTCAGGTGGTGGGGGCGATTGGGGCCATTGGGTCGCACTGATGTCCAGAGGTGGCGCACGTTGTGCATTGCTCCGGCTTGAAGTTGCTCATCCACCCAGTTGATGTAGTGCTGATGGTCATGAAACAGGGGGACGCAGGACGGTGTGAGCGGAAACTGAAGCCAACGTTGGGAGTGGGCGCCGGTGACTGTCCCACCAAGGAAGGGGGAGCTGGCACTGAGGGCCAGCAGCAGTGCTGCTTCACAGCGAATCAGGCGCAATGCCGTGAAGAGCGCGGTTGTGTCGTTGATCCCCAGATTGATGTGGATGCTGGCGGTCACCACTCGCGTGCCATAGGTGGCTTCGATGAGGGAGTGGTACGCATTCCCCGGGTCAGAGCGTTCAAATTGATCGGGGTTCCCGAGGCTGAGGGTGCTTCCTGGCAGCAGGGTGAGGGATCGAGTCTCCAGCCACTGGCGCAGTTGGCGTCGAGGTGCAAGCAGGGCCTCGGTCAGTGGGGCGTAGTCGGCGACCGGCGCGGTGATGTACTCGATGTTGCGATTGTCGGGCTCAGTGACGAAGCCTGGGAGCGACCGGGCTGCTTCTGCCGCGATGCCGACGTTTTCGCCACTGGCGCGCCCGGTGAAGAGCTCGATCTCAAAACCCTTGAGGAGTAGGGATGCCGTCATGCGGACGGATCCTCAAGGCAGGCCAGGGCGGTGAGCATGCCTTTGGCCTTGTTGAGTGTTTCTTGATATTCCGCTGCTGGCTTGGAGTCGGCAACGACTCCGGCACCGGCCTGCACCTGAATCCGCCATCCGCCTTCTGGATGGGGGCACACCACCATGGTGCGGATGGTGATGGCAGTGTTAAGAGCTCCGGCTAGGTCAACGGATCCATACACGCCTGAATAAGGACCGCGAGCATTGGGCTCGAGTTCGTGAATCAGTTGCATTGCTCGGATCTTCGGTGCGCCGCTGACAGTGCCAGCGGGGAATGCCGCCATCAATAAATCCCAGACGTCATGACCGGCCGCTAACAGGCCTTCGACTTGGCTGACGATGTGCATCACGTGGGAATAACGCTCGATCACCATCAGGTCTTTGACCTTGACTGAGCCCGGTTGACAGACCCGGCCAAGATCATTTCTGCCGAGGTCGACCAGCATCACGTGTTCGGCCCGTTCCTTGGGATCGGCTAGTAAGTCGGCTTCAAAGTTGCGATCGTCCTGTTCGGAACGGCCGCGGGGGCGGGTGCCTGCGATCGGTCGGAGACTGGCTTTCACTCCCCCCGGCACTGGATCGGCCTTGACCATGACTTCGGGGCTGGAGCCAATCAGCTGCCAGTCGCCAAAGTCAAAGAAGGCCATATACGGCGATGGATTCACCATCCGCAGGCTGCGGTAAAGCTCCAGCGGCTTTTGGGAAACGTGGGCCTCAAGGCGCTGACTCAACACCAGCTGGAACACATCGCCAGCGGCAATGTGGTCGCGTGCCTGCTCCACAGCGGCTTCGAAATCGTCGCGGCTGCGGTTGGTGGTGGTGGTGGGCCAACGTTGCTCTGAGGGCTGCCAGCGCAGTGGGCGGATCGCAGGCAATGGCGCCGCCATGCGCTCCTCCAGCCCAGTAATGCGGGCCAAGGCGTTATCCCAGGCTGCTTCTGGACTGGAGGCGTTGCTGCCAATGAGGTCGCCATACGCCACAGCAGTGATCAACCGCTTCACTTGATCAAAGATCAAGACACTGTCCATCAACATCCAAACCCCGTCAGGAGGAGAATCTTCCGGTAAGGGATGGGTGGGTACAGAGGGCTCAATCCAGCGGATCAGCTCATAACTCCAAATGCCGAACAGCTGGCCGATGGAAGGAAGTCCCGGCAATGAGCCTGACTTGTAAGGAGCCAGCGCTTCACGCAGCACATCGAACGGGTTACCGCTCATCAGCTCGCGATGACCATGGCGCCAGCGGCGTTCGATCTGATCACCGCGAACCGTCAAGGTCCATAGGGGGTCGCAGGCAATCACGCTGTAGCGACCGAGGGTTTCTCCGCCCTCAACCGATTCAAGTAAAACGCCCGGAGGGCGACCCTCTCCCACCTTGAGCCAAGTGGTGAGGGGCGTCTCGAGATCTGCTGGCCAGCTGCGTGCCACGGGAATGAACGTGGCACCAGTGGAGGCGGCCTCTAAAAACGCGGCGCGGTCGGGGCTGAGCATGGGGAGATTGTCGCAGCCGACCGCAGATCCGCGACGCGATCAGGCGTCGAAGGTGTTGCGTCCGCTGAATTTGATGGTGGCAGGGTCGGGATTGTTGCCAATCCGACGGGCGTTGTGACCCACCATCGTGCGACCTTCGTTCACCTTTTCGGGGAACACGCCATCACTGGGGTGCAGGAACTCGGTGTCACCACCGGGGAAAATCCGGTAGATCTTGTAATCCTCGATCCGGGGCTTGAACTTGGTGCGCAGCTGGGTGCCAAGGGCCAGGCACTGCTCTTTGCGGGCAAAGTACATGATGTTTTCGCCCTGATTCATCATTGCCGCACCACCCGTGGGAAGCTCAAAGGGCTGCGCAGAAGCGCTCGTCCAGGTGATGGCGTACTTCTCTTCCGTCTCTGCGGCGTTTAGAAGTCCACCGGTGCTGCCGATGAACTGGGGGAGCTGACCGTTCAACGCCGTTGCTGTCATGGCTGTCCTCGAAAAATCGGCATGCCGTTACGGCTGGAAAGTAGCACCGTCGTTCGGGCCTGATCCCCTGTGGCGTCAGCAAGCTTCACACCCGTCAACATTGTTAGGCCACTGGAAACAGCACGGTTAGCCCGCGGTTTCGTTGCTGAATCAGGCGACCCCCCAGGCTGGCCAAGAGTTGGCGGGTCGCCCCTTGACTGAGTTGCAGACTGCCGGTGCCAGGGTTCCAGCTCAGCACGGGCCCTAACTTTGCGGTGCGTTCGGCGGTGCCGGCCGCCGCATCTCCGTCCCGCAGCCTGCCACGCAGATGCAGTTTCAGGCGTGCGCCGGCTGGCCGTAGCTGAACCAGCAGCTCGGCGCCTTCGGGAAGGCCGCGGCAGCTGCGGTCGATCAGGCCTCCCAGCATGGGTTCCAGCCGTCCGGGATCACTGAGCACCGCGGGCAAATTGGCACTCAGGTCGAGCCGCAGCGTGAGACCTCGCCGCTGGAGTTGCTGTTCCCATCCTGGGGCCAGCTCTTCGAGCATCCGCCCCAGGTCAGTGCGGGCCAGCGCCTCCGGCTGCGGCGATTGGCGTTGGAGCTCTGCCGCATGGAAGATCAGGCCGAACCGATCGATTTGCTCGGTGCATTCGCTGTCAATTTGCTGCAAGCGCTTCTGCACTACAGCCGCAAGGTCCTTGCGACGCAACAACGACCGGATCAGCGTGCGAATGGTGGCGAGGGGGGTCCGCACTTCATGGGTGATCGCTTCGAGCAACGACAGCTCCGCTTCAGCTGGGTTGCTGGTGGTGGCGGCTTCCTGCAGTGTCTGGAGCGTGAGGCTGGGGGCCATGCACGCCAGGCGTTCGGCGAGCCCCGGCCAGAACCGTTGGCTGAACTGTTCACTGCTTTGCAGCGGACCGAGCGCACCGATGGCACGGCGCAGGGCCATGGCTTGATCAGGGGCCTGTTGTTGTAAGCGTTGATCGAGCATGGCCAGCAGGGCTCCTAGTGTTTCTGGGTCGGAGCGCATCAGCAATTGCCGTCGATCGTGCTCGCCATGCAGGGCAAGGGCCACCTGGCGTTCAGCGGTAATCACGATCAGCAAGGGGTCCAGACCATCGCTCTCCAGCAGTGACAGGCGTTGATAGGTGCTGGTGGTGGTGTGACCAGGGCGATCCAAGCGATCTGGTGGCAGCAGGCCGCTTCCTCGACCTGTGCTCCAGTTGAGTTGATCTGGGGTCCATACCCATCCCTTCAAGCCAGTCAGCAAGCCGGGGTCGTAGAGCGCAGGCAGGGGTGCTGCGATCCAGACACCTTGCGGTGGTGTGTTGGAAGTCACCGGCAGCAGTTCGGTCTGGATCGTTTCCAGGGCGGCCCACCACAGCCTGCGGGCGGTGGCATCGTCAACCCGGCCGGCGTCCAGCCCTTCTGCCATCCGGGCTTGCAGGGTTTGCAGCGTGATTGTGCTGGTCACCGCACCTGCTGGCGATGGCTGCGCCGCGCCACTGAAAGGCAGAGACCAAGGGCCACGAAGTTGACAACCATCGCTGAGCGCCCATAACTCATGAATGGAAGCGGGATGCCTGTGACGGGGCCGAGACCGATGGTCATGAAAATGTTCACGACCATTTGAAACATCATCATGGTTCCAAGTCCGATCACGACCAGTGATTCGAAGTCGCTGCGTGCACGATTGGCGATTTGGATGAAGCGAGTCATTAACGCAGCGAAGCCCACGACGGCGAGCATGGTGCCGAGATAACCCGTTTCTTCGCCCAGGGCACTGAAGATGAAATCGGTGTGCTGTTCAGGGATGAAGCGCAGTTTGGTGAGTTGGCCCTGCAGGAGTCCTGTGCCAAACCAACCTCCAGAGCCAATTCCCACGGTGCTTTGCAGTAGGTGATAGCCACCGCCGAGAGGGTCTTGGCTTGGGTCGAGGAATAGCACCAGTCGAGCGCGCTGGTAGTCCTTGAGGCCATGCATCCATAGCCAGGGAGTGACTACCGCCACGAAGCCCTGGATGGTTAAGACGGCTGCCATCGCGAGGCGCTTCCAGGGCAGTGAGCGATAGGCAATGGCCATCGTGAGCGGCATCCATAACGCGAGAGCCCAGGGAACCAGGCCTGCGAAGAGGGCCGTCCCAAGCGGTGCAAGCAATAGCACCAACCATTCGAAAGGCATCCCCGACCAATAGAGCATGGCCAGGAGTAAGGCGCCAAACACTAAGGACGTGCCCAGGTCTGGCTGGATGAACACCAGTGCCCACGGAATTGAAATCACCCCGAGCGGACGGAGCAGATCCACCGGTCGTTCCACGGGATAGCGGTCGAGCACGGCGGCCAGGAGCAGAATGGCGGCAAGCTTCGCGAATTCTGAGGGCTGCACATTCACGCCAGCGATGGTGATCCAGCGCTGGGCACCCAGGGCAGAGGTGCCGATGGTTCGCACGGCCACCAGGCTGATCACGGTGGCGATGTAAATCGGAGCCAGGAAGGGTTTTAAGCGTCCTAACCTCAGCCGGCCTAGGGCTAGGGCGATGACGACACCAACGCCAGCGGTGATTGGATGTTGATACCAGTCGGCGTAATCAGCTTGGCGTTGGGTGCTGAGAATCAGCAGGCTTGAAACAGCCACCAAGGCCAGCGGTACGCCCAAGAGCACAAATTCGAAGCCCTTGCTGCGACGTCGAGAGGATTCCGAACGGGCGAGACGCTTGTGTCGACGATGTCGGGACCCCGCGAACATGATTTAGGCGGTGGCTCCAACCAACACCGAGACGTGTTGGGCTAACTGATGGAAGCTCGCAGCGCTGGCGGAATTGGGCTGGCTGATCACAATGGGTTGACCCTGGTCTCCACCCGTGAGGACCGGCATTTCGAGCGGCACCTGAGCGAGAAGGGTGGTTGCAAATTCGTCGGCCAGGGTTTGTCCACCCCCCTCCCCGAAGAGTGCATAGCGCGTTTCGGGTTGGTCGGGGGGAATGAAGGCACTCATGTTTTCAACCACGCCCAGCACAGGGATTGACATCTGGCGGAACATGGCCAGGCCGCGGCGAGCATCTTGCAGGGCGACCCGTTGGGGAGTGGTCACGATCACGACGCCAGCCATGGGCACGGCTTGGGCCAATGAAAGCTGGGCATCGCCGGTGCCGGGTGGTAGGTCGACGACCAGCACATCCCGCTCCCCCCAAGTGACCTGATACAGAAACTGACGGATGATGCCATTCAGCATCGGTCCGCGCCAGATCACCGGTTGATCGTCATCAATCAGGAGTCCCATCGAGACCATGGCGATGCCACAGCTTTCAATCGGTGTCATGCGCTGATCGCTGCCACTGCCTTCCACCGCAGGCGTTTGATCGGCAACGCCAAGCATTGTGGGGGCATTGGGGCCATAGATGTCGGCATCCAGTAGCCCCACCCGTAACCCCTGCTTCGCCAAGGCGCAGGCCAGGTTCACGGCCACGGTGCTTTTCCCCACACCCCCCTTGCCACTGCTCACGGCAATCACGTGCTTGACGCCAGGAATCGCTTGCCGTTCGCCGATCTGACCGTGACCCGCCTGGCCAATTCCTCCAGGCTGATGGCTTCCCTGCTGTTGCGCCGGCGTGCCCACTTCGATCTGCACGTCATCAATGCCATCGAGTTGCAGCAGCCGTTCCCGACTCTCCTGGGCGATGCGTTCGCGCTGGCCCTGGGCAAAGTTGGGCAAGTTCAGGCGAATCACGACGCGTGGGGATGCGACACGGATGTTGTCGATCCAGCCCAGATCGAGCGCTGGACGTCCGCTGCCGGCGTCCAGAATCGGCATCAGCGCTGTGGTGGCCTGTTCTGCGGTCGCCATGAAACCCGTTCGTTGTGCGGGATCCTAGGTGTGGGCTCCCATGACAGTCCTTCACGTGCTCTTGTCGGGAGACGGTGCGGGCTGAAATGGTTTCTGGTATCTCTGCAGCAATTCATCCATGGTTCGTTCACTGCTGAGGCGCCTGAAGGGTTCGTCCTCCTCCGCCCCCAGTGGAGCGTCCGGTCATGCCGCTGCAGCACCGATTTCGCCACCACCAGTCGATTCCAGGGAACGGGCACGCGCCCTGGTGATGGGGCTTCAAGATGAGATCTGTGCTGGTCTTGAAGCCCTCGATGGGGTCGGCCGCTTTCAAGAAGAAAGTTGGGACCGTCCCGAGGGAGGTGGTGGCCGTTCGCGGGTGATGCGCGAGGGGCGCATTTTTGAGCAGGGGGGTGTGAATTTCTCCGAGGTGCATGGCCAGGAGTTGCCCCCTTCCATCCTCAAGCAGCGTCCAGAAGCCCAAGGGCATCCCTGGTTCGCAACAGGAACCTCGATGGTGTTGCACCCTCGTAACCCTTACGTGCCCACGGTGCACCTCAATTACCGCTATTTCGAGGCAGGTCCGGTGTGGTGGTTTGGCGGCGGTGCCGACCTCACGCCGTTTTATCCCTTCCTCGAAGATGCCCGGCATTTCCACCGCACCCATCAGCAGGCTTGTGATTCGGTCAGCACCGATCTGTATCCGGTGTTTAAGCCCTGGTGTGATGAATATTTCTTTCTCAAGCACCGCAACGAAACCCGCGGTGTGGGCGGCATTTTTTACGACTATCAGGACGGCAGCGGACAGCTCTACAAAGGACAGGATCCGACAGGTGCTGCAGCCGCTGTGGCAAAGGCCACCGGCTCCCGCCCTTTGAATTGGGAGCAGCTTCATGATCTTGCCAAGGCCTGTGGGCAGGGCTTTTTGCCGGCCTACACCCCGATCGTGGAGAGGCGCCATCCGTTGTCGTATGGCGAACGGGAGCGCCAATTCCAGCTGTATCGCCGTGGCCGCTATGTGGAGTTCAACCTGGTTTGGGATCGCGGCACCATCTTTGGTTTGCAGACCAATGGCCGCACTGAATCCATCTTGATGTCACTCCCCCCTCTGGCACGTTGGGAATACGGCTATACAGCTGCGGAGGGATCGCGAGAAGCGCTGCTCACCGATGTGTTCACGCGTCCTCAAAACTGGTTTGACGACCCGTCTCTCGACGAGCGCTGCCATCCCCATCAGGCGGTGAACTGAGGTCCTTCGGGGCCAACGGCGCTGGCGCTATTCCGTTGAGAATGGCGTCAGTGATCCGTCGGGCAATGGCGTTGATCGTTGCTTGACGGGTGTTGGGGTCTCGTAGCCGTGTTTCGAGGCGGCCTTCAAGTTTGCCGATTTCCAGGATGCTGATGCCGCGCTTTGGGGCACCAAGGCCTTCTCGAAACAGCAACGGATAACGCCCAAAACTGACGGCCAGGTTTTCGTCGATGGTGCTTGGATGTTGATGAATGGCAGGGATCAACCCGGATCCGTAGCCATCAGGGCCATAGGCATCGAAGTGAATTTCAAGGGCGTAGCCGCCACGGCTCGCATGGGTCTTGCCCACTGACCAATTGGTGCTGGGATGGTCGCCGTTGGCGATGGTGAGGGTTGGTGGGGTGTAAGCGCTGATGTTGAGGCCGCGGCTGCGTCCTTGCTGCACAACCGCATCACGCACCTTCAAATTCCAAAACAGCTCATCACGCATGCGTGGATCCATTGGTTGCGCACCACGCAGATCCACGGCGGCGCCGGAGGTGCCGGAGCCGACCATGTTCTGGGAGTCGGCATGACCCGCCAGCATCAGGATCGAAACGGTCTGTTTGGGACGTCTCTGCCCTTTCCAATTCGCGTTGAGTTTCACCCTGGCGCCAAGCAGCATGTCGGTGCTGGGGATGCTGGGAGCTTCTGCGGCCGTTGCCAAACCGAAAGTGGCACCCATCAAGGCACCGGCCGCCAGCGCGAAGGAACAACAGCAGCGGGCGGTGGTCAAGCGCCGGGAAAGCCGCATGGCGTTGAAAGCGAAGATGTCAGATCGGAGACGACAGCAGCGATCCGTCGCTGGCAAGGTCAAGCGGCCCGGCCAACTCCAGTTCGAGAGCGATCAGTTCGTCGCGATGGGCTCGGAGGCGAATGGTGCTTCCGCTGGTTTGATCGTCTGGATTCATTAAGCGAATCTCCACGGCTTCCTGGCGGGCAGCGCGCTTTCGGTAGATCACGCCGGCCAGTGGTCCCAGCAGGGCGAGCAACAGGGGCCACCAATGGAGCGAAGGTTGCACCTGCCGAATCACCAATCCCAGACTTCCTGCGCCCACGGTGCCCAGTAGGGACAAGAGCACGGCCAGCGGTGTGCTGGCCGCGACCTGGCCCTGGAACCGCAGCACTTGACGCTCGGCATCTCCGCCCTCTGCAGACCACCCCCGTTGTTCCAGCCAACGGCTCAAGCCTTCGAGCACTTCCAGAGGTGGTCTGGGTGAAGCCACGTCCACCACCGTGGTGCGGTCTTTGCTGGCAGCCCGCAGAAAGAACACCAGACCAATGGCGAGGAGGAGCGTGAGAAGCAGGGTGGAGGTTTGGAACGAAGGCATCCGCGGGCCACGGGGTCTGGCTGCCTACCTGTTTTAGGTCGCCACGGGTGTGTTGTGGTTGCCGTTGACGTCAGCTAACCAGTGTTGCCAGGGTTTCATCAGTTTCTCGGCCTCCGAGCGATAGGTGCTCTCCAGGTGCAGCATGTGTCGCGGCCGTCCACGGCTCGGGCAGCGTTTGCTGTAGCGCGCCAACATGCCTTGGGTCTCGAGAAACTCAAGGGCTTGGTGCAACACGGTTTCTGAGAGGCGCAGTTTGGGATGCTCGTTTTGAAGGCGCTGCAGCAGCCCCGAGGGATAGCTGTCGTTTTTCAGAAGGCAGTCGAGCACCCAGCAAATCGCGAGTTCGAGGTCTAGAAAACGCGGGGGTGGTTGGCGGAAGGAGCGCTCGATGTCGGCCAGGCCTGCTCTGGGTGGCTTGCGGCGGCTTTGCACGAGAACTCTGTCGTTAGCTGTTGTCTATCCCAGTTTTGATTGCCTTTTCAAGCGGTCCACCACGACGCATCGACCCCTCGCGTGGTCAGAGTGGTGTGGTCGATTTGTTGATCTGCGATCCCGATGGCTGATGCCGCCTCTGCACCTCGCGAGTTCGCTGTTTTTGATGGTGATCTGGATGCCGCGTGGGCGGAGCGCTATGGCCGTGCCAAGGCACTGGCTGTGGATACGGAGGCCATGGGCTTGATTCACGGCCGTGATCGTCTCTGTTTGGTGCAGATTTGCGATCCTGAAGACCATGTCGCTTGTGTACGCATCGGCTTGGGCCAGACCGAAGCTCCGCGTCTGAAAGCGCTGATGGAGTCAGACGCGGTGGAGAAGGTGTTTCATTTCGCCCGCTTCGATGTGGCGGCCCTCGCCAGCGGTTTGGGCATTGCTGTAACGCCGATCTTCTGCACCAAGGTCGCGAGTCGTCTGGCTCGCACCTACACCCCGCGTCATGGTCTCAAGGATTTGGTGATGGAGTTGGTCGGGGTGGAGCTGGATAAACAAGCCCAAAGCAGTGACTGGGGCCGGGTGGATGAATTGACGGATGCCCAATTGGCCTATGCCGCCAACGATGCTCGCTACCTGCTACCGGCCCGGGAGCGTTTGGAGGTGATGCTGCGCCGAGAAGGCCGCTGGGAGTTGGCGGAGCGTTGCTTCCCTTGCATTCCTGTGATCGCCGCCTTGGATCGGCTGCGCTTCAACCAAGTGTTTGAGCACTGAACTCTCAAGCCCTTAGTCTTCCAACATGAAGTTTTCGTCTTCAGGACTGGCGACCAACAGGGCATCGAGGCCGGCGCTGGGTTTGTTGTGCTCCTCACGGGTGTCATGGAGGAGTTGGGTGGCGATGCGTTTGCGGGCTTCCACATCGCGAAGCCCTTCCTTAGCCGCTGCCATCTCCACCCGTCGGCGCGCGGCGGCTTGACTCACACCAAGGTAACGGGCTAATTCAGCGCAGAGTCTCAGGTAGTCATGGTCCTGGATGCCGGCCATGGCGATCGGTAGGGATGGAGCCAGTATCCGTGATCAAGCGCTCAAGGATCAGGTGCGCCAGTGCTTGGCTGCCTCCGGCGTCGCCCATGCGCCGTCGTCCGATGTCGCCGAGCTGCTGCCGGCGGTTGGGGTCGTCGAGCAGGATCTGCAGGTGGCGTTGCAGTGTCTCTTTGGATTGGCAGGGACGCACTGCGCCCCCCAGCAAGCGGCTCTGGCGTGCGGCGAAGCCACGGGTGAACTGGGGGCCGGTGCCCGGTAGGGATAAGGCCGGAATGCCAAGTCCCACCAGTTGTTCGGTGGCTGTTCCCGCCGTGGCAAGTCCGACTTCAGCCCAATGGGCCCAGCGGCTAAAGCGCCCGCGTCCGAGGAGCAGCATTTGCACTCCGTTCACCCAGTAGGCATGGGCTCCCAGGCTGTCGGCCGGTGGTGGGCAAGACCGAAAGCCCAGTCGCTGCAGCAGGGGCTCTAGCGCTTGGGTCGACGGCTGGGAGCCGGTTGCCATCAAGAGGGTGAGTGGAACTGGGCTCTCAAAGCCCTCCAGGCTTCGTAGCAGCCGTTCAGCGTTGGCTAGCGCTTCTGGCATCCGGCTACCGCAGAGCAACAGGATGCGTCTGCAGCGTTCGAGTGCCCTGGGGGAATGGTTCTCCGATAGGCCATCCATCATTGGATTTCCTGGCGCCAGGGCTTGAATGCCGTGACGCCTTAATCCGCGGGCGGTGAGTCGATCACGCATGGCCACCAGACGGCATTGAGGCCGTCGCATCACAGCCCATTCCCACGGGTCCCATTCGCTTCCTTTCCAGCGGTGGTAAAGGTCGCTGAGTTGCTTGCCCGGGCCGCTACGCCAGGTGTAGTCGCTCTTTGGAGTCCCGACAAATCCAAACGGTTGTCCGCTGCTCCAGGCCATCAGCAGTGGCAGCAGATCACCGACGGCTAACACTGAACCAACGCCTTTGGCGTGATGCCGTAGACAGCGCCATTGCCGCCAGGTGAGCAGAGGGAGCCCAGCGACCAGGTCGGCGATGAAGCCCCGGGCACTTTGATTGCTAAAGCCGCCGCTCGGTAAGCGCGCGTTGGGCCCGACCAGTTCCAACCATCCCTGCTGTACCGCCAACGAGAAGGCTTTGCCTTCGCCAACTAGGGGCAGAACAGCGAGGGGAAGCCTTGGTTGCAAGCTGTGCAGCACTTCCAGAATGCGCAGGGCGATCACGTCTTCGCCATGGCCATTGCAGATCACCAGCAAGCCGCGACGGCTCTCACTGATACGATCCGCATGTGGGAATGTGGTTCCCTCGGCGGCGGCATGGCCAAGTGGTAAGGCAGAGGATTGCAAATCCTTTATCCCCAGTTCGAATCTGGGTGCCGCCTTCATCTGATTAAGACCCGAAGGGGTCTCTTTTGGTGTTTTTGGTATCTCCACGCTACCGAATGCCCCCAGGTTTAGTGTTCAACTTGCGTCTCATCTGGGACTGCTTTTGTGTCTCTTGGTGTAGGGGACCTGTAGGGGATATGTGACCCCCTTTGCGTTGCGTGGATTCTCCCACTTGTCCCCTGCAGACCGCGCATAAAAAGACCCCTGAAGCGCTCTTACTCCAAGAGTTCTCTTTGTTCTGCTTCCTGGATAGGCGGGAGGAAACCACCGTCAGTCCCCCACTCACCAAGACACCATTTGCCGTATTTGCGCAAGACCACCAACGCCTCATGAGATGGGAAATACTCTGTCCCATAGAGCGGTTTCACACCGCCTTCCTTCAGATATTCCTTGGCAGCAGTCTCAGAGTCTCTATCGCCTGCCTGATGAGCGACATACCTGAACGGTCCGCCCTTCTCCCGTTCTTTCTTCTGCCGATATCGCTTCTCCAGTTCTGCCTTGAGTTCGCTGGGTTCCTTCTTCCAACGGGTCTCTCCTATTTTCAGAACTCGGTTGTCAAGGGAAAGCATCGTGTAGTTCCAGTTATTGGCGAGTATTGCCTTGATGTCTTGAACATCAGATGCGGTGCGGTTGACCGTCTCCCTTAGAGCAGACCTCTCTATCTCCAGAGCATCGGAAGACACCTCATCGCCTGAGGAGTCTGGGATAACTGAATATTCCTTCTGCTTGAAGGACATATCAGCAAGAGGATTGCCCAGGTATTGCCAACCTCCCTTTTCACGCACGAACTTCCACTTAGTCAGTCCGCCTGAAAAAGAGGTCTTCACAACCCCCTCCAGCGATGCCAACTCTCCCGACCAACTTTTGAGAGTTGCTAACAACTGAAGGTCAGCAGGAACCTTGATGCGCTTATCCACCAGCGCACTTAAGCAACTAGTTCATTCTATCTAGCACAAAAAAAGACCCCCGGGTTTCTCACGCCCAGAGGTCCTGAACCCTCGTCTTCTCTTGACCCCTTCACCTTCCTCCTGATGCTCTCCTGTGAGGAGTAGGAGAACTGTCAGAAGAGGTAGTGGCGACCGTTCCTGGTTCGGTCGCCCCCCTTGCAGGGTCTGTTGTCTTCCACCCCTGGGTCTGAAGCGACTTCCAGAGTTGTTCGGCAGCGTCCTTCCGCAGATACCGACGCTCCTTGAGCAGCGGTGGTCCTTTAGGCATCTGTCGCCCTCGGTCAATGAAGACCTTGGGGTCTCTGACCCAGGCGGAGTTGTCCCGATGGAATCTCCAGACCCAGTGGTCATTGGCATCAATCAACCATCCCTCTCTTATCACGCCACCTCCGGGCACCAACCCATTTCCGCCTCCCTGCGGTCCATCCAGTTACGGCATCTCTTCGTCAGGTGCTCTCCGTGGGGAACCTGACGACGCTGAAGACCACAGGTCAGCAACGTGTGGCAGTGCTGGTCACAGACGTACGAGAAGTGCTGGCACGTCATACAGACACAGGAACTCCTGGTCTGCTTCAGACCATCCACAAAGTCCCGTTCCTCTTCCGACATCAGACCCTCCTTGCGTGTAGTACAGATGTTCTGTACCTGACTTATGGAGTTGGGTCAAGAGGGAAATCGGAAGAAAGTGCTGCCGATGGCGCCGGACGACGAGTGACAACAAGATGAGGACGGGCAAAGTCCAGTAGTCGTGCGAACTTTCCGAGAAACACTCTTCCACTCGCTGAACGCTGAGGACGAACAGGGGAGGGCGACTAATGCCATCAAGGCGATAGGTCTGCTGATCGCCTTGTCAATCGGTTTGACGGTGATCGCGACAGAACCTGTTGTCCGATCATCACTGGGACATTTACTCGTCAAAATTGATATTGCGGTCGCAATAATATTCCTGATCGAATACATCTTACGACTCTGGGTTGCTCCACTTAGGGACGGAGCAAGAAGAGGCATTCGAGGTGCCTGGGACTACGCCATTACGCCTCTGGCAATCCTGGATCTAATAGCAATCGCTCCAACCATCCTTGGTTTTATCACTCCAGAACTCTATTTGCTTAGGATTATTCGATTAGCACGAATAGGAAGAGTCGGTCGCTCAAAGCGCTTTCGCCAAAGCATCAGGCATTTCAACAAAGCAATCACTGCAAAGAAGGAAGCGCTTCAGATTTCCGCTATTTACTCGGGAGTTGTCATCACTATCAGCAGCATATTGATGTTCTTGGTTGAAGGAGGAGTCCAGAAAGAGCAG
>JBMHDE010000038.1:0-9768 GCA_049889555.1 Synechococcus sp. | reverse complement strand
CCACATGAGGTTCAGGCAGTCGTAGAGATCCACCCAGTTCCTCTGGTTCTGGTTGTTCGCTTTGGAGAACTGAAGGTCCTGGTAGTCCGAGACCGATAGGTCCTTTCGTGCTGCTCCTTCCGAAAGTTCCACCACCTTCTTCAGTAGCAGGTCCCATTCCTCTCGCTTGAGGTGTCGGACCTGTTGCTTCTGACTGCTGATCTCTGGGAAGTCAGGGATTACCAAGTGCGGGAAGTCCTGCCTTGCTTCCTTCAGCAGTTTTCGAATCACGGTCTTCTGCTGCTTTTTGGACCCACCCATGTCGTTGGTCGGGGTCCTGCGCTCATCCAGCACAGACCAGTAATCCTCAAAGTCGAGGGCGGTGATCTTGTCGGCGGGTTTGTTGGACCAGGGTTGGTGCTTGATCCCATACCCCTCGCCTTCCCACTTGAGGATTTCGTCTCTGATGCGGGAGACGCTTCTGGTCCCTGCTCTGCGTTTGGTTTCTTTCACTAACCACTTCTCCCAATACGCATGGAGGTTGTGGTGCTCGTCTTGCTCCTGCTGTTCCTTCTTCGCCCGTCCCTTGCGTAAGTCCTCCAGGACCCACTTAATCGCCGTTCTGCCTGCCTGGAAGGGGTCTTTAGTGCCTGTGGAGGACTCACTCACCACGGGTTATTAGCCTCCCTTTGCCGTTTCTGGTGCGTCCTGCGTGTGGTCTGGGGGCATCTGCTTCTGAAGGGAGGTATTCGGCGTAGAGGACCGAAGTGGTCTTTCCCTTCTTGCGCTTCACCCGCAGATCAGCAGGGACGCCTGACTTCTTCAGTCCCAGGTCACGGACCACATAGAGCGTGTTGAGCGTCCCGTTGGTCCATTCCTCGGATAGGTCCTTCGCCACCTGTGTCCCCTGCTTCTCCCTCGCTGCCGAGGAGTGACTGTTGGACCAGTTTTAACCCGACATGTAGGGGATATGCGGGGGATAAGGTCAGAAAAGTGCCTGTTTTGTATCAGATGGACAACAAATATGGTGTTTTTTGGAGATTTTAGGCGGTTTTTATCAGGTCAACCCCAGTTCGAATCTGGGTGCCGCCTTGTGCATCTCGAAGGGGTTATGCGTAGCCCCATCGTTGTTTTGGAGACTCACGTCAGCTGGCACGCTTGAGCGGAGTGGGGTTTGATCGTCCCATGGCCCCTAGGCCCGTTAAGGGTTGACCCATGACAGCTTGGATGTTGCCCTCAGCATCAGATCCTGACCGCTTAGTAGTCGTTGTCGGCCACACAGACGCCCTGGCAACGGATTCCATTGTCGGCCGTGCGTTTGCAGTGGGGGCAGAGCACGGGGGAGGGGGGCTTGGAGGGCTCCTCCCCCACGGTCCCCGGGGTTGTCGTTTTGAGGCTGGAGGGTGTGTTGTGCTCGGGAGACATCTCGCTGTGCAGCGCGGCGGCGGCGTTGATTGCTGATCAGGCGATCATGGCGGCCAGTGGTGACGAACGGTGTGACTGGAATCGGCTTTGGCACCTGGTCATGGGGGAATCAGTTGGTCTGGGGATATGACCCAGACCGGGATGATCCGGAGCTCGCCCAGACGCTCCAGGTGGCGGTGCAGGGGGGCCTATCCCTGGTGGATACGGCTGACTCCTATGGCACTGGCCGCTTCAACGGTCGCAGTGAACGCCTGCTGGGGAGCATCCTCCAGGGCATGGATCCAACGTTGCGGGATCGTCTGACCGTGGCGACAAAATTGGCGCCTTTCCCCTGGCGGTTGGGCCGGAGAGGCTTTGATCGAGCCTTCCTTGCCAGTCACAAACGCCTCGCTGGCCACCTTCACAGGGTGCAACTTCACTGGAGTACGGCTCGGTATGCCCCGTGGCAGGAGGTGGCGTTGCTGGATGGCTTAGCGGATCTAGTAGCGCAGGGCCGTGTGGCCGAACTGGGGGTGTCCAATCTGGGCCCCAAGCGGTTGCGATCCCTGCATGCCCGTCTTGCTGAGCGGGGTGTGCCTTTGCGCAGCGTGCAAGTGCAATTGTCTTTACTTGCCCCCGATGCGATTCAGGCTGCAGGTCTGAAATCTGTCTGTGCAGACTTAGGGATTGATTTGCTGGCCTACAGCCCTTTGGCCCTTGGCGTGTTGACTGTGGCGCCTGGTGATCGCTCCCCTTCCGCCACGCGATTGCGTCGCGGATTGTTTCGTCGTTTGTTGCCGGCGACGGAGTCGTTGCGTCGGCGCATGGCGGGCATCGCTAAGACCCATCAAGCGTCCCAAGCCCAAGTAGCGCTGAATTGGTGTCGCGCCCATGATGCGATGCCGTTGCCTGGTTTACGGCGTGTTCCTCAGGCGAGAGATGCGGTCGCTGCACTGGACTGGACGCTCAGTGACAGTGAGCGTCAGGAACTCGATGCGTTGGCCTTGGCTGGCTCAACGCGGATGCCGGCCAACCCATTCATGAGTGCTTGAGTGTGCAGTGCAACAGTTGTATAAGGCCTGATGTCAGCCGTTGACAGCGTCTCCAGGTTCAGGACTCACCACAACGGGCAAGCTGGAGGCCGCCTTTTGTAGCAGCACCACCTTGACGGGCCCAGTCGGAGGCTCTGCAGTGTCATCGGCGTCCCCCCGCTGTTGTTCACAGGCTGTGAGTGCTTCCTGCAGAAGCGAGTCGAAGGTGGCACCTGGAAGCCGATGACGGGCGATTTCTAAAAAGGTGCGGGGTAGCGATTCATTCGCTGCATTGCGTACCGCAGGATTGTTGCGACGGTGCTCCTGTTCGTCGTGGATGGCCCGCAGGAACCGGTGGGTCACATCGCGTTTGGTGCAAGCTTTGATCAGGGTGTCGCGCTCCGGTTGGGCGATGCACGATCCCGATTCCAATTCGGCGATGCGTCGCTCGAGGCTCCCCAACATCTCTTCGGCTTCCTTGCTGATGTGAGTGAGCTGGCCGTCTGAGAGATACGGCATATCGGCCACAAAAACCTTGCCGTGGTCTTTGAGGGCGAGAAAGGTGGGACGGGGACCTTGGCGCGTCATTGGATTGCGCTTGTAGGTCGAGGCCACAGGGCGACGCGGAGGAACAGGACCCGCAGACGATCGTCTGCGGGTGGTGCGTTGGGGCTTATCGAAAGGCATCAATGGTTAAGGGAGATGTGACCGCGCGAATGTCGCGTAGGTAACGCAATCAAGCTTTGAGGTGATATTAAAGGGATTTGCCGCCGACACTAATCACTTGAAACGCCGTTTTACGTGGCTTGCGTGCTGGGATCAAGTGGGTAGGCCCTCAACGCCTTCGGATTGGGTCGTGCTGGCGGTCAGGATGTCGCCAATGGGCCAGGCGGACATGTTGAGCGCTTGACAGACTTCTAGGGCCTGGGCCACAGCTTGCTCCGGGAGCACCAGGCAGAAGCCAATGCCCATGTTGAAGGTGTGCCAAAGATCCCGTTCAGGAATCTCGCCGTAGTCCTTAAGCCAGCTGAATAAGTCTGGACGCGGCCAGTTGTTGGGCGAGACGCGGGCACGAAGTCCTTGCGGTAGGCATCGGGGCAGGTTTTCGGGGATGCCTCCGCCCGTGATGTGGGCCATTCCGTGGAGAGGAAGCTTGGCGGCTAACAACGTTTGCACGAGCTCGCCGTAGAGCTGGGTGGGCGCCAGCAGCGCATCGATCAATGGACGTTGCTCAGCGCCAAAGGTGGTGTTGGCGTCGGCATTGGCCATCGCCAACACCTTGCGAACCAGGCTGAAGCCGTTGCTATGAACGCCGTTGCTGGCGATGCCAAGGATTTGATCGCCGGCTTGGATGGCACGGCCGTCAAGAAGTTCGTCTTCCTCAACAACTGCCACGCAGAAGCCCGCGAGGTCGTAACGACCTGGCGGGTAGAACCCAGGCATTTCCGCCGTTTCTCCCCCGAGCAACGAGCAGCCGCTTTGGCGACATCCATCGGCGATTCCCTCGACAACTTCGGCCATGGCCGCGGGGCTTAGGGCTCCGGTGGCCATGTAGTCGAGGAAGAACAACGGCGCTGCTCCCGAGGTGATCACATCGTTGACGCACATTGCCACCAGATCGATGCCCACGTTGTGGTGACGGCCTTGATCCTGGGCGAGCTCCAGCTTGGTGCCGACTCCATCAGTGCCCGAGACTAGGAGCGGTTTGCGCATGCCTGCAGGGAGGCGCATCATGCCGCCGAACCCTCCAAGACCACCGACGACCTCGGGGCGAAAGGTCGCTTCCACGCTTGAGCGGATCCTCCCGACGAAGGCCCGTCCGGCCTCCACATCCACACCAGCGGTTTTGTAATCCATCTCGGATGCGGGTCAGCCCCGATTCGTGCTTCTCCGATCCTCTCTCTTCACGGTTTTTGTGTGCCAATGCCGCTGGCGTCAGCGCGATGGATCAATTGGTTGTGGATCAAGGTGGGCGATGCACTGCGTTGCGTGTTCCCTAAGATTTGAAGGTCGTCTCCCCCTTTCAGGCTGCTTCTCCTCAGACTGCCTCTCCACTGGTGGCATTGGATTTCAACTGATGGGATTCAACGGGTCGTTCGCGATGGGCTCACTGTTCTCTTTGGCGGCTCTTGCTGGTTTGGCATCGACAACCCCGCTTCCCGCGTTCGATGCCGTAGGGGCTCGACCTCGAGGCGGTCATACCGAAAGAGTCCAAGCTGTCGTCTTCCATGCTTCTGAACACACGACGGTCGCTCCCCTGGTTGCTCAGCTTCAACTCAGCGCTCCCCCCCCACCACAGCCAACAGTGATCGCGGTGAGTACCGGCGAAGCCAGTTGGTATGGGCCAGGGTTTTACGGCAACCGCACGGCCAACGGTGAGGTTTATCGGCCGGGCACGATGACGGCAGCACACCGCACCCTTCCATTCGGCACCAAAGTGCGGGTCACCAACCTGTCGAATGGACGGACCGCAGTGATTCGAATCAACGACCGGGGGCCGTTCGTTGCCCATCGTGTGATTGATCTGGGTCATGGCGCTGCCACCCGACTGGGATTGCTTGGCGCAGGCATTGCCCAAGTGCGTCTTGAGGTGCTGCGCTGACTCTCCAGCTTCTGAGGACTCTTCCGGAGCTGCAGCAGTGGCGTGCTCGCCAGAGCAGTCCGGTGCACTTTGTGCCCACGATGGGAGGGTTGCATCAGGGCCATGCTCGCTTGATGCGCCATGCACGCACCCTGCGTGCTGAACCGCCTGCGGTGATTGCGAGTGTTTATGTCAACCCCCTTCAGTTCGGGGCTGGAGAGGATTTTGACCAGTATCCCCGCGATCTTGATGCCGATTGCCGTGTCGCTGCTCAAGCCGGTGTGGATGCCTTGTGGTGTCCGACGGATGTGCAGATCTATCCCGATGGATCCGATCAGGTGTTTCGCTTGCAGGTGCCCCAAAGCTTGCAGCAGCACCTCTGCGGAGCCAGTCGTCCTGGCCATTTCGATGGTGTTGCCACGGTCGTCACCCGCTTGCTTTCACTCGTTCGCCCCGCCGTGTTGGTGCTGGGAGAGAAGGATTGGCAGCAGCTCACCATTCTTCGCCATCTCGTCAAGGCGCTAGGGCTGCCTGTGCGGGTGACTGGATGCCCCACAGTGCGCGATGCCGATGGCTTAGCCAGCAGCTCTCGCAATCGCTACCTTACGCCTGATCAGCGCCATCAGGCTCTCGTTTTGCCCCATCTCTTGCAGCAGCAGGCAGCGGCTGTTCGCAGCGGAGCTCCTGAGGTCAACACGCAAGCACTGGAGGCTTCCCTGAGGATGGCGGGGTTTGCGGTGGACTATGTAGAGGTGGTGGATCCCTGCACTTTGCAACCCGCTTCAGCCCAACAGACTTGTCGGTTGCTGGCTGTGGCCGCGCGATGCGGATCGACCCGTTTGATTGATCACACCGTTTTGATGACCCGTTCGCCCATCGTTGCTATCGACGGCCCTGCTGGTGCCGGTAAAAGCACCGTGACCCGAGCTTTTGCCGAGCGCCTAGGGCTGCTGTATCTCGACACAGGTGCGATGTATCGCGCTGTGACCTGGTGGGTGTTGGAGCAGGGGCTGGATCCTGCAGACCCAGAGGCTGTGGCGCCAACTTTGCAGGGGTTGGATGTGGCGCTGGATCCCCTGCGCGACGGTGTGCAAGCGGTTCGGGTGAATGGCAGCGATGTCACCACGGCGATTCGGGACCCACGCGTCACGGCGCAGGTGTCGGTGGTGGCAGCGCATGCCTGCGTGCGGGCCCTCCTCACCACCCAGCAGCAGCGGATGGGCGAGCGGGGTGGCCTCGTGGCTGAAGGGCGAGACATCGGCACAGCAGTATTTCCCGATGCCGACTTGAAGGTGTTCCTCACCGCCACACCCGCCGAACGGGCTCGCCGCAGAGCGGTGGACCTCGAGCGCCGTGGGTTTGAGGTGCCGGCCCTCGGGGAGCTGGAAGCGCAGATTGTGGAGCGAGATCATCGCGACAGCACCCGCGAGGTGGCTCCCCTGGTGCAGGCCGCTGACGCCACTGAATTAATCACCGATGGCATGGATATCGATGCGGTGATCGATGCCATCGAGGATCTGTTCCGGCTCAGGGTGCCCGCAGAAGCTTGGCCTGGTCCTAGCGCTTGAGTTGGGGCTTGAGTTCCTCGACCAGTCCGGCGCAGGCATCCTCAAGCAGGTCGAGGACTTGCTCAAAGCCCTGCTCACCGCCGTAATAGGGGTCGGGAACATCGCTGAGCTCGGTTGAGCGGGCGTAGCTGAGCATCGGCCGGATGGTGGCGGTGGCGTTGTGGCACGCCTCCTGGGCCAGGCTGCGCACATTGCGCAGGTTGTCACTGTCCATGGTCACGACCAGGTCAAAGCGACTGAAGTCGTTCAGTTCGATTTGGCGGGCGCGACTGGGCAGGTGAATGCCCCGACGTTCGGCCGCGGCGCGCATGCGTGGATCGGCTTTGTTGCCCACATGCCAGTTGCCAGTGCCTGCTGAATCAACCACGAAGTGATCAGACAAGCCTTGCTCTTCGATGAGATGCAAAAAGACTCCTTCTGCAGCGGGGGAGCGACAGATGTTGCCCAGACAGACGAAGAGAAGCTTTTGGGTCATTCGACGTGGAGGCGTTGAAGAGCCAGCCTGGCCCTAAGTCGCACCACCTTGACATCTTCAGAATTGGACGCGAGGGCTGTGATCATCGCGACGGCCTGATTGTTGAGCTCTGTGGCAAGCGGTGAGGTTTGTAAGCGTCTTTCCAGGCCAAATACGGCTGCATAACGCACCACCCACTCATCGTCGCGTCCAGCTTTCAAGAGGCTTTGATAACAGCGATTCAGTGGTTCCCGATCGGTTGGCAGAACGAGATCGAGTTCTGCAAGCCCGCGGGTTGCGGATCTGCGCACACTCGGTGCGATATCCGATTCCAGGGCGTGCTCTAGCAGCTCCAGTCCGCGTGGGTCACGAAGAGCTGCAAGGGCTTTCACCACCCAAGCGCGTGCTCCGTAGTTGCGGGCATCCATGCTCACCAGAAGGGTGGGAACGACCTTGCGACCTAGTTGAATCAAGCCTTCGGTGGCGACTGCAGCCACTGCTGGGTTGTTGAAGGCCAGCACCTTCACCAAGGTTTCTGCTGCTTCGGGATCTTCAAGGGCGCACAGAGCACGGGTTGCTCGCACCAGTTCAGGAGTGCTGCAAGCACGATTCAAGTCTTGAATCGCCTCAACTAAGGCGGGAGAGCTCATCAAAGCAGGGAATCCATCACGTCGAGCACCTGCTCATCCTCACTACGTTCTGCCAGGCCCCGTAGGGCTACCAGTTTGAGGCTGGGTTCCACGGTTGCGGCCTTGATGTTCCCTAGGGCAGTCGTCCAGCCAGTGGCCCCTAAATCAAGTAATGCACCGCGACGCACTAAGGGCTCTGGGTGGACCAGCAACTGCATGAGTTCTTCACCCCAATGGGCTTCTCCAGTGAGTTGCAGTAACGCCCGGCAAGCCGCTGAACGAATCAAGGGACGTGGATGTTTTGTGAATGGGTGAATGGCAGTGACGGTTGCTGCATCACGGATGCCGATGTCACCCAAGGCCTCCAGCAGTGCTTCACATGGCTCTTGCAGCAAGGGTGAATTGGGTTGCTCCCTTCCTGCGCCTTCGAGTCCACCGACGAGCAAGGCTCGGATGGCATCCACGGCATGACGGCTGCCCATGGCGCCCAGACTGCGCGCTGCTTCTTCACGCACGTGATAATCCTTGGAGCGCAGCAGGTTTTGTAGGGGGAGTGCCGCCCGATCATCTCCAAGAAGTCCAAGGGCGCGGATGGCATTCAATGCCACACCGCGTTGGTCTGGATCCATGGAGCAATCGTCAAAGACACGCAGAGTTGCTAGCAGCAAGGGCACCGCTTTGGGATGGCGACTACGCATTTTTCCTAACCACCAAGCGGCGTAGTACTGCGCGGAAGGGTCCTCCGTTTGCTGGAGGTTTTTGATGATTTGTGATTCGCTGAGCGGCTCCATTACACCCAGCACGAGATCAACTCTTCTGCCCAAGTTTGGGTGCGTTTGAACTGGAATGGCCCAGCAACGGATCCCCAGCAGCGTTCATGGGTGATTGGGTCATGTCCACGATCGAGTGTCGCCAGCCTGTCCCCCTGTAGGTGGAAGCTGCTGACCAGAACTGTGTCTTTACCGTTGCGTCGAACGATGCACTGGCAGCCGGGTTCCATCGCCCCGTGATAACCGTCATCTTGCTCAATCACTTGGTAGTGGCAGTGATCAAGACAAATCAGATCAGTGGTTTGGATCTTTTGGCGTAACTCTGGATCAAATGTTGCATGCGTGAAGCGTGATGGTTCCCGAAAGGTGTGATTCCAGAGTTTGATGGCGCCCGAGGGCAGTTCTTCGGCTCGGATCACCCTCAGGCGATAAGGATGCTTGGGATCCACCGCATAGGTTTGCTCGAGCAGGAGTGAACCAGGGTTGAGATGCGGGAGTGGCCGATACCTCAGAAAAATATGGGCGTAAAGCGGAGGATTGTCGAATGCTTGCTGTTGATTGCTGTATTCACCGCAGAGCAGGTTTAGAAAACGCCGAACAGGTGGTGTGATCACAGAGCTCTGAAGGGGCCCGAAATAGAACAATAAAAAAGCCTCCCGAAGGAGGCTTTGATGCACCGAGATCAGATCAGATCAGGGCATTGATGGCGTAGTCGATGTAGCTGTTGGCTTCGGTCGCTGCATCGCCACTCAGACCGTGGTTGGACTTGATGTACTTCAGAGCTTCCACATACCAGGAAGGGGAGAGCTCGAAGGTGCGGTTGATCTCATCCAGCCCAGCGATCAGGTAGTCATCCATGGGACCGGTACCGCCAGCGACCAGGCAGTAGGTGATCATGCGCAGGTAATAACCGATGTCGCGGGAGCACTTGGCTTTGCCCTCGGGGGTGGTGGAGTAGTTCGAACCCTGCATTTGAGTGGTGTAGGGGAACTTGCTGTACACAGCTTGAGCAGCACCATTCACCAGGGTGTCAGCCTTAGCGGTCAGAGCTTTGGCGGCATCGAGGCTGGCCTTGGCACGGTTGAAGCGGCCGGAGGCGGCTTGCACTTCAGTGTTGCTCAGGAAACGGCCCTGAGAGTCAGCGGCTGCAACAGCTTCGGTGAGGGGGGTTTTCATCGATCGTTAAGGGGTGAAAGGAGTCGATCCAGGCGCCGATCAGGCGACGGCGGCGGCAGCGCGGTCGAAATAGGTGCCAATTTCGCTGCTCAGGGATGCGCAGTCACCAGCTGAAATACCAGCCTTATCGTTAACGATTGCCAGAGCGGCTTCCTTCATCAGGTTCACGCCAGCAG
>JBMHDE010000037.1:0-16774 GCA_049889555.1 Synechococcus sp. | reverse complement strand
AACAGATTGGCGCGCCGGCCCGTGCCTGCCTGGGCGTAGATCAGCACCGCATCGAGGGTCATCGGCTCGAGCTTGTGTTTCCACCAGTGCCCGCGCTTGCGCCCTGCGAGGTAAGGCGACTGCAACTGTTTGAGCATCAGCCCTTCAGCCCCTCCCTCACCGGCCCGTTGGCGCAGTTTGTCCAGATCGTCCCAGTGCTTCAGCGCTTCTCCCTGGCTTTGCCGGAGTCGCCAAGCCTCTGGTCCCTGGATGGATTGGCATTGGATTTGGAGTGCGTTCAGACGTTCTTTGAGGGGTTGGTCACGGAGATCCGTGCCGGCGTTTTCCAGCAAGTCATACGCCACGAACTGCACCGGGCACTCCTGCTGCAACTTCGCCCCCACCCGTTTGCGACCCAGTCGTCGTTGCAGGCTGGAGAAGGGCATGGGTCTGCTCTCCTGTTGCTGCCAACAGATCACTTCTCCGTCCAGCACCGTGTTGAACGGCAGGGTTTCTGCCATTGCCACCAGCTCCGGAACACTGGTGTTGATCAGTTCCTCTCCGCGGCTCCAAAGGAAGACTCCTTCCTCACGTCGGATCAGTTGCCCGCGAATGCCATCCCATTTCCATTCAATCCACCAATTTTCCGGTGCGGTTGCGCTGACACTGTCGCGTTGCAGAGGGCTGGCGAGAAAAAAGGGATAGGGCACCGCTCCACGATTGGTGCGCGTGTGATCCTGCGCGGCGCTGAGCTGTTCAAACCATGAGGCGTTGGGCGTGACAGGCCCCATCAGGCGTTCCAGCACGGTGGTTTCCTCCAGCGCAAAGGCGGAGGCAATGGCCTTCACCACCAGTCCCCGGGCCACTCCAATGCGGAAGCCGCCGGTGAGCAATTTGTTGAGCAGAAAGTGGCGGTTCTCCGGTACGGCAGACCACAGGGCCGTCATCGCTTGCTGCTGCTGCTCTTGTTCACAACCGGCGATGGCAGGGAGAAGCGACTCCATCCACCAATGGAGTGGTGGCCTTTCCGGAATGCGTTGCAGCAGGGGGGCCAGATCCGCGTTGTCGAGCGACGGAGGTTTTGAGAGCTGCTCCCGTAGCTGGGGCCAGAGCAGGGCCACGGTTTCTGCAGAATCGCCCACATGGCTGTGGCAATCCTCAAACAGCCAGTCGGGAAGCGAGGTGCTGGCCTGAAGGATCTCGCGCAGCCGCCGGCCCGTGATCAGCCTTTTGCGCCGTTCTCCCAACAGCAAGGTGAGGGCCCAGCAGCCGTCGCGGGGATCCACAGCCGTGAGATAGCAGCGCAGGTGCTCCACCTTGCGTTTGGATCCGCTGCTGCCATCAAGGGCATCGATCAGTTGCGCAAACCGTTCCACAACTCAGCCCAGCGCCGCCAACGGTGCTGCCCGGATCCCTTCCACTTCGGTGAGGTAGCGGGCGAGCACATCATTTTGGCCATGGGTCACATAGACCTGCTTGGCGCGGCTTTCCTTCACCGTGCGGATCAGCCCTTGCCAGTCGGTATGGTCGCTCAGCACAAAGCCGCGTTCGTAGCCCTTGCGTCGCCGTGCACCACGCACCGCCATCCAGCCGGAGGCAAAGGCCGTTTGCGGTGCAGGGAAGCGGCGCATCCAGGGCGATCGATGGGCCGATGGTGGCGCCAGCACGAGCCGTCCCGCCAGGGATTCACCCCGTGGGATGGCACTCACTGGGCGGCTGGGCACCATCGGGATCCCCGCTTCGCGGTAATGGCGGGTGACGGTTTCAACCGCACCATGCAACAGCACTTCGTCGTCCACACCGATCGCTGCCAGCTCAGCCAGCACCCGTTGCGCCTTACCGAAGGCGTAGCAAAACAGCAGTGAGGGCCTGCTGCGGTCGTCGTGCCACCACGTTTGAATGCTGCGGGCGAGGCTGCTGCCATCCCTCCAGCGGTAGATCGGCAGCGCGAAGGTGGCTTCGGTGATCAGCACATCGCAGGGCACCGGTTCAAAGGGGTCGCAGCTGGGATCTGGGCAGCGTTTGTAATCGCCCGTCACCACCCACACCGCACCGTTCACCTCCAAGCGGATCTGCGCGCTGCCGAGCACATGCCCCGCACTGTGAAACGACACCAGCGCATCCCCCAGCCGTTGCTGTTGTCCGTAGTGCAGGGGGTGGAGCCTGATCCCCTGCCCCAGGCGTTGGCGCAGGATTCCTTCGCTGGCGGCTGTTGCCCAATAGTCGCCGCATCCAGGCCTGGCGTGATCGGCATGGGCATGGGTGATCAGGGCTCGTGGCACTGGCCGATGGGGATCGATCCAAGCGTCAGCGGCTGGGCAGTACAGCCCCTCGGCGGTGTTGATGAGGACTGACACAATCCAAACAAACAGCCGTTAGCTCAACGCAAGCATGGCTTCAATGGGCTTGAGAGCGCGTTGGCGGATCGTTTCGTCCATTTCGATCGCCGGGGCTCCCGTTGCCAAACAACGCCACAGCTTATCCAAGGTGTTGAGACGCATGTAGGGGCAGGCATTGCAGCTGCAGCCATCGGTGCCTGGCACATCGAGAAATTGCTTGTGGGGGAGGCGCCGTTGCATCTGGTGAAGAATGCCGGGTTCCGTGAGCACGATGAAGCTGGTGGCGCTGCTGGTTTCTGCGTAGTGCAAAAGCTTGCTGGTGGACCCAATGAAATCGGCCAGGTCGAGGAGTGGCTGGATGCATTCCGGATGGGCGATCACCTCGGCTTCCGGATGCTGGAGCTGCAGCTTCAGCAGCGCCTCTTCGCTGAAGGTTTCATGCACGATGCAACGCCCTGGCCAAAGGGTGAGTTCGCGGCCGCTTTGATCCTGCACCCAACGGCCCAAGTTGCGATCAGGAGCAAACAGGATGGGCCGGTCGGCAGGCAGTTGGCGCACCAGATCCACCGCATTACTGCTGGTGCAGATCAGATCACTTTGGGCCTTCACCGCTGCCGTGCAATTGATGTAGCTGACCACGATGTGGTCGGGATGTTGGGCGCGGAAGGCGGCAAAGGCATCGGCGGGGCAGTCGTCCGCTAAGGAACAGCCGGCATCGAGATCTGGCAGCAGCACCGTTTTTTGCGGGCTCAAAATTTTGGCGGTCTCCGCCATGAAGTGCACACCGCAGAACACAATCACGTCTGCATCGGTGTTCGCGGCTTTGCGCGACAACTCCAGCGAATCGCCGATGAAATCGGCAATGTCTTGCACCTCAGGCTCCTGGTAGTAGTGCGCCAGGATCACCGCATTGTTTTGGCGACGTAAGGCATCGATCGCTGCAGGGAGTTCCGCAGGACTTGGCACTGCAGAAAGAGCCGTTGATGGGGCGGAATCCACGGTTATCAGGACCATCTGCGGCAGGATGGGCCACAGCCTAGGCATTGCCCCTGACACCATCACGTTCTCGGCTTCGGCTTGCCATTGCAGGGGATCTGCACGGTGACTGGTGTGATGCCGACCCCGCACTGTTGCAACGGCTGGCTCCTGATGCCGTGTTGTTCGTGGGAGACCTCAGTGATGGTGATCTGCGGCTCACCAAGGCGATCACCCGCCTACCGCATCCTGTGGCGGTGATTCTTGGCAACCACGATCGCGGCAAGGATCCCAGCGGTGGCGTGTTGCAACGTCAGATGGATCTCCTCGGTGAGTTGCACTGCGGTTGGCGCAGGCGCCAATGGCAATCCCCAGCCCTTGGGGTTGTGGGCTGCCGTCCGGGGTCGGCTGGTGGTGGCTTCCATTTATCGAAAGCGGTGCAGGCCGTTGTGGGACCGCTCACGGTGGAGCAATCAGCGGCGCGCATCGTGGATGCCTGCGCCGACGTTCCCGATGGCTGGCCCCTGGTGTTGTTGGCCCATTCCGGGCCCACGGGATTGGGGTCGGAGGCTGCAGACCCTTGTGGTCGGGATTGGAAGCAACCCGCCTGCGATTGGGGTGATGCCGACCTGGCGCTTGCACTCACGCAGATGGCTCCCCAGCGACGGCCCCAGCTGGTGGTTTTTGGGCACATGCACCATCGCCTCAAGGGACGTCAAGGTGAACGTCGCACCTACGTGCGCGATCGGCACGGCACGGTGTTTCTGAATGCAGCTTGTGTGCCGCGTCGTGGGCTTGATCCGGCTGGACGCACCCTTTGCCATTGGTCGTGGGTGGAATTTGATCAGGGGGAACTCGTGCATGTGAGCCATCGCTGGTTTCTGCCCGATGGTGCGTTGGCTTACGCCGAAACCCTGTTGGAGGTTGGGTCTGCTGAGGCGACTGGGTCTGCTGAGGCGACCGTCTGATGTTGGTTTACCTCGCTCTGAGCAGTCATGGGTTTGGCCATGCCGCACGACAGGCTGCGGTGTTGGCAGCGCTGCATGCGCTGCATCCCCAATGGCGGTTGGTGGTCAGCTGTGCCCTGAATCCTGCTGTGTTGACTGTGATGTTTCATGGCCTGCCCTTGGAATGGCGGACAGTCCGTTGGGACGTTGGCATGGTGCAGAAGGATGCCCTGAGTTGCGACCCGGCGGCCACGTTGGCCGCTCTGGAGCAGCTGGACCGTGACCTCCCTGAGCCTATCGATCAGGAACTGGCGTGGATTCAGGCCCAAGGCATGCCGGTTGTGGTGTTGGCGGATATTCCTCCCTCCGCTGCGCGGCTTGCCCATCGCCTCGGGGCACCGTTGGTGTGGATGGGCAACTTTGGCTGGGACGACATCTATGCCACGCAGGGGGAGGCCTTCGCCCGGTGGGTTCGTGAGGCCCATGGCGCATACAGCACAGGAGACCTTGTGCTGCGCATGCCCTTTCACCTGGCCATGCACTGGGGGATCCCTGAACGGCGGGTGGGACTGATCGCTTCACGGCCGCGTGCTTTGCCGTTGCCGCTCTTGGAGCACCTGAATCAGATGGAGCAGGAGCTGGTGCTGGTGGGGTTTGGCGGCCTGGGGATGACCATGGCGGCGGATTGTTTCGCCCAGTGGCCGCATCACCACTTTGTGATGTCACCTCCCACAGATCCTTCCCAGAGCCAGGCGTTTGACGCTGTGGACAATCTCACTCTTTTGCCGCAGGGGCTACGCCCCCTGGATGTGATGCCCCATTGCCAACGTTTGATCGGCAAGCCGGGCTTCAGCACATTCGCTGAAGCGCTGACCATCGGGATTGGTCTGCATGTGGTGGAGCGGGATGGGTTCGCTGAAGCTGCGGCCTTGATTGCGGGGGTGCGCAGCCATGGTGCGCATCGCATCTTGAGCCGCTCCCAATTTGACCAGGGCGCCTGGGAGCTGGATCGTCCCTTGCTTCCTCCCCGTGAGGCCCCCTTGCCGCTGGATGGTGCCCATGCTGCTGCCACAGTGATTTCGCAGCTGGTGGGCTCGCGTCTTGGCCCTGGCGTGCTGATGAATCAGCAGGTTTGATCAACGATGCGCCGTTTCTCAGGCTTTGGGTGAGTTGTTGCGTGGGTGGACAGTTGTTTTACTGGCCCAGTGTTAATGGGGGTGGGTGAATCCTTTCGAGACAGTTTGTGCTTCACAACATTTGTTTGTGGCCGTTAATGGTGCAGTCGGTTTGATTGCAACCGTTCCCTTTTGATGTTCCTTGTCTGCTGATTGAGCAGCACTGTTTCCAACGCTTTGATGATGGCTCTTGCTTCGACTGCCTGTCGCTCCCTTGCAGTGGTCGTCGCAAGCGCGTTTCCCCTGGGGTCTTCCCTCTCAGCCCACGCGGCCATGGTGCCGTTCCCTGCTCCAGGCACGGCAGCGCGATCCCTGGCTGTGCAGCTTGAGGGTGATACGCCTCAGTTGGGACTGCCCTACGTGATCACCCCAGAGCGGCGTGCGCTGCTGAACACGATCCGTTTTGCTGAGGGCACGTGGAAGGGGGGCCTTGATTTGGGCTACCGGGTGATGTTTGGCGGCGGCTTGATGGCCTCGCTGGATCGCCACCCCAACCGCGTGATCTATTCCTCGCGCTATGCCAGCGCTGCTGCCGGTGCCTATCAGTTCATGCCCTTCACCTGGAAAATGGTGCAGCGCAGCATTGGTGTGCAGGGGTTTGGACCTGAAGCCCAGGATCAAGGCGCCCTCTACCTCATTCAGCGCCGGAAGGCACTGCCCTTGGCAGACACCGGTGCCATGACCCCCCAGCTCTCTGCCCTCCTGGCCCCCGAATGGGCGTCGTTTCCCACCCTGCGTGGGGTGAGCTTTTATGGCCAGCCCGTGAAGCGTTTTGATCGCTTGCGCAGCTTCTACAACCTTTCATTGGCCCAGCTGCGCACCTTGCGGGATCAGCGCCGTCAAAGGTTGTTGGTTGAACCTGCTCCCGTCGTTGCCCCGCCAAAGGTGCCTGGTTGCCAACCCCCAACCATTCTCTGCGGACTCTCCATTCAATCCTGATTGGACTCCTCCAACTTGCGTCCCACCGTGGCTTGGGCGATCAGGTAAGCCGCAACACCAGCGCCGATGAAGCCGAGGCCGTTGCGCAGCAACGGCAGCAGGTCGTTGGTGCGGGTCACCACAGGCGCAATGCCAAACACGCCAAACAGCATCACCCAAAGGGGAGAGAGCAGCAACAACCACGACCAGGCCACCAAATCCCCCTTGTTGCGCGGATAGGCGGCAAACCCTGCAATCAAACCTCCCAGCACCGAGGTGCTCAGCGTCCACAGCCATTGCTCCATTGGTAAACCGGGCACCACCTGACACCCACCACGATCCAGGCACACTTCCACAGCATCCAGGGCGGCAACAATCGCTCCGTCTTCGCCGTTATCGCGCACATAAAACTGGTTGCCGTAGCGGGTTTGGAGCTCCACCCACCAGGTGCGGGGCATCAGGGCAAACAAGGCATCGCCGACGTTGAAATTGAGCAGATTCCCGCCGCGGGGATCGGCAACCAGGAGCAGGCTGCGCTCGTCCAGTCCCCAAAACTCCTTCACCGCCAACCCAGGCGTACGTTCGTATTGGGTTAACACCCGCAGTTTCCAACCGCTGCGGTCTTCAAAGGCCGTCAGTTGGCTTTCCAGTTCTGTGCGTTGTCGCTCGCTGAGGGCTTTGGCCAGGTCGATCACCGGCGTGGGGTGATCAGGGAGCAGTTCGGGGTTGTCGAGTGCCAAGGCTGGTGGACCCGCCACCAACAGCAGCACCAGGGACAACATCGCCAGGATGGCTTGAAATCCTCGGTGTGCTCCCATAGCTCCAGTGCAGAGATCGGCATTCTCTCGAATGAATCGCCCCGGTGCGCCCTGTCCGGCCTGGATGGTCGAACGATTTGAAGTCGCCGGTGGGCGGATGTCGTTTCGACGGTTTATGGAGTTGGCGCTCCATGATCCGGATCATGGGGCCTATGGCAGTGGCAGCCTGCGGGTTGGACCATTGGGTGATTTCGTCACGTCCCCATCGATGGGGCCGGATTTTGCGGCGTTGTTGGCGGTGCAGCTGGTGCAGTGGTTCGACCAGATCCATGCCAAGGCCCCCGCTGCACCCTTGACCCTGCTGGAGGTGGGACCGGGTGAAGGCGATTTAGCCGCTGACCTATGGGCCGAATTCCAACGCCTGAATCCCCGTTGGTTCAGCCAGCTCACGCTGGTGCTGGTGGACTGCAACCCGGGGATGACAAGCCGCCAGCGGCAACGGTTGGCCTCCATCGCCCCAGGTCAGCTCCGCTGGAGCACGTTGGAGCAACTCGCGACCAATCCGATCCGTGGGGTCGTTGTTGCCCATGAAGTGCTGGATGCCTTTCCAGTGGAACGGCTGGTGTTGCGCGACGGCAACCTGCAGCAGATGGGTGTGTCGTTGGTCAGCGCATCGGATGGTCAGCCCTGGCTGCAGTGGGATGCGCAGCCTCTTCCCGATGCTCTCCAGCATCAGCTCACGTGGGCGCAGCAGTCGTGCGGTGTGGTGTTGCCGCCAGCGCAAGCGCCCGATGGATGGACGACGGAGTGGCATTCCGAGGTGGCGCCATGGCTGGCCAAGGCGGCTGAGGCGGTTGCGGAGGGCGTGGTGGTGATTGTCGACTATGCCCATGCGGCTGATCGCTACTACAGCGCGCGGCGCTGTGAAGGCACCCTTTTGGCCTATCGCCAACAGCAAGCCAGTGCCGACCTGCTGGCGGATGCCGGTTGCTGCGACCTCACAGCCCATCTCTGCCTCGACACCTTGCTGGCCCAGGCCCAGGAGCAGGGGTGGCACGTCCTCGGCCAATGTCGCCAAGGTGAGGCCCTGCTGGCCCTAGGGCTGGGCGAGCGACTCCACAGTCTTCAGCAGTTGCCCGCCCTTGCCCTCGCCCAAGCCCTGCAACGACGGGAGGCTCTCTTGCGTTTGGTTGATCCAGCGGGTTTGGGGGATTTCCGTTGGATTGCCCTATCGCGTGCTGTTCAAAACACTGGCGACGCCTGCGGCAACCAAGGCAGTGACAAGTTTGTGAGTGGTCGCCCGCTCATCAGCCGCTGTTTCCAGGAACCGCAGGGATTGAGCTGAGCGCCGCCAAGCACGTTGTCACCTCGTCGGTGCTCACATCCGAGCGGATGCTCACCGCCCCAATCGCTTCAGGAATCACAAAACGCACCGTGCCGTCCTGCACTTTTTTGTCGCCTTGAAGGGTGGTGACAACGGCAGCAGGGTCGAGAGGGGGCCAAACGGTGGGCAATCCGCACTTTTGAATCAACCGTCGCTGGCGATCGGCCTCATCGCGGCTCCAGTCACCACGCTGCACCGCCATCTCACCAACAGCCACCATGCCGATGGCCACCGCTTCCCCGTGCAGCCAGGTGCCATAGCCGGTGAGGTTTTCGATCACGTGGCCAAAGGTGTGGCCGTAATTGAGGATGGCCCGCCGTCCTCCTTCCCGTTCATCGGCGTCGACAACGTTGGCCTTGGCCTGGGCTGAACGCTCCAGAATTGTTTGTAAAACGCCATCCGGCAAGGCTGAAGCCTCGTGCAACGCGTCACAGCGTTCCAGTAGATCAAACAGATCTGGATCGCCGATCACCCCATACTTGATCACCTCGGCCATGCCAGCGCGGAATTCGCGATCCGGCAGGGTGTTGAGGGTGTCGGGATCGATCAAGACGAGCTTGGGTTGGTGGAAGGCTCCGATCAGGTTTTTGCCGCCGGGATGGTTAACCCCTGTTTTGCCGCCAATCGCCGCATCCACCATGGCGAGCAGGGTGGTGGGAACTTGCACCACGGCGATCCCACGCAACCAGGTGGCGGCAGCAAATCCGGTCATATCACCCACCACACCACCACCAAGAGCCACCATCAGCGATCCCCGTTCGAGCCGGAAGCGATGGGCTGCATCGTGGATCTGGCTCACCGTGCCCAGATGCTTTTGGTCTTCGCCGGCATCGATCACGAGGGATTCGGCTTCAAAACCGCTGCTGCGCAGACTTTCCAGCACGGTGTCGCCATAGGGACCCGCGACATCGGGATTGCTCACCACCAACACCTTGCGGCGGGCACTGATCCCGCTGCGCAGCATCTCTTGGCCAAGGCTTCGTAGGCCCCCGCGACCGATCACAACGTCGTAGGGGTTCAAGGCGAGCTGAACGGAGATCCGTTGCATCGGGCGATGGGCAACGCCAAGCGGCGTGCGGGCAGTCAGCCCCACTCTGCCGCCCGGATGGACGGATCCGCCTAATCTCCGCTCAGCGGGCGCAAGGCCATGGCCCAACCGGTGGATCAACGACGTTGGCGGCAGTCCGCCACGGCTTGGGCATTCCTCACACCGGCGCTGAGCCTTCTCACGCTGTCGGTGCTGGTGCCGGCGCTGATGGCCTTGGTGATGACCTTCACGCAGACCGGTCTCGATGTGTCGGAACCGCTGCGCTTTGTGGGCCTGGCCAATCTGCAGCGCTTGACCATGGATCCGATGGTGGTGCGGGTGCTGACCACCACGCTGATCTACTTGGTGGGGATCGTTCCGCCGATTGTGCTTGGTTCTTTGGCGCTGGCTGTGCTGGTGAACCGTGCCCTACCCGGCATGCATTGGCTGCGTGCTGGTTTTTATGCCCCGGTTTTGGTTTCCACCGTGGTGGCGTCCATTGCGTTTCGCTGGCTTTATGCCGAAAACGGCTTGATCAATGGGTGGCTTGGGGCCCTGTTGGGTGATTGGTTTGCACCGATTGGGTTTCTGACCAACCCGTTGCTGGCCTTGCCTTCAGTGATGCTTGTGACCCTTTGGAAGGGGCTCGGCTACTACATGGTGATTTTCCTCGCGGGGCTGCAGAGCATCCCCCCTGAGCTGTATGAAGCAGCTGCGTTGGATGGCAGCGAGGGTTGGCGCAAGCATCTCGATATCACCCTGCCGTTGCTCCGCCCCTACATCACGCTGGTGTCGGTGATCTCTGCCATTGCCGCCACCAAGGTGTTTGAGGAGGTGTTTCTCATGACTCAGGGCGGTCCGGCTGATTCCACCCGCACCCTGGTTTATTACGTCTACGACCAAGCGTTCGCAGAGTTGGAGATCAGCTACGCCTGCACCGTTGGCTTGGCCCTCTTTGTGCTGGTGATGATCCTGACGGTGTTCCGCCTGCTGTTTGCCGGCGAGAGAGGATTGATCTGATGGTTTCTGTTGCACCTGTGTCCATGACCAGCACCACCGCTGTGACCGGCAACCCCTGGATTGGTGTTGTGGGTGGCGGGCAGTTGGCTCGCATGCTGGTGCAAGCTGCCCACGCCCGTGATGTTGCGGTCCTGGTGCAGACCGCGTCTGCCGATGATCCAGCGGCCAAACTCGCCGATGCAGTGCTGGAGGCGGATCCCAACAATGCGCAGGCCACGCAGGGCTTTCTTGGCCGTTGCGGAGGGATCACGTTTGAAAATGAGTGGGTCAGCATCGACGCCTTGGCGGCCCTGGAACGCAAAGGGGCTTGCTTTTGGCCGTCCCTCATCAGCCTCCAGCCGCTGGTCAACAAATTGCATCAGCGGCAATTGCTGGATCAGTTGGCGATTCCGAGCCCAGCCTGGGTGGAACTCAAAGCGATTGACCCCGGAACACCTGCCTTACCCAAAGGCTGGTCGTTTCCGGTGATGGCGAAAGCGGCCACCGGTGGCTACGACGGCAAAGGCACGCAGGTGATTCGTTCAGTGGATTGCCTGGCAGAACTGCTTCGCTCCGTTGACCCTGACAATTGGCTGCTTGAACGTTGGGTGGATTACGAGAGGGAGCTGGCGCTGGTGGTGAGCCGCGATCAATCCGGACGGGTGCGGGCCTTGCCTCTTGTGGAGACGCAGCAATCTGAGCAGGTGTGCGACTGGGTGCTGGCTCCAGCGGTGGTCGACCAGTTGGTCGAGGCCACGGCCTACAACATTGCGGCTTCATTGCTCACCAAGCTCGATTATGTGGGAGTGCTGGCGATCGAGATGTTTTACGGACCCGAGGGTCTTTTGGTGAACGAAATTGCTCCCCGCACCCACAATTCCGGCCACTTTTCCATTGAGGCCTGCAAGAGCAGTCAGTTTGATCAGCAGCTTTGCATTGCTGCAGGGCTTGATGTTCCCGATCCAGAGCTCAACGTTCCTGGTGCCTTGATGGTGAACCTGCTGGGGTTGGCAGCTGGGCAGGCGGCACCGTTGGAGCAGCGACTGGCGGCGCTCCAGGCTGATGCATCCCTTCACCTCCATTGGTACGACAAACAAGGAGAAAGCGAAGGGCGCAAGCTCGGTCATGTGACGGTGCTGTTGTCTGGGGCTGATGCCGAGACCCGCCGCCGAGAAGCGATGAATGCCCTTGAAAAGGTGCGCTCAATTTGGCCTCTCCCTTAAAATTTGCTTGGACTGCTGTGTTGGTGACGGCCTTTTCTAGTGCTCTGATCTGACTCTCTATCGACTTGGGGTGACTGCCGTGTCGGTGCCGTAAACCGGTCTTGTAGCCGGAAACGAATCCCCACTTTTGCTACCCCTTCTGGTTCTTCCAGGTCGATCACTGGGGCTCGCACGGCATGGCGGTTCACCCCTTTCATACCAATGGGTTTCGTTCCTTTCAGATCCGAGAAACCCCCACAGTTTTGATCAGTGGGCCTTATTGATTGCAGTGCCCAGACCCTATTAGTTTAGGAGAAGGGTGCATGGGGGTTGTTGGGACCATTCCTACACGTAGAAGGCCTTCAGAAATTTCCGCTGGAAATCGCTTGCACACCACACCGATCTGGTTGGCGCAGTTGCAACAGAGGCAGCATTTGAGAAAGGGCTGCGAGCTCTGGTCGCCGACATGGCAAAGGGAATTGGGCTGGGCGCAGATGCCGGGTAAAGGCCTGGATTTTTCTGAGTCGGCCCACAGGCGATAGTCCTTGTGCCAGAAATACTGGCGGTTTATCGAGAATCCGTAGCTCTTATTGAGAGTCTTTCCGTTGCAGCAGGTCTCGGGTCATCCAACTATTTCGAGGCATACCTTCTGGCCTGGTGCGGCTCTGGCTCGTCAGTTCCTAATCGGTACCGGTCTCCGGCGCTCAGTTATTTCTGACGGCCTGAGTCTATCCACCCCTGTCAAGTTTGGTATCCCCTTGATACAGCGTCTGAGAAGGCCGAGGACTGCTTCTAACACCATCAGTGGTGTCCGTCCAGTGCAAAGCCGAAAACGCCAGGTACTTTGAAGAGGTCAGGTCATCTGCTCTGTCACATGGCTCATCCCTGTTGCATCAGCGCAGTTTTGTTGTCATCGCTGACGTGCCGAACATGATCTGTTCAGCCCGATAGGTCTTGTTAGATGCGCGCTGGTTGTTCTGCAAAGGAACCTCCGGCCCAGGTGGCTGCAACCACCTGAGCCATCAACAGTCCCTAAGGGTCTCCGCTCAACTACAAACCGAGCCCATGACCACCACTATGAAGGCGGGATTCCCCGTCTGGCAGCTTTCGCCTGCAAATTCACAAAGTGACCAACCGGTCACCTGTGAACTGCAGCAGCTCCAACGGTTCCAACAGCATCAGCTCCGCAGCCCTCACTGCATCGACCTCGCGCATGGTTTCGGCCAGGGAGGCGACTGCTGATCATGCAAGTAGGAATTCTCGAAAGGCTCCGTGATCGGGGCCGTTCTTTCCCAGACCACGGTGGGGACAAGCCCAAGGCCCCTTCACCATTTTTCGCAGGCAACAGGCTCAGGCTCACCAAACTGCGTTATCGATTCCCTGACAAATTTGGGAGGGGTCATGAGCTGCAGTGGGGTGAAGGCGCAGATCTGGAGACCGGTCAGGTCTATCCGGTTCTGTGCAACCTGAAGTACTGGAGCGACCCGCATCATTTGGAGCTAGCCGTCGATGGCCACATTGCCGTTGAGACGGATATCAACTTCGTCCGTGTTTGCGGGTGGGATCGTCAACCTGACGAGCTGAAGCAACTGGTGATTGACCGGTTGGAAGACCCTGACTTCAAGCCCATCGGTTCGCCAGCTTTGGTGATCGAAGACGAAGAGCCTGAAACAGCACCTGCCATCACGCAGGTGCCTGAATCAGCAGCGCAACAAAAGGTCGTCGATCAAGTCGAGATCGACAACACCCCAATGCATCCCTGCATCCCGGCGATGAATCAGATCGTTGCGGCGGTGGGACGAGAGGCCAAGACTTCTGGCCTTGTAGCAGCCGGGTATGTCTTTGTGGACCCGGAGGTGTTCTTCGAATCGTGATCGTCATGGTGAAGATCACCCAGGTGATTGGCCAGTTCAAGCGCTTCGGCAAAGGGCCTGGTGTCCTGATGCGTAGCGAAATCGATGAGGGGGAGTGCCAAATTCCCGTTCATGGATTCCTCCAGACATTTCCTCTTGGATTGGTCAACACCTTCTTGATCGGCCAAGAGGTGAGTTGCCTTCTCGTCGGCCATGGCCAACGGATGCGTGCGGAGATCCTGCCGTTCGACAACCAGCCTGGTCCAGTGCTGAGTTATCTGATCAACATCCTGGTCCGCCTAGGTAACGAGGCAGGAAGCCAAGAATTGGAAAAACTGCCGATGCTCACTCTGAAGCAGTCCAATGTCTTGCCCCCTCCGCCTCAACCAGAGGCTGCAGAGTTAGAGCGGTTGCTCGAGCTTGAGACTGAGCCTCCAGATGAGGAAGCACCGTTCTGATTCATAAGGCTCCTTCGGGGGCCTTTTTTATTGCGCTTTGCTCTTGGCGTCATCAACTGGATCAATGCCGACCATGTGACTCATATCTGTCTAAGGGTCTGAGTCGTTGCCATGCTTAGCGTATGAGGAAACTCTTGCTCCTGCCGCTGCTGCTCGGCTCACTCGTCGCACCGTCTGGTGCATCGGCAGTTAAAAACTTCAACTACGACGCCGGATATCGAGCTTGCATCCGCGTTTGGTTCCAAAAGGAGACACGGCAATCGTGGAACCAGAAGAGTCAGACGATGAAAGACAGGTCGCGAGCAGCGGCACATAGGTCATGCCGCTGATTGAGTAATGAGAAAGCTCCTGTTCCTCCTCCCGCTGATCGCCCTGCTGGCTTCTTGTCAGTCGAAACGAGAGATCTGTGCTGCTGTTTACGCCGGTGAAGACATGGGCAGCTGGGCGTCTGTCGCCAGGAAGCTGCGTCTCACTCCACTGGGCAATGAACGGGAGACTATGGAAAAGGTTTGGGAATACTGCCGTTATCTCAACAGGAACTAAACGTCGATCACGTTGGATTCCGCTGCCATCTTTGGCGCATGGACAAGACAACAACCATGGTATTCCGCGCGGCATGTGCCGTCGTGATCGGGTGGGGTGTTGTGAACACGATCAATTCACGCGTTCGGTGTTTGCTGAGCGTTGTGAAATTGTGTGCTCAGAGCATGGGGCACTCCCTGCAGATGCACGAGCAGCGTTTCCAGCGCTGGATGACAGCCACTGACCTGAGAGCTGCCATGGCGAAGCTTTCCTAGGAGAGTTCAACAGGTGGGTCAGAATGAGCTGAGCGATGAGTAGCTCTATGAGCTGGGTACTGGTTGCCTTGAGTTCTGGTTCTGCAGGTGCATTACTGTGGTGGGCACTGAGGATGAGAGGTCGCCTTAATCAGATCGAGCAAAAATATGCGCCTGCATTGCAAATCGATAGATATGTTCAGGAGGAAGAAAGCAAAATCAACAGATATGTAAGAGAAGAAGAAAGAAAGATTGCCGAATTAAAGGAAAAAGCTGATCAAGAACTTGACGTCATATATAATGAAGCTAGATCCGCGCAATTCCAGCTCGAGAAGAACCTAGAAGATCTGAGAAACGAATACAAAGAGCAGAAGAGTGATCTTCTAGAACTTGAAAGCCAGCTGGCTCTTGCTCGCGAGGAAACGGTATATCAAAATTACGGATACTACGAGCCTAACTATGGCTTTGAATCATCAGGAGAGTGGGAGGAAAATCTCCAGCATCTCAATAAAGAAATCAAAGCCATGCTCGTACACGTTAGGGAAGCCGAAAACACATGGGCTAGAGAAAAAGCTGCGGGATACATAGTAAGCGTGGTTTCATTCAATAACTCGGAAGCAAAGGGAATAAAAATGCAAAAGGCGTCTATTCAGCTACTCCTAAGAGCATTCAACGGAGAATGCGATTCGTTTATCGCGAAAGTAACATACAAGAACGTTTCACTGATGAAGAAAAGAATTCAAGCATCTTATGAGGCAATCAATAAAATTGGACAACGGTCAAACATGGTCCAGATAAGCAGGAACTACAAAGAACTGAAACTGCAAGAGCTTGGCTATGTCTACGAATATCAGGAGTGGAAGCAGCGTGAAAAAGAGGAACAAGCAAGAATTAGAGAACAGATCCGTGAAGAAGAACGAGCTGCTAAGGAACTGGAAAAGGCCAAAAGAGATGCAGAGAAAGAAGCTAAGCGATACGATGATGCCCTTACGAAAGCGCGCGCAGAAGTAGAGGGGGCAAACGAAAAGCAAAAGGAAAAGCTTTTTGCTCAAATCGCAGAACTTGAGCAGAGAATGAAAGAGATGGAAGAAAAGAACCGTTATATAAGCCAAGCAATGCTCACGAAGAGCGGGCATGTCTACATCATTTCAAATATTGGTAGCTTCGGCGAAGATATGCTCAAGATCGGCATGACAAGAAGACTCGAGCCAATGGATCGAGTAAAAGAGCTTGGAGATGCATCAGTTCCATTCCCATTTGACGTTCACGCCATGATTAGAACGTCTGACGCACCCACGCTGGAAAATGCACTTCACAAACACTTTGATAACCGGCGTGTGAATTTAGAGAACAATAGAAAAGAGTTTTTCTATGTCACTCTTGATGAGATCCAGAGCGAGTTAAATGTCCTTAAAGATGAGCTCAATATTGAGGCAGAAATACAACTCACAATGGCGGCTGAGGCCAAGCAATGGAGGATGTCAGAAGCAAAGCGTCAACATCTTGAGCGGTCATATGAAAGCTGACCGCGCACCTAGACAATCGAACGCTTACGGCTCACACATCTATGTTGAGTTCGGAGGAGTGAGCTCATGGAACGACCTAAAAAAAGGAAAAAGCCCAAGAAAGTCGACCTCGGATACATGTGGGTCGACGGCGAGTTCGTCAAACGGATCGAGCTGCCTTGGGATCCAGATCGGACGATCGACTTGAACTGCGATGTGAGAAAACCAAAGGACTAAACGTCTATTGGGCGGCCCTGCTCCAGCTGGGCTATCTGCTCTCGCAGCTTGGTGACGTATTGCCGCATCTCGCATTTAGTACCTCCCTATCGGTCGTTGAGTTAGGGTCTCCTGAGAAAGTGAATCTGGAGTCAGCCTCAAAAAAGGAGACCCGCTTGAGCCCGCAGCCAGATCATCACACTGCAGCTATCTGAGGCTTCAGCGGCACAGTGTGAATACTCCGACCACCTTCATTGACCAGG
>JBMHDE010000036.1:0-15500 GCA_049889555.1 Synechococcus sp. | reverse complement strand
CAGAGCGGGAACGCCCACCTGCTTGGCCAGCAGGATGTGCTCCTTGGTTTGGGCCATGGGGCCGTCGGTGGCGGCACACACGAGGATGGCGCCGTCCATCTGAGCGGCACCGGTGATCATGTTCTTCACATAGTCCGCGTGACCAGGGCAGTCCACGTGGGCGTAGTGACGAGTCTCGGTTTCGTACTCGACGTGGGCGGTGTTGATGGTGATGCCGCGCTCACGCTCTTCAGGAGCACCGTCGATGTCGGCGTAGTTCTGAACTTCAGCCTGACCCTTCTTGGCGAGCACGTTGGTGATCGCAGCGGTAAGGGTGGTCTTGCCGTGGTCAACGTGGCCAATGGTGCCGATGTTGACGTGGGGCTTGTTCCTTTCGAACTTCTCGCGTGCCATTGTTATTAAAGAATCGGGGGTGAAATTAGGGTTGGATAGAGATCAGGAATTGCCCTGATTCTTGGAGATGATGGCTTCTGCCACGTTGCGAGGAACATCCTCGTAGTGGCTAAATTCCATCGAGAAAATACCCCGACCCTGGGTCATGGATCGGAGCTCGGTGGCGTAGCCGAACATCTCGGCCAAGGGCACCTTGGCCGAGACCTTTGACGTTCCATCGTCAATGGCCTGACCTTCAACCTGCCCACGACGTGAAGACAGGTCACCGATGATCGAGCCAAGGAAATCCTCGGGAACCTCGACCTCGACCTTCATCATCGGCTCAAGCAGAACAGGGCTGCACTTTTTGACCGCATCTTTGAAGGCCATGGATCCGGCGATTTTGAACGCCATTTCCGACGAGTCCACATCGTGGTAGGAGCCGTCAACCATGGTGACTTTGATGTCAATCATGGGGAATCCAGCGATAACACCGGATTCACAGGTCTCCTTCATGCCCATTTCAGAGGGCTTGATGAATTCCTTGGGAACGACGCCGCCAACGATTTTGTTGACGAACTCGAAGCCGGACTCGGGTTCGCCCGGCTCCATTTCGATCACCACATGGCCGTATTGACCCTTACCACCAGTCTGACGGGAGAACTTGCCCTCACCCCGTGCCGAAGCACGGATAGTTTCGCGATATGACACTTGAGGGGCGCCGATATTCGCTTCCACCTTGAATTCGCGCAGCATGCGGTCCACCAGGATTTCGAGGTGAAGTTCGCCCATGCCGGCGATCACGGTTTGTCCCGTTTCCGCATCAGTGTTGACGCGGAAGGTGGGATCTTCTTCGGCGAGAGCCACCAGGGCTTTGGAGAGTTTCTCCATATCGCCCTTGGTCTTAGGCTCAACAGCCACGGAGATCACCGGCTCGGGTACGAACAGGGTCTCAAGAACAATTGGATCGTCCGAGGCGCACAGGGTGTCACCGGTGGTAGTGGCTTTGAGGCCGAGAACAGCACCCAGGTCGCCAGCACGCAGCGCATCGACTTCTTCGCGATCGTCTGCTTTAAGCACGACGAGACGGGAGATGCGTTCTTTTTCCCCTTTGGTGGAGTTGAGCACATAACTGCCCTTCTCCAAAACGCCGGAATACATCCGAACAAAGGTCAGCTTGCCGTAGGGGTCAGCCATCACCTTGAAGGCCAAGGCGCTGAAGGGTGCCTTGTCGTCGGAAGGACGGACAGCTTCTTTGCCATCGGGCAAGACGCCTTGAATTGGCGGAACATCGACTGGAGCGGGGAGGTAGTCGACAACGGCGTCGAGCACCAGTTGAACACCCTTGTTCTTAAAGGCGGAACCACAGAGAACAGGGACGAGGCCGTGCTTGAGCACGCCTTCGCGAATACCCTTCTTCAGCTCATCAACGCTGAGTTCGCCAGTCTCGAGGAATTTCTCAATCAGAGCCTCGTCGGTTTCGGCAACGGCTTCCATCAGCACATTGCGCCACTCTTCAACTTGATCCTGCATCTCGGCAGGAACCTCAGTGACGTCAATATTTTGACCAAGGTCATCTTGATAGATGTGAGCCTTGTTCTCGACGAGATCAATAATGCCGCTTAATTCGCCTTCAGCACCAATCGGGAGCTGAATGGGAACAGCATTGGCTTTTAAGCGATCTTTAATTTGACCGTGAACTTTCAGGAAGTCGGCACCCGTGCGGTCCATTTTGTTGACGAACACCATCCGGGGCACGGAATAGCGATCGGCTTGGCGCCAAACGGTTTCCGACTGGGGTTGCACACCGCCGACAGCGCAGAAGACGGCGATCACCCCATCGAGGACCCGCATGGAACGTTCAACTTCAATCGTGAAGTCAACGTGCCCAGGGGTATCAATGATGTTGATCCGATGGTCATTCCAGCTGGTGGAAATGGCCGCAGCAGTGATGGTGATGCCGCGCTCGCGCTCTTGGGCCATCCAGTCGGTGACGGCTGCACCATCGTGCACCTCACCAATTTTGTGCACCACACCGGAATAGAACAGAATCCGTTCGGTTGTGGTGGTTTTGCCCGCATCAATGTGGGCAGCAATACCAATATTTCTGACGCGTTCCAGGGGAAAGGCGCGAGCCACAGAAAACTCCGGGGTGGGGCGTAAAAAGGCGGTGCAGATCCTACAGGTCCGTCCCGGCGTGCTGAGGATGCCGGGACGACTGCTGGATCAGTAGCGGTAGTGGGCGAAGGCTTTGTTGGCTTCAGCCATTTTGTGAGTCTCTTCGCGCTTGCGAACGGCATTGCCGGCCTCGTTGGCGGCATCCATCAATTCACCGGCCAATTTCTGAGCCATGCTGCGACCATTGCGGGAGCGCGAGAAGCTCACTAACCAGCGCAAGGCCATGGCAGTACCCCGTTCTTGACGCACTTCCATGGGCACCTGATAGGTGGCACCACCAACGCGACGAGCACGCACCTCCACGAGGGGAGTTGCATTCTTGACGGCAGTTTCAAACAGCTCGATGGGGTCGTTGCCTGTTCGCTCACCAATCAGGCCGAAAGCATCGGACAAAATCCGTTGCGCAGTGGATTTTTTCCCATGCTTCATCAGACGGGCCACCATCATGGTGGCGAGACGACTATTGAATTGGGGATCGGGAAGGATCGGGCGTTTGATGGCGGCGTTACGGCGTGACATGAACTGTCAGTGGAAGGGAAATAAAATCTGCGTTGGGATGCGTTAAGGGCACTTGTTGAGAGTGCCCTCTCATGCATCAATCTTTGGGTGTCTTGGCACCGTATTTGGAGCGAGACTGGCGACGATCCTTGACACCGGCGGTGTCGAGGGTGCCGCGAATGATGTGGTAGCGCACACCGGGAAGGTCCTTGACCCTGCCGCCGCGAATCAGCACCACGGAGTGCTCTTGGAGGTTATGTCCAATGCCGCCGATGTAGGCGGTCACCTCGAAGCCGGAGGTGAGGCGCACACGTGCCACTTTGCGCAGGGCCGAGTTGGGTTTCTTCGGCGTGGAGGTGTACACGCGAGTGCACACGCCGCGGCGCTCAGGGCAGGAACGCAGAGCAGGCGACTTGGTCTTCGCCTTGACGCTCTGGCGCTCGTTACGGATCAGCTGTTGGATAGTTGGCATCGACGGTCGGGTTGCGGCCGGAGACCCGACCTGGTTCGACAATCCACCACCATACCGGGTCGCCTGACGACCACTTCAGAGACGCGTAAATGCGCTTCCGCAGGCGCAGCTGCGGATGCCACTGCGGGCCGTCACTAAGAAACCACCGCCGCTGAGGTCACTGCGGTAGTCGAGGCATAGGCCTCCCAAGGCAGAGACCTGTGCCGCAGGGGCGTGCAGGGTGATGCCATCGCCACGGGCAACCGGAACTCCTCCCATCACCCCTGGCTGCAGGCGGATCACGTGGTTTTCGCAGCTTCCAGGCACAAGGTCGAGATGCATTTGCCCCGGGGTTCCAGCAACGGCAGCTTGGCGTCCGAGCTCTGCCGCGGCCGTGGATGTGATTTGCAGATTGGCGCCCATCGCCCCGGGGTCAGACAGAGTGTCTTTTCATCTTGGCACCAGCCCAACGGCGTTCTGGACCCTTGGGGCGATGCCTCGACCGGTCATGACCAGTTGATTGGCCACGAACAGCGAGGTGGAGCTCCCTCCATCCAAGTTGAGGGCATCGCTGATGCCCAGTTGCTTCAGGGCCAAGCTGCTTTCCAGCAGGGTTGGATCGCTGTTGCCTGCGCCTTCCAGCGTGAGCAGCCACAAACGGGTTCGATCCTGGGCAATCACCGTGCGGGGCGCCCCTTGGGATAGGAATCCATCCCGAAAGCCTTCCCCACGTCCGTTTAAAACCACTTGCCCTCCTTTCAGCAGTAATGGTCCGCCGCCCAAAACCTGCGGTTGGTTGCCCAGCGGATCTGAGCTCGTGCTGCGAATGGCGACCCGTTGACCGAATTGGGCCGGCAGTGGTGCACCAGCGCGAGCGACGATCAGATCGCCCTGGTGTGGGATCGGCACACCGCGACTGAGCGCTGCGTTGTCGTGCGTGGAGCGCACTTGCCCATTGATCACGGTCATCGCCTTTTCCTGGCTGCTCAAGGCCCGGTAGACGGGCCCCCAGGCTCGGTCGTAACGGCTGAGGCCGCGTTGCACATAACCGCTATTGAGATAGCCCAGCCCCCAGGGTGGACCGCCTTCAACCCTGAGTTCTTGATGCAGACGCAATCGGCCGAATTGCAGTCGGTTGTCTGCGCCCCAACCAACGGCGCCTCGGTTCAGAATTGGGCCTGAGAGCCAGGTGCCATCCCGTTTTACAGCGCCCAGGGGGAGTTGCCGCACTCTGTTGAAGAAGCCGCCGTTGACGGACATCAGTGCACCAGCCGGTTGAGAGAGCTGGGTCAAGTAGCGCAATCCCTGTTGGCTATGGGTCGGCGCTAAGGGGCGCAAATCCAGTCGTTGACGTGTTGGATTGGCTCCAATCCGGTAGATCATCACGGATTTAACTCCGACCTTCACCACGCGACGGTCGAGGATCAGCCCCCGTCGCAGCAGTCTCTGGATCGTCGGGTTGAGCAGGGCGGCTGCCAGAGGGTCTCGGCCATCACGGCCAGCAGGCTTGGCGGTGCCGGTGCTGACGCCATCGAGCACGACCCGCCAGGGAGCGGTGAGCGTGAGGGTGGAAAGCATTGTGCTTTGTCCTTCCAACACGAGACTGTTGCTCTTTCGGCGCGGCTTCAGTCCAAGGGCCCTCAGTTGGCGCTCTTGGCTTGGTGTGACGCTGATTCCCAGCCGCAGATCGCTTCCTTGGCGTTGCACAAGGGCGGCGCGATTGAGGTCGAGCACGAGGCGGTTGGCTGTGCTGCCTTTCCCTCGCCTCAGGCGAACCACAGTGGCAGGTGGAAAGTCGATCACAAGGCCGTTGCTGGCGCGGTTGACCTGCACACCGAGGTTGCGCAGCCATTGACTGACCTCGATGCCCACCTCGTCATCGATTGTGCGTTGGGGGAGCTCGCTCAGCAGACCTTTTTGGCCATACCACTCCAGGAGTTCACCAGTGCGGCTTTGTTGGCGTTGAAAGCCCAATCCGCCGATCAACACATCCAGGGGCAGCCACAGTTGATCGGGCTTGCGCTGGTCGTTTCCGACCCAAAACCAGGGGGTTGTGATCTCAGTTCCAGCCAGGTGGAGTCGCGATCCCTGCACGGGTTGAGCCACCCGCACTTCTGGGATCGGGACAGGCAGCGGTGGAGGCGAAACCATGGGCAGGACGCTAGCCGGATTTCGAGGGCGCACCACGCCTCCCTAAAGTCGAGACTGGCGTGAGTGCTGCCAGCGGTTGCATGCCCTGCGGCTGACGTTCGATTCGATTGAAAGACATGACCCAACATTCCGCCCCTGTTTGGCCCCACTGCGATACCCGTGCTCCAGAAGCGGTGGCCGGAGAGAAGGATGCCTGTGGTGTGGGTTTCCTGGCCCAGTTGCAGGGCCAAACCAGCCATTGGTTGCTTCAACAGGCGCTACGCGGACTCGGTTGCATGGAGCACCGCGGCGGTTGCGGCGGTGATGGTGATTCCGGTGACGGTGCTGGCGTGTTGTGCGGCATCCCTTGGGATTACTTGAAGGACGTGTGGCCCGAGGCGGCGGCCGCGGGATCAGGCCGCGGCCTGGGCATGTTGTTTTTGCCTGCCAATGCCGAGCGTCGTGCCCAGGCCCAAGCTTTTGCGGCGGAAGAAGCGGCAGTTTTAGGTCTGCGTTCCCTGGGATGGCGCGAGGTTCCGGTGGATCCGGCGGTGCTGGGTCCCTTAGCCCGCGACACAGCGCCTTCGATCTATCAGTGGCTCGTTGAGGGTGACCAAAGCGGCGATGCTCTGGAAGCACAGCTTTTCCGTCTTCGCCGTCGCTTGGGCGACCGCGCCCGCAAGGTCTTCGGTCCGGAAGGGGGACGTGACTTGTATGTCGCGTCGCTGAGTAGCCGCACGGTCGTTTACAAGGGCATGGTGCGTTCGGAGGTGTTTGCCGCCTTCTATGCCGACCTACGAGACCCTCGTTTTGCGGTCAGCTTTGCGGTGTATCACCGCCGTTTCAGCACAAACACGCTTCCCCGTTGGCCGCTGGCTCAGCCCATGCGATTGCTGGGCCATAACGGCGAGATCAACACGCTGCTTGGCAATCTCAATTGGGCTCGAGCGTCTGAGTCGCAGCTGGCAGACGTGTGGGGCGAGGCCGCTGCCGACCTGAATCCTGTGGTGAATCCTGCCTTCAGCGATTCGGCCAATCTCGACGCAATCCTGGAATTGATGGTGCGTGGCGGCCGTTCGATCACCGACAGCTTGATCACCCTGGTGCCCGAAGCGTTCCGGAATCAGCCCGATCTCGATAGCCGTCCTGAGGTGACGGCGATGTATGAATTTAATGCCGGCATTCAAGAGCCTTGGGATGGTCCGGCTTTGCTGGTTTTTGCGGATGGCAAACGCGTCGGCGCCACCTTGGACCGCAATGGTCTGCGCCCAGCCCGTTGGTGCACCACCAGCGACGGTTTTGTGATCATGGGATCGGAAACCGGCGTGGTTGATCTCAGCGATAAGACCGTGGTCAGCCGTGGACGTCTGGGCCCCGGCCAGATGTTGGCCGTGGATTTGGAAAGCGGCCAGCTGCTGGACAACTGGGCTGTGAAGGAAGATGCGGCGGCTTCGCATCCCTACGGCGACTGGCTCAGTCAACACCGCCGCAACCTTGCCCCTCAGCCTTGGGTCGATGGGCGTCGGCTGGGGGATCTTGACTTGCTGCGGCTGCAAACAGCCACCGGCTTCACCGCTGAAGACCTGGAGCTGGTGATTGAAGACATGGCTGGTGCGGCCAAGGAACCCACCTATTGCATGGGGGATGACATCCCGTTGGCGGTGCTTTCCGACAAGCCGCACTTGCTCTACGACTACTTCAAGCAGCGCTTCGCCCAGGTCACCAATCCGCCGATTGATCCGCTGCGCGAAAAGCTGGTGATGAATTTGGAGATGCACCTGGGTCAGCGACGTCCTGCCTTGCGTCCGCATGCGGATGCGGCTGCTCTGGTGCACCTGGATTCACCAGTCCTCAACGAGGCGGAGTTGGCGGCTGTGTCCCAGCAGGGCTTGCCTTGTCAGAATCTGTCGACGCAGTTTGATCCAACCCAGTCATCCGATGCGTTGCAGACGGCTCTCGACCGTCTCTGCGCAGATGCCAGTGCTGCGGTTGAAGCCGGTGCCCAGATCCTGGTACTAAGCGATCGCATCGCGGCCGATGGTGGTGCTGCAGAGCTCACCGCCACGTCAGCGGCATTACCGCCTTTGTTGGCCGTGGGTGCCGTGCACCATCACCTCTTGCGCCAGGGCCAGCGTTTGCGTTGTTCTTTGGTGGTCGATACGGCGCAGTGCTGGAGCACCCATCACCTGGCTTGTTTGATCGGCTACGGCGCTAGTGCTGTTTGCCCTTGGCTCACCTGGGAAACCACCCGTCACTGGCTGGCTCATCCCAAGACCCAGAAGCGCATCGAACAAGGCAAACTTGCAGTCCTCACCGCTGCCCAAGCCCAGGCCAATGTGCGGGAGGCCCTTGAAAATGGCCTGCGCAAAATTCTGTCCAAGATCGGTATCTCGCTGCTGGCCAGTTATCACGGCGCCCAGATTTTTGAGGCTATCGGTCTCGGAGCCGATGTGATCGACCGCTCTTTCACCGGCACCACCAGCCGAGTGGCAGGTCTCTCGCTGCAGGAGCTGGCCCGCGAGACCCTGCTGCTGCATGCGAAGGCTTTCCCTGAGCTCAATCGCACCAAACTTGAGTTCATGGGTTTTGTGCAATACCGCACGGGAGGTGAGTTCCACCTCAACAGTCCTGAGATGTCGAAAGCCCTTCACAAGGCCGTGAAGGAGGGGCCGGGTTATGACCATTTCGCCACCTACCGCACCCTGTTGGAGAACCGCCCGGTCACGGCCCTAAGGGACCTTCTTGAGTTCAAGACAGCGGCAACTCCGCTGCCGCTTGATCAGGTGGAGAGCGTGGAGAGTCTCTGTGAGCGCTTCTGTACCGGTGGAATGAGCCTCGGGGCCCTATCGCGTGAGGCCCATGAGGTGCTGGCTGTGGCGATGAACCGCATCGGCGGGAAGAGCAACAGTGGCGAAGGCGGCGAAGATCCCGCCCGCTTCAACCCTCTGAATGATGTGGATGGTGAGGGGCGCTCGGCCACCTTGCCGGCGATCCGTGGGTTGAAAAATGGCGACACCGCTTGTTCAGCGATCAAGCAGATTGCATCTGGCCGTTTTGGGGTCACTGCCGAATACCTGCGCAGTGGTCAGCAGTTGGAGATCAAGGTGGCCCAGGGTGCCAAGCCTGGAGAAGGCGGTCAGCTCCCTGGTCCCAAGGTGGACGAGTACATCGCTTGGCTGCGCAACAGCAAACCTGGCGTTGCCTTGATTTCGCCCCCTCCCCACCACGACATCTATTCGATTGAAGATCTGGCGCAGTTGATTCACGACCTGCATCAGGTGCATCCCAAGGCTCGGGTCTCGGTGAAGCTGGTGGCCGAGATTGGAATCGGCACCATTGCGGCTGGTGTGGCTAAGGCCAATGCCGACGTGATCCAAATTTCCGGGCATGACGGTGGCACCGGTGCCTCGCCACTCAGTTCCATCAAGCATGCCGGTGGCCCCTGGGAGCTGGGCCTCACTGAGGTGCATCGCAGTCTGATGGCGAACGGTTTGCGCGACCGAGTTTTGCTGCGGGCTGATGGCGGTCTCAAGACCGGTTGGGATGTGGTGATGGCGGCCCTGCTGGGTGCCGAGGAATTTGGCTTCGGTTCTGTGGCGATGATCGCTGAAGGCTGCATCATGGCTCGCGTTTGCCACACCAATAACTGCCCTGTGGGTGTGGCGACGCAGAAGGAGGCCCTCCGCAAGCGTTTCACTGGTATCCCCGAAAACGTGGTCAATTTCTTCCTTTATGTGGCGGAAGAAGTGCGTCAACTGATGAGCGTTCTGGGTGTGGCTCGTTTCGATGATTTGATTGGTCGCAACGATCTGCTCCAGCCCCGTGGGGTCCACCTCGCCAAGACCCAGTCGGTGGATCTCACCACCCTGTTGGCACCCGTCACCGGTGCTGATGGCCGCACTTGGCTAACCCATGCGGCCGAGGCCCATGGCAATGGGCCAATCCTCGAAGATCAGCTGCTCGCAGATCCTGAGTTAATGGCGGCGATTGACGGCCATGGGTCCGTGACTCGCACGATCGACATTGTCAACACCGACCGCAGCGTTTGTGCTCGTTTGGCCGGTGAGATTGCGGCCCGCCACGGCAACCGTGGCTTCAACGGTCAGCTACAGCTCCACTTCCATGGCGCAGCGGGTCAGAGCTTTGGTGCATTTCTTGTGCAGGGCATGGATGTGCGTCTGCAGGGTGAGGCCAACGATTACATCGGCAAGGGGATGAACAGTGGCCGAATTGTGCTGGTGCCCAATCCCGGCACCACCGTGCCTGGAGAGCAGGTGATCCTTGGAAACACCTGCCTCTATGGCGCCACGGGTGGGGAACTGTTCGTGCATGGCCGTGCCGGCGAACGCTTTGCCGTACGCAACAGCGGTGCTCGCACCGTGGTGGAAGGCACGGGCGACCACTGTTGCGAATACATGACCGGTGGCGTGGTGGTCGTGCTCGGTAGCACTGGCCGCAATGTTGGCGCCGGCATGACCGGAGGTGTGGCTTTCATTTTGGATCACAACGGTGGCTTGAATGCCCGGGTGAACCACGAAATTGTGGAGGTCTGTCAGCTCAGCACAGTGGAGCAGGAGACCATGCTTCGGGGATTGCTTGAGGCCCATGTGGCGTCGACTGGGAGTGAAAAAGCCTCTGCTTTGCTTGCCGATTGGAGTGTGGCCAAGTCGCGCTTCAAGGTGCTGGTGCCTCCGAGTGAGCGGGCCGCCATGGGCTTGGTCGATCGAGCGGCGGTGACCGCCTGATCTGGGTTTGCTGCCGTGCCCTGGTTTGTCAAGCAGGAAACCTTCACGGCTGCCATGACGACGCTGCCTCCTGAGCAGCGTCGTCGTCATTGTCATGACCATCGCCTTTGGGTCGAGGCCCAGCGCCATGCAGGGCTGCGCATCGCTAGCGGTTTTTTGGTGGATGGTGACCACCAGCCCGGGGGCGGCGGTTTGCTGGTCTTTGAAGCGTCGAGTTATGCGGCGGCTGAGCAGTTCATTCAGCAGGATCCGATGATTGCCCGCGGTCTTGTGGCCTGGAGCCTCCATGCCTGGAAACCAGTGAGCGGTGACTTGCGGGCCTGAACGTTCAACGCGGGTGCGCCATCATCAGCCTTTGCACCTCGCCTGCGTGATAGCTGCTGCGGGTGAGCGGGGTGCTGACCACTTGGAGAAACCCCAGATCGGTTTCGCCTCCCTGGCGGTAACGGTCGAATTGCTCCGGGGTGACGAACCGATCCACCGGCAGATGCTTGGGCCCGGGGGAAAGGTATTGACCGATCGTGACGATGTCGACGCGATGCTTCCGCAGGTCACGCAACACATCGATGACCTCCGCATCGGTTTCGCCAAGGCCCACCATCAGCCCTGATTTGCTGTAGGCCCGTGGCCAATGATCACGCACCCGCTGGAGCAGCTCCAATGAACGGGCATAAACGCCTTGGGGTCTGGCCTTGCGATAGAGCCGGGGCACGGTCTCAATGTTGTGGTTCAACACGTGGGGACCCGCATTCATCACGGTGGCCAACGCATCCCAGTTGCCGCAGAAGTCGGGGATCAGCAGTTCGATCGTGGTGAGCGGTGAACGCTGTTTCACCTGCGCAATGCAGGCGACGAACTGAGAGGCACCGCCGTCCTCCAGGTCATCGCGGTTCACCGAAGTAATCACCACGTGCTTCAAACCAAGACGGGCAACGGCTTCCCCGAGCCTTTCGGGCTCTGTGGGATCCAGCGTGCGCACGCTCTTATCGAAGTTGATGTCGCAATAGGGGCAGGCCCGGGTGCAGCCTGGCCCCATGATCAGAAAGGTGGCTGTGCCCCCGGCGAAGCACTCACCGATGTTGGGGCAGCTTGCTTCCTGGCAAACCGTGTTCAGTTTCAGGTCGACGAGCATGTCGGCGACGGCGCCGATGCGCTCCCGTTGCGGCGCTTTCACGCGCAACCAGTCGGGTTTCTGCAGGGAGGTCATCTTCTAAAGTCCCGTCATCGGGATGTAGCGCAGCTTGGTAGCGCACTTCGTTCGGGACGAAGGGGCCGCAGGTTCGAATCCTGTCATCCCGACTGCAAACTTGATGTGCATCATCTAGCTCAGCTCGGCGCCGGGGTACCCCCGTGGGGTCACCAATTTTCCGCCTGAAGCCCTGCTGCTGCTGTTGCCGATCACCAAAACGGTGAGCATGTCGACGGCTTCGACCGCGAGCGATTCGAGTTCCTCAAGCCTGACGGATTCGTCAGGCCGGCCCAGCTGCCGGGCAAGGACCACCGGCGTCGAGCCCGGGCGTCCGCTCAGCAAGATTTGGCGTGCTTTTTCCAGTTGCCAGTCCCGTCCCTTGGAGCGGGGGTTGTAGAGAGCCACCACGAAATCTCCTGCGGCGGCAGCTTCGAGCCGCTTTTCAATCACCTCCCAAGGCGTCAGGCGGTCGCTGAGGCTGATTGTGCAGAAATCATGCATGAGCGGCGCACCAGCTCTGGCGGCGGCCAGTTGCAAGGCAGACAGTCCCGGGTGCACGGTAAAACCAGGACGCTCGAGTTCAGGCAGCGATAGCCAGAGCTCGAGGGCCAGGCCAGCCATGCCATAAATCCCGCTGTCGCCCGATGACACCAACGCCACTTTGGTGCCTTGGCGGGCGAGGTCGAGGGCTTGCAGGCAGCGGTCTCGTTCACGCGTGAGCTGCCCGTCAAATCGCACTTGATCGGCACGGCGTAGGGGCTCGAGGAGATCGAGATAGAGGCCGTAGCCCACCCAGGCCACGCAGCGGCTGAGGGCGCTGCGGGCATCGGGGGTCAGCAGCGCCAAGTCCCCTGGCCCGCTGCCGATCAGATGCAGTTCACCGCGCTGGGGTGCAAACGCCTCGGTGGCTTGTGCGATGGAGACGGTGGCCGCTCCCTGTTCGTCGGAACCGGCTTTCTCGATGCGCTTGGGCAGCTGCAGTTCACCGTTGGGCCCTGCAGCACGCAGGGCGGCTGCTTCAGCCACCGATGCGGTGCCCATCTCCGCTTGCACCACGGTGGAGGGAGTGGGCACGTGGATGGATGCCAGTTCAGCTGCAGTGTGGAGCTTGAGGGGCCATTGTCGTTGCTGCGCCAGTTGCAGCAGAGCTGTTTCATCACCCTTGCGGTCGATGGTGCTAAGGCCCGCCACGGATTGTTTAGCGAGGCCGGCTTCGCACAGGGCTGCGTCAATGGCGCGCTCAATAAGGCTGAGGCTGGTGTTGCGTTCACAGCCCACCCCAAGCCAGAGCACGGGAGGGTGCCAGCGGCATGACGGTGATGGCGTGCCATGGGGCCGTTGGGCGGTGATCAGCAGCCTGTGGGCGTTAGCCCGGCTGTCGGGGTGGTTGATGTCGGGGAGGCTGATTGCGGCCCCTTTTGATTGACGCCACAGTTGATTGCCGCAGGATTGCTCCACGGCGACGAGGTGTCCTTGGGCCTGCGCCACCATCAGCTGTCGCCAGCTGCTGCTCTCACCGCTGGCAATCCAGCCCCAGTCATGGCCGAAGGCATCCAAGGCCAACCGTTGTTGGTTGGCGCAGTCGCCGGTGATCACTGCCGTGGCGCCTAAGAGGCTGGCCAGTTGTTGGGCGATGGCTTCAGCCCCTGCCCGATGCCCCCCCAGAAGTGGCACCACCATCTGTGCTGAGGCATCGACCACCAGCACAGCCGGATCGTGATCTTTGTCGCTGATCAACGGTGCGATCAGGCGCGTGACGGCTCCGATGGCTCCGATCACCACGACGGTGCCATGCCAATGCTGCCGCAGGAGTGCTGCGGCATTGCTTTGCATCAGATTGTCGGGAACGGTCGTGAGCGTGGATGCGGCTCCAGCGCTGAGGGCAATGGCATCCACCTGGTTTGCTTGCGCAAGGCGCTGCAAGAGCGGCAGGGCGCTGGGCGATAGGCCGAGGGCAAAGCGGTTGTCCGCCTGGGAGTGAGAAGTGGAGGCGTTCAGGGCAGGAGGCTCATAACTCAGCGCTGGGTGCCGTCAGGATTGACCAGCTCCCGCGCTGATCCTCCCAGGCTGGAGGCGGGGGTGAGGCGTTCCTCCTGCTGGGTAGGCATCGGCGATCCAGCCGATCCTGTTGGGCTGCTGGATGCAGCGCCTGATGGCGGCTCCTGCGATGGCGTTGGGACTGCCGTGCTTGGTTCTGGTGTGCTGCTTTCGGATGGTTGCGTTGTTGTTGGTTTGGCCGGTTGGTCGGTTGCTGATTGGCTGTTTACTTCTGACTGGCTGTTCGCGGCTGTTGGGCTGCTTGCCTTTGTGGGCGTCGCCTCAAGCTGATCGTTGATGGAGGGAGCCTCTGCTGGCTGTTGATCCGGGCCGATCACACCCATGGTGCTGCGGTCTTCCGTCTCAGCGTCGACCTCAGCGTCGATCGGTGCTTGGTCGATGCTGGGCTCACCCAGGAGGCGAGCCAGCTCGTTGTCAGTGAGTCGGGATTGAAGCCATACAGGTCGTTGCTTGGTTTTCGCCGGAATCGCTCGCAACTGGTTGTTGAACGTGGGGGCGATGGGTTCGCCGAGTCCATCCAGGAGTTCCATTTGCACGCGTCCCTGGCTGCTGCTGCTTCCGCTTTGGCGGATCCAAACCGCGTCTTGGCGATCCACCAGGAAGCTGTCTCCGTTCACGGTTAAGCGCAGTCGCCAGCGACCGTCGCCTTCGCGGAGGTTCTGCAGTGGAGCATTCCAAACCAGCCAGTCGAGCAGCAGTGGTTCACCGCTTCCCAGGTCTGAAGGACTGACCATCACCAGCCAAGGATCGTCTTGTTCCGGCTGGGTGCCCTTCATGGCCTGCAGTTGATGCAGGCGCCATTGCAAGCTTGCCCCGGGGCTTTTCACGGCCTCTCCCCACGGATAAGCGGCGTAAGCACTGAGGCGGTGGCTGCCTGGAGACAGCGCTGGCAGGGTGACTTGGAGTCGTGAGGTCGTGGTGCCAGGTTCGGTGATGGCTTCGCTGAAACGCAGGGGGGGCTGCTGATCATCAATCTGAACAGCTATATGGGGGCCAATGCCCAGGTCGGGATCGCTTGCGAGGGGCCAATCCTCCAGGGCGAATTCCAGGGGCCAATCCGTCCCTTGGATCACGGCCCCATCGTTTGGCGTTGTCAGCGTCAATCGCGGCTGATGACCTGCCAAGTGATGGCGCACTTGTTGAACACCTCCAGGGGCGGCCACTTCTTGCAAATGACCACTTGGCCCGGCGGGGTTGATTGGTTTGCGACCACCCGCTCGCGTGGCCGCGGCGTGGCGGTCTCCCCAGGCCAGGCCTGGCAGGGCGAATGCTGGCGGTGGTGGGGCCCACCCAGCGATGGCGATCAGCACGCTGATCAGGATGGCGACAGCGCGGCGGCGTGCCAGCGGAGCCATGGGGCTGAAGCAATTGAAAGACATTCTGGACACTCCATCAACCTGTGCTCGATGGCCCACGGTTTGTGTTGATAAAGACCCTAAAAAAGGAGGTTGATTGTTATTTACTGCTTGAAAATGCTCAGTGGGTGATGTTAGTGCCGCTCAGGCAGACCCCCTGCCCCGACTGGGGCGCCGACGGATTGAACCTTTGTAACTCCCTGGGTCTTTGGATCGGTCTGCACATCTATGCTTCCGCCAGCGGTCCCCTCTTTGGGGCCCAATGCTCCAGTGAGAGTCAGGGGTTTTGGCTTCTGAACACCACTGGCGCCCGGGTATGGCGATGTTTTGCAGCGCTACGCCCGGGGCCCCGATGAACCTCCGGTTTGTCGGAGGGGTGGCCCTCCACCTCGATCCCGTCCCTCGAGGAACGACTCGATGACCATCAGCCCACCAGAGCGTGGGAGCACCGCGAAGAGCCAGGTCGAAAAGGTCGACAATCCAGCGACCTTTGAACTGTTCGGTAAGCCCGGGCATTTCGACCG
>JBMHDE010000035.1:0-82131 GCA_049889555.1 Synechococcus sp. | reverse complement strand
TCTCCTGTGATTTCACCGCTAGCTATTGCCCAGTTCCAAAAGCCACTGAATGTTCCTAGGTAATTAGAGATTGAGTTGCTGCTCATCCCTTTCTCCTTCATGTGCAGCTTGTAGGCGTTGGCATCTCTTCGCGTCATTGTCCCGACAACGCTCGAGCCGTACCAGGAACCCAGTCCTTTGAGCTTCGTCTGCCAGTTGACCACAGTTGATGCGGCTCGGTCTTCCAATGCCTCCCGCTCTCTTACCCAATCGGACCACGGACGGATATTCGCCTTGATTTCCTCCAGTTGCGCCTTCTCTTTGCGGCTGAGGCAAAGCTCTAGTCCTTGTGCTTCAACTGTCTCTTGATCGAATAGGCCTAGTACCAAACGGTCTTTTTCTTTCTTCTTGTAGCCCCGCTCTCGTAGTTCGTGATCGAGTGCTTCGTCTAACGGCACTCCTTGCTCGTTAGAGGCCTCCCGCGCAGCCTGAAAGGGGCTCTGGTTTAGCTCTGCAACCCAGGACGCCATAAGAGTTGCCTCTATGCGCAGAGCGTTCTTAAGAGCTTCCTCTCGTGTCTCTCCGGCCTTACGCCTAACGGTCTTTCCTCCGCGCCTTCCGCGCAGTTCCTTGGGGCGGTCTACGAAGACGTACCAACTTCTACGACCGCTCTCTTGCCCCACTCGAAAAGGCATCGGTCCCCCACAACGACCCCCACAGTCTCATGTCACATCCATGTATCAAGGCTGTGATTAGGTTTACTGGCCCTTCTGGTTCTTCCAGGTCGATCACTGGGGCTCGCACGGCATGGTGGTCCACCCCATGGGCGATGGTGGAATGCTGAACGCTATGGACGAACGCCAGGTCGTGCTTTGCCAGCCGGGAGCGGCTGGCATGCGGCGATTCGTTGTTTCAGTTCGTCGGCCGCAAGGCTGGTGACCACAAACACCTCTTGCACGGTGGATCCCCGTCGCGCCATCAGTTTGAAGCCTCCGCGCATGGGTGTGGAAAGGCGCAGTTTTAATCCTGGGGAGCGTCCGCGCACCCGAGCGATGACGCCCGGTGTGATTGTTTGGATCGCATCATCGGCAGCCAGGGCCTTGAGCCAGGGAATTATCCCTTCCACGTAGGTGCTATGGGTGATCACCAGGCGTCCCAAGGCGGCTGACCAAGCTGCATTGGGCAGAAGCTAGCGACTGTGGCGACGATTTATGGGCGTTGAACGCGTTCCAATCATGGTGCTGCTACTGCAGGCTGGCCTCGCTCGCTGCCTTCGTCGAGCGCTTTTTCAGCAGCCCGGTGAGCACAGCAAGGCCAAACATGGCCAAAAGCGCCAGGGATAATGGCAACCAACTCTGCGGACCGTTGGCGGCTTCTGCGCCAACGGTCACGAGGATGGAGTCACTCACAACGACGCTGATCAACAGTGCGGGAGCAAACAACCGCCAACGGGTGCAGCTCATGCCGATCGCGTAGCTCAGAAAATCGAACAGACCGGTCATTAAGAGGCCGGTCATCAGAAAAAAGTTGCCTTCAAGCTGATTTTTGCTGAAGCCGTCGATCCGCGCCATGGCCTTGCGACCCACGAGACGAGAAACCGGTGCTCTCCCCCAGGTGCGGGCGATCCAAAAGGCAGCGCTGCAGCACACCAGGTCGGCTAGCACAATGGTGAGATAGCCGGTTTTAAACCCAAGCAGGGATCCGGCCAGCAGCGAATAAATCGAACTGGGCAGGGCCGGCAGAATAATGCTGACTCCACGCAACACAAAGATCCCCAACGGAGCCCAGAACCCCATCTGTTCAACGGCTGCCTTGAGGGGCTCAATCGCGTACTGCTGAAGAGCAACGATGGCGAGAATGAAAAGGGCAACGATCGCCGTGATCTTCAACACCTTTTTCCAAGCCGTCACCAATCCGTTCAGCGGGTTGGTGGAGTGTAAAGCGAGCAGATTGGCGGGCACGATCGCCCAGCTGCCCTTAGCAGCGTTCAATTGGGGCCATGGTCAGCCCCTCGGCCGTGAGCTGTTGGTGGTAGAGCTCTGCTTGTTCGAGAGGTCCGCACCACACTTCAGCGGAGCCTTGGCCATCCACCTGATGCGCTAGTGCCCATGCGCGTTCACTGCCCATTCCCGGGATGATCTTGCAGAGGCAATCAACCACGTGTTGAAAGGTGTTGAAGTCATCGTTCAGCACAATCACCCTGGCCTGGGGATAACCCTGGGTAGTGCGACTCCGCTCCAGAAGAGTGGATTGGCCTCCAGACGATCCTGTCATGAGAATCAACAGAACTGGCAAAACGAAGCAGGAGCCTAGTTAAACTCATGCCACTTCAACAACGTCCTCATGCTGTTCACCTTTGCTTGGGCTTCCCTAGCCGCCATGTTCAGCTTTTCGATTGCCATGGTCGTCTGGGGACGCAACGGTGACGGCACCCTGAATTTCTGAGGCTTTTGACTGACATTCTGCAAATGCCAGCCCTGAACCAAGGGCTGGCCATTGTTGCTGTGGCGCTACTGGTTTTTGTCAGTGGTGCTGTGATTTATCTCTCGACCGTGGAATGGCGAGATCGTCGTCGTCGCAAAGGGATGTGATCAACGCAACCCCTCACACTTGATGCCATGCTGGCGTAGCCGCAAGAAGGCCTCGAAGACTGCGTTGATCGCAGTCCCCGCCATGGATGGTGTTTGAGGAGGTCAGTTGGTGACGGTTTCGGCTGGCGTCTCCTGCATTGCGCTTGCGTCGTTCTGACGTTCGCGTTTGCGGCGTTCGGCGGCCAGCGTCTCTTCCATCAGCTCGACGGCTTGGGCCATGCGCTCCAGATTGCCTGTGTAGAGACTGAGATCTTTCTCGACCCGCTCCTTGGTTAATCCCAGGGGTTCGCTCAGGTCATGGGCCACCTTGGCGAGCTCAGAGGGATTGCTTCCTTCTGCGCCTTGGGCCTTGGCCAGCAGCGTGAGCAAGCCAACGGCCATCAGGCGGGAGTAGTGGAAGTTCGCATCGTCTGCCCGTTCCAGCACCTTGGCCATGGCGTCTGGAGCACCAGAGCCCTTGTTACGCAACCATTGCTGCACGTCCTCGACGGAATGGCCTTGTACGGCCAGCTCGCTGTCGTGGGCCAGTTGATTGAGGGCAGCAGCATCAAAACCGTTGCAGCTGCAGAGTGCCGAAAAGAGTGGCTCGAGATGCGCTTCCGGTCGATATCCACGGGTGAAGGCATCGAAGACCTGACGCAGCCCGACGGCGAACAGGGCATCCACCTTGAACTGCTTTTGGTGGCTGAGCAGATGAAGCTCCACGAGAAGCTCATCGGCTGTGCGGCGGTACAGCGATGGGATCACGTGGGGGAAAGCGCTGTGGAAGGCGCGCTTGCTGTCAGCAATGGTCAGATGCTCACCCAAGTGACTACACCAAAACAAGTGGATTAGACCTTAGCGCCGCTGAAGCCGCCGTTAGGATTGCGGTATCCACAGTGGGTGCAGCATGATCCCGATCGTGATCGAAGAATCAGGCCGGGGTGAAAGGGCCTTTGACATTTATTCGCGACTGCTTCGCGAACGGATCGTCTTTTTGGGTGAGCCTGTCACAAGCGAATCAGCCAATCGAATCGTGGCCCAGCTGTTGTTTTTAGAGGCGGAAGATCCTGAAAAGGATATCTACCTCTACATTAATTCTCCAGGCGGATCAGTCTATGACGGTCTGGGTATTTTTGACACCATGCAGCACATCAAGCCCGATGTGCACACTGTGTGCGTTGGCTTGGCCGCCAGCATGGGAGCATTTTTGTTATGTGCCGGAGCCAAGGGCAAGCGCAGCAGTTTGCGTCATTCACGGATCATGATTCACCAGCCCCTGGGTGGTGCTAGTGGACAAGCCAGTGATATCCGGATCCAGGCCGACGAAATTCTCTTTTTAAAAGACAAGCTCAATCGTGAGCTGGCTGAACGCAGCGGTCAGCCCCTCGACAAAGTGCAAGTTGACACTGACCGTGATTTCTTCATGTCGCCTCAAGAAGCTGTCAACTATGGCTTGATCGACACAGTGATTGATCGCAGGCCTGTTTATTCCCTCTGATTGTTCCGATTCACGACACCAAAAAAACCTCGCCTTCGCGAGGTTTTTTTATGGCATGTTGTGCTCCTTTGAGTTCAAGCAATAAAAAACCTGCCCAAATCGGGCAGGTTGGTGATGAAAGTGAATGACTGAACCTCGATGAGCATCAAAGCTCAAGCATTGAGCACCGGAACAGTACGGTCCTTTTCGGGGATAGTGGCGAACTCGGACACCATGGTGCGGAACTCATCACCATCCATGGTTTCAATCTCGATCAAACGCTCCACCAAGTGATCCATCGCTTCACGGTGTTGGGCAACCAGTTCAACGGTTTCGCTGTAGCAGCGCTTCACCATGTCGCGCACCTGCTCATCAATTTGTTTTGCGATTGAGTCAGAAACATCGCTACGCGTCATCAGATCGCGGCCTAGGAACACCTCTTGGCCACCACCTTCGAGTGCCACAGGTCCAAGATCAGACATGCCGAAGCGAGTCACCATCTGGCGTGCCATTGATGCCACCTGCTGGATGTCGCCTCCTGCTCCGGTGGTGACCTCTTGATAGCCAAACACCACATCTTCAGCGGCGCGACCACCCAAAGCACCCATGATCCGTGCCTTCAGTTGGGCGCGGGAGACCAGCATCTGGTCCTCATCGGGGGAGAACCAGGTGAGTCCTTGAGCTTGTCCCCGCGGAATCAACGTCACTTTCTGAACGGGGTCATGGGCTTTGACCAGCGTTCCCACCAAGGCATGACCCACTTCGTGGTAAGCAATCAGCCGCTTGCTACGCCCGTCGGTGAGGGGTTGCCCTTCCATGCCGGCGATGATCCGATCAACGGCGTCATCGATTTCGCTCAGTCCGATCGTGTCTTTGCGGCGGCGGGCTGTCAAGATCGCCGCTTCATTGAGCAAATTGGCCAGGTCGGCACCGGTGAAACCAGGAGTCCGGCGAGCGATGCTCTCCAGGGTTAGATCCTGATCAAGCTTCTTGTTGCGGGCATGGACTTCAAGAATCGACAGTCGACCTTTGATGTCAGGAGCATCAACCATCACCTGACGATCGAAGCGGCCCGGACGCATCAGAGCAGAATCAAGAACGTCTGGACGGTTGGTGGCCGCCAAAATAATGATGCCGCTGTTTCCTTCAAAACCGTCCATTTCCGTGAGCAACTGGTTGAGCGTTTGCTCCCGCTCATCGTTGCCACCGCCAATGCCAGCGCCACGTTGCCGCCCCACAGCATCGATCTCGTCGATGAAAATCAGGCAGGGGCTGTTTTCTTTGGCCCGTTTGAACAGGTCACGCACGCGGCTGGCGCCGACGCCCACAAACATCTCCACAAACTCAGATCCTGAGAGGGAAAAAAAAGGAACCCCTGCTTCTCCAGCAATGGCCTTGGCAAGCAAGGTTTTGCCAGTGCCAGGAGGGCCCACCAGCAGAACACCCTTCGGGATCCGCGCACCAACCGATGTGAATCGTTCAGGTTGCTTCAGGAACGTCACCACTTCCTGGAGGTCCTGCTTGGCTTCCGCTACACCCGCAACGTCATCGAATTTGACGCCCGTATCGGCTTCCATCGCGAAGCGTGCCTTCGTTTTACCGAATTGCATGGCTTGGCCAGGACCACCGGGCATGCCACTCCCACGCCGGGCCAGGAAAATGAGCGAGCCAATCAGCAGTAAGGGGAACAGTAGATTGCCCAGCAATCCAAGGGCAGGAGGGGTGGTGCGAGGAGGATGAATATCGAAGCTGATCCCTTCGTTTTTCAGGGTGTTGATCAGCTCAGGAGCCAGACCAGGCAGATCAACGCGCAGACGCTGCACTCGATTATCAATTTCGGGATCAGCGGCTTCCACCACGGCGTTGCGACCACCGTCATAAATGTCGACGGCGGTAATCCGGCCTGCCTTGACGTAGTCAAGGAAGCGGCCATAGCTCATGCGACCAACGGCAGCATTCCTCGGTGCAACGGTTGGACCACTCGGATTAAGCGCCTGAAGCCCACCATTGCCGAGGAGTTGCCAACCCAGAAGCAACGCAACGCCGATAGGAAGGACCCAGAGCGCGATCTGTCGCCAGCGTTGATTCATGGAATCCCAGAAAGTCTGTTGACTTTAAGAGTTGCGAATGCCCAAATGGCGCTTCCTGGGCCAGATCCTCTTTGGGGTGGTTATTACAGGCTTCGTAGCGCCACGATTGGGTCCAGTTGAGCGGCCCTACGGGCTGGCACCACACCAAAAAACAAGCCGATTGATCCTGACAATGTCACCGTGATCGCGACGACACCTGCACCAATGGTGGCCGGTAGGGGCGTCAGGGCCGCCACCGCTGCCACTGTTCCTAATCCAGCTGCCGTGCCCACAACCCCCCCCAGGGTGGCCAGCACCAACGACTCCACAAGGAACTGACTGAGCACATCCGAGCTGCGGGCTCCGAGCGCTTTGCGTAAACCGATTTCTTCGGTTCGTTCACTCACCGAAACCAGCATGATGTTCATAATTCCGATCCCGCCGACCAACAGGGAGACGCCACCGATGGCTGCGAGCATCAGGGTTAAACCGCCGGTGATGGTTCGGACGATTGACAGCGCATCCTTTTGCGACCGAACGGCGAAATCGTCGTCGCGAAGAATGCGATGGCGCTGGCGCAGCAGATTGGTGATTTGGAAACGGGCTGGTCCTGTGCTGGATTCATCGTTGGCTTCAACACTGATGAAGCTCAGGCTCACCCCATAGGTGGCATCGCGCCCGGTGAGTCGACTCACCATCGTGGAGAGAGGGATGTAGGCATTTTCATCTTGATTGTTGCCAAACACAGCCCCCTTGGGTGCCATCACTCCGATCACGCTGAACCTTTGATCTTTGATGCGCAGGGTTTCACCAATTGCTTGCCCAGTGGGGAAGAGTTTGTCGCGTAGGTCTGGACCAATCACGACAACGGAGCGGGCGGAGCGTTCGTCTTGGTCACTGATGAAGCGTCCTCGGGCCACTTCAAAGCTGCGTACGGGCAGGAATTCAGGGGTGACGCCATTGACAGAACTGCTTGTGCTGCGCGATCCCGCCTGAACCACCTCACTTGTGCTGATTTGGGGTGCAACCCGTTTAACGCTGGGCACCTGCTCAGCAATGGCCTCCGCGTCTTCGAGCACCAAGGTTTTGGGGAAGGCAACACCACGCCGCCGCGTGTCGTTGTTGCCCGGTACGACAAATAAAACGTTGGCTCCGAGGTTGTTGAGTTGATTTTCAGCCAAGTTCTGGGCACCGCGCCCGACACCCACCAAGGTGATTACGGACGCATTGCCAATCACGATCCCCAACATCGTGAGCACGCTGCGCAGCCGATTGGCCCGCAGCGTGTTGAGGGCCATGCCCACGGTTTCGGTGAGCGCTAGCTTGCGGGCCATGGCCGAAGACTCAAATCGTGGTGGTGTGATGCGTGCTGTCGATCAGCCCATCGTTGCCGACGATGCCCACCTTGACCAGATCGGTTGAGCCGGACACCTCAGGTTGCGTTCCTGCGGTTTGCACCACCAAATCACCCTGCTTGAGCCATCCCTGCTCGCGGCAGATCCTAGTTGCGGCAGCGAAGGTGGCCGAGGTGCGCTCCTGGGATTGCGTGACGAGCGGCGTGACACCCCAAGCCAGCTGAAGTTTGCAGGCCACCTTGGGCTCGCTGGTGATAGCCAAGATCGGAGCAGCTGGACGGAACTTGCTCACGTTATGGGCTGTGGCGCCGGTTTTGGTGAGGGGCAAAATGGCTGCCGCATTCAGCTGGCTCGCGATCGTGCTCACGGCACTACTGATGGCGTTTGGAATGGTGCAGGGAAGGTGGCTGTCGATGCGGCGCTGGGGATAGTCCTTTTCAATGCGTCGGGCAATGGTGGCCATCGTTTCCACGGCTTCCACAGGAAAGTCGCCTACCGCCGTCTCGTTCGACAGCATCACGGCATCGGTGCCATCGAGAATGGCATTGGCCACATCACTCACTTCGGCCCGTGTGGGCCGCGGGCTGGAGGCCATCGAATCAAGCATCTGCGTGGCCGTGATGATCGGAATGCCAAGGCTGTTGGCTTTTTGGATCAATTCCTTCTGAAGGAGAGGAACTTCCTCAGCAGGCATCTCAACGCCCAGATCACCCCTGGCCACCATTACGCCATCGCACAGGGGAAGGATGGCGTCGATCTGATCGATGGCTTCGAATTTTTCAATTTTGGCCACCACCGGTGTGGTGTGGCCGTGCTGACGGATCAGACCGCGAATTTCCTCCATGTCGGAGGGATTGCGCACAAAGCTGAGGGCGACCCAGTCCACGCCCTGCTCCAAGCCAAAAGCCAGATCAATTTTGTCTTTGTCGGTTAGTGCACGCACTGACAGCTGCACGTCAGGGAAGTTGACGCCTTTGTTATTGGAGAGCACGCCGCCAACCGTCACGATGCAGTGAAGGGTTTGCTCGGCTTTGTCGACGCGTTCAACCTTCATCTCAACCCGTCCGTCATCCAAAAGGATGCGACTGCCGACAGTGACTTCATCCGCCAGTTTGTCGTAGGTGACCGTGGCGATCTCTTGATTGCAGCTCACAGGCCGTGACGTAAGCGTGAACGCTTCACCATTGGCCAGGGTGATGGGGCCATCGGCAAAACGGCCGAGGCGGATCTTGGGACCCTGCAGGTCTTGAAGGATCCCAATGTGCTGCCCAAGTTCAGCGGACACCTGGCGAATGGCAGCGATGCGCGCTGCATGCTCGCTGTGATCACCGTGGGAAAAATTGAGCCGGAAGGTGGTTGCCCCAGCTTTGATGAGTTGCCGGAGCCGCTCAGGACTTTCAGTGGCAGGGCCGATGGTGGCCACGATCTTGGTACGACGGGAAAGATCGATTTGCGCCATCCACCGGGCCGATATCAGAAGGGAATCTACCCTCCAGTCAGATCGAGGAGTCTCTCGATCCCCTTTGGGCCCTTGCCGCCATCACGATGGAACTCAACGCCTACCAAGAGGGTGCTCGCTCCACAGCTCGGTATCCCGATGTCGGGTCCAATCCGATTTACCCGACCCTTGGATTGGCTGGTGAAGCCGGAGAGGTGGCCGACAAAGTGAAGAAAGTGTTGCGGGATCGTTCTGGCTTGTTTGATGCTGAGGTGCGGGCGTCGCTGAAGCTCGAATTAGGTGACGTCCTTTGGTATGTCGCTCAGCTGTCGAGCGAGTTGGGCTTGACCCTGGAGGATGTGGCGGCGGCCAATCTTGAGAAACTGGCTAGCCGGGCCGCCCGTGGACGGATCAGCGGAAGCGGTGACCTGCGCTGATCACTGTCGTTTGGCTAAGCAAACTTCAGCTGCGATCTCAGCAGTAGACGATCTCAGCGGTAGAGCAGAGCAACCTGCGCATTACCAAGAGACCACTGCAAAAGATTCAAAGCAAGAAAAGCCAGCAGTGCTGAGAGGTCAATCCCACCGATGGGAGGGATGATGCCGCGGAATGCATTGAGGTAGGGGTCGCTGATCGACATCAACGTGCCCACCAGGGGATTGCTCTGATCCAGGTTGGGGAACCAACTCAGCAACTCTCTGATCAGCAGCACAACGCCGTAGATCTGCAACGTGCTGGAGATCACGCCGAGGAGATTGACGAAGTATCCGGTCACTTCAGCCGACATGGTGCTTCGTTGCAATGGGACAACTCTATGCAGCTTGAACGGCCCCGTCGCCAAGGGCAGAGTCAGTCGTGGTGTCGGCCCTTGGCTCCGTTGCCTCCGGCCCGTTGTTGGGAAGCACGGAGAAGGTGCGATGAAATTTCTCGGTCAGGCTCAGCCAATACGAGCGTCCGTCGCTCTGGCGCTTGCGCTCAATGAAGTTCTGGGTCATCAACTCCTTGATGTGGTCGTAGGCCCCTGAACCCCGCAGCTCCACGAGTTCAGATTGGAGGATGCGTTTCTTCAGGGCGATCGTAGCCAGGGTGCGCAGTGTGGCTGTTGAGAGGTTCACCGGCAGGAGATCGCGCACGAGGTCGCCCAGGCCTGTGCGCAGTTGCAGGCTGTAGTGGCCGTTGCCAACCACGATTTCAAGGGCTGTGTCGCGCTGGGCATAGCCGGCTTCCAACGCCAGCATGGCCTGCGCCACGTTTTGTTCGCTGGTGTCGGCTAATCGAGCGAGCTCCTTGATCCCGACGGGTGTGCCCTTCAGATAAAGGATGGCCTCCAGCCGCGCTGGCAATGAAATTGCACCTGGATCTGCCATCACCCTCCAGCCATCAACGCTTCACGCTATCGCTTGTGCCCATTTCAGGCAGGTGTTGCTTGTCCAAGAAACAAGCGGTAGGCGGGGTTGCCGGTTTCCTCCCAGCTGGGATAGCCCACATCGCGGAGAAACGTGTTCCAGTTCTCCAGGTCGGTTGGCTTCACCAGCACGCCCACCACGATGCGCCCCACGTCCGCCCCATGGTTTCGGTAGTGGAAGATGCTGATCGTCCATTCCGGCTTTAGGGCGGTGACGAAGGTCATCAGGGCACCGGGACGTTCAGGAAACTCGAAGCGATAGAGCAACTCAACGGAAGCGTCGTGGTGTTGGCCGTGGGCCGCTGCCGGTAGTCGTCCCCCCACCATGTGGCGCAAATGAACTTTGGCCAGTTCATCGTCACTGAGGTCCTGGCTGGGAAACCCGTTGTCTTGAAGATGGCTGATCAGTGCTCGGCGGTCGTCATGGTGATGCACTTGCAGACCCATGAAGATCTGCGCCTGCGGTCCATCACTCATCCTGTAGCTGAATTCCGTCAGGCTGCGGCGCTGCAGGCATTCACACAACTTGCGCAGACTCCCCGCCTGCTCGGGGATTTGCACCGCGAGCATCGCTTCCCGTTCTTCGCCAAGCTCCGCCCGTTCTGCAACGAAGCGCAGCCGATCGAAATTCATGTTGGCCCCACAGGCAACAGCCACCAGCGTTTGATTGCGCAGGTGCCTGCGGGTCACATCGGCTTTTAAACCAGCAACTGCCAGGGCGCCTGCTGGTTCAAGGATGGAGCGTGTGTCTTCAAAGACATCCTTAATGGCCGCGCAGATTTCATCAGTCCCCACCGTGACCATGGCATCCACGTAACGCTGTGCCAAAGCAAAGGTGTTCTCGCCCACTTGGCGAACAGCCACACCATCGGCAAACAAGCCCACTTGCGGTAGCCGTATGCGTTCACCAACCTCAAGGGACAAGGTCATGGCGGCGGCGTCGTGGGGTTCGACACCGATCACACGCACATCAGGCCACAGGCTTTTGACGTAGGCAGCGATCCCGCCGATCAACCCGCCGCCGCCCACAGCCACATAAATCGCATCGGGTGGCTGGGGAATCTGCCGCAGGATTTCCATCCCGATCGTGCCTTGGCCGGCGATCACCTCAGGGTCGTCAAAGGGATGGATAAAACACAACCCTTCGCTTTCACTGCGCCGCATCGCCTCGGCGTAGGCCTCGTCGTAGGTCTCCCCGTGGAGGACCACCTCAGCACCGCGCTCCCGCACAGCTTGAACTTTCACATCAGGCGTTGTGATCGGCATCACGATCACGGCCCGGCACTGCAGCTGCTGGGCGCTGAGTGCAACGCCTTGGGCATGGTTTCCAGCGCTTGAGGCGATCACACCTCGCTCCAGCTCTTCGCTACTGAGCTGCACCATGCGGTTGTAGGCACCGCGCAATTTGAATGAGAAAACCGGTTGCAGGTCTTCCCGTTTCAACAAAATGCTGTTGTCCAATCTGCGGCTGAGGTTGACCGCTGGCTCGAGCGGCGTTTCCCGGGCGACGTCGTAGACCCGAGCGCGCAGAATTCGGGGCAGGTAGTGATCCATGGCGTCAGTTTGGCTCGCCGCTGTCGCACAGGGCCTCGTAGATTGCGCGGATCGGCCGGCGGAAGGGCATGCATCTGAGCGAGTTGACCCATCCCAATCAGCTCCATGGGCTGTCTGCGTCGGAGCTTGAGCAGATCGCTGCACAGATTCGCGAACGCCACCTCGAGGTTGTCTCGAATAGTGGTGGCCACCTTGGGCCAGGTCTTGGTGTTGTTGAGCTCACGTTGGCGCTCTACCAAACCTTGGATCTCGACCACGACCGGGTGATCTGGGACGTGGGGCATCAGGCCTACCCCCACAAATTGATTACCGGTCGCTACGGCGATTTCCACACCTTGCGTCAGCAGGGTGGAGTGGCGGGTTACTTGAAACGCTGCGAAAGCGGTTTTGACCACTTCGGTGCGGGGCACGCCAGTACATCGATTTCGGCTGCCCTTGGCATGGCGCTGGCCCGTGATCAACGGGGTGAATCGTTCAAATGCGTCGCCGTCATTGGTGATGGCGCTCTCACGGGGGGCATGGCTCTTGAAGCGATTAACCATGCAGGCCATCTCCCCAACACACCGTTGTTGGTTGTTCTCAATGACAACGACATGTCGATCTCACCGCCGGTGGGAGCGTTGTCGACCTATCTGAACCGCATGCGCCTCAGTCCGCCCATGCAGTTTCTTTCCGGCAGCGTCGAAGAGAGCATGAAGCATCTGCCCTTCATGGGTGGTGAGATTCCCCCCGAGCTCAATCGCCTGAAAGAAAGCATGCGCCGCCTCGCGGTGCCCAAAGTGGGTGCTGTGTTCGAAGAATTGGGTTTCACCTACATGGGCCCGATCGATGGTCACGACATCGCTGAGATGACCCGAACCTTCCAGGCTGCGCACCGTGTGGGTGGCCCGGTGATGGTGCATGTGGTGACCACCAAAGGCAAGGGTTATCCCTACGCGGAAGCCGATCAGGTGGGCTATCACGCGCAATCAGCCTTTGATTTGGCCTCTGGTAAGGCACGACCCAGTAAAACCCCTAAACCTCCCAGTTACAGCAAGGTGTTTGGCCAAACTTTGGTCAAGCTCTGCGAGCAGGACTCCACCGTGATCGGGATCACGGCTGCCATGGCCACGGGCACTGGGCTCGACATGCTGCAAAAGGCCATCCCTTCCCAATATGTGGATGTGGGGATTGCCGAACAGCATGCCGTCACCCTGGCGGGCGGGATGGCCTGTGAGGGTCTGAAGCCCGTGGTGGCGATTTACAGCACTTTTCTGCAGCGTGCCTACGACCAGCTGATTCACGACATCGGCATTCAGAACCTGCCGGTCACCTTTGTTTTGGACCGCGCGGGCATCGTCGGTGCTGATGGCCCCACACATCAGGGTCAATACGACATCAGCTATTTCCGTGCCATTCCCAATTTCACGGTGATGGCGCCCAAGGATGAATCCGAATTGCAGCGGATGATGGTCACCTGTCTGCAACACAACGGTCCGACAGCTCTTCGCATTCCGCGCGGTCCTGGGGAAGGTGTCCCGTTGATGGAGGAGGGCTGGGAACCCTTAGCGATTGGTTGTGGCGAAATCCTTCGCCAAGGTGATGATCTGTTGATCGTGGCCTATGGCTCCATGGTTAGTCGTGCGATGGCCACCGCCGATTTGCTGAGCAATCAGGGGATTCAAGCCACGGTGGTGAATGCCCGCTTCTTGCGTCCCCTCGATCAAGCCTTGATTCATCCCTTGGCGCAGCGGATCGGCAAGGTGGTGACGATGGAAGAAGGTGCCCTCGCCGGTGGATTTGGGGCCGCCGTTCTGGAGTCGTTCAGCGATCACGATCTTCTGATTCCTTTGTTCAGACTGGGCATTCCCGATCAGCTTGTGGATCACGCCACGCCCCAACAAAGCTTTGAAGATCTTGGTCTCACACCTGAGCAAATGCAGCTGCGAATTTGCGAACGTTTTGGCTTGAGTGGTTTAAAGGGATCCACCCATCAGTCAGCGCAGACTCTGGTGCAGAGCTGACAAAAAAAGACCAGATTGATGCTGGTCTTTCGCGATTCATTTTGATGGAATAGGAAGGGATTAGCTCCCTTCCTGTTGGCATTCAGAGAACGCCGCGTGCGGCCAGACCTTGGATGGCGCCGATGCCGATGATGTGGCCCAAGCTGGTGGTGCCGAGCAAGGCGGCATGACCCATGCCACCAAAGAAAGAAGGATTAGGAAGTTTGGCTCCCTCGTTGGGGTATTTGATGAATTTCTTGCCGAGGCCAATGGCGATGACATTGCACACAATCATCACCAGTGCCACTTTGGGAGACCAGGAGAAGGAGGCGGGAGCGATGGCCAGAAGCGGGGTGATCATGCAAACCCTGAAAGAGAAACCTCATTCTCCGGTTGGACGAAGGATCGATCCCGTCCTCGTAAAAGTTATTCACCCGAAGTTGTCGACCGTTGGCCCCCAGCGCGCTGCATTAATCCAGCCACAATCAAGCCATTGCTGAGGGTCAGAAATGCCTCAGCACCCCCATGCAGTGGGTCCACACCCACCAGCTCGGTGTCAAAAACACGCAGAGTGACGATGGCCGCAACGATGGTGACCGCCACAAACAACAGGGTGAGTCTGAACCCCAATAGCGTGAGGGGATGCAGGCTTTTGGCTTTGGCAGCCCAAAACAAAAACACCAGGTAAGGCAGCAGTGATAGGGCAAACAGGGGCGACGGATCGATGTGCGCCAGCTGTTCAATCCAAGCGATCATCCCTGCGACTCCGCTGACTCAAGCCGCACCAGCATCCAGGCTGCTCCAGCGAGGCAGACGTTGCCCAGCGCTGTGCAAGCCGCTTGCAACACCACTAGGCCTCGGAGTTGTTCGCTGTTGTCGAACAGGTGCCATGTGCAGGCAGCCATCGCACTGATTAATGCAGGTGTCATGGCGATGGCCATCCATCGCAAACCGGGCTGTTGCTCCATGCGTGCCTGACGGCCAAGCAACAAAATGGCCGCCATCCATTCCAAAACGGATGCCACATGGATCCACCATGTTCCGAGTGTGAGCGCGTGCATCGAAAGGGGAAGCTGGGTGGAGCCTAAGTGTTGCGACCGACGGATAATGGCTCTGCCTGGACAGGCGCAATGGCTTTGAAGGAGACAGCTCAGACGGGTGATGTGCTCGTTTGTGGCTATTACGGAGAGCACAACCTTGGTGACGACGCCCTATTGGATGTGCTGTTGACCCAGCTTCCGCCATCGTGGACAGCCCTGGTGACAGCCCACGACGGTGCCGCCGTGCAGGCAGCGCATCCCCATGTGGAAACGGTCCAACGTCGTGCGTTGTTGACCACCATCAGGGCTCTGATGCGGGCTGAGGTGCTCGTGCTCGGTGGCGGCAGCCTGTTGCAAGACAGCACGAGCTTGCAGAGCCTGATGTATTACCTCTGCCTCATTGTTCTGGCCCGTTTCACTGGCAAACCCGTGGTGCTTTGGGGCCAGGGGCTTGGTCCGTTGCATCGCCCCTTGAGCCGCGTGCTCGTTCGTTTGATCCTCCCTTGGGTGCAAGCCATTGGCTGGCGAGATCCTGAGTCGCAAGCGTTGGCGGATCGCTGGAGGCTTCGGGTTCCTGGATTGATGGCTGCCGATCCTGTTTGGAGTTATCCAGGCACGGCTTGGCGTGGTGGCCATTGCCCACCGGATCAGCGCAGTGGTCTTGTTCTCTGTTGGCGCCCGACGGATCACCTGGATGCCGATGGATGGTCCGACCTACTGCACGCTGTCGAGAGCCTCGCTGTTGATCAGGGATTGCCCGTCACCTGGTTAGCGTTCCATCAACACCAAGATCAGTCCTTGCCCCGGCGTCTTCAATCGCAAGGACTTCTCTCCGCTGGCCTCCTGCAGCAGTCCCGGTTTCTGTTGGCTGACTCCTTACCGCAGGTCATGGATGTGTTGTCTCGCGCTCAGCTGGTGTTGCCAATGCGATTGCACGCGTTAATTCTGGCCCAGTTGGCCGGTGCCCCATGCTGTGCCCTCAGTTATGACCCCAAAGTGCGGGCAGCCGCCGCCATGGCGGGAGTGGATTGCGTCGAGCTCGAGGCATTGCCGAGTCGTCAATCCATCCTTGATCGTTGGACACGTCAGTTGTGGCAACCCCCCGACCGCAACCGGATTCAAACGATTCAAGATGATGCTGCCCGGCATCGTTTGATCTTGCACAAGGTGTTGTTAAACAAACGACGTTCCACTCATGCGGTGACTCTCTGACCTGTGTTGGCATCAAAGCGGTGCTCATCCGCATTAGACCAGCCCACTTCAATCTGAGCTGGAACCTCTTGATCGGCGCGGGTGAGCAGGCGTAGAGGGCCGAGTGGTGATTGCAGTTGCCAGATCTGACTGGACCCCAGCCATTCGCGATGCATGAGCTCACAGGGCATCCCATCCTCCTGTAGCCGCAAGGCCTCAGGTCGAACAGCCTTCACGACTCCCCGTTCGGCAGGCAGCACATTGATCTGGGGACGGCCAATGAATGTGGCAACAAACAACGATCCTGGTGTGTCGTAGAGCTCTCGAGGCGTGGCCACCTGTTCCAGACGACCATCACGGAGCACCGCAATGCGATCAGCCATGGCCATCGCTTCATGTTGATCGTGGGTGACATAGATCACGGGCTTACGTTCGTTCAGCACCAGTCGGCGTAGTTCGGGCCGCAGCTCCTCCCGCAATTGCGCATCCAGGTTGCTCATGGGCTCGTCGAGCAAATACAGATGGGGATCCCGTAAAAGTGCCCGTGCCAAAGCCACCCGTTGGCGTTGTCCACCCGATAACTGACTGGGGCGTTGGTTGGCCCGCTCCTCCAGTTGCACCAAGTGCAGGATCTGCGTGACCCGTTGCTGCCGTTCCTCCGCTGGAACCCCGCGCACTTTCAACCCCAGTTCGAGGTTGGCAGACACACTTAAGTGGGGAAATAGGGCATAACTTTGAAACACCATCCCGACTTTTCGCTCCAGGACTGGCGTCGTGGTGACGTCTTGATGATTGATCAGAATGGATCCTTCATCCACTGGATCCAGGCCGGCGATTAACCGCAATGTTGTGCTTTTACCGCAGCCGCTTGGGCCAACCAGAGCTAAGCATTCTCCATCGTCGACATCAAGATCGAGATGACGCAGAATCCAGCGGTTGCCAACTTTTCGGCCGAGTTGTTGTAGCGAGAGGCTCATCCTTTGACTGCTCCATTGGTGAGGCCAGACACAATCGATCGTTGAAAGATCAGCACAAGGGCAATAAGGGGAATGGATCCCAGAACGGTGACAGCGGCATAGGCCCCGTAAGGAACGGAGTAAACCGACGACCCTGCGATGCGTGCCACGGCGACGGGAAGGGTTAATCGGTGTGAATCACTGATCCAGGTTAAGGCGATTGGGTATTCGTTCCAGCAAAAGAGAAACACCAAAATGGCTGTGCTGGTGGTGGCTGGTGCGATGAGAGGAATCAACACCCAGCGCAAGCGTTGCCAGAGGCCAAGACCTTCGAGCCGTGCAGCATCTTCTAGATCAATGGGTAAATCCTGGAATGCGGCCGTGAGTAGCAAAATCGCCAAGGGCTGGGATAACGCTGCATAGGGAATGGTCAGAGCAATCAGGTGATTGCCAAGACCCAACGTACGCGCCACCTCCAGCAGTGCGAGGAAGAGGAGGACGTAGGGAAACAGTGCCGCTGCGATTAATAGTGTTTTGGCGATGGCACTGACGCGGTTGCGCAGTCGTGCCAGGGCGTAGGCGGCAGGTGTGGCAATCATCAACGTGAGCACCGTGCTGCCAATGCCAACCATCAAGCTGTTGGTTAAGTACCTCCAGAAGGGGGGATTGCTGGTTAAGACAGCTTGGTAGTGAGCCAAGGTCCAACGTTGCTCAAGCTCAGCCAATGGGGAAACCAGGGCTTGGTCGGTGCTGAAGGAGGTGTAGAGCTGCCAGAGCAATGGTCCGAGTGACCAGGTGAGCAACACCACAATCCAGAATCGGCGTTTTGTTTGATGCATGGTTATGCCCTCCAGCGCCAACGTTGCAGCCGCGTTAAGAACCACCAGCTACAGCCACACAGAATTAATAACAGCAGAAAACTCCCCATCATCACGGTTGCGCTATAACCGAAGTCGAGAAATCGCATTGCGTTGAGATAGGCATAGAGCGCGAGGCTTTCCGTACTGCCGGCTGGTCCACCGCCTGTCATCACCTGAATGAGATCAAAAACCCCGAAGGCCTGAGCGAGGCGAAACAACAGGGCGAGGGCGATGTAAGGGCGCAACATGGGCAGGGTGATGCGCCAAAAGCAACTTCCGCTGTTTGCTCCTTCAAGGCGCAGCGCTTCATAAAGATCACAGGGGATGGTTTGCAACCCTGCAAGCAGAATCAGGGCAGCAAACGGCGTGGTTTTCCAAACGTCACCAATCACGGTGGCGATCCATGTGATCGCTGGATCGGCGAGGATCGTGAGAGGTTGAAAGCCCAACAGGGAAACTGCCTGATTGAGAGGCCCATAGGGTGTGTTGAAAATCCAGCGCCAACCCAGGGCCATCACCGTGGTGGGCAACGCCCATGGGATTAACACCAGGGCACGCACAGACCCTCGACCTCGCCAGCGTTGATCGAGAATCAGGGCGATGGCGAGAGCCAGCACCAATTCAGCACCCACGGACACCGTGGTGAAACGCAGGGTTTGGGCTGCGTCTTGCCAGAAGCGTTCATCACTGGCAAGGCGCCACCAGTTGGCTCCCTGATTCGGGACGGGGAGCAGGCCCGTGATCACTGAATTGGCATGGCCACTGAGCCAGGCGTAGTGGAGCATCGGACCGATGAAGACCAGTCCCAGCAAGACGGCAGCAGGAAGAAGTAGCAGAATCATTCCGTTTGGTTTCCTGCTGATCGCATGATCGTTTTGGAGAGGAGAGTGGCATTGTTCATTCCTTGCGTGGCATCGGTTTCAGAGGTCAAAACAGCACTGAGCTCCCGCTGCAACACATCACTCAACTGGGCATAGAGGGGGCTTTTCGGTCTTGATGCGGTGTGGTTGAGGGCTTCAGCGAGCGCGGGAAGACTTGGATTGATGTTGATGAGCTCTGGGTCATAAAACAGAGCATTCACGGTGGGGGTATAGCCATGGGTTAGAAACAGTTGTTTCTGCGCTTGCTCTGAGCTCAGAAAACGAATCGCTTCCGCGGCCGCATCTTGATGGCTGCTTCCCTTTAACAAGGCCAGACCCCAACTTCCTAAGGTGGCAGTTGATAACGAAGGATCCATTGCCACCATGGTGGTGACGCCCACTTTGCCGCCAACTTGGCTATCGGGTTTTTGCAATTCAGCCCATGCATAGGGCCAGTTGCGCATGAATGCAGCATCACCAACTTTGAAACTCTGCAGAGTTTCTCCTTCGGCGTAATTGGTCACCGCCCGTGGGCTGATCCCTTCACTGATCAACCGATGCAACCAGGTTGCTGCCTGAATTCCTGCTGGTTGATCGAGCCCAACGGTGCTATTGGAAGGATCAATCCAGAATCCTCCGAATCCATGCACGAGTTCAAGAAAAACGCAGCTCAGTCCTTCATATTGCCTACCTTGCCAAACATATCCCCAGGTCACCTTCTTCTCTGATTGCAATGTGCGGCTGATGACTTCGAGCTCTTGCGGAGTTCGTGGCGGTTGATCCATCAGATCAGTGCGCCAATACAGCAAACCCATGCTTGCCACAAAGGGCCAGCGATAGAGCGTGTCGTTGTAGGCGTTACCTTCTCTGGCCCCAGGAGCCAGCGCTTCAAGATCCGCGTTGGAAAACCAGGGTGTGAGCGGTTCTAGCCAGCCGGCTGCTGCGTATTTTGGTAGCCAGGTGAGATCCATAAGCAGCGCATCGAAGGGTGCGTCCCCCAACAACAAACTGCTGATGGCGAGATCGGAGATCGCTTCGGTTTCCAACGGCCCTCGCACCACCTTTAAGTGAATGCTGCCGCGGTGATCAGCGTTGAATTGCTGCACCAGGTTTTGGCTGGCTTCTGCAAAGGGAGCAGGCATCAGGATGCTCACCTGCTCCTCGTGCTGAGCTTGCGCCCAGGTCCAACCAAACGGCATCACCAGAAGGGCCACAAGTCCCGCCAGGAGCGCCACAAGAATTCGCCTGAACCGACGAATGGTCATGGCAGGTTGGTGTCGAGGGCACCCATCTGTTCTTCTGCCCAGTCTTGAACGGTGAAGGATTCAACGGCCGTTGACATCGTGCGCATCCTGCGCTTTTGCTCATTTTCAGGCATGGCGAGAGCTAGCTCGATCGTTTCATCCATTTGTCGGTGTGAGTAAGGATTCGTGAGCACTGCACCATCCAGCACAACCGATGCTCCCGTGAACTCTGAAAGCACCAAAACTCCTGATTGATTTTTGCGTGCTGCGGCATATTCCTTCGCCACGAGATTGAGTCCGTCCCGCAGAGGGGTGATCCAGCACACATCAGCATGGGTAAACCAAGCGATCATTTCCTCATAGGGAATTCGCTTCGTTGAGAAACGCACAGGCACCCAATCAATCTTGCTGAAGCGACCATTAATTCGACCAGCCATTTCCTCGATGGAACGCTGGGTATCTTCATAGATTTTCATCCCACTGGCTGCTGAAACGCAGGCCAGCATCAAAACCACGTGTCCATGCAAATCTGGGCGTCGTTCAAGTAAGCGCTCAAAAGCTAAAAGGAGCTCTTCATTTCCTTTGGTGTAGTCAACCCGACTTGCTGAAAGAATCAGCTTTCGCCCTTTGCGAGTGTCTTCTTCGATTCGCTGGCCATGGGCTTTAATTTCGGGATCGGCAACTAACGATTGAATAACATCGGGCGAGGTGCCAACCGGAGAGGACAATAGCTGAATCGTTCGACCTTCATAGGTAAGCCAGGGTGTTTCTGATGGTTCGGTCAGGGCTGAACCAGTGGAAAGGAAGCGGGGATCAACACCCCGTTTTGGCCCTTTCTTGGCTCCGAGAAGGCAGTTGGCAGCTCGTGCAAAATTTTCTGTGTAGCGCGGGATATGAAAGCCAACGAGGTCGCAGCAGAGTAGGCTCGTGAGAATTTCTTGCCGCCATGGAAGGATGGCAAACACATCATTGCCTGGAAATGGTGTGTGGTGAAAGAATGCAATCTTTAAATCTGGACGTTCCGCTCGGATGTATCCAGGTGCGAGCCAAAGATTGTAATCATGGACCCAAACGGTGGCACCGTGACTTGCTTCGCGGCAAGCGGCTTCTGCAAACCGCTGATTGACGTCTTGAAAAATTCCCCAGTCAGCATTGTTGACATCAAAATAGTTGGGGAAGGTATGCAGAATCGGCCAAAACGATTCTTTTGATGTGACGTGGTAAAAGCTGGAGATTTGGTATTGCTTTAGGGGAATGCGTCGAAGCGTGAATGGCGCTGGTTCATCCATCGCGATCCGCTCGTCGCCACCGGTGTCGTTATCCCCAACTTGCCGCCAGGCAATCCAGGTGCCATTGAGATGACTCCTAAACAGGTTGCGCAGCGTTGGAATAATGCCGTTAGGACTCTTTTGGTCTCCCCACGAGCGATTTCCCTGCTCATCGATGATTTCATCAAAAGGTGTGCGGTGATAGAGAAGAATGAACGAGCTTTTTCCTTCTTCTTTCGTCATTAATCTTTCCCCGGCGCCGTTGATGGCTCCGAGACGCACTCACTCCACCCTTCCCTATCGGGAGAGCTTTGTCAAATCGATGCTTCGCCCTGCAACTGCAGCAGTCGCTCCATCACTTCTTTGGCATGGCCGCTGGGCCTTACACCGGTCCAACGTTCACGAATGACGCCAGAGGGATCAATTAAAAATGTGTGGCGCATGGAATACGGGGCCATCCAGGACCCATACGCTTTGCTGACGGTGCCATCAGGGTCGGACAGCAGGAGGTAGTCCAGTGACTCTGAACTGCAGAACGAAGCATGATCGTCAACCCCATCGGCGCTGATCCCGACGATGGAAGCGTTGTGTTGTTCGAAGTCTTGATTCAGGCTCTGAAAACCGTGCGCTTCAATCGTGCAGCCGGATGTGAAGTCTCGTGGATAGAAATACAACACCAGCCAACGGCCAGAAAAATTGTTCAGGCTCCATTGCTGAACGGCATCATCCTGGCGGCGGGTGCCTGCGAGCTTGAAATCAGGAGCATGCTTGTTGAGTGGTGGAGCTTCACCACCCAAAGCTCTGCTTGGGTTTGGACAACAAAACAACACCCCGAAACCCAAACACCGAAGGAGTAAATCGCGTCGGTTCATGGTGATTCGGGGTGATTGTGTTGATTCGGCCAATGACCGATTGGCATCAGAGCTTGCTGAGATCAACGCCCAATGAACGGGCATAGGCGCCAAGACCCTTCTTTTGAATCGTTTTGAGCGCTCGGGTAGTCACGCGGAGTTTCACCCAGCGATTACCCTCTGCCCACCAGAGGCGACGTTGCTGCAGGTTGGCCTGCTGCAGCTTTTTGGTGCGGATATGGGAGTGGCTCACGGCCATGCCGTTATTAGCCCGTGTACCGGTGAGCTGACACACCCGAGACATGATGACGATCCTGTAGAGCAGTGGCAATAAGCCAAGACGATATTTTAGCAAAGAGGGATCCCTTAAATCCCCCTTGCCATCAACGCTGCCATCAGTGTTGTCGCCCGTGCTTGAAAGCCGGCGAGTTCATTCGGTTCCAAGCCACCAACGGAAAGACGGGCCATGTCGTAGAGGTGGCGTGAGAGGTCTTCCGCGAGTTGTTGGCTTGGGGAAGGCGTATTGGCGTCACTGCCCACCAGCACGCGACCGGCATTCAACTTCAGCACTCCCTCCACCAGCGGATGGCGGCGATTCACGACCAGCACGTGGTGATCCGGTAGACCCGGCAAGCGTTGTTCCATCAGGGCGCCAAGATCATTCATGCGACGCATCTGTTCTGGCAGCAGGATCAAGGCGGCTGGTGCATCCACCCCACCTTTGAGGGATTGCACTTGAATCGTCACCTTGTCGTTGGCCAGAGCTGCTTTGATCAATTGACGCAAGCTTTCGCTCTGGGTTTCACCGTCTTGATCCGTTAGCTCTGGTTGTGGGTCCTTCAGGCTTTCATCCAGTTCTGCATCAACGCGTTGAAAGTTGAGTTCATCGTGTTTGGATTCCAGCCAAGGGATGAACTGGCTGTCGATCACCGTTTCCGCCAGCAGCACTTCTGCGCCTTGACCAGTCCAGAGGCTCAAGGCGCCGGCTTGCGCGATTTCATCGCTGCAATACAGAACACGATTCGCCTGAGCGCTTGGTTGGCGACTGCGATACGACGACAGAGTGGTGTAAGCCTTGTCGCCTGCGGCAATTGGCTCCTCTCCTCCTTGATCGCTGGCGGCTCCAGTGGTGCCAAAAAGCACGAGTTCGCTCACTTGCTCCGCGAACTTCTCATCTTCCATGGCGCCAATTTTGACGAATGCTGCCAAGGAATCCCAGGCTTCGGCATAGGCCTTGGGGTCGTCTTGCTTCAGGTTGCGCAGGCGATCGGCCACTTTCTTGGCAACAAAATTACCGATTGAGCGCACGCGCCGATCGGTTTGCAAGGCGCTGCGGCTCACATTGAGCGGGATGTCTGGGGAATCAATCACCCCCCGCAGAGGCAAGAGGTAGCGGGGAACAATCTCCTTAATGGAGTCGCTAACAAAAACTTGATTGCAATAGAGGCGAATCTCTCCTTTTTCCCAGTCGGCTCTGCCACTGACTTTTGGGAAAAAGAGGATTCCTTGAAGGGTGTATGGATAGTCGGTATTGAGATGAACCCATAGCAGGGGGTCGCCCTGGAAAGGATAGAGATAGTGGTAGAGATCGATATAATCTTGATCGCTAAGTTCACGGGCAGATTGTCTCCATGGAGCCACCTTTTTGTTGACTGTTTCCCCTTCCAGCTGCACGCTGACGGGCATGAAGTCGCAGTATTTCGTGATCAGATTGCGTATCCGTGCTGGTTCGAGATACTCGAGCTCGTCCTCCATGAGGTGGAGAATTACATCCGTGCCAGCTTCACTGCGTTCCGCACCCTCCAAGCTGAAATTGGGTGATCCATCGCAGCGCCACCGCACAGCGTCGCTGTCGGGACGCGCAGATTGGGTGACCAGCTCAACCTCGCGGGCGACCATAAAGCTTGAATAAAATCCAAGCCCAAAATGACCAATAATGACGTCGTTTTCTTGTTTGTATTTCTCAAGAAAGTCTTCGGCGCTAGAGAAGGCAACTTGATTGATGTAGCGCTTCACTTCATCGGCATTCATGCCAATGCCATTGTCGCTGATTGTTACTGTTTTGTTTTCGCGGTCAATGCGAATCGCGATATTTCCCTCAGGGCCTTCACTGCAATCGCCAGCCATTGCCGCCATGCGGCGTTTGTTGATGGCGTCAACAGCGTTACTAACGAGTTCCCGAAGAAAGACTTCGTGGCCTGAATAAACGGCCTTTTTAATGATTGGAAAGATATTTTCTGTGTGGATCTGGATCTGGCCCTGTTCCAGAACAGTCATGGCTCTAACGCGAACAAGATGACCCTAGGACGCGAATGCGGAAGGCTCAAGCCTTCCACGGGTGGGGTCTCCGTACTCGCAGCACACCTCAGGGTGTGCGTTGTAGATCGGGGCGTTCTTCGGCAAGAATTGCTCCTTCCACAGGACAGACTTGCAGGCAAATGCCGCAGTCAATACAGGTATCGAAATCAATCCAATAAAAGTCAGTGCCTTTTTTATTCCGGCCTTTGCCAGGCTGAATACAGGCCACAGGGCAAGCATCGAGGCAATCGGCGATGCCTTCGCAGACATCGGTCACGATCGTGTGGGCCATGGGGCAACAAAATCAGGCTGGATCTTAGTCAGTCAGCCATCCAACCAGGTCAGGCTGCTGCAATGCCGACTCGGCAACAACGTTTCGCCAGCCTCTGGCCCAGAAACGGCATCCAGTTCAACGACGGCGGCCACTCCCTGACGATGGAGCGTCTGTTGATGGTTGAGCGCCAATTCCAGGGTGGCTCGAGGCCCGTAGGCCACCAAAACCCGTTCCCGATCGGTGTTCGCTGGTGGGTTGGCTGATGGAAGATCGCGGACGTCGTCGAGGCAGAAACTGAAGCCCAATCCAGCGGCAGCTGCACCAACGGCACCAAACCGTTTCAGCACGCGGTCGTAGCGACCACCCCGGGCAATCACAACAGGAGCTGAGCTGCCTTGGCAGACCAGCTGAAAGACCAAGCCGTCGTAGAGCTCAAAATAGGGCTGGAAGCTGGGATCCAGCTGCAGACTCACGCCCAGGTCTGTGGCTGTTGGGGAGAGGTGAGTGAACAATCGCTTCAATTGTTTCAACACCGGTTGGGGCCCGAAGGTTCGACCCAGTTGCTCCAAAACGCGATCTGGCGTTCCCCGACAATCCATCAGTTGTTGCAGCCGCTGGGTCAAGGCGACGGGAAGCGACAGCTGTTCGAGTCGGAGGCGATCCATCGACACCAGTGCCTCCTTGACCTGGTCGCGGACATCGCTCTCGACAGGCGCAAGAATTAAGTCCATCAAGGCAGCGTGGCCCACCAGCAGGTGCGCGCCATGGTGGGGCTGGAGTTCCAGGGCCTTGAGGCAGGCCATCAGCAGGGACAGCAATTCCAACTCTCCATGGACCTGTCCGCTACCAAACAGCTCCACGCCACTGTGCAATTGCTCCTCGATGCGTTGACCTCCCTCGTCACTGATGCGGCTGTCAAACACCGTGCCGGTTGACCAGAGACGCAGGGGGCGGGGGCGTTCAGCTAGGCGTGTTGTGGCTGCCCTGGCCACGGACGCGGTCAGTTCAGGCCGAAGTCCTAACGGTTCATCGGCAACCAGGCGAACGATATCCGCGCTGTTGATCCCTCCACCCGCCATGAGTGTCTCCATCCGTTCCACCTGGGGCGGAGACACTTCGTCGTACCCCCAGCGGCGATACACCTCCGCGATGCGTTCCCGCAGAAGCTGGTTGTGTTCCACCTGCTGAGGATTGAGATCACGTGCGCCCGAGGCAGGTTGCAGGGCCATCCCAATGGAAACGAAGCTGCTTCAGGATCCCACGTGCCCGAGCCCTGGTGCCCCAAAGCAGTCGCCATTGAGTGGAGACACCTTGGCGAGTTCGGTTGAGAGCTCTTGATGCAGCGATGGGTTAGCTGCCAAGACTGTTCCAGACTTGATCTGAAAAGGTGTGCTGTCATAAGCACTGACCGTGCCGCCTGCCAGTTGCACCAGGGCTACGCCCGCCGCCAGATCCCATGGTGCTAAACCCCGTTCCCAGTAGCCATCGAGCAATCCTGCTGCCACAAAGGCCAGATCCACGGCTGCCGCGCCGCCGCGTCGAACGCCGTGGGTGCGATGGGTCATCCAGCAAAACTCGGCGTAGTTGTTGTCCAGTCGGGTGTGTCGGTCGTAGGCAAAGCCCGTGACCAGCAACGCGTCCTTGAGCTTGTCGCAACGGGATACACCGATTGGTTCGTCGTTGCAGAAGGCGCCAACACCAGGGCAACAGTGGTAGAGCTGTCGCAGGTAGGGAACAGCAATCGCTCCAAGCAACGGCTGCCCGTTCCAGCACAGGCCCACGGACGTGGCGAACAAGGGATAGCCATGGGCGAAGTTGGTGGTTCCATCCAGCGGATCCACCATCCACTGCAGGCCCGCATCGGGGCCGATGCTTCCAGATTCCTCAGCCAAGATCCCAATGCTGGGCGTTTGCTGCTGCAACAGAGTCAGCACCGCGTGTTCCGCTGCTTCATCGGCTTCGGTCACCAGATCACCCTGGCGTCCTTTGCTGCGGATGTTGCTCAGATGGCCGTAATGCTCCATCAACACAGCAGCTCCACATTCGGCAGCGGCACGTGCCGTTGTGTGCAGTTGGGTGAGGGCCTCGGCAGGGAGGCCAGCGGCGATGGCAACTGCTTTAACACTGGATGCCATGGTCATTCCTCATCAAGGGGGAATCCTGCAGTCACCTGTCCTTGGCCGAAATGGCGTCCGAACTGCAGTTCGTACACCTCATCCTCGTCTTGGGTTTCGGCCTCCAAGTCGCCCGTTGCCCTTGCGACGCATAACAACCCATAGCCCTTGGTTCGCAGTTCACGCGAGAGACCCATCGCTTCGCGTTGATCCAAGTCTCCATTGAGAACGCGGACGGCACAGGCGGTGCAACAGCCATTACGGCAGGAAAAGGGGAGGGGATCGCCTTGAAGTTCAAAGCTGCGCAGGATGTACTCCCCCTCAGGCACCTCATGGGTGATTGTGCGTTGCTCCTGTCGCCAGTGAATGGTCACCCTGTGGGTGCGGGGCATGGCCGGAATCGCTCGAACGCCCTGCTACATTCGCATTGCCCCAATCAGCCGCTGGAGAGGTGGCCGAGTGGTCGAAGGCGCAGCACTGGAAATGCTGTATAGGGGCAACTCTATCGAGGGTTCGAATCCCTCCCTCTCCGCTTCATACCGACCCCAAGGGTCGGTTTTTTTATGGCTGCACAATCGATTGATTTAGTCATTGTTTCAGCCAAAGCGACCGGATACATAGTCGTTGGTGGCTTGTTGCGTCGGCGCATTAAAAATCTTTTCTGTTTCGTTGAATTCCGCCAAGTAGCCAACCTTTCCTGAGCCCCCTTCTTTTGCTTCGGCATTGAAAAAAGCAGTCATATCACTGACGCGCACCGCCTGTTGCATGTTGTGGGTGACAATCACAATCGTGAACGTTTTCTTGAGTTCATGCATTGTCTCTTCAATCTTCAGTGTTGAGATTGGATCAAGCGCTGAACAGGGTTCATCCATCAGGATAACTTCCGGTTGAATGGCAATGGTGCGTGCTATGCAGAGACGTTGTTGCTGCCCACCTGAAAGGGAATAACCACTGTCTTTTAACTTGTCTTTGCATTCGTCCCAAACGGCTGCCTGGCGTAGCGAGCGTTCAACCAGTTCATCCATATCACCCTTGTAGCCGTTGATTCTCGCTCCGAAAGCAATATTTTCGTAAATGCTTTTTGGGAATGGATTTGGTTGCTGAAACACCATGCCGATGCGGCGACGCACCTCCACTGGATCCACCGATGGGTGGTAAAGATCAGCGCCATCAAACATCACTCGGCCGCGAAGGCTGCAATCTTCAATCAAATCGTTCATGCGGTTGAGCGCGCGCAGAACGGTGGATTTGCCGCAACCCGATGGACCAATAAAAGCAGAGACTTGTCCTCTGGGGATTTTGCAATAAACATTGCGTACGGCTTCATAACCCCCGTAGCTGATCGACACATTTTCCAGCGATAAGCAGGTGTCGCTTCCTTGGATTTGGCTGTCGGGAGAGGTGGAAACCGTCATGGTGTGAATGGCTGGAGGCGGCGAAGACTGAACTGGGGTGAAGCTGTGGATTAAACCCTGGGATCACTGATGCACCCAAAGGTCAGCGGGAGGTCAGCTGATTGATCCAACGAGCCGTGAGATTGAGAATGAGGATGAAGACCACAAGCACAAACGAAGCTGCCCAAGCCAGTTCGTTTTGCACCTCATAGGGTTGGGTAGCGAATTTGTAGATCAACACCGATAAGGTGCCGATTGGGTTGAAAATTCCGTCTGCCCACCAGGGGGAATACAGCGCGGTGAAGATCAACGGTGCCGTTTCCCCAGCGGCACGCGCAATGGCAAGCACAATCCCCGTTGCAATGGATCGGGATGCGGATGGCAAAGTGATCCGCACAATCGTGACGAAGCGGGAGGCTCCCACCCCCAGGGCGGCTCGGCGATGATCATCAGGAACCAATTTCAGGCCTTCATCGGTGGTTTTAATCACCGTTGGCAGCATCAAGACAGCGAGGGCGATGCCTCCAGCCACAGCGCTGTACGCATTTCCCAGCAGCACCCTGGTGGACACAATGGCGCTGTAAATGAACACGCCCGCAATGATGGATGGAACTCCTGACAGGACGTTGGTGCCAAACCGGATGAATTGCGCGAACCAGCCACCGCGGGAGTATTCAGCCAAAAACACACCGCCACCAATGCCAATCGGTATCGCCAGTGCGCTGGCGATCAGCGTCACGATCAGAGAGCCTTGAATGGCGTTGCCAATGCCTCCGCCATCGAGGCCAGGGGCTGGCTGCTCAAGGAAGAAGAGATCAAGACTTAATTTGCTCGCGCCTTTGTAAAGCACGTAACCCAATACGAGCAAAAGGGGCAAGACGGCGATCAGAGCAAAGAGTCCCGCAAGCGCAGTGAAGACTGTGCCCACAAGATTGCGTGGCCGGGTTTTTTTGAAGGTCAGGTCTGGCATCGGCCTCAATCCCTCTTGGATGGTGGAATTCATCAGTATTTGAGGCTAAGACGTTTGACAATTAGCTGGGCCAAGATATTGACAATTAACGTGAGAATAATCAACACAAATGCGGCATACATCAATGAGGAAACCTGACTGCCATCCGCTTCTCCAAATTGATTTGCCAACATGGCAGCAATGGTGTTCCCAGGTGCCAGCAAAGACCAGCTGAAATTGTTGGAATTGCCAATAATCATGGTCACTGCCATGGTTTCGCCCATGGCACGCCCGAGTGCCAGCATCACTCCGCCGACGATGCCTGAAATCGCCGCAGGCAGGATCACTTGGAGGATCGCCGTCCATCGGGTGCTGCCGATCCCGTAGGCGGCTTGCCGGAGACGCATCGGCACCTGGTTGAGTGAATCCCTCGCAATGGCTGTGATAATTGGCAAAATCATCAACACCAGCACAAGGATGGCCGGGGCCATGCCCGGTCCTAAGGGGATGGTGCTGAACAGGGGGATGAATCCGAAGGTGTCATGCACCCAGGTGAGGAGAGGGCGCAGCACCGGTTCGAGCACGAAAATGGCCCAGAGCCCCAACACAACAGAGGGAATCGCCGCCAGAAGTTCTACCATCAGGCCAATCAGTTCGCGAAGCCTTTTCGGAATAAAACTTTCGGTGATGAAAATTGCGGTGCCTACACCGAGCGGAACGGCAATGGCAAGGGACAGCAAAGAGGTGACGATCGTTCCGTAGATGGCCGTGAAAGCTCCGTATTCATCATCCACTGGGTTCCAACTGGACGTGATCAGGAAGCGCCAGCCATAGAGCTTCACCGACTCCAGCGAGCCTGAAAATACAATGATCAGAATGGCAAATAGCACGACCGCCACTGTCGCGGCCATCAGCACAGTGGCCTGGTGAAAGCCGTTGTCAACAAGTTTTTCCGAGGGCGGTCGATGCCTGAGTTCATACATCTCCTCTGGATCGGTGGACATGCAGGTGCAGTTCTGACGTTCAAAAACTACGTGCATGGGGTATTGGATTTCACTAAGGGGTTGTTAAAGCCAGGGGAAATCCGACCCTGGCGTGGCCTTGGGGCTTGGGGTTTGGGCCGGTAGCGTGGGTACTCCCTAGTGATGGCCATGGGGCGGATCGTCGGAATCGACCTGGGAACAACCAATTCCGTCGTGGCCGTGTTAGAGGCTGGCCGCCCGCAGGTGATTGCCAATGCTGAGGGAACGCGCACGACGCCATCGGTTGTGGGATACACCAAAGAGGCTGAGCTTCTGGTTGGCCAGGCGGCACGCCGTCAGTTGGTGTTGAACCCCCGCAACACCTATTCCAATCTCAAGCGTTTTGTGGGACGCAGCTGGGACGAGCTTGACGATTCCAGCCTCACCGTTCCTTACACCGTGAGAGCCAACCCCCAAAACAACGTGCGGGTCACGTGCCCAGTCACGGAACGGGAGTATGCCCCCGAGGAACTGGTCGCGAGCATCTTGCGCAAGTTGGTGGATGACGCCTCCACCTATCTCGGTGAGCCGGTGGAAGCCGCGGTGATCACGGTTCCTGCCTATTTCAACGATGCGCAACGTCAGGCCACCCGTGATGCTGGTCGCTTGGCTGGGATCCAGGTTGAGCGAATTCTGAATGAACCAACGGCGGCGGCACTGGCCTACGGCTTTGACCGCAGCGCGGTCAAGCGCGTGTTGGTGTTTGACCTTGGCGGCGGCACCTTTGATGTTTCGTTATTGCGCGTTGCCAATGGTGTGTTTGACGTGAAGTCCACCAATGGCGATACCCAGCTCGGTGGTAACGATTTCGATCAGCGCATTGTGGATTGGTTGGCGGAGGCGTTTCTGCAGCAACATGGCGTTGATCTGCGTCGTGATCGCCAAGCGCTGCAGCGCTTGACTGAAGCGGCGGAAAAAGCCAAACAGGAATTGTCTGGTGTCGCGACGACGCCGATTTCCTTGCCCTTTATCGCCACCGCTGATGAAGGCCCGCTCCACATTGAAACCACGCTTGAACGCGCCACATTTGAGGGGCTTTGTCCGGATTTGTTGGATCGACTCTTGGTTCCCGTTCAGTCGGCCCTGAGGGATTCAGGCTGGTCTGCGGAAGAGATCGATGATGTGGTTTTGGTGGGTGGCAGCACGCGGATGCCGATGGTGCAGCAGCTGGTGCGAACTCTGATTCCTCATGACCCTTGCCAGTCGGTGAATCCCGATGAAGTGGTGGCCATTGGAGCGGCCGTGCAGGCCGGCATTCTCACTGGAGAGCTGCGTGATCTTTTGCTGAACGACGTCACGCCTTTGTCGTTGGGTTTGGAAACCGTCGGTGGTCTGATGAAGGTGTTAATCCCGCGCAATACGCCCATTCCTGTCCGTCAGTCTGATGTGTTCAGCACGTCGGAAGCTAATCAGTCTTCTGTGGAAATTCATATCTGGCAAGGAGAGCGTCAGATGGCTGCCGACAACAAATCACTCGGTCGTTTTCGACTTTCAGGGATTCCACCGGCTCCTCGCGGTGTTCCTCAAATTCAAGTGGCGTTTGATATCGACGCCAATGGCATTCTTCAGGTCAGTGCCACAGATCGCACCACCGGTCGCAAACAGTCGGTGACGATTCAGGGCGGATCCAATCTCAATGAAGATGAAGTGCAAGCCCTTCTGGCGGAGGCGGAAGCGCGTGCTGATGAGGATCGCCGCACCCGTGCTGCGATTGAACGACACAATCGTGCCCTCACTTTGGTGTCTCAGGCAGAACGGCGGCTGCGTGATGCAGCCCTAGAACTGGGGCCCTATGGCGCTGAACGCCAGCAACGCGCCGTTGAAATGGCGATGCGCGATCTTCAGGACCTACTGGAGCAGGATGACCTGCAGGAGTTGGAGCTCGGGGTGAGTGCCCTCCAGGAAGCCTTATTTGGCCTGAATCGACGCCTCTCCGCTGAACGGCGGTCTGAATCGAGTCCTCTGCAGGGCATTCGCAGCACCCTTGGTTCCTTGAAGGACGAACTCTTTGCTGATGACGACTGGGATGACGATCCCTGGGCGTCTCCCAATGGACGCTCTCCCGTCAGCCGCTCTGGCGGATCACGGCAAGGGATCGATCCCTGGGACGATGACTTCTACCGCTGAACCCAATTATTGGTCTCTGCTCGGTCTCGATCCCGACAGTGATGCCGAGGCTCTCAAGCGGGCGTTTCGCAGGGAAGCGCGGCGCTGGCATCCCGATCTCAACGGCAATGATCGCGAGGCGGAAGAACGCTTCAAATTGGTCAATGAGGCCTATGCGGTGCTCAGTGATCCAAAACGTCGTCGTCAATGGGAAGATCGCCAGACCCCTTCCACAGCCAGTCTAGATCCATTTGCGCACGGTTTTCCTTCGTTTGAGGACTACTTAGATGTGGTGTTGGGCGGTGGTCCCCAGCATCGCCCTCCAACGGAAACGACGGCAAGCCATGACTCGGCGAGACACGATGATGTGCCAGCCCCAGCGCCGCCGCCTCCTCCTCCGGTTCAAGTGGCCGAAAGCCTTGAAACCGATGTGGTGTTGTCGCCGGATCAGGCGGTTCATGGCACGGCTGTTGAGCTCGAGCTAAGCGATGGCACGGTGGTGGAGGTGCAAACCCCTCCCCTTGCTGGTGATGGTTGGCGGTTGCGGTTAGCGGGTGTCACGCCTGGAGGAGGGGATCACTTTCTTCACTTGCGGGTTCAGACCGACGACGGTCTTCGCATTGATGGCTTGCGGGTTCATTACCGCCTTGAGTTGCTTCCTGCCGATGCTGCCCTGGGTTGTGCCGTGGATGTTCCAACGCTGTCGGGGGTGGTCACCCTGCAGGTGCCTCCAGGGTCTTCCAGTGGCCGTTTATTAAGGCTGCGTGGTCGCGGGCTTGAACTGGATGATCGCCGCGGAGATCAACTCGTGGAGATTGTGGTGGTTATCCCTGCCGCCTTGAGCGATGCCGAACGGGCTCTCTATCGGCGTCTGCAGGAATTGGCGCTTGAGGCAGCCGACACCTGACCCCGTGCCTGAGTGACAAACTGGGATGACGACTCGGGCACGGATGCTGGTTCACGTTCTTCTTTACGACGCCGGACAGGACAGTGAAGGCATTCACTCCTTGGAGTTATCCGGCTCCACCGTGGTGCTGATGTTCGAGAATCCAGATGATGCAGAGCGTTACGCCGGTTTGCTGGAGGCGCAGGATTTTCCAGTGCCGTCGATTGAAGCAATCGACCGCGAAGAGATCGAGATCTTCTGCCGTCAGGCGGGTTATGAACCAAGGCTGGTGGACTCTGGTTTTGTACCCAAAACCGACGAAGAGCGTTTGTTGTTGGCTCCTCCCTCCGCCAACCGGGACGTGAGCAATTGGCAGGAGGATTCCGTCAACCCATCGTCTCCCGACGATCCCGACTCCAATGATCAGCTGGACGCGATTCGTCGTCGTCTGGAAGGGTTGCTCTAAGCGGTCATGAGTGGATCGTTACCCCCAAAGTCGACGCTCCAAGCGTCAGCAGATCGTGGTCATCTGTTGACGGAGCAGCCCAACCCACGCAGTCGCGCACTCGACACCCTCGCTGTCGCTGATCTTGTTGATTTATTCATAAGCGAGGACCTCAAGCCGCAACAAGCGGTGGCGGCTGCGGCGGAATCGATTGCTCAAGCCGTCGAGGAGATCGTGGCGCGGTTGGCAACGGGGGGGCGGTTGTTTTATGTCGGTGCAGGCACATCGGGACGCCTCGGTGTCCTTGATGCTGCGGAATGTCCTCCAACCTTTTGCAGTCCTCCTGAATTGGTTCAAGGGGTGCTGGCTGGAGGTTCAGCGGCACTCCTACGCAGTTCTGAAGGGTTGGAGGACCTGCGGGAGGCCGGTGCTGAGGATCTCCAAACCCGTGGTTTGCGTGAAGGCGACTGCGTGATCGGTATCGCGGCGGGAGGCACCACTCCCTACGTCCATGGTGCGTTGGATTACGCCCTCAGCATTGGAGCTTTGGCGATTGCCATGGCCTGTGTGCCAGCTGCGCAGGCAGCGATGCCTTGCACGATCGACATCCGTTTACTCACTGGGCCTGAATTGCTCACAGGGTCAACGCGTTTGAAGGCGGGAACGGCCACCAAAATGGCCTTGAATGTGATTTCCACCACCGTGATGGTGCGTCTCGGCAAGGTGTATGGCAATCGGATGGTGGATGTGGCTGCCACCAACAGCAAATTGCTGGATCGCTCCTTGAGGATTTTGCGCGATCTTGCCGATGTGCCTCGTGACCAAGGCATGGAGTTGCTGCGGCAATCAGAAGGTTCCGTGAAGGTGGCGTTGTTGATGGCAGCGGCCCGCTTGGATGCTGAGCAGGCTCGCCAGTTGCTCCAAGAGCATCATCAACAACTGCGTTCAGCCCTCGTCAGTTGCGGTGCTGCGCTGAAGACGGCATGAACTCACCCCAATACGGAGATGTCAAAAGGTTGAGCGCTTCACGTGTGGTGGCTGGCACAGCTTCAGGGCGTGTCATCAATGCATCGGCAAGGGCATGGTGTGCGCTGGATTGCGGTCGGGTTTTGGCCATGGCGCCCATGACGTCATGAAGAATGGGACCGGTGGCTGTCGCGTTGGCCTGCAGGTTCGCAATCACCATGTCCACACTCACGGCATCGTGATCGGAGTGCCAGCAGTCGTAGTCGGTGACCATGCTCAGAGACGCGTAAGCGATCTCCGCCTCACGGGCTAGGCGTGCTTCCGTGTGATTGGTCATGCCGATCACATCACATCCCCAGCTGCGATAGAGCTCGCTTTCCGCGCGGGTCGAGAAGGCCGGGCCCTCCATGCAGAGATAGGTGCCGCCGCGATGCAGCGTTTGGCCTGCAGGCATGGCGTTGTCTGCTCCATCGGCCAGCAGCTTGCTTAGGTTGGGGCAGAACGGATCGGCCAGGCTCACGTGGGCGACGCAACCATGGCCAAAGAAGCTGGTTGGCCGCTGCATCGTGCGGTCAATGAATTGGTCTGGCACCACCATGTCCCGTGGTTTGAGGTCCGCTTGGAGGGAACCGACTGCGGAGACCGAGATCAGCCATCGCACCCCCAGAGAACGCGCAGCCCAAAGATTCGCCCGGTAGGGAACTTCGCTGGGCAGCAGGTGGTGGTGGCGGCCGTGGCGAGCCAGAAACACCACGTCCACACCATTAAGGCGCCCAATTCGAAAGGCATCAGATGGGGTGCCAAACGGGGTGTTGACGTCGACTTCTCGAACGTCTGTTAACCCTTCGATGGCATAGAGGCCACTCCCTCCGATCACACCAACACGGGCCTGATCCAGCTTGTCTTGCAGGGTGTCGTTCGCTGCTTCTACCGGGGTCATGGCCAAAACGGAAGGTCAGACCATCCTGCATCTGCGTAGCATGGACCATTGACTGGCAGCGCTTTGACGACTGTTCTGATGGAGACCGACGCCGGTCAGATCCGGCTCGAGATGTTCGACAACGACGCCCCGAATACCGTGGCGAACTTCGTCAAGCTCGCCAAGGACGGCTTTTACGACGGCCTTGCATTTCACCGCGTGATCCCAGGCTTCATGGCCCAAGGCGGATGTCCTAATTCCCGTGAGGGTGCGCGTGGCATGGCTGGTACGGGCGGTCCGGGGTACACCATCGATTGCGAGATCAACAGCCGGAAGCACGCTCCAGGTGTGTTGTCCATGGCCCATGCCGGTAAGAACACCGGTGGAAGCCAGTTTTTCATCGTTCATGAAGCCCAGCCTCACCTCGATGGCGTGCATACCGTGTTTGGTATGACCGGCGATATGGATGTGGTGTTGGCTTTGAAAAACGGTTCCCGCATCACCAAGGTGACCGTTCAGGATTGATCCTGAACGGCTGCGTTCAATCGTTCGTCAGCTCCATTGCACCAGGGTCGGCTGTCGGAGTCGGCCCTGAATTCCCACCAGTCCCAAACGCAATTGGTTCATGGGCTCTTCCACCCTCTCCACAGTTTGGGACGGGTGATTGAGTTGATTCATGGAGGCTGCTGAATAGAGCCCTAGGCGTTGGGTTTCTGGCCATGAGGCCATCACTTCCAACAGGGATTGCAAACGTGTGGCAAAGGATGCTCCGGTTGGCTTGGTGAGCTGGTTGTCGATTTGCCAGGCGAATTGAGGACGATCCCAGAGGGCGAGTAGTCGGGGAGATGTGCTGGAGGTGAGTTGAAGATTGAGGTTGTTGGCCTCCCGCTCGCAGCGCGTGCGTAGTTGCGGTAGATGCTCGGGATCACCGTCCCAACTGACCACGACCGTGCTGAGCGAGAGGTGTCCATCCCGCTTTGCGATCAAGGGCTCTGCTGCAGTGCTGGCATCGCCCAGCTGAAAGATGTGGCCAAGTTTGTCGCGCTTGACGGCTAAATAATCAGCGTTGTGGTCGCTTGGATGGATCACAATGGGCACACGATCCACCACCTCCAAGCCATACCCCCCCAGCCCTGCAATCTTGCGGGGATTGTTGGTGAGCAGCCGTAAGCGGTGAATGCCCAGATCGCTAAGAATTTGAGCTCCAACGCCGTAATTGCGCAGATCGGCTGGAAATCCCAACTTTTCGTTCGCTTCCACGGTGTCGAGACCACCCTCCTGGAGGCTGTAGGCCTTGAGTTTGTTGATCAGGCCAATTCCCCGACCTTCTTGACGGAGGTAGACCACCACGCCCTCCCCTTCGGCCTCGATCTGGCGCAGGGCGGCTTCCAGCTGGGGTCGGCAATCACAGCGGAGTGAACCAAAGGCATCGCCGGTCAGGCACTCCGAATGCATGCGCACCAGCACCGGCTCGGTGAGCTGGGCGGGATCCCCTTTCACAATGGCGATGTGCTCACTGCCATCCAATGCGTTGCGGTAGCCAATGGCCTTGAACGTGCCAAACACACTGGGTAGGGACGCATGGGCTTGGCGAACCACAAACCGCTCGTTGTCGAGCCGGTACCGAATCAGATCGGCGATGTTGATCAGGCGCAGATTCCACTGGTCGGCGTACTCCCGCAGTTGGGGCAGACGAGCCATCGACCCATCGGCGTTCTGGATTTCACAAATCACCCCGGCGGGGGTTAGGCCCGACAGGGCGGCGAGATCGATGGCAGCTTCCGTGTGACCAGCTCGCTTGAGCACACCCCCCTGGCGGGCACGGAGCGGAAAGATGTGTCCCGGTCTGCGCAGATCCGATGGACGCGCATCGGCTTGCAGAGCAACTTGGATGGTGCGTGAGCGGTCCTCCGCTGAGATCCCGGTGGAAACACCATGCTCAGGCCCTGCATCAATGCTGACCGTGAATGCGGTCTGGTTGGCATCGGTGTTGTGGTCCACCATCAATGGCAGATCGAGGGCATCCAGTTGCTGCCCTTCCATCGCCAGGCAGATCAGCCCCCGGGCATGGGTTGCCATGAAGTTGATTTGATCCGGGGTGGCGTACTGCGCCGCGCAGATCAAATCCCCTTCATTCTCACGACTTTCGTCGTCCACCACGACGACGCATTCCCCATTGCGAATGGCCGCGAGGGCATCAGGGATGGAATCGAAGCGAGTTGTGGAGGTCGCGTCAGCGGCGGAAGGGGTGCCCAGGGGTCTTCAAGAGCCAATGTTCTGTAGACATTATCGACATCGGTACGATCAGCCCACTCCTTTCAGCACCCATGCAGTCCAACCCCATGGTCTCGGATCCGATCTCCACAGCTGGGCTGGTCGGCCGCGTCGCTGTGGTGGGTGCTTCCGGTTACGGCGGTCTTCAAACCCTGAGGCTACTGCAACGCCATCCCCAGTTCGCGATCACGTTGTTAGGTGGAGAGCGCAGTGCAGGCAAGCGCTGGAGTGAGATCTGTCCGTTTTTGCCCTTGCTGGATGACCCGGTTGTCGAGTCGCCAGACCCGGCACGGATCGCTGCAGTAGCCGACTACGCCGTGCTCAGCCTTCCCAATGGTTTGGCCAGTGATCTTGTGCCGGAGCTGCTGAAGCGGGGGGTGCGCGTGGTGGATCTCTCGGCTGATTACCGCTACCGCTCCTTGGACGCATGGTCGCAGGTGTATGTCCAAGAGGCTCAGACCCATCAACGCACCGATGCTGAACTCTGTGAGGAAGCTGTTTATGGTTTGCCTGAATGGCACGGACCAGCCATTGCTCAGGCCCGTTTGGTTGCCGCTCCTGGTTGCTTTCCCACCACCAGCCTGCTACCCCTACTGCCGTTCCTCAAGCAGGGCTTAATCGACACCGATGGGTTAATTATTGATGCCAAAACGGGCACGTCTGGTGGCGGCCGTGCGGCGAAGGAGCATCTGTTGCTCGCTGAAGCATCGGAATCGATCGTCCCCTACGGCGTCGTGGGGCATCGTCACACCTCAGAGATTGAACAAATCGCCAGCGCAGTGGCGGGGTGTCCGATCCAGTTGCAATTCACACCCCACTTGGTGCCGATGGTGCGTGGATTGCTCTCGACGGTGTATGCCCGGCTCCGTGATCCGGGGCTCACGGCAGAGGATTGCACGACCGTGTTGGAGACGATTTATCGCCACCATCCTTGTGTGCGCGTGCTGCCGGTCGGCACGTATCCCGCCACGAAATGGGCGAAGCACACCAATCAAGCCCTGCTTTCGGTGCAGGTCGATACCCGCACAGGACGTTTGGTGCTGATGAGTGCCGTTGACAATTTGATGAAAGGTCAGGCTGGCCAGGGAGTGCAATGCCTCAACCTGATGGCAGGGTTGCCCGTGACCACCGGACTGCCCCTTGAGCCGTTCTATCCCTGATCACGCCAATCGCGTCCTTGCAAAGCCACGGCCCAGGGCAGGATTCGGTGCTCCTGGGTGTGGATCCGTTCTGAAAGGGATTGGTGATCGTCGGTATTGATGACCGGTACGGCCGCTTGGGCAATCACAGGCCCTGTGTCCACATCGGCGGTGACGACATGGGCCGTACAGCCTGAGATTCGCACCCCTGCAGCAAGGGCCTGGCCGACGGCATCCAATCCCCGGAAACTGGGGAGTAAGGACGGGTGGATGTTGATCAATCGGTTTGGAAAGGCCGCAATCAAATCGGGCGTGACGATCCGCATCCAACCCGCCATCACCACCCCTTCAATGCCGCTCTGCTGAAACGTGCTGACCAGCGCTTGATCTAAGGCCTCCCGATTGGCGTAGCGGCGATGGTCATGAACGACGCAGCGCACACCCAGCCGATCGGCTCGGTGCCTTGCACCGCAATTTGGGTTGTTCACCACCAGCACTTTGATCTGGGCATCTAGTTGCTGTTGGGTGGCAGTGACAAGGGCTTCGAAGTTGCTGCCACTGCCGGATGCCATCACGGCCAATTGCAGGGGTGTGCTGAATCGGGGCCATGTTGTCGGCTCCGGAGATACCAGAGCATCAAGATCTTGACCAACCATGGGATTTCTCTGGCTAGTGTTCGACAAAGAGGGCATTCCCACCATGTCCCATTTGTCCATCCTGCCCACGTCCATCACCGACCTAGACCGTCTCGCAGCGGTCTTGGTGTCTGAAGGGTATGCCATTGAGCGCCATGGCGAACTCATCGGTTTTGCAGGCGAGTCCCATGCTTTTGATCTCAAGGCCACAAGTCCCTGTGGTGTTTCTTTCGCCTGGAGACGCTCGGCACACTCTCCAACCCTTGAGTTGCTGGCGGATGTTGAACGTCAGGGTGCTGCTGCGCCCTATCAACCAAGGCTTCAACGCCTTGTGCGGCTCTATGCCCTAGCCCAAGCCTTAGATACCGTCGCGACGACCCCATCCCTTCAAGGTGTGACCTCCGTTTGATGTGAAGGGTCCACAAGACGTTCTGCTCAGGCTGGATTTGCGTGATCCGGCCTCCCAGACCTTGGCGGTGGAGATGGTCTGGACTCCGGAAACACTCCGGCAGCACTGGCAGATGCCCGTGTGGACGCCAGGCTCTTACACGGTGCGAGATCCGTCGCAGCATCTCTACGGACTGTCCTTGCACCAGGGCGACAACACCCTGAATCCCAGGCGTTTGAGTCCGTCGCGCTGGGGTGTTCAACTCACCAATCTCGAACCACTCCGTCTTCGCTACAAGCTGGAAGCTCGCCAGCTCACGGTGCGCACCAACTTTCTTGATCCGGATTTTGCGTCGCTGTGCCTTTCTGCTGTGGCGATGCAGATTGATGGCAAGCGTTGGATGCTCCATCACCTTGTTCTTGATTTACCCGAGGGATGGCAGGGATTTGTGCCCCTGCCCATGGCCGAAGGTGCCTATTGCGGCAGGGATTTTGATCACCTCGTCGATAGTCCGGTGCATGCCGGTCCTTTGGCGCTGCTTCCGTTCACGGTGCAGGGATGCAATCACAGTCTTTTGTTGATTGGGTCGCCGCCCATGGGTTGGCCTGAGTCATTGGTGGAGGATGTTGAAGCCGTCTGTACAGCAGCGGCCTCATTGATGGCAGAACCGCCTCCAGCTGGCGATTGCTATCAGCTGGTGATTCAGTTGCTGGATCAAGGCTATGGCGGCCTTGAACATGACCATGGCGCGGTGCTTCAGTTTGCTTGGCCCCGACTCGCTAAGGCAGGGGGCTATCACCAGCTTCTCCAGCTGGTGGGGCATGAGTATCTGCACCAGTGGAATGTGCGCAGACTCAGGCCCAAGGAGTATGTGCCCTATGACCATAGCTCGCCTGTTGTGAGCGATGGTCTCTGGTTTGCGGAGGGTGTCACGAGCTATTTCGATCTGGCACTTCCCCTCCTGGCGGGGCGTTCTGATCGTCACACCCTGCTGAAGGATCTGGGCAAGGATCTCTCGCATGTGCTGTTGAATCCAGGCCGCCGCATCCAGAGCCTTGCTGAGAGTTCACGCGAAGCCTGGGTTCGGCTTTATAAGGCGACACCTGCTGCTGCTGACACGCAGATCAGTTACTACAAGCTCGGCACGGCATTGGCGTTTTGTCTGGATGTGGAATTGAGGTTGGTCAATGCCTCATTGGCGCAGTTGCTTCGTGATCTTTGGCACACCTTTGGCCGTTGCGGTCGCGGCTATGGCCGCTCTGATGTGCAATCGGCCTTGGCTCACTACAACCAAGAGCTTGCAGCCAAGTTGTCCACTTGGTTGGATCAACCCGATTGTTTGCCGATCATGGATTGTGTGGCGTTGTTGGGTCTCCAATTGGCACCCATCGATGGGGATCAGCCCTGGTCGGGTTTGACGCTTGCTCAAACGTCCTCAGGAATTGAAGTGAAACGGGTGAGGCAGGGCAGCCCAGCCCATGCTGCGCAGTTGGTGGCTGGCGATGAGATCATTGCCGTTCGCCATCATCGGCTCGTTCAGTTAGACCATTGGCCTTTACTGCTGATGGGGGATGCACCGATCACCATCCATTACGCCCGCCGTGGACGGCTCATGGACACCCAGTTGAGTCCAGAGACCGCTGCAGTTAACGATTTTTCATTGGACTGGAATCCCAACGCCAGCCAGTCGATGCGGGCGCTTCGTGATCAATGGTTCGAAATTCTCTAATTACTCACTACCAACGTTTGAAGACGTTGTTCATGCGCAAGCCAGGGGTTGTTGCGGTCGGTTGTTGTGGTCTGGTTTTGAGCGGCAGCAGTGCGATTTGGATCAGTCGTCACCATGGTGTGCGCCCGCCAGTGCAGCCTCAACCCACGCTGCTTGACCGCGTCCATCAGGTGGCCAGCACTAGGCCAACGTTCGTCAAAGATCCGTTGCGATCACCGCGTCCGTCGGCGCCGCGGCTGACGAGCTGGCGATCTCCCCTCACGAAGCAATGCAGCCAGCAGGATCAAACCGTGCGCCAGCGACTGGTGGTGCTTCGTGAACAACTGCACAATCAGCGCGAAGTGGTCAGCATTGATGCAAGCAACTATGGCAAGCGGTATCATCTAGATCCTTGGCAACAGACCATTAATCCCACGCCTCGCTTGGTGGTGCTGCACGAAACCGCCAATTCGTTGTCGTCAGCGATCAATACATTCCAGACCTACCATCCGAATGATCATGATCAGGTGAGTTATCACACCCTGATTGCACGTTCCGGCAAGGTGATTGATGTGGTCGATCCATTGCTGCGGGCCTATGGCGCTGGATACTCGGCATTTCGAGGTGAGTGGGCGGTCACCAATCCAGATCTGATGGGGTCAGTGAATAATTTTGCCCTCCATCTCAGCCTTGAAACGCCTCGCGATGGCTATCTCGGTGGACAGACCCACAGTGGCTACACCTCGCAGCAATATGACGCCTTGGCGGTGGTTCTCGATGATTGGATTACGCGATTTCACATTGCCCCTGAGGCCATCACCACCCATGAGCATGTGGATTTGGGAGGCATGCGGGGAGACCCACGCAGCTTTCGATGGAGTGAGCTTCAAGTGCGCATGGCAGCGCTGAATCACCTCTGTTGACAGTTAGATCAATGTGGATTGTTTGGGAAACTGCGACGAGTAGATCAGTCCGTGGAGAGCTGGATCCTGCATGTATCGCAGAATCCGACCCGGATAATCCAATTTGCCGTTATGAAGATAGGCAAGAGTTGCGATTGCTTTAGCATCACGATAGGACGTGCTTGCGGAAAGCATTTGTGTATCTGAAAGGTTCAGTGCCCGTTTAAGGCGTTGCAGTTTTCCGGCGAGCAACGCCACGTTTTGTTCTGGATCGAGCAAGAGATTGCGCGCTGTTGAGATTTGTTCGTCTGTAGGTTCGCTGGGTAGACGTCCTTGATGGATCAATTCGCTGATCCCGAGCTGGGCCGGACCATGGGTTGACACCAATCCTGAGTGGGCAACGAAGGGAAGACCTTCGCCAGGCTTCACGTGCTGAATTTCGTCGTAAAGAATGCCAGTGAGCAGCATCGGATTGACGTGGTGCTCTTGAGATTCGCGCAGGATGACTGACTTCAAATCAGCCAGTTGCGTGAGAGTCTTCACCCGCAAGGGTTGAAATTGGTCAATTCTCTGGGTGACGAACTGTGCGATGGCTGGTTGAGGACCGTGAATCCCGAAACGACGTTGTAGGTAGGTCAGCTCTTCCGCTGAAAAGTCTGCCGGGTTTCGATGTTCAGAAAGGCTGGATTCAGTACGCAACCTATTGGCAATTTGTTCATCAATCACCTGTCCGATTGGCACCGGTGTGAACAGAAAGCGCCATGCCCATGCACCGGCAAAGACCAGCGTGCCCATGGCGACAAGTCGCGGTTTGCAAATCGAGGGGAACACGCGACCGTTTGTGGCCATCAACAGACGCTAGCTGTGCTGTCGCAGAAAATGGGCAGCATTGAAAAGAGAGGATAGCTTCGTTCAGTGAGCGGCCTCGATGACCAGCGATGAGCTTCCCGGATTTCTGTGCCAACGATCCTCAGGTTCAGTGGCAACGCTTCTGTGAGCTGCTTTGGTTCCACGATGGTCTTGGCCTGTGGCTTGATATCAGCCGCATGCAGATCAACCAGGCCGATCTAGACAGTCTCAGACCGCGATTTGACCAAGCCTTCTCAGCGATGGCAGCTCTTGAAGCTGGTGCCATTGCGAATGGGGATGAACAACGCCAAGTCGGTCACTACTGGCTGCGTCAGCCCCAGTTAGCACCCGATCCCGATGTCCAGTCGCACATCGCGATTGAAATTGACCAGATCGAAGCCTTTGGTCAGGCCATTCTGCGTGGTGAGATCAAAGCGCCAAATGGCCATGCCTTCACGGATGTGCTTTGGATCGGGATTGGTGGTAGTGGCCTCGGTCCCCTGTTGATGATCCGAGCATTGCAGGACGAAGGCGTGGGTCTGCCGTTCCACTTCTTCGACAATGTTGATCCCAACGGCATGAGCCAGGTTTTGGCCGGTCTCGGTGATGCATTGCCGACAACCTTGGTGATCACCGTTAGTAAATCCGGTGGTACTCCAGAACCGAATTTGGGCATGGAGCAGGCACGCCATCGTGTTGAGGCCAGTGGTGGCAATTGGGCTGGTCAAGCGGTGGCCATCACCATGGCCGAGAGCAAATTGGATCAAAAGGCCAGCCGGGAAGGATGGCTTAAGCGATTTGACATGTTCGATTGGGTTGGTGGACGTACCAGCATCACCAGTGCTGTTGGTCTTTTGCCTGGTGCATTAATCGGCTCCGACATCCGCGACTTCCTGGATGGTGCTGCCCAGATGGATGCAGCAACGCGTGTCCCTGATTTGGAACGCAATCCAGCTGCCCTCATGGCTGCGTCCTGGTTCGTGGCAGGTGAAGGCTGTGGAAAGCGCGACATGGTGATGTTGCCCTATCGCGACCGTCTCGAGGTCTTTAGCCGCTATCTCCAACAACTGGTAATGGAGTCCCTCGGCAAACGCTTCGATCGTGCCGGCAATCTGGTGCATCAGGGCATTGCTGTTTATGGCAATAAAGGCTCCACGGATCAACATGCCTATGTTCAGCAGCTACGGGATGGGGTCGATAACTTCTTTGTCACCTTCATTGGATCATTGCAAGACAGCCAAGACATTCCACCAATCAATGGTGATCGCCCTGGTGATTTCTTGGATGGCTTCCTGCAGGGAACCCGTGCGGCTCTAACGGAAAGCGGCCGTCAAAGCATCAGCATCAGCATGCGTCACTTTGATGCCCGCCGCCTTGGTGCCCTGATTGCATTGTTTGAACGGGCCGTGGGTCTCTATGGCGAGCTTGTCAACATCAATGCCTATCACCAACCTGGGGTTGAGGCCGGCAAAAAAGCGGCAGCCGCAATCCTTGATTTGCAAAGCCAGGTGGAATCCGTTTTGGCCGATGGTCAGTCCCGTTCGGTGAGTGAAGTGCAAGCGGCCATTGGTGAAGGCTCCGTGGAGGCGGTCTTTTGGATCCTTCGCCACCTCACCGGAAATGATCGCGGCTACAGCGCTCAGGGCAGTTGGGCTGCCCCAGCGACGCTCCGCTTCAGCAAAACATGATCCCTAGCCCCCAATCGGGGGCTTAGGGCACCAGATTCACCAGCTTCCCCGGCACCACGATCACCCGTCGGGGAGGTTGTCCTTCCAGCCATTTCACGGCCACATCACTCGCCAAAGCCAGTTGTTCCAAACTGGCTTGATCGGCATTTGCGGGCACTTGCATGCTTCCGCGTACTTTTCCTTTCACCTGAATCACCACCTCGATCGTGTCCTTCACCAGTGCTGCAGGGTCATGGATCGGCCATGGCTGTTGATGCACGCTGTTTTTGCCTCCGAGTCGTTGCCAAAACTCCTCAGCCAGGTGCGGTGCGAAGGGAGCCAGTAGGCGGATCAACACGGAGAGTGCCTCCCCCTGCACCATGGGAGTCACCGTGGCCAATGCGCCACTGAGAGCATTCGAGAGCTTCATCAGTTCGGAGATTGCCGTGTTGAATTGGACATCGCCTGAGAGGTCATCACCGATTGCGGCAATGGCGGTGTGAACGGCACGACGCACAAGCTTGTCGGCTTCCGACAGTGCAGCGGGTTGTTGATCAGCTTGAGGGTCTGTGAGACAGACCTGTGGATCGGTGCTGGTGGCAGCGGATTCCACCAAACGCCACAGCCGCTGGAGAAAACGGAACTGGCCTTCGACATCAGCGTCATCCCATTCCAAATCCTTTTCGGGCGGCGCTTTAAACAAAATGAACATGCGTGCAGTGTCTGCGCCGTAGCGATCAATCACAGCCGCAGGATCGACGCCGTTGTATTTCGATTTGGACATCTTTTCGAACAACACCTCCAGCTCACCACCGTCGTCTGGATCGCGGGGGTTGCTTGCATCGTCCACCTGCTGTGGTGCAACGTAACGACCCGTTCGGGGATTGCGATAGGTCACGGCCTTCACCATTCCTTGGGTGAGCAGTCGCTCGAACGGTTCGTCGATGGTCAGAAGACCTCGATCACGAAGTGCTTTCGTGAAGAAGCGCGCATACAGCAAATGCAGGATCGCGTGCTCGATGCCCCCGACGTATTGCTTGACGGGCAACCAGTGTGCAATCGCCTCCGGGGTGAAAGGGGTCTGCGTGTTGCTTGGATCAGCAAAACGCAGGAAATACCAGGATGAACACATGAAGGTGTCCATGGTGTCGGTTTCCCGGCGGGCTGGTTTGCCGCAACAGGGACACGGAACGGACACCCACGACTCCAGTTGGGCGAGGGGTGAGCCACCCCGACCGGATAGGTCCACATCCTTGGGAAGACGGACTGGCAAGTCTTTCTTCGGCACCGGCACCGCACCACAGTGCTCACAATGAATGATGGGAATTGGACAACCCCAGTAACGCTGCCGTGAGATCAGCCAGTCCCGCAGCCGATACTGCACCTTGGGCTGTGCCCAGCCTTCGTCGTGTCCTTTGGCGGTGATGGCTTCCTTCGCCTCTTCCGAGGCCATCCCGTCAAAGGGCCCTGAATGGATCAATCTCCCGGGTTGCGTCCAGGCTTCTCCATCGCTGCGCTGCGTTTCGGTGTCTTCCGACTCAACCACCACCTTCACGGGGAGTTCGTAACAGCGAGCAAATTGAAAGTCTCGGGAGTCGTGGGCTGGAACACCCATCACCGCTCCGGTGCCGTAGTCCGCAAGCACGTAATCGGCGATCCAAACAGGCAGTTGCTCCCCATTCACAGGATTGGTCACCGCAGCGCCAATCGGAATGCCCCGTTTGGGTTGATCCTCCGCTGTGCGCTCATCCGAGCTCAGCGTGCTCATCAGGTCGCGAAAGGCACCAACGGCATCGCGATGCTCTGCCGTGGTGATCCGATCGACCAGAGGATGCTCCGGAGCCAGCAGCACATAACTGGCTCCAAACAATGTGTCCGGACGCGTGGTGAACACCGTAAGGCTGTGCTCGCTCTCGTTGTCTCCGGTGGCATGGTCTATGAGGGGGAACCGAATTTCAGTGCCCTTGGAGCGGCCAATCCAATTGGCCTGCATGGTGCGCACCCTTTCCGGCCAGCCTTGGAGCTGATCGAGATCATCCAGCAAGGCATCGGCATAGTCAGTGATCTTTAGAAACCACTGACGCAGCAAACGCTTTTCCACCACAGCACCTGAACGCCATGATTTGCCGTCAGCATCCACTTGCTCATTGGCCAGCACGGTTTGGTCAATGGGGTCCCAGTTGACCTGAGCCTCTTTCTGATAAGCGAGGCCGCCTTGATGCAATTCCAGGAATAACCACTGCGTCCAGCGGTAGTAGTCGTCATGGCAGGTTGCTTGCTCGCGGCTCCAATCAATCGACAATCCCAGTCGATCAAGCTGAGCCTTCATCTGGCCAATGTTTTGGTCGGTCCAAACGCCAGGGTCGATGCCACGCTCAATCGCTGCATTTTCAGCTGGAAGTCCAAAGGCATCCCAACCCATGGGATGCAAGACCGCATGGCCACGCATCCGTTGCACCCGAGCAATCACGTCAGTGATGACGTAATTGCGCACGTGCCCCATATGCAAGCTCCCTGATGGATAGGGGAACATCGAGAGTGCATAGAAAGGCTCACGGGCATCGTCCGCAGCAGGTGTGCTGTCGAGATCAATGTCCTTCCAGTGGGATTGCCAGCGCCGCTCGGTCTCGAGGGGGTCATAGCGGCGCTGGCCGTTACTGGATTCAGGTTGGGAGGACGACGCGACAGTCACGGGCGAGTTTCACCTGGCTGCGATCGTGCCACAGCCCATTCACCCAGCCTGCTGTTTCGCTCTTTAGCCGAGGGCGCGAATCAGCAGGATGTGGCTTCGATTGATCAAGACCGGTTCGGTGGCATCCCCGTGGCCAAGCGCCAAATAAACCGGGTCCTGGAACCGCAAGACACCCTCATGACGCATTGCGTTGGGTAACTCAATCCTCAGGAGGCGTTGCTCACGAATCCAGATCTGTAGCTGTCGGTTACCCGGCAGACTGGAGTTGAAAGTGGTGTCATCCATCACGTCAGCGCAGAAAAGGGTCTCCATGCTGCAGTTCAGCAAATATCAGGGTCTTGGCAACGATTTCGTCTTAATTGAAGGCCGGGATGGATGTCTTGATGACGCGATCACGGCGCCGGATCCCCAGTGGGTGCGTCATCTCTGCGACCGCCGTCTCGGAATAGGAGCCGACGGAATCATCTTGGCGCTCCCTCCGCAAGCCTCTGGTGAACTGCGCATGCGCATCTTCAATGCCGACGGCAGCGAAGCAGAGATGTGTGGCAACGGTATCCGCTGTCTCGCCCGCTTCTTGGCCGATAGCGACGGCGATGCTCCTGGCCGTTCCTGGACGATCGAAACCCTCGCGGGCCCCATCATTCCTGTGCTTCAGGAAGACGGACAGATCAAGGTCGACATGGGAGCTCCGATGCTGCAGCCCGAGGCGGTCCCCACCACCTTGGCGGTGGGTGACCATGGCCTCCCCCAGGGCGCGATCGCGGTGGCAGGAACGCTGTTATATGTGGCAGCTGTGGGAATGGGGAATCCCCATGTGGTGGTGCCGGTGGACGACCTGGCAACAATTCCCTTCGATGCATGGGGAGCTGCCCTGGAAGTTGAGCCCAGCTTTCCCGCCAAAACCAACGTGCACTTCTTGAAGGTGAAGGCACGGGATGCCTTAGAAATTCGTGTGTGGGAACGGGGCGCAGGTCCCACATTGGCGTGTGGCACTGGCGCTTGCGCCACTTTGGTGGCTGCCCATCTGCTCGGACTCGCTGACAACGCCGCTCAGGTGATGCTTCCAGGAGGACCCCTGCACATTCATTGGCCCAATCGCGATGGATCGGTGTTCATGACCGGTCCTGCAGAAGCCGTGTTCGATGGTGTGGTGGTGCCGGACCTCGTGCCCGCATCGGTTGGTGGGTCTCGGTCTGCCACAACGGGTCCTGCAGCGCAAGCGCAAGCTCGTGCGACGGATTCATCGCCAGCTGCCCAGGCCTCGGCAACATTTGATTGCTCCCGCGATTGTCGCGATAGTTGTGTGCAACCCGACAACTGCCTGCGCGCTGAAGCGCAGCAGCAAGTGAAATCGCTGCTCGATTCCATGTCGCTCGACGCGATGATTAATTTGGCAACCGACTCGCTTGAAGAGCGCACCCGCTCCAGGCTGCAACAAAATCTTGGTGGCTAAACCACAGCCCCTGATTTATTTGGATAGTTGTGCCACCGCTCCGCCAAGGCGTGGTGTGGTGCAGGCCATGGCTAGCGCCTATGCGACTGCCTGGGGGAATCCATCCAGTCTTCATCCCCCGGGTTTGGCCGCTGCCGAGACGTTGGAACGTTCGCGGTTCTCCATCGCAGCTGCCTTGAATGCATGCCCTGACGATGTGGTGTTCACCTCCGGTGCCACTGAATCCGTGCATTTGGCTCTCGGTGGATTGGCCCTCAGCCTTAACCCGGGCCGTGTCGTGATCTCTGCTGTGGAACATCCCGCTGTTCATGCAGCAGCGCATCAGCTCAAGAGTCAGGGATGGGAGGTGGCGATGTGGCCTGTGGATTCCGTTGGACGGATTCGCCTGGATTGTCTTGAGGCGCTGCTTGCTCCCCCAACGGCGCTGGTGTCGTTGATCTGGGGGCAAAGTGAGGTGGGCACCCTGCAGCCCATTCACACGGTGGGAAAGGCCTGCGCACAGCACGTTATTCCGTTTCATGTGGATGCCACACAGGTGCTCAGCCAAGGGCGACCTGATTGGGCGCAGTTACCCGTTGACCTGTTGAGTGCCTCAGGCCACAAGTTCGGAGGGCCGAGGGGGGTTGGCCTTCTGCTCGCTCGACAGCCCATGCGCCAGCGTTTATGCCCGCTGCAAGGTGGAGGTGGCCAGGAGCAGGGCTTGCGATCAGGAACGCAAGCGGTGCCGTTGATCGCAGCGATGGCAGTCGCCCTGGAGCAATCCCCTCGTTGGACCCCAGCCGATAGCCGTGAAGAGACCCTTGATCCGATCCCACCGATTGCTGCATTAAGGGATCAGTGGATGGATGCTTTGCTGCAAGAGTCCCGGCTCCAACTCACTGGGGATCCACACTGGCGACTTCCTCATCACCTTTCATTTCTGGTTTGTGATCATCGAGGTGAACCGGTTTCAGGTCGAGCCTTGGTGCGTCACCTGGCTCAGCGCGGCATTGCTGTGAGCAGTGGCAGTGCCTGTTCTTCGGGTCAGGACACGGGAAGTCCAATTTTGAGGGCGATGCAGGTGGCTCTCCCCTTGCAGCGATCCGGTTTACGCCTCAGCCTTGGCCCTTGGTTGACTCCACAGCAGATCTCCCCCGTGATGGAAGCTCTTCAACAGGCCTTGACGGCAGTGGATCAAACGCGCTGATGTTGGCGCCCTGAAGCCCCTGATCGCGTTACCCTCCACCCAATGCATGGACTTCTGTGAGCTCCATTCTTCCTGCGGATCTCAAGACAGCTGAGGCGGATGCACTCCAGGCCTTGCTGCATGCTCTCAAGCATGAGGAAGGCCAGCGTTGGACCGTGACCTGGCGGTTTGAGGGACTGCGTCTGCTGCCTGTGGTGATTCGTTTCGTTGAAGGGTTGCGCAATGCTGGGTTTGATCCAGTGGTTGCCTGGCCTGATGCCGGCGCAGCGGCCTTGGCCCAGCGCGATGCTCCTCAGCTTGCTGCCGCTTGCTGCTCCTTGATGGATCTCAAGCGGGGCAAGTTGTCGCAAGAAACGACGCGTCTGTTGTTGGCCATTGGTCCCCAACCCAGCGACTACGAGGATTTTGAGAGCGTTGCAGAGTCTTGGGATGGACCGGTGGCCATGGTGAATGGAAGGCTTGAAGATGCTGCCGTTGGAATCGGGACTGTGGCGCGGACGCGCCGTCGCGGCTTTGTCGCCACCTGGCAAACGGCCTATTGGCTTGAACCCCTCGCCCAGGGAGCTCTCCAACGGCAATGCCCGGAGCCATGGTGGCTGTTCCGTCGCGACCCCGACGGTCATCGCGCTGTGGGCATCTTTGAGAGCAGGCCAGAGTTGGAGGCGATTGAAGAAGCTCTCGCTGGCGACGGTGATGAGCTCCAGCGGCAGGTGGGTGCGGTGGATCGTTTTATCAACGACTTGCGTGGTTAATCCGCCACGGCATCCAGCCGCTGGTTGATTCCTATCGACACCGTCCTTACATTGAATTTTCAACGTTGTTGTTAATGGCTGGCGCGAACAGGTTCAAGGCCGTCTCTTGGATCGACGGACTCGCCGGAGCGGTGGCTCTGGTTGCCCTGATGGGCGTGGTGTGGAGTCCGAAGCTCAGCAACGCTATGGCCCGCGCCACAGGCCGTGTGAAGCCCGTTGTGGTCAGTGTGGATGTGCGTGGCCTGTCCACAGCCAACAAATCGCAATTGATTGCGGATGCCCTAGACCACGGCAAAACCAGCATTGTGATTCGCAACCAACCCGCTGGGTCTGTGCGCTTAGTCGCGATTCAAGACATCGCGTTCCAGTTGACAACGGTGTTGCCCGATGGACGCGTGATTCAGGCCGTGGACCCGAATCGCGAGCGTCAGGGAATTCTTGAAGCTCGCTTTGTGCTGCAGGGCAACGCCACGGTGTCTGATACCGGGGTGGTGATGGCTGGAACGAAACTCAAGATTGGTTCTCCCGTGGAATTGGAGGGCCCCCTCTATCGCTTCAACGGCACGGTGAGTGGAGTTGAGGTGGAGTGATGCATCCCAAGGCTGTCTGCCCCCTTGCTGCTGCCTTGTTCATCGGTGCGTTGGCACCCCCTGGCATGGCAACAACCAGGTTGATCACCGAAGGCGAGGCCCTGGTGGAGGTGCGTCGACCGGCAGAGGTGGTGCCCTTGCTCATGCCACCGCCACCAACCGCTAACCAAGCCCTGCCGACGCTCCAAGACGGCCATGTTTGTGGCCCCTTGCAGGCAGCACTGTTGCGGTCTTTGGGCAACGAGAAGGCAGCCTGGAGCGTCAGCGTGGTGGATCCCCGTGGTGCCCTGATCGCTGATGTGAATGGCGGTCAGCCCAGAGTGCCGGCCTCAAACCAAAAACTGATCACAACCGCATTTGCCCTGGATCGGCTCGGCCCCGACTTTCGTCTGAAGACCCAGCTGCTGCGCCGTCCTGACGGCTCGATGGAACTGATTGGCCAAGGTGACCCTGATCTGAATCTTGCGGGTGTGCAGCGGTTGGCGATGGCCGCTCTTGGCCAGGGTGGTGCGCGCGGAACAACGGGAAGCCACGTGCAGGTGCTGTTGCGGGAAGAACCGCAGCAGCATTGGTGGCCCCGTGACTGGCATCCTGCCGATCGTGGGGAGGCCTATGGAGCACCAATCACGCGACTAGCGCTGACCAGCAATGCGCTACGCAACGCAGTTAGCAATCCAGCGGCCCGGTTTCAAACCTTGCTGCAACGCGAAATTGAACGCCAGGGCGGCAAGGTTCAGCTGCGTGTGCAGCGGCACAGCAATCTGGAACCAGCAACAGACGCAGTGGTTTTGCATGAGGAGACCTCCGCTCCGATGCATGCCTTACTGAGCTTGGCGAACACCGAAAGCCATAACTTCACAGCGGAGGTGTTGCTGCGGGAAGCGGCTCGCCAATGGAATGTGAGCGAGGCTTCTCGTGCGGCCGTGCACTGGATGCGGGCCCAGAATCTGCCAATGGTTGGCCTTCGCATTTCGGATGGCAGTGGGCTCTCCCGCGCCAACCGCGTGACCAGCCGCACGCTTGCAGCGTTGCTGCTGCGGATGAGCCAGCATCCCCTCAGCGCCTACTTTCAAGCATCCATGGCCATCGCCGGTCAGCGCGGCACCCTCCGTGATGACTTTCGTGGCACCCGTTTCGAAGGCCGCTTCTATGGCAAAACAGGAACGCTGACCGGCGTGCGCACCGTGAGCGGTATTTTGCAGACCACAAATGGCTTGCGCTTTGTGAGTTTGCTCTCGAATGGTGCACCCACCCCCAATGCAACGATCAAGCAGGTGCTCGCTTCAATTCAACAGTTCAGCCCGTGCCCTTCATCGACCTGAGGCGGGAAGCAGCCCGTTGACCGCGGGAGTTTGGCACTGGGTCTGACCCACCCCGACGCCCTGATGGAGATTTGGCGTCGGTTTTGGTTTCACTGGGGTGAAGCGACTGAATTTTGACCAATTCCTGGCGGCCAGACAACACCACTTGCCCCAGTTCCTTGAGGCGGGTTTCGAGTTCGCCCAGGGTTTGTTCGGCATAGCGATTGGCACCGTCCTGAATAGCGACCGCGTCTTGACGGGTGCGCTGAATCAGGCTTTCGCACTGCTGCTGTGTTTGTTGACGGTATTGCAGTGACTCCTGGTGCAGACGTTCTGCTTCGGTTTGTGCCTCTTTCTGCAATCGCACCCCTTCCAGACGGATCTGCTCGAGATCTTGCAGGGCTTGTTTTCTGTTGCGCTCGTGTTGCTCTCCCAGTTGGCGTTTGAGCTCAATTGCTTCCTGATCCAGCTGTTGCCGTCGCTGCAGGGCCTCTTGTTCAAGCTGCTGGCGACGGGTGGCGTATTGCTGTTCGAGTTGAGAGAGCTTGGTTTGCATCTCGTGCTCCATCTGGGCAGCCTGCTGACGGGTGCTTTGAAGCAACTGCTCGCAGTGCTGACGCGCCTGCTCTCGCAGCTCATTCACCTGCCGTTCCGCTTCTTGGCGAACGGCCGCAGCATTCACTAACTGCTCGCGCTGTTGTTGCGCTTTCTGAACGATCTCTTCCGCCTTTTGTTGTGCCGTTGCGATGAAGTCATCGCGCTTTTGCAACAGTTGATCGGCTTGGTTGACCTGGGCGGGCAGGGTGTCACGAACGGCATCGAGCAGTTCCACGGCATCCTGCTCATTGACGAGCCGTCCGCCACTGAAGGGAATGCGACTGCCCTCAAGCAGGATTTCCTCAAGCTGGTCGAGTTGGTCGAGAACAGGAAACCGTATCTCGCTCATCACATCGGGGCCTGGACATCCAGATTAAAGAGCTTTGTGAGATCGTTGGCCACCACCTCGGGGACCATATGGCCGACGGGTCCTCCAAACCGGGCGACCTCTTTCACCACTGAGCTGCTAAGAAAACTGTGGTGAGCTGACGTCGCCAAGAAAACAGTCTCGAACTCTTTCGACAACGATCGGTTCGTGTGGGCAATCTGAAGTTCATATTCGAAATCGCTCATGGCCCGCAGTCCCCGCAGAATCAACTTCACCCCTTGCTCGCGGGCACATTGCACGGTGAGGCCGTCAAAACTGATCACCTCCACTCCCTGAAGATGACGCGTCGCGATGCGAATTTGCTCCAGCCTCTGCTCAAGGGGAAAGGCTGGGGTCTTGCCAGGGTTCTGTAAGACAGCGACGACCACCTCCCCAAAGAGCTGGCACCCCCGTTCGATCAGGTCGAGATGGCCTAAGGTGAGGGGATCAAAGCTGCCGGGGTAAAGGGCCCGCATCACGCATTTTGCACTGATTGGATCCTATGCAGCGTTGGCTGATTAGATTTCCGCCACTGCTCTGCCACCGACGATGACCCTGGATGCCGATGCCAAGAAGGTTCTGCTGCGCAAAATCCCCCACGGTTTGTTCATTTGCGGGGTGCGTGAAGGGGAGCAGGTCAATGGCTTCACCGCCAGTTGGGTGACGCAGGGTTCGTTTGATCCCCCCTTGGTGGTGATGGCTGTGCGCAGCGACAGCACGAGCCACGGGATGATTGAACGCACAGGTCGGTTCTCGCTCAACGTGTTGCGGGCGGATCAAAAGGATCTTGCCGCTGTGTTTTTCAAGCCGCAGTCTGGTGTTGGGGGACGGTTTGAAACCGCTCCCTATGACGAGGGTCCTCTTGGTCTTCCCTTGCTCAAGGATGCCATCGGCGGTGTGGAGTGCGAGGTGGTTGGTTGCATCGCCCATGGTGACCACAGCGTGTTCGTTGGCGAGGTGAAGTCAGCAGCCCTGATTCAGGATGGTGATGCTTTAAATCTCGCCACCACCGGCTGGAACTACGGAGGTTGATGCACCCTTGGTGCCCCATTCCGTAGCGAAACCTCTGCTGACGCAGCCGGATCGCCTTGAGCAACGCTTAAAGGAGATTCCGGCTGAGCCTGGCTGTTACCTCATGCGTGACCGAGAGGATCGCATTCTTTACGTCGGTAAATCCAAGGCTCTACGGAGCCGCGTACGCAGCTACTTCCGCAGTCGTCACGATCTATCGCCCCGCATTCGCCTGATGACGCGTCAGGTGTGCGAGATCGAGTTCATCGTGACCGACAGCGAGGCAGAGGCCCTCGTTCTTGAATCAAATCTGATCAAGAATCATCAGCCGCACTTCAATGTGCTTCTCAAAGACGATAAGAAATATCCCTATCTCTGCATCACATGGAGTGAGGCTTACCCGCGAATTTTTATTACTCGTCGTCGGCGTTTTCGCAGTCCCCTCGACCGTTTTTATGGCCCCTACGTTGATGTTGGCCTCTTGCGTCGCACGTTGTTTTTGGTGAAGCGTGTTTTTCCTCTCCGTCAACGACCGCGACCGCTCTATGCCGACCGAACGTGCCTGAATCACGCCATCGGCCGTTGTCCGGGCGTGTGTCAGGAAAAAATCAGCTCTGAGGACTATCACTGCACCCTGCGCAAGGTGGCCATGGTGTTTCAGGGCCGTAGCGATGAGTTGCTGGCGCTGCTCAATGCGCAGATGGAGCGCTATGCCGAACGGCTGGACTTTGAGTCAGCAGCGCGGGTTCGAGATCAGCTCCAAGGGCTTGATCAACTCACAGCAGATCAAAAAATGAGTCTTCCTGACGCATCGGTCAGCCGAGATGTGCTTGCTCTCGCCTGTGATGACAAGGTGGCAGCGGTCCAGTTGTTTCAGATGCGTGCCGGCAAACTGGTGGGACGGTTGGGATTTACAGCGGATGCCGATGGATTGAATCCTGGTCAGATTCTTCAACGGGTGATTGAAGAGCACTATTGCCAAGTGGATGCGGTGGAGGTGCCGCCGATGGTGTTGGTGCAGCACCCTTTGCCACAACAGCCGCTGATGGAGGAGTGGCTCGGTGAGCAGCGACAACGTCGTGTGGTGATCGAATGCCCGCAACGCAGCCAGAAGGCTGATTTGATTGAGTTGGTGCAGCGCAATGCTGAATTTGAGCTCTTACGAGCTCAGAAAGGGCAGGAACAACAGGCGCTCGCGACGGAAGATCTCGCCCAATTGTTGGAGCTTCCTCGCCCGCCACGACGGATCGAGGGGTATGACATTAGTCATATTCAAGGCAGTGATGCTGTGGCATCACAGGTGGTGTTTCTTGATGGTCTTCCTGCCAAGCAGCACTACCGCAAATACAAAATTCGTAGCGCCAGCATCCGTGCTGGCCATAGCGACGATTTCATGGCCATGGCGGAGATTATGCGTCGCCGTTTTCGGCGCTGGGCCCGGGTGAAGGCAGAGGGGGCTGATTTGGGGGCGTTGCGTTTGAAAGGTGGTAGTGCTCTCCAGACCGATGGGCTCAACGACTGGCCCGATGTGGTCATGATCGACGGGGGAAAAGGCCAGCTTTCGGCTGTGATGGAGGCTTTACGTGAATTGAATCTGCATGAGGATTTGAACGTTTGCTCCTTGGCCAAGCAACGCGAGGAGATTTTCTTGCCTGGTGAAACCCGGCCGGTGGAGAGTGAGCCCGATCAGCTCGGGGTGGCCCTGCTCCGCCGCTTGCGTGATGAGGCCCATCGTTTTGCAGTCAGCTTCCATCGCCAACAGCGAGGTGAGCGGATGAAACGGTCGCGGTTGTCTGATATCCCAGGGCTTGGGCCCAAACGCATCAGGGATTTGCTGGCCCATTTTCATTCCATTGATGCGATCCAATTGGCAACAGTCGATCAGCTTTCGGTAGCACCGGGCGTTGGTCCCGCGCTTGCACAGCAGATCAGGGACTACTTTCACCCTGATGACTCAGAGGTTCCTGCGCTTGCACCAACGTCTGATCAAGAGCTTGGTTGACATGGTTCCACCGCCAGGGCAGCGCGGATGGTGGTTGTCCTGTCGCCCGCTTGTGGTGACGCTTCTGCTGATTCCCTTCTGGATCATCCTGCTGTTGAGTCCTACGCCTGCCGCTGCATCCCCAGGGTTGTGCACCGGCCCTGTTTGCGCCGATGGGATTACCCGCAGCGCCAAAAACCACTGGCAGCTTGTGTTGCGTCTTGAAGATCAACAGGGCCATCATGAAAAGGTCGTGATGGATTGCCGGGCGGGTGTGCTGAGCCCTCGTGCAGGCCTGGTGGATCGGGGCTACGCCAGCGCCTTGGGTTTGCGGCTTTGCCGCTATGCGTCTGAAGCCAGCTGATCGAACCCCGTGTTTTGGCGATGGAACTCACACTGATCTACCCCCATCAGCTGTTCGCTGACCATCCTTCGATCCAGGCCGGGAGGCCTGTGGTGCTGCTTGAAGATCCGCTGCTGTTTGGGACTGACCCCCAGTGGCCAGGGCGCATGCATCGTCAAAGGGCTCTCCTGCATCGACTTTCGATGCAGGCCTATGCCGATCGTTTGCGCCGCCAGGGGTTGCAGGTCACGATCCAACGGCATAACCAGGCCAGTGATGCCAGCCAGCACATCACGCTGCTCTGGCGGCAGGGCTTCCGGGTGTTTCATCTCGTTGACCCCGTCGACGACCTTTTAGAACGCCGGCTGAGGAGCACGTTGGATGCGCTTGGGGGGAAGATCGTGCTGCGCAATACCCCCATGTTGTTGACTCCGCCAGAGGTGGTGGACAACCATTTCGGATCAGGACGCAAGCCTTTGATGGCGCGTTTCTATGAAATGCAACGCAAGCGCATGGGGGTGTTGCTTAACCCTGATGGCAGCCCCGTCGGTGGGCGGTGGAGTTTTGATGCCGAAAATCGCAAAAAACTACCCAAGGGAGTGTCTGTTCCCCCAGAACCAACGTGTTCACGGGATTGCGACCAGGCTGGCACATTGACTCAGCTGGAAAGCGAGGGTCTTCCTCTGATCGGGGCGAGCACTCCCTGCTTGTATCCCATTGATCATCAAGACGCAGAAGCTTGGTTGGATCGTTTTCTGGAAGAGCGTTTTGAACAGTTTGGTGATTATGAAGATGCCATCAGTCGCCATCACAGGGTGATGTGGCATGGCATCTTGACGCCGATGCTCAACAATGGTCTTCTCACGCCTGATCAGGTGCTTCGCCGTGCCATTGAAGCCGGTGAGTCTCGTTCGGTTCCTTTAAATTCTTTAGAAGGTTTCGTTCGTCAGATCATTGGTTGGCGAGAATTCATGGCTGCCATGTATCGGCGCCATGGTCGTCAGATGCGCACCACCAATTTTTGGCAATTTGAAGACCATCCATTGCCTCAAGCGTTTTATACGGGCCAAACCGGATTACCTCCTGTGGATGATGCTATTCACCATGCGCTCGACACAGGATGGTGCCATCACATTGAACGTTTGATGTTGATTGGCAATCTAATGCTGTTGTGCGACTTTCATCCCAACCGCATCTACCAATGGTTTATGGATCTTTTTGTGGATGCGTATGACTGGGTGATGGTGCCCAATGTCTATGGCATGAGTCAGTTTGCCGATGGAGGTTTATTCACCACCAAGCCCTACGTCTCAGGATCCAATTATGTGCGCAAGATGTCTGATTATCCCAAAGGAGACTGGTGTGAGATCTGGGATGGTTTGTTTTGGAGTTTTATCCATCGGCACCAGAACTATTTCCGTGGTCAGTACAGGCTCGCCATGATGGCCCGCAACCTCGACAAGATGACCCCCGAAGTCTTGAAGGCGCATCAAGAAAAGGCGTCACAGTTTCTTGACGGTTTGAGCTGAGTGGTCCCTATCGTCTTGGCGTGATTGGATCTGCCATGACTTTGCCGCCCGAGGCTTACCTGTGGTTCAAAACCTTGCACATCGTGGGAGTTGTGGTCTGGTTTGCGGGCCTGTTTTACCTGGTGCGCCTCTTCATCTATCACGTGGAGGCTGAGGAACTCTCCCAGGAGCTCCAGGCGCCTTTCAAGCAGCAATACGCGTTAATGGAGAAGAGGCTGGCCAATATCATCACCACTCCAGGAATGGTGGTCGCAGTGTCGATGGCGGCTGGTCTGCTCATCACCCAGCCCAGCTGGCTCCATCAAGGTTGGATGCATGCCAAGTTGGCTTTTGTCGCAGCGTTGTTGGTTTACCACTGGTTTTGTTACAGATTGATGGGACAACTGCAACGTGGAGCCTGTCAGTGGAACGGCCGCCAGTTGCGGGCGTTGAACGAACTGCCCACGTTGTTGCTGGTGATTGTTGTGATGCTGGTGGTGTTCAAGAACCAATTCCCAACGGGCGCAGCTACCTGGTTCATGGTGGCGCTCGTGGTGTTTATGGCAGGATCAATTCAGTTTTATGCTCGCTGGAGGCGATTACGCCAAGAGGCTTCCAGCGGTGCCTGAATCGATGGCCGTTCCGTCCCATCCTCTACGTCGTGTGTTGAGCCAGGTCAGCGCAGATCGCTGTCCTGCTGAATTGAATTTTCACTGCCACACGCAATGCAGTGACGGAAGTCTCGAGCCTGTTGCTTTAGCCCAACAGGCTCAGGCCCTTGGTTTGCAGCATCTCGCGGTCACGGATCATCACAGCACCGCAGCCTTCCTTCCCATCAACCAGTGGTTGAGTTCCCAGCGCGCCCAAGGGAGTGTCGTTCCCGCTCTTTGGACGGGCATGGAAATCAGCTGCCTTCTGAAGGGGTGTCTCGTCCACGTTTTGGCCCTTGGATTTGAGTACGGACATTCAGCTCTGCACCCCTACAACCAAGGCGATGCAGCGGTTGGTGAACCATTGAGGGCTGATGCGGTCGTCCGAGCTATACATACCGCTGGCGGTTTAGCGATTTTGGCGCACCCCGCGCGTTATCGCTTGGGCCATGCCGTGCTGATCAATGCAGCTGCTGCCATCGGTATCGACGGTGGAGAGGCCTGGTATGACTACGACATGCAGACCGTCTGGTCACCCTCCCCCGTTGTCTGTGAAGCGATCGATCAGCAATTGAAGAACCTTGGCCTTTTGCGTACGTGTGGAACAGACACCCACGGACTCGACCTCAAAGGCCGCTAAGTTCGCTACAGCACCTGAGACCCCAGGCATGGGCTTTTTCGATCGTCTGCTGAATCCGGGCTCCAGCGAGGGCGGTAATTCCAACCAAAAACCGCAACCCGCCAAGAAGGAAGAAGCCTTTTTCCTCGATAGCGATTCTTCCTCGTCTTTGGGTGATCGTGATTACATGCGCGAAGCCAAGACGATCCGCCGCACCTTCCCGGGAACAGCTGACAGCCCTGGCGGGAAAGAATTGGTGACTGAAGTTGCTGCGATGGATCTCAAGGTTGAGACCCAGACGGAAGGGCTTGGTGGTGTGACCACCAAAAAAGACATTGCTTCTGTCACAGGTGGCGTGCCCAAGCCGGTGAAAAAAACCTTCGCCGAGACCATGTCGAAGGAAGAGCTGCAACAGCGCATGAAGGGAAGCGCCCTCAGCACAAACACCCCTGCGGCTCCTGATGCAGCTCCCGTCGCTCGCAAGGCTGAGATCAAGCAAGCTCCGAAGACTAAGGACGCTCCGACGCGCTCTTCCGCCAAGCCTGGGTCGATTGATCCCTTTCGTGAGATGGTGCGCAACCTGAACAAGTGATTCAGCCGAGGGATCCTGTCTCAACGGTTGTTTCCGCTTGCAGCACCAGATCCCTCAATTGCGCCAGCTCACTGGGTTGCGCATCTGACCAAAGCCCCCGATTGGAAGCTTCCAGCAGGCGTTCTGACATATCCCGGAGCGCCCAAGGGTTGTGCTCCATCAAGAACGTTTTGCAGGCTTGATCGTTCAGCCAGGCTTGTTGCAGTGCTTGGTAGCACCAATCCGGCACCACGCCACTTGCCGCGTCATAGGCAAAGAGGTAGTCAAGGCTGGCTGCCATTTCAAAAGCCCCCTTGTAGCCGTGCTGTTGCATCCCCTCAATCCATCGCGGATTGAGGAGACGGCTGCGCATCACCTTGTCGATCTCTTTCTCAACCCGATGGATTCGCAAGCGTTCGCTTCTTGAGTGGTCGGCAAACCAAAGGGTTGGGCTTGAACCCTTCAGCCGCGTGATCGCGGCTGCCAGGCCCCCATGGAACTGGTAATAGTCGTCGGAATCCAGCAGATCGTGTTCTCGGTTGTCTTGGTTGTGGAGCACCATCTGCACCCTGCCAAGGCTGTGCTCAAGGGCCGCACGGTTGCGTTGGGGGTTCCCAGCTCCGTCGTAGCTCCATTGACTCCATTCCAGAAAAGCGTCCCCGAGATCGTCGCGTTGGTCCCATTGCCCCGAATCAATCAAGGCCTGAAGTCCTGCGCCGTAGGCCCCCGGAGCTGACCCAAAGATGCGTGCCTGCTCCCCCTCTTGGCGAGTCAGGGCTGCCAGGGGATTCATGCTCTCGTCTTCCTCCAATCCAGCCACCAAGGCTTGAGCCCGATGCACCCAGCGGATCAATTGCGGAAATGCATCGCGAAAGAGGCCTGAGATCCGCAGGGTGACGTCGACCCTGGGACGGCCCAGCAAAGTCAGCGGGATCAACTCCAGGTCGATCATGCGTCGCGTGGGGCCATCCCAAACGGGACGGACTCCCAGCAGGGCCAGCAGTTGGGCGATGTCTTCGCCACCGTTGCGCATGGTGGCGGTTCCCCATACGGATAGGGCCATGTGTTGGAGCGGTTCCCCCTCCTCCAGCAGATACAGATCCAGGAGACGCTCGGCACTGCGGCGGCCAAGGTCCCAGGCTGCTTCCGTTGGAAGGCCCCTCAAATCGACGGAATAAAAATTGCGACCCGTGGGTAGAACATCCGGCCGGCCGCGCGTGGGTGCTCCGGATGGCCCACTGGCCAATCGCTTTCCATCCAGAGCTCGCACCATGGCCTTGCGTTCCTGTTCGGCACAGGCAACGAGGCGGGGAATCAGGTTGTCGCGCAGTTGCAGGAACACGGGATCCTTCGCTTGGTCCATCCAGGCCTGGATGGCTGGGTGAAGGTCAGGGCCAGCGGCTGGGATTGCAGCCTTCATCTGCGGTGTGATCTGCCTGCGGATCACCTCCATCGCTTGTTGCTCCAACCAGGCCACGGCATCAGCCACTCGCCTTGGTGCTGCGGGTGTGAAGGCTTGAAGACGGTGTTGATCGGCTTTGGCTAGGTGGTCACCGTCTTCGTCAGACCATGGGTCGAGATCGAGGTCGAGCACCTGGGCGAGTCGTTGGGTGATGCCCGCCAGCTCCGCTCCAGGCGCCCGGCTGATCGCTAGAAGGAGTTCAACCAATGCATCCGGTTCTGGAGTTGTGCCCAGCCGATGGAGCCCTGTGCGGATTTGTGCTTCCTTCAGTTCGCAGAGATAGGTCTCCACCTGATCCATGCAATCACTCCAGATGGATGCGTCGAAGAGCGATGGGTCCGGAGTCGCTCCTTTCAGACTGTCCGGCAATCCTGGCCAATGGATGGTTTGCAGCAACGCCAGCAGTTGTTCATTGAGTTCAACACTGCGTTGCGCCCCCAGTTGGTTGGCTTCCACGTACTCATCCAGTAAACCCTCCAGGGTTTCCAGGGCTCCATGACTGCCAGCGCGTCCTAACGGTGGTGTGAGGTGATCCAGGATCACGGCCTGGCCACGTCGCTTGGCCTGGGAGCCTTCACCGGGGTCATTGACGATGAAGGGGTAGACGTGGGGAAGGGCACCCAAGGCCAGAGCAGGTCCGCAGCCCTGACTCAAACCGACGGATTTGCCAGGGAGCCATTCCGCACTTCCGTGCTTCCCCAAGTGCACCAGCAGCTGGGTCCCGTGGACCTTTCGCATCCACAAATACTGCGCAAGGTATCGGTGGGGTGGAGGTAGATCTGGGGAATGCAGATCACTGAGCTGGTCGGGGTCATAGCCACGGCTGGGTTGGATCAGCACCACCACATGGCCGAGTTCAAGGCCATGGATCGGGAAGCCTTCACGTTCGAGATCGATGGCTTGCTCAGGAGCTCCCCATCGGGCTTCGATCGTTGCGCGTGCATCCGCCGGCACCGTGGTCCACCACCGTTGATAGGTCGCCAAGGGGAGATGGGTCAGGGGGCGAAGGTGATGACTTTCTGGATCATTGGTGCGACCCGACAGCAACTGAGCCATCAGCGTTTTGGAATCCTTGGGTAAGGCCTCCGGGTTGAGGCCATAACCGGCCTCTGCCATCCAATGCAGCAGGTTCAACAAACTCGCAGGAGTGTCGAGGCCTACGCCATTGGCGATGCGGCCATTGCGCACGGGGTAATTGGCCACCACAAGCCCGATCCGTCGATCGACGACGCGGGTGTGTTGAAGATCCACCCAAGCCCGGGCGTGTTGGGCAACCCAAGCCAGCCCCTCCAAATCGGGGACGGTGCGCGGCACAGCCGTTGCCAGGCTGGGATGGGCTTGATCCACCTCGCGAAAGCCGCCAACACGGGTGGTGATCCGTCCGTCCAGTTCCGGCAACACCACTTGAAGGGAGAGGTCCAGGGGATCGAGTCCGCGGGTCGAGGCTGCCCAGTGCGCACGGGGTTTGCTGCTACTCAGCAACTGCAAAACCGGCCGATCCAGCTGATCCCAAAGGGGGGCGCCAAAGCCGGCCTGCTCGAATTGAACCGAGGCAAAGGACGTCGCTGTGATCACCACATCGACAGCCTGCTGCTGGAAATGGGCAAGAACCCCCGCCTGCACAATGGGGTCGCGCAGACTGCTGACCCAGAGCGCCCGTGGGGCGAGGCCCACCGCCCGGAGGGCCTTGAGCAGTTCGTTGGCCATGGCCTGATCGCCCGATTGGGATAGGGCGCGATAAAGCACCACACCAACGCGGGGTCCTTGATCGGGTTGCCATTGCCATGGGGCGGGATCGGCCATGCCGATGCAGTGGAGGCACTCTGGATCTGGTGGTTCACCAGCGAGCACTCCCGCCAGACCCTCCAACAGGGTGGCCATGTTGCTGGTGCCACCTTCGCGAAGCAGCAGAGCAAGGCGATCACTCAGGGCCGGTGGTACGGATCCCAACCCATGCAGGGCATCGTTCTGGTCTGGGGTTCCTGCCAGCACAATGAGATGACGCCCAGGGCTTGCTTGCTGCCACTGCTGGAGTTGGTCGAAGCCATAGGACCAATGCCCGCGGCCACCAAGCAGTCGAACCACGATCAAGCGGCATTCACGGCCGGTGGTGCTGAGGTAGTGGTCAATCTGGGCGGGATGACTGAGGCTGGCGAGAGGCAGCGCACGAATATGCCCATGCCAGTGCTGGAGGTGTGGCTCTTCCAGACAGCTGGCCAAGGTGGTTAGGTCAGTGGCTGCGCTGGTGAGCAACAGCACGGGTGCAGGCGGCTGCTCGACGAGCGTGATCGAATCCCCGAAATCGCCGCCAGGAAGGCTGCTGAGTCTGTGCATTCCTCCATTGTCTGCGGCAGACCCGGAGGCGTGGGTGAGAAGATTTGGCCATCGGCCGCTTCAGCCATGCATCAATTTCTGCCCTTTGCCTGGTTTGAAGGCCGGTGTATGCCGTTTGAAGAGGCGAAGGTCTCGGTGGCGACCCATGCGTTGCATTACGGCACGGGTGCTTTTGGTGGCATGCGGGCGATCCCAGATCCCCATAAGGCCGGAAGAATGTTGTTGTTTCGTGCCGATCGTCACGCACGCCGCCTCAGTCAGAGCGCCAAGTTGCTTTTGGCCGATCTTAGTGAATCGACGGTGATGGATGCTCTCACCGCGATGCTGCAGGCCAACAAACCGACAACACCGATTTATCTCAGACCCTTTGTCTATACGAGTGATCTTGGCATCGCTCCACGGCTGCACAACATCGAGACCGATTTCCTGATCTATGGCCTCGAACTGGGGGACTATCTCTCTCCCGATGGCGTGAGCTGTCGAATTAGCAGCTGGACCCGGCAAGAGGATCGCTCCCTGCCGTTACGGGGAAAAATCAGCGGCGCTTACATCACGAGCTCGTTAGCCAAGACGGAAGCGGTGAGCAGTGGGTTCGATGAGGCGCTGCTGCTGAACAGTCGCGGCAAGATCAGCGAAGCCAGCGGCATGAACCTGTTTCTCGTCCGTGACGGCCAACTGATCACCCCAGGGGTGGATCAAGACATCCTTGAGGGGATCACAAGGGCCAGCGTGATTGAACTGGCGAAGGCGATGGGGATCGATGTGATTGAACGGCCCGTGGATAAAACCGAACTGTTCATTGCGGATGAAGTGTTCCTCACTGGCACTGCCGCCAAGATCAGTCCGATCCGCCAGCTGGAGTCGACTGTGCTCTCCGATACGCGACCGGTCATGGATGCACTACGCACCAAGCTTGTGGCCATTACTGAGGGCCGTGACCCCGACTATGCCCACTGGGTGACTCGGATTGAACTGAACGGCTGATTCCACTCCTTAGGATGGATGCGTGAACGATTTACAGATGGCAGCAGGAACGATTGCGTCGACAACCTCTCGCTTTCTGGATCGCCTCCATTCCCCAAACAGACCGGTGCTCGTGTTTGATGGGGCCACAGGCACGTCGTTGCAGCAACTCGATCTCACCGCAGCTGATTTTGGTGGTGAGGATCTTGAGGGTTGCAACGAAAATCTTGTCATCACCCGCCCAGACGCCGTGCAGAGCGTGCACCGTCTGTTCCTTGAAGCCGGTTGCGATGTCATCGAAACCAATACGTTTGGTGCTGCGAGTGTGGTGCTCGCGGAATACGGTCTTGAAGATCAGGCCTTTGTTCTCAACCGCCGCGCGGCTGAATTGGCTAGGGACGTGGCGGATGCCTACAGCACCGACACCAAACCCCGCTTTGTTGCGGGTTCCATGGGGCCGACCACCAAGTTGCCCACGTTGGGGCATATCGGCTTTGACACCCTGAAGCAGGCCTATCGCGAGCAGGCAGAAGGTCTGTTGGTGGGCGGTGTGGATCTGTTCATCATCGAAACCTGTCAAGACGTTCTCCAGATCAAGGCAGCTCTGCAGGGGGTGATGGATGCTTTTGAGAAGCACGGAGAATCGAGACCCTTGATGGTGTCCGTGACCATGGAAACCACCGGGACGATGCTTGTTGGCTCAGATATTGCCGCTGTGGTGTCAATTCTTGAGCCGTTCCCAATTGACATTTTGGGGCTCAATTGTGCAACAGGCCCTGAGCAGATGAAGGAGCATATTCGCTATTTGTCGGAGTTCTCACCATTTGTGGTTAGTTGCATTCCCAATGCAGGACTCCCTGAAAATGTTGGAGGGGTGGCTCATTATCGACTTCAGCCTCTGGAGTTGAAGATGCAACTCATGCACTTTGTCGAGGATCTCGGCGTGCAGGTGATTGGTGGTTGCTGTGGCACGACCCCGGCACACATCAAGGCATTGTCAGAAATCTCGGAAGAACTGACTCCTGCGGCACGGTCGACGCGACAGCACCATCAGGAACGCCCTGCGTTGGGTTATGAGCCGTCTGCCTCATCAATTTATGGCGCCACAAATTATCAGCAAGACAATTCATTTTTAATTATCGGTGAACGTCTTAATGCCAGTGGTTCAAAAAAAGTTCGCGAACTTTTAAATCAAGAAGATTGGGATGGCCTTGTGGCCGTGGCGCGTGGGCAAGTAAAAGAAAATGCCCATGTTCTTGACGTCAACGTCGATTACGTCGGCCGTGATGGTGAGAGTGATATGCGCGAGTTGGTGTCAAGGGTTGTAACCAACATCAATCTTCCGCTGATGCTCGATTCGACCGAGTGGCAGAAGATGGAGGCTGGTCTTAAGGTGGCTGGCGGTAAATGTATCCTTAACTCCACCAACTTTGAAGATGGCGACGAGCGCTTTTTTAAAGTGCTTGAACTAGCAAAGCGCTACGGCGCAGGTGTGGTTGTCGGCACCATCGATGAAGATGGGATGGCGCGCACGGCGGAGAAAAAGCTGGCTATCGCTAAGCGTGCCTATCGCGCAGCTGTTGAGTATGGCATTCCTGCACGTGAAATTTTTTACGACCCTTTAGCACTGCCAATTTCAACCGGTATTGAAGAGGACCGTCGCAACGGCCTTGAAACAATTGAGGCAATCCGCAGAATTCGCCAAGATCTGCCTGGCGTTCATGTGGTGTTGGGCGTTTCGAATGTCAGCTTTGGCTTGTCACCAGCTGCTCGGATCACCCTGAATTCGGTCTTCCTTCACGATTGTTGCGAAGCTGGTATGGATGCTGCGATCGTCTCTCCAGCAAAAATTTTGCCGCTGATCAAGATCAGTGAAGAGCATCAAACCGTTTGTCGAGATCTCATCAACGACCAACGGCGTTTTGATGGTGATGTTTGCGTTTATGACCCCCTCACGGAGCTCACAACCCTGTTTGAAGGGGTGAGCGCCAAGGATGCGCGGGCGTCGGGTCCGTCGCTTCAAGACCTGCCGGTGGAAGATCGCCTGAAGCAGCACATCATCGATGGTGAAAGAATCGGCCTAGAAGATGCTCTGAATCTTGGTCTGGAGTCTTATAAGCCTTTGGAGATTGTGAACACCTTCCTGCTCGATGGCATGAAGGTGGTGGGTGAGCTGTTTGGTTCAGGCCAAATGCAGCTGCCCTTTGTGCTGCAATCGGCTGAAACGATGAAGGCAGCTGTGGCTTTCCTTGAGCCTCATATGGAAAAAAGCGATGGTGGAAAACGGTCGGCTAAAGCGAAATTCTTAATTGCAACCGTAAAAGGAGATGTGCATGATATTGGTAAGAATCTTGTTGATATTATCCTCACAAACAATGGCTATGAGGTGGTCAACCTTGGCATTAAGCAGGAGGTTGGAGCCATCATTGATGCCCAATTAAAACATCAAGCCGACTGCATCGCCATGAGCGGGCTGCTCGTGAAGTCCACTGCCTTTATGAAGGACAATCTTCGGGCGTTTAATGAGGCTGGTATTCGCGTTCCTGTGGTTCTTGGTGGGGCTGCACTGACGCCACGTTTTGTCAATAAGGATTGTAGTGATGTTTATAAAGGCAAGGTGATTTATGGGCGCGATGCATTCACTGACTTGCGTTTCATGGATGCCTACGTTCAAGCCCGAGCTGAAGAACGTTGGGATGACCAAAAGGGATTTCTCAACGGCACTCCGGAAGGCCTCATGCTTGGTGGTGAGGGCGAATCAGACGCCGATACACAATCCGATTCTTCAGCAACAACGGTTCTTGAGGGTGGTCCGTCAGCGGTGCCGGTGACCACCCATCGCTCGGATGCGGTGCCACCAGAAGCCCCTATTGCTGCTCCATTCCTTGGATCTGCTCTCTTGGATGCCAGCCAGATTCCGTTGGATGAGGTGATTGCTTACCTCGATCGTCAGGCACTGTTTGCAGGCCAATGGCAGATGCGTAAGGCGAAGGATCAGTCGCGCGAAGCCTATCAACAAGACTTACGCGATCAAGCTGAACCCGTTCTGCAAGCCTGGTTGACCCGAATCCGAGAGGAAGGATTGCTGCAACCTGCAGTGGCCTATGGCTACTTCCCCTGTGGACGGCGACACAACGCGATTGAGGTGTTTCACCCTGCTGGTGATCGCCCATTGGGACGCTTTGAACTGCCCCGGCAACGCAGCGGGAACCGCTACTGCATCGCCGATTTTTACAACGATCTTGGCGATGACGGCCCAACCGATACGTTGCCGATGCAGGCCGTCACCATGGGTGAGGTGGCCAGTCGTTTTAGTCAGTCGCTGTTCGCTGCTGATGCCTACAGCGATTACCTCTACTTCCATGGTCTTGCCGTTCAGATGGCGGAAGCCTTAGCGGAATGGACCCATGCCCGCATCCGCCGTGAATGCGGCTTTGGAGACCCCGAGGGCATGCCATTGCGCGACGTGTTGGCCCAGCGTTACCGAGGGAGCCGTTATTCCTTTGGGTATCCCGCTTGCCCCAACGTCGGCGACTCTCGCAACCAACTGGTGTGGCTCGATGCGGATCGCATTGGTCTCCGCATGGACGACTCTGAGCAATTGCACCCTGAGCAGAGCACGACAGCTTTAGTCGCATTGCACAGCAAGGCGCGCTATTTCAGCGCTTGATTGGTGGTCTGTGCAGAACAGCGACCCGCAGACTGGTTGCTGTTCTGCATAGACGCCATGGACCTCAGCGGACCCGACGCAATCGATCAAGCGATTGCCGCAGGCATTGATCTCGATGGATCCCCTCTCCCTGAAGCGACGGTCACTCTCTACAACGAGGTGATGGACCAGGAGAAACAACGTCAGCGCAGTGGTGTTCGCCGATCAATGCGCAACCGTGTGGTGCGCACCGGTGCCAAGCATTTCGATCAAGACACCTTGAACTCCCGGCTTGTTGCTGCGTGCTGGGATGGCCTCAAAGAGAAGGAAATCACCTTCTTCTATGGCTGAGGCCTAAGGAGCGCAACGGGGCGTCAACAGCCTTGGGCTAGCCCCGGGGCTGTTGACGCTTGTCTTGGCTCATTCCTGGCAGAGTTTCTCCATGGTCTCAATCACGTCCTGTTGAAACTCTTCCAGTGCGCTGGATTCGCTGAGATCAATGCCCTCACCGGCTGCGTTCTGGGCCAAGTCCTGGAAATGGAAGGCACCCTCACCATTGGCCAAAAATTCGATCGCCGATGATTCGCCGCTTTCGCGAAAGGCATCGCAGAGCGCCAGGAACGCGGCGTCTTCAGTGAACTCCCAATCCATCGAGGAGGCATAACTCATCGACCTTTAACGCCTCGCCCCCGGGATCCGTCAACCACCTTGTCGCGCATTGTGCCAATGATCCGGCAGAATCCTGCGATTCTTGGGGTGCTAGTGAAGGTGCAAACTCCATCTGACACAGGCGTTTTCAACGTTTTGGGCCAGCCCCTCGATTTGTGCAGTTGTGAACCGATGACCGGTTGGTATCGCGACGGTTCCTGTCGGACCGACCCCAGCGATTTGGGGCGCCACAGCGTCTGCTGTGTGATGACTGAGGTTTTTTTGCGTTACAGCAAGGCCCAGGGCAACGATCTCTCCACGCCGATGCCTGCGTTCGGCTTCCCCGGGCTTCAACCTGGTGATCATTGGTGCGTTTGTGCACTGCGCTGGAAACAGGCCTATGAGGACGGCATGGCACCGCCTGTGCGCTTGGAGGCCACCGAACAAAGCACCCTGGAGGTGGTTCCTCTCTCCATGCTCCAGGAGATGGCTCACCAGGGAATCGATTGACCGTCCCAGGCGAGAAACGATCCGGTCTGTTGCGGTCCTTGGTCGATCACAACGTCGATCAGCTGGGCGGCAGCCCTCTCAGGGCTAAACAGTGCCTCCGGACGCACAAAGGTCTGAAATGGTTTGGACAGGGCTGTGTCCGTTGTTCCTGGATGGAGTAGCAACACTGTGGCCAGGGGGAAGCGCCGCGCCCATTCCACACTCAAGGTTCGTAAATACATGTTTTGGGCAGCCTTTGCGCCGCGATAGGCATACCAACCGCCACTGCGGTTATCTCCGATGCTGCCAACCCGGGCACTCAGGCTGGCGTAGTGAAAGGGTAGGGATCGCTGCAAACACGGTTCGATTGTTTTGGCGAGGAGCAACGGGGCGGCAGCGTTGATCGAATAACTCGCCAGTAGGGCGTCGAGATTCACCTGTTGCAATCGCTTTTCTGGAGCCATCGCAGCTTCAACACCCGGATCGCGATGGAGCAGACCGCTGGCATTGATCACCAGCCGCAGAGGCATGGCATCCGCCAACAGTTTGTGTTGCAGTGCCTCCAAACTGTGCGGCGATTCCAGATCAACCTGCCAATCGATTCCTGCCGCGACTTGACGACCGCACAACACCACATCGAGCTGGGGGCATTGACGCTGCAGGGCGGTCACCAGGGCCCGCCCGATGCCACCGGCTCCAACCACAAGCGCCCGACCGGCCCAGGTACACGTCACAGTCTGGACGTGGTGAAAACCCTTGGCATGCTGAACATTCCCAGAGTGGTCAAGATAGGACCGTCTCCCTAGGCAACGTCATGCTGACCGGGCGCCCAAAGTGGTCGTTGGTGTTAGGCCTCGGTGTTGCCTGTGCCGCCATACCCCTGGCATTGCGCCTGCTTGATGCGGAGGTCTGGCTAGGGCCCCAACGCTCCACCCATGGCCACGATCGGCTGTTGCAGGCGCTGCTGGAGACCGATCAGCCTGCACCGCCTGAGGTCCATCCTCCACAACCCCGCCCTGAGCCTGCAACGCCCACAGCACCCTCAATCCGATCAATCCCGACGACGGCCAGCAGCGCCCCTCAGGTGCGCGTTGCGCTCTTCCGCCAACGCCCGCTCAGAAGCGTTGAAACCCGTGGACGTAGCCAGTGCAAAGACGCGCAAGGGACCGCCTACACACGGATCAATATCAACACGTGGACAGGAACAACACTGCGCTGTCAGAGCAAGGGATCCGGCGTTGTTGTGCTCAATGGATTGCCCTACCAAGGGATGATCGAGTTGATGCGCTCAGACAAAGGGTGGCTGCCGATTAACCAGCTCGACTTGGAGCGCTACGTGGCGTCCGTGGTGGGGGGAGAAATGCCTTCCCATTGGGGGAAAGAGGCTCTCAAGGCCCAAGCGGTGGCGGCACGGTCCTATGCCCTCGTCCATATCGTTCGACCAGCGGGGAAGCACTACCACCTTGGCGACACAACCCGGTGGCAGGTTTATCGCGGCCGAGAGAGCATGACATCCGCCACCCTGGAGGCGACACAAGCCACCAACGGCCAGGTGCTCAGTTATCGCGGTGGGTTGGTGGAGAGTCTGTATGCGGCCACCGCAGCCATCAGCGCCGAAGCCCATGGCCATCTTGGTGCGAGCATGAGTCAGACCGGTGCCAATGCCTTAGCGCAACAAGGACAGGCGTACACACAGATCCTGGATCGGTACTACAAAGGGGCTGAGCTGGCTCGGATCATCCCCAATGGCCCTTGAGTGTTACGAGCAGGAGGCTTTGAAGCGCAGCGCCACTGCGCTTCAACAAGGGGCGCTTCATCCCCTGAAAACCACCCATCGTGCACTCACTGATCGGACGGGTTCCCATCAGTTTGAGCTGCGAACATTGGTGTCTGACTTACCAAAACATCTTCGTCAATCGGGGCCTAAACCGAATCCCTTTCTGCCCTGGGATCAACGTTTAGAGATTGGACGCGTAGGGGAAGATCATGCCCTAATTCTTAATAAATATCCGGTCCAGCTTGGTCATATGCTTTTAATAACGCGCCATTGGGCTGCGCAAAGTGATTGGTTGCAACAACAGGATTGGCATGCGTTGTGTTGTGTCGATCAACGCACCAGTGGCCTGTGGTTTTTCAACAGTGGGCCCGATGCTGGTGCAAGCCAACCCCATCGCCATATTCAACTTCTTCCACGGCCCAATGATGTGACCAGTTGCCCGCGTGAAGCGTGGTTTTTTAAACGGTTGGGGCCAAAACAGGGTGATGACCATGGGTCATCACCATTGGATAGGGCCATCACGGTGCGTGCTCGCGATCTCAATGCTTCTAATCAGGCAGACCATCTACTGGGTCTTTATCGGGAGATGAGTTTGGAGCTTGGCCTGGGTGATCCTCAGCAGCCGGGTCAACCCCGCGCTCCTTACAACCTATTAATGACCCGGCGATGGCTGGCCCTGGTGCGACGAATCAATGATGGTTCACATGGTTTCAGTCTGAATGCCCTTGGATTTGCTGGCTATTTGCTGGCCACCCCGGGAGCCGATCTGCAGTGGCTTGAAACCTACGGTCCCGATCGTCTGCTGGAGAGCGTTGTCGAGCCGTTCCGTGATTCCACGGATGACAGGATCACCTAAAGCATGAATGGCTGAGAAAGACATCACAACTTTCGGAGCCATCATGGCGATGCGAACAACCACAGCCCGTGATCGGCGTGTCAAAGCGTCGCTTGACCTGGTCACACCGATTGCTTTGCACTACGCACGAACAACCAATCAGGACAAAGATGATCTGATTCAAGTGGGCCGGCTTGGGTTAATCAAAGCGGCCGCTCTGTATGAAAGCTCCAGGGCGATTCCATTCAGTGCCTATGCCAGACCCCACATCCGTGGGGCCATCCTCCATTATTTGCGCGACAGTGTTGGCCTGGTGCGCTTGCCAAGGCGTGTTCAAGAGCGAGCCCAACGCTTGCTCAAACAAAGCAGCAGCGAGGCCTCCCCGAGCCCAGTCGAGACCTCAGCACCTGATCAGCAGATCTTGGAGGACTATCGGCATCGAGGGGGCTGGCAACTGCTGATCGAAAACCAACAGGGTCACTCACAACATCCTGATGCCTGGGGGTGTCATCACCTAGCCGACCAAGAGCGCAGAGACGTTCTCTCGCGCTGTTGGCAGTCTTTACCCGTGATGGAGCAGCGCTGTCTGCAAGCTGTTGTGCTGGAAGGCCAAAGCCTGAGAGCCACTGGTAAAACGCTGGGCACCAGCGCCATGACCGTGCAGCGGCGCGTGAAATCAGCCTTGAGCAGCTTGGCGAGGGGCTGCCGGGCAGAGGGCGTCACGGGCGTGATGGGAGTCCATTAGGCGTCCGTGGCGTCACGAGCGATCTGCTCTTCCAGGGTGCTAATCGACGCGTTAATGGCAGCAAGTTGGCGTTCAAGTCCATCACGCCAGAAGCGCAGCATCTCAAGTTTGCGATTGTGGTGGTGTCGACGCCAGTCAGCACTGGAGGCGTTGCTGCAAAGGAATGGAGGGAACATGACGAAGCAATCATTGGGTTAATCGTGGCGAATCCAAACGAAATTCGCGCCGTGGCTTGCCAAGCCAAGGACGCGTAGGTTGATGGATGGGTGACGCAGTTGTCCCGAGCACGAAGTCCCGCCAATCCAAACCATCATCTCTTGTGTCTCGCCCTGTCTCGCTTTTGGTCTTATTTAGTGCCTCGATTGCGATAGCTGAGATTTTGAATTTGGGGCCGGCTGCTGCCTACGTGCCATTAATGGCCGGCCAGTGGGCATTGCCCTTGAACGGAAAGTCCAACACTGTGCCAGTGCTTCATTCCAATCAACCGGAAATTATTCGGGGTGCGGGAATTCTGATTAATACGCAGCCTGGCACAACGATTGCTGCTGAGGCCCATCAACCCCTTCGCAATCCTGAATTCACCTTCAACGGTGACTTTGGCTTGCACATGCATCACAAGTATTACCCCAATGATGCAAGTCGTCTTGGTGGTTCTCGTGATCGAGGCCTGTTAACAATTGGCGTGATTGCTATCAATCCAGGCCATCAGTCTGTCACGCTGACATTTCAGCGTGGCTCGGTTAAAAATAGTTTTGAGGCGCCTCACCAACTCAATCAATTGATGGGCGTGATTCCCCTTGGTCGTCGCCCATGGAACACCGGCCCGGGTGATGCGACTGCAGTTCAAATGTTGAGAGGTCAACGCGACCGACAGGTGCCTGAGGTTGTGACGATTCCTCCCCGCAGTCGCAAGGTCTTGATCAGCACCGCATTGCCAGCTCGCGGAATCGCCAATGGTTTATTGCGGGGACATAGTAACGGAGCCTTTCAGATGGCTGTTGTCGCTTCAGAGGAAAGTCAAAACGACCAGGATTTAATCGCAATTCTTGATCAAGGTCAATTAGCACTTGGAGGCATCTATCTCAATCGAGTGCATGATATTGAAGCTAGAACACTTTTTTCCCGGGTTGCTGGTGTTGCAAGTGGAGATCACTACACTGCATCGATTCGCCATGACTTTCAAAACGGTGCGTTGGATGTTCCACTGACAAGCACCCACAAACACCATTTTGGAACCCAATAGATTCAAATTAATGCTCTGAAGGCGCGGATGGTGGATTCTGCGCTGAATAATGTCGGCACCTACGGCGTGCGTTACGACCTGAACCTCCACCTTCTAGGCCGTGGACCCCATGACCTGGTGCTGAGCCATCCGGTGGCATCAGGTCGTTCACCATTCACTGCATTTCGTGGCTCCATTCGCATCGAAGCCGATGAAGGCTTGCGTGATGTGCATATTGGCTTGCGATCCGGTCAGAGTCTGTCCATCAGTGCGCTGAATCTCAAGCAAGCACAAATCAACCGCATCAAAGTCAGCCTTGTGTATCCCGCTGATGCAACTCCAGGCCATCTCCTCAGCGTTGTGCCTGTGCACCAACTCGCCATGCTGCGACGTCAACAGGCGATGCAGGCGTCCGCTGAGCGGGCCCTGTCCGCATCGAAGCACCGCCAGGTCATTCCCACGACTCCACCACCACTGATCCCTGCTGCGACGCAGCCGCCAACGCTGCAATCCCGCACGGCATCTCCTGGTCGCGGAACCCATGCCATGCCACCCGCCATGCTGCTACCGCAACGGGTTAATGCCACGCTCGAGCAGACCTACCGCGATGCAATCCGCGCACAACAGGAGTGGCTCCGACGCCTACAGGGCCGATAGGCTTAGCCGGCACGAGATGGTCGACGTGGCAGCGTCAGAATCCAAGGATCGGCGAAGAATCAGTGTCGAGCTTCCCGATTCACTAGTGAATCGCTTGGATGCGTTGAAGGATGAATGGGGACTGAGGGCACGCGGTGATTGTCTGACACGACTGCTTGAGGAGATCTTTACCGGTGATGATGATGAGAACAACGATGACGACGGCCTGTCTGCCGATTCAGACCATGGTCTGACGGAGGAACCCGAGACATCCAGTTCCGTTGCCACTGCCCTTGATTGCGACGATTCGGTTGCGTCAAGCTTCAATGATGAGAGAGCTCTTGTCCTGATTAGCAGTGGTGGGCCCCAGCTGGATCAGGACGTTGAGCAACCCCAAGACCCACCTGCCCCTCGTCAGAAGCGTCCTGATCTGAACCAGGGAGGGATTGATCTTCCGGGATTTGTTCGTAAACGCACCAGCGAAATACGCGACAGCCTGCGACAACGTCCTCAACCCGACCTCGCCGTCGATGCACCACTGTTGCCTTGCGTGGACAGCAACATTCTGCGCGAAAGCACAGAGGCTGTATCCAGACATTGGCTCAATCTCTACGGCAAACCTGCTGGCGACACCGTGTTAGAAGCGGCGATGACTTGGCTTGGCCGAGACATCTGGCCTCATACGGACGGAACTGAAGGGCGAACATTCACATGGTCGCAGACCCTGCGGATGTTTGAAGGCATTAGCCCTGGATGGCTGCAACAATCACCGCGCTTTGATCAGGTCATTGTGGTGGCTGGTGTCCTGGAAGATCCGTTTGCCACATCTGAATTAGTGCATCGCATCCCCACCTTGATTCGACGTTTTGTGAATCGATTTAAACGTAGCCGCAAAGTTACCTCGTTTGAAACGTTGGAATCAACAATGACTGTGCACGGTGCACTGAAGTTACTCAACTTGCCGACCATTGCCGGTGCGTCGCTCACCCTCAAGATGATTCGTGAGGCCTACAAGAAGCAGGCGTTGGAAACCCATCCCGATGCAGGCGGTTCAACCGAGGCAATGCGGCGCCTCAACGAGGCCTATCAAATGCTTCGCGAGCTCTACCGACAACGAACAGAACAATGAACCAAGTGTCTCGGATAGGACTTGCCGTAAGACCAAAATTGCGTCTCGTGTGAGATTTATGATTTTACTGTGGCGTCTCCTCTAGGCCATCTCCTGCTGCCCTGTGACCGCCGCCACCGCCGCTGATCAGTGACCGAGGAGGGCGAAGGGCGGTGCTTTGCTGTGCAGAGCCGCCGAAGCTCAATGATCTCATGCATCCCTTCTGAGACATGTAATAAGTCTTGTATTGGGACTATTTTGCGATCAAAGACTCAGGTCTTGATCGTCCTCCGGTCAAGGGCGCTGCCTGCCGCCTGGCCGCACTCATGGGGCAAGCATGTAGAGCGTTGATTTTTTGCATTTTTATTTGCGCGCCTGAGGCCAAGGCCTATGCAAGCCAGCTGCTGATCATGGGCTTCATGGCAATGTCGCAGTTGCTCCCCAGTGCCCCGCTGACGCCCTAGAGGCCGTGGATTGGCTCCGTTACCGTCCAGCCTGCTTTTGGTCCTTGTCCAGGCCTGAGCCTGTCCAACTAGAAGCCAGATTAAAACTGGCTTTTTGGTCATTGCGTATCTGCGTTAGACACAGATACGCAATGCTGTTAACTTTGGCGTGGCATCCCTGGATGGCTCTTGGCCCAAATTGCACCCAGGTTGATGTCGAATCTCTCGCTTACCTGCCAGCCAATCCGTTTGTCGCAGGTGGCTCAGACGGGTCTATTGATAGGTCTAGAAATAGATCTTATGCAAAATTAATGAGACGAATCGAGTCCTGGTCTTGCGTGGATTGATCCATACTGCGCCGATCTCTATGGTCTTGCATGGGTCTTATGATGGGTCTAGGAGTAAGTCGCAGATGAGAAAAATAAGCGACTTCTCAATTGGCACAAAAAAACCGGTGCAGTGCACCGGTGACACTATGGTGACCAGCACTGTTCAGGTCGACGTCTGCATGCCCTGAATCAGAAAATCAAAGTAGGGCGATGCCACCGATTGCTGATCATCCGACAGCAGACCCAACGATGCCTCGCGCATTGCTTTCATCGCTTCCACCATCCCAGGCATCGGAACACCCAAGCTGTTGTACATCTCACGGGCCCCCACAAGGCCAATGTTTTGGATCATCTCGGTGCTGCCAGCCAGAACGCCGTAGGTCACGAGCCGGAGATACCAGCTGTAATCGCGAAGACATTGGGCACGCTGCTTCTGGCCATAGGCGTTGCCGCCAGGAGCCACGTATTCAGGTTTTCGACTAAAGAGCTGCTTGGCAGACTCGTCGACAATTTTCTTTTCGTTGTCCGTCAGAACACGCACGATCGACAGACGCATGCTGCCTTGGTCGAGATAATCAACCATGGAGCGCAATTCACCGCTTGTGGGATAGCGGAGGTCGTCATCGGCTTGAAGAATCAGATCACGAACGACGCTCATGATGGCTGGCATGCTGAACTGAGTTTAGTGCTCTCAAGCCCTGAAACCGCTTGAGGCGGCTTGGGTGTAACGCCTTTGCAATGGCCAACGTTCATTCCGAACCCGTTCCAGGTCTGTTGATTACCGTCACCGGCGACGATCTCGACCTTCGTGGCAATGGGATTGCGCGATGGCAAACCTGGGTGGTTTCTGTGCCGTTCCTGCTGCCCGGTGAAGTGGCGCGTGTGCAACTTCAGCAACGCAAACGGTCGCTATGGCTTGCACGCAAGACGGAATCTCTACTTCCAGCTCAAAACTTCCGCAAGCCACCCTGCATTCTCGCGAAAGATTGTGGTGGCTGCACCTTGCAGCACCTGCAGGACGCCAGCCAAGCCGAGTGGAAACAACAGCAGTTGCAAAAGGCACTGGCCCGCCTTGGCGGACTCGAGGTCGATGTTGATGCTCTGCTGAGCAGCGATTGCGAACCATTGGGCTACCGCAATAGGGCTTTGATTCCCCTGCATCGCAATGCTGACGGTCAACTACGCATGGGCTATTACCGGCGCGGTTCCCATCGCATTGTCAACCTCAACCAATGTCCTGTTCTTGATCCACGCTTGGATGCTCTACTTGCACCGATCAAGCAAGATCTTCAGGAGGCTGGGTGGCCTGCAGATCCAGATCTGCACAATGGCGATGGCCTACGTCACCTTGGCTTGCGCCTGGGTGTGCGCACAGGGGAGGTTTTGCTCACGCTTGTGAGTAGCACGCAGGAGCTCCCTGGCGCGCAGGCTCTTGCCAATCAATGGTGTGCACGCTGGCCTCAAGTGCGTGGGGTCACGCTCAACCTCCAACCGCAACGCAACAACCGCGTGCTCGGTGACGACACCCAGCTGTTGAGTGGGGAAGGTCAAATCGAGGAGCGCTTCGCTGATGTGTCGTTGATGCTCAGCACAACAACCTTTTTTCAGGTGAATACCCTCCAGGCGGAAGCCGCTGTTCAGCGACTGTGTCAGTGGCTGATGGATCGCGCTGGTGCCACAACCGTGATTGATGCCTATTGCGGCATTGGCACGATTGCCCTCCCTTTGGCCTCCCAAGGCCATCAGGTGTTAGGGCTTGAGCTGCACAAGGCTTCTGTCGATCAGGGACGACTGAATGCAGCCCGGAACTATCTCGACACCGTGCGTTTTCAGGCTGGCGATGTTAAAGCGATGCTTGCCGAGGCCTTGCCCAGCCATCAGGCCTTAGTGGTGGATCCCCCCCGCAAAGGCCTGGATGCGCAGGTGGTTGATCAAATTCTGGCGTGCCCTCCCGCCTTGATGGCCTACCTCAGTTGCGATCCGGCCACCCTGTCGCGTGATCTCAAACGCTTATGCAAGCCCCACGGGCCCTACACGATTGATGGGTTGCATCCCGTGGACTTCTTCCCCCAAACCACGCACTTGGAGTGTCTCTCTCTGCTGGCGTTACACCCCTGACTCCTTCAGCTACGTAACTCAGCGTTGAACTGCTTCACCAAGGCCTGGCGCACTTTGTCGTGCACGGGTTGTAATTGGTCATCGGTGAGGGTGCTGTCTTTTCCGCGATAACGGATGCGGAAGGCTTGGCTGCATTGATCTTCGCTGAGTTGTCCACCTTCAAAACGGTCGATTAACTCAACACTCTCAAGGAGGGGTTTGCCGGCCTTGCGGATGGCTTGGAGTAGATCAGCACTGCGCTGACAGCGCGACACCACAACGGCGAGATCCCTTTCCATCGCGGGAACCGTGGCAAATGCTTTGAACACTGGCGTCCAGCGGTTGGTGCGCGTCGCAGCTTGGAGAAGTCGTTGAAGATCGAGATCAAACAGATAGGTTTGATCAGGCAGATCGAACTGTTCACAGAGCAGGGGATGCACTTGGCCGAAGCATCCAAGGGGACGACCTTCAAGGACTAGTTCAGCGCTGCGTCCTGGATGCAAGCGGCCGTCGCTGGTTAGGGGACGATCAATCACATCCAATTTCAAGGTTTTAAAAATGCGCGACAGGATCCCGCGAGCTGTGAAGTAGTCGGGCAGCACGGGTTTACCACTGCTGGTCCAGCGTTCAAGACGGCGTTCGCCACAGATCATTCCCCCAAGACGGGACGATTGCGTGATGGCTTCACCATCAAGCGCGAAAACATTGCCCATTTCAAACAACCAGCATCCAGCTTGTGAAGCCTGCAAATTGCGTTGACCAATGCGCAGATGCTCTTCCCATAGGCTTGCCCTCAAATGACTGGTTTCTGCCAGTAGGGGATTGCTGATGGCAATCCGAGACTCGCCAACATCAGTCCCCACAGGTTTGGCTTCCGGTTCAGAAGCGGTGAGCGACAGGGTCGTGACTTCCTGCAGTCCCGATGCACAGAAGAGATTGCGCAGCTGGCGTTCAGCCCGTTGGATCGGGGTGAGCTGACCGGGCTCTAGGGGATCGGGGAGATGGGAGTCAAAACAGTCAAAGCCCACCAAGCGGGCCACCTCTTCAATGAGGTCGATTTCACGGATCAGATCGCAACTGCGCGATGGTGGCACCGTCACATCCCAACCGTCCTCAGTCGGCTGGAGGGCACACCCGAGCGCCGTCAAGCAGCGTTCGATCACCGCATCATCAAGATCTTGAGGGCCATGCTCAGAGGCCAGAGGGCCAAGCAACTGATGCACAGCGGCGCGCCGCAGGACGATGGCTGAGGGCTGTTGAGACGGAGCCGCACAGACAAATGTTTCAGCCGCAGTGCCGCCCAGGTGATCAATGATCAGATCGATGGCCCGCTGGGCAGCGGGCAAGGTGACCTCTCGGGGTAATCCTTTTTCATAACGGGTGCTGGCTTCAGTGCGACAGCCCGCACCACGGCTTGTGTTCCGCACGGATTGGGGGCTGAACAGGGCTGATTCCAACCAAATCCGCTGGGTGGATGCCGTGACACCGCTGGCTGCACTACCCATCACCCCCGATAGGGCAATCGGAAGGTCACGGCAGGTCACCAGTTGCGCCCGTGCATCCAAGGTGAGTTCGCGCCCGTCTAAACCCGTGAAGGTTTCGCCATCCTTGGCAGACCGCAAACCGAAATCCTGGGCCGTAACAGCACTGCCACAAAGTTGATCCAGGATGTCGGCATCAAAGGCATGGAGAGGTTGGCCCTGCTCCAACATCACGAGATTGGTCAGATCCACCACGGTGTTCACGCTGTTGATTCCCGCGCGATCCAGACGGCGCTGAAGCCACGTTGGCGATGGCTTGCTTGGGTCAACACCGCGAATTTCGGTCATTCCGTAAAGCCCCCCAGCTTTCATCAGCTCAGCGCTTGCCGGGTTGGTTTCGAGGGTCGTGATCGTGCTTGGCGGCGTTAGCGCCGGCAACTGCAAATTGGCGCCAGTGAGGGCAGACACCTCGCGAGCGATGCCAGTCATCGATAAACCGTCTGGACGATTGGCGGTAATCGCCAGTTCCAGCACGGTGTCGTCAAGGCCCAGGGCTGGTGCGGCTGGAGTGCCGGGGGCAGGAACGTCATCAAGCAAATCTTCGAGGATGGCAATGCCATCGACGTCGGTGGGTTGGCCGAGTTCTGCGAGGGAACAGATCATCCCCTCACTTGCGACTCCCCGCAGCTGGCCGGATTTGATAGTGAGACCAACCGCCGGCAATACCGCACCGACCATGGCCACTGGCACATGGATTCCAGCGCGCACATTGCTGGCTCCGCAAACGATTTGGAGCGGTGCGTCAGCGCCGACGTCCACGCGGCAAACGCTGAGTTTGTCGGCGTCTGGATGTTTCTCGCGTTCCAGCACGTGGCCCACCACAACCCCTTGGGCCAGACGGTTGAGATCGTCGATTGCCTCAACTTCAAAGCCGGCCATGGAGAGCCGTTCAGCCAGTTGATCGGCGGGCTCCTTCACCTCGACGAGGTCCTGAAGCCAAGAGAGGGAAACCCGCATGAAATCGTGGCTGGAAGCTGGAAATCTTACGAACTGTCCATCCCCGATCCGCGCAGGCAATGCACGGCAGGAGCAGGGCACATCGATCTGTAAGATTGTTAGCTGTCACTTCGCTACGCAACTGCGGCGCAACGTCCTTTATGGCCAAGAACAAGGGCGTCCGGATCGTGATCACTCTCGAGTGCACCGAATGCCGGTCCAATCCCGCCAAGCGCTCTCCCGGTGTGTCCCGTTACAC
>JBMHDE010000034.1:0-41340 GCA_049889555.1 Synechococcus sp. | reverse complement strand
TCAGGATGCTCGCGCCGATACATGTGGAAAACTCTGGGCGGCTTTTGGGCTCAAAAGAGCCCGTTTCGACACATTTTAGCCCCAGAAATCGCTGAGATTCACTGCGCCGCAGGGGATCTGATCTTATTCAGGAAGCCCCACTTGTCGATCTCTTCTTGCTGATTCGCATGAAAAAGCCCATCTCTCAGAATGAAGAGATGGGCTTTTTGTTGTTTCCAGTTTGAGAGCTGGTTTGGCTTCAGCTGCGCTTGCTGTCGCGGATGCCCTGGATGGCTGCGGCGTAATCCGGCTGGTTGAACACACCCGAACCACTCACGATTGCGTTAGCGCCGGCTTCGATCACCTTCCAGGCATTGGCGCCTTTGATTCCGCCATCAACTTCAATCCAGGGATCGAGCCCCTTCTCGTCGCACATGCGGCGAAGATCACGAATCTTTTGCACCTGGTTTTCGATAAAGCTCTGACCACCAAAGCCGGGGTTCACGCTCATGATCAGCACCAGATCGCATAACTCGAGGCAGTACTCGAGGGTGTCGAGTGGCGTGCCTGGGTTGAGCACAGCACCAGCCATTTTCCCGAGATCCTTGATCTGGGCCAGGTTGCGATGCAAGTGGGGGCAAGCTTCAACCTGCACCGAAATGATGTCGGCACCGGCTTTGGCGAAGTCGGGGACGTACTTCTCGGGCTCAACGATCATCAAGTGAACGTCGAGGGGTTTCTGTGTCACAGGACGCAGGGCTTCCACGATCAGCGGACCAATGGTGATGTTGGGCACGAATCGGCCATCCATCACGTCCACGTGGATCCAGTCGGCACCGGCCTGGTCCACTGCTTTCACTTCGTCGCCGAGGCGGGCGAAGTCTGCCGAAAGGATGGACGGAGAGATCACCAGTGGCTTGGTGCTCATGAATGGATCCGCGCGATTGCGGCCAGATTGTAGGAACCGTTGAAGTCGCTGATACAGTTAGCCGCGCTCTTGAGCCGGAAAGCTCTGCTGCATCGGGTTCTTAGCCCTTCCCGTGCAGCTGCCAGGACAGCTTTCCGCTCGCTGCACCCTTACCCACCGCCGCATTCCCGTGGATCGCACCCTCATCCAGGAAATTCTTGAAGTTGTTGAGCAGGCGGCCATCGCTTCCGCTGAACTCACCGGTCTCGGCCAGAAGGACGAAGCTGACGCGGCTGCTGTGGAGGCCATGCGCAAGCGCATGGGTCAGATCCAAATGCAGGGTCGCATCGTGATTGGTGAGGGTGAGCGTGATGAAGCTCCCATGCTTTACATCGGTGAGGAAGTGGGCAGTGGCACCGGCCCTGGCGTTGACTTCGCTGTTGATCCCTGCGAAGGCACCAATCTCTGTGCCAACAATCAGCGTGGTTCGATGGCCGTTCTGGCTGCCTCCGACCGCGGCGGTTTGTTCAACGCACCTGACTTCTACATGAAGAAGCTGGCGGCGCCCCCGGCCGCCAAGGGCAAGGTGGATATCCGCAAGTCGGCTACTGAAAACATCAAGATCTTGAGCGAGTGCCTCGGTCTTGCGGTGAGTGAGCTGACCATCGTGGTGATGGATCGTGCCCGTCACACCGATTTGATTGCTGAAATCCGCGCCACCGGCGCCCGTGTTCAGCCCATTTCTGACGGTGATGTGCAAGCTGCCATCGCCTGTGGTTTTGCTGGCACTGGCACCCATTGCTTGATGGGCATCGGTGCTGCTCCTGAGGGTGTGATCTCCGCCGCTGCCATGCGCGCCCTCGGTGGCCATTTCCAAGGCCAGCTGGTTTATGACCCGGCTGTGGCTCAAACCAAGGAGTGGGCTGATCTCACCAAGGAAGGAAACCTGGCTCGCCTCGCTGAGATGGGTATCGCCGATCCCGACAAGATCTACGAAGCTGAGGAATTGGCGTCCGGTGAGCACGTTGTGTTTGCAGGCAGTGGCATCACCGATGGCCTGTTGTTTAACGGCGTTAAGTTCGAAAAGGACTGCACGCGCACCAGCAGCTTGGTGATCAGCAACCTCGATAACACCTGCCGTTTCACCGACACGGTGCACATCAAGGACGGCGCTCAGAGCATCGGCTTGAACTGAACGTCAACGGACTGGATAGAGGATCATCTCCATGTACATTGCCGTCGTCGGCCTCAGTCATCGCACGGCACCGGTCGAAATCCGAGAGAAGCTCAGTATTCCTGAGCAGTCCATTGAGACCTCTCTCCAGGCCCTTCGTGGGCACGAGCAGGTGCTTGAGGCTTCCATCCTCAGCACCTGCAATCGTCTGGAGATTTACACGCTGGTGCGCCATCCCGATCTTGGGATCTCCGCTGTCCGTGATTTCTTGAGCGGTCACTCTGGGCTGGCAACAGATGCTTTGTCGCCCCATTTGTTTGCTTTTCACCACCATGAGGCGGTTGATCACCTCCTCAAGGTGTCTGCCGGACTCGACAGTCTTGTTCTTGGAGAGGGGCAAATCCTCTCGCAAGTCAAAAAGATGATGCGGCTTGGCCAAGAGCACAAGTCGATCGGTCCCATTCTCAACCGGTTGTTGACCCAGGCGGTTAGTACCGGTAAACGGGTGCGTTCAGAAACCAATCTGAGCACTGGAGCTGTGTCAGTCAGCTCTGCTGCTGTGGAATTGGCCCAGCTCAAATTGGGCCAGTCCCGTGGGCAGGATGAACTCGTGTCTCTTGAGTCCGAACAGGTGGCCGTGGTGGGTGCCGGGCGGATGAGCAGGCTGTTGCTGCAGCATTTGCAGGCCAAGGGGTGTTCAGGAGTTGTTCTGTTGAATCGCACCCGCGAACGCGCCCTCAAGCTTGCAGCTGATTTTCCAGCGCTTCCTGTGCAATGCCGCAGCCTTGATGATCTTGACCATTGCCTGAGCACCTGTTCGTTGGTGTTTACCAGCACAGCGGTTGATGATCCAATCATTGATGCTGCGCGGCTTAATCAACTCAATCGCCGTAGTTCATTGCGGTTGATCGACATTGGTGTGCCACGGAATATTGCCGCTGATGTGCAGGGACTTCCTGGGGTTGATGCCCATGATGTGGACGACCTGCAAGAAGTGGTTGCGCGCAATCAGGAAGCGCGTCAACAGGTAGCTCGGGAAGCTCAGGGCTTATTGGATGAAGAATCCCGGTTGTTCCTTGAGTGGTGGGACAGCCTTGAGGCAGTGCCAACCATCAATCGTTTGCGCGCCTCGTTGGAGCAAATTCGCACCGAAGAGCTCCAAAAAGCTCTCAGCCGCATGGGGCCAGACTTTTCGGCTCGAGAGCGCAAGGTTGTGGAAGCGTTGACCAAGGGAATTCTCAACAAAATTCTCCATACCCCTGTGACCCAACTCCGTAGCCCTCAGCCGCGGGCGCAACGCCAAGAGGCCCTACGGGTTGTGGAGCGGGTCTTTGACCTAGAAACGGATGCTTCCGCGGGTTGAGATCGTTTTCTAGCCAACGATCTTGACTGTTCTAGGAATGAGACTCGAAGGTCTTGATTGATCTGGGGGGCAAGCTGGTTTTTCGAGCGAAAAGTCCAGTAAGTTTGCCCCCGTCTCCAACATGTCGCAGCAGGTATGAAGCGCGTTCTGGCAATCATTCTTGGCGGAGGTGCGGGTACCCGTTTGTACCCACTCACCAAAATGAGGGCCAAGCCTGCGGTTCCTCTCGCTGGCAAATATCGTTTGATCGATATTCCCATTAGTAATTGCATCAACTCCAACATCACCAAGATGTATGTCTTGACGCAATTCAATAGTGCATCCCTAAACCGTCACCTCTCCCAAACCTATGACCTGAGCGCAGGCTTTGGTCAGGGTTTTGTTGAAGTGCTTGCCGCTCAGCAGACTCCGGAGAGTCCGTCCTGGTTTGAAGGCACCGCTGATGCTGTGCGCAAATACCAATGGCTCTTCCAAGAGTGGGATGTTGATGAGTATTTGATTCTTTCCGGCGACCAGCTCTACCGGATGGACTACAGCTTGTTTGTTGAGCATCATCGCCAGTCTGGTGCCGACCTCACTGTGGCGGCGCTACCTGTGGATCCTCAACAGGCTGCAGCGTTTGGCCTGATGCGCACGGATGAGCACGGCACCATCCAAGAATTTCGTGAGAAGCCAAAGGGTGATTCCCTCAAAGAGATGGCGGTTGACACATCGCGTTTCGGCTTGTCACCTGAATCTGCTCAGTCGAAGCCCTATCTGGCTTCAATGGGCATCTACGTTTTCAGCCGCAAGGCCCTTTTTGGCCTTCTCAATGATTACCCCACCTACAAAGATTTCGGTAAGGAGGTGATTCCTGAAGCCCTTGCCAAGGGCATGAGCCTGAAGAGCTATGTTTTTGATGACTATTGGGAAGATATTGGAACAATCGGTGCGTTCTATGAGGCCAACCTTGCTCTAACAGAGCAGCCCAAGCCGCCCTTTAGCTTCTACGACGAAGATTTCCCGATTTACACGCGTCCTCGCTACTTGCCCCCCAGCAAATTGGTCGATGCACAGATCACCGACTCCATTGTTGGTGAAGGAACCATTCTGAAAGCTTGCAGCATTAACCATTGTGTGCTCGGTGTCCGAAGCCGTGTTGAAGACAATGTGGTGCTTCAAGATTCCCTTGTGATGGGATCCGATTTCTTTGAGTCTTCAACGGAGCGGGAGGAGCTGCGTCGCAGGGGTGGTATTCCTTTGGGTGTTGGCAGTGGCTCCACTGTGAAACGAGCCATCCTCGATAAAAACACGCGCATCGGTCGTAACGTCTCGATCATCAACAAAGACAATGTGGAGGAAGCCGACCGGCCTGAGCATGGCTTCTACATCCGTAACGGCATTGTCGTGGTCTGCAAGAACGCCACCATTCCGGATGGCATGGTGATCTGATCCGGTTTCGCGTCTCCTCTTTCTGACAGACGGTGTGACCAATCGTCCGTTTTGGTTTGCGATGGTCACACTGAGGCCATCGCCAACCTTTTTTGATGATGTCCAAGGCGCATTTCGGTTTGATCGGCCTGGGCGTGATGGGTGAAAACCTCGTGCTCAATGCTGAGCGCAATGGTTTTTCAAGCGTCGTTTACAACCGCACCTACGCCAAGACAGAAGAATTCATCGCTGGCCGTGGTGCCGGCAAAGACATTCAAGCGGCAACCGACCTGCAAGATTTCGTTAATAAACTTCAGCATCCCCGACGCATCTTGATGATGGTGAAGGCTGGGGCACCAGTCGATGCGGTCATTCAGCAGATCTCCCCCTTTCTTGAAGAAGGTGATCTTTTGATTGATGGAGGCAATTCGGAATACCACGACACCGAGCGTCGTGTGGCTGAGTTGGAAAGTCAGAGCTTTGGCTTCATTGGCATGGGGGTGTCGGGCGGTGCCAAAGGGGCTCTTGAGGGGCCCAGCATGATGCCGGGCGGCACCAAGGCCTCCTACGACGCCATTGAAAGCCTCGTGACCATGATGGCTGCCCAAGTCGACGATGGGCCTTGCGTCACCTACATCGGACCTGGGGGTTCAGGGCACTTCGTCAAGACGGTTCATAACGGCATCGAATACGGGATTGAACAGATCCTGGCCGAGGGTTATGACCTGATGAAACGGGTGGGTGGCATGAACGGCACCCAGATGGCTGATGTGTTTCAGCATTGGAACAGCACGGAGGAATTGGCGTCTTATTTGGTGGAGATCACTGAGGTGTGTTTGCGCACCAAGGATCCAGACTCAGGAGCTGATCTGGTGGAGTTGATTCAAGACAAGGCTGGCCAGAAAGGGACCGGTCTTTGGACTGTGGTCAGTGCCCTGCAGATGGGTGCTTCCGTTCCCACCATCTATGCCGCTCTGAATGCTCGGGTGATGAGCTCGATGAAGGATCAACGCTTGGCGGCTGAACCGCTCTTCACCAGTCCAGCGATCACGCCGTTCGCGATGGGGACGCCTGCCGACGGTATGGCTCCGTTGATGGATGCCATGGTCCTCGCCTGCATGGCGAGCTATGCCCAGGGGATGGAACTGCTGCGTCTTGCGTCGGCTGAGCACAACTACAACCTGCAGATGCCAGCGATCGCCCAGATCTGGAAGGGGGGTTGCATTATTCGGGCACGGTTGTTGCAACGCATTCAGGATGCTTTCAACACCGATCCCCAGTTGGCCAATCTGCTCATTGATCCCTGGTTTGCTGAGCAGGTGAACCGTCGTTTGCCAGGGCTGGCCCAGGTGGTGGCGGGTGCGGCGCAAGCGGGTCTTCCAGTTCCTTGCCTCAGCAGCACCCTCGACTACATCAACAGCTATCGCACCAGCCGGCTTCCCCAGAATCTTGTGCAGGCGATGCGCGACTGCTTCGGATCACACACCTATGAGCGCACCGATCAGCCGGGCGCTTTCCACACCGAATGGCTCGATTGAGGAGACACCCATGAGTCGGTCTTATCAACTGGTGTGTGCCAAAGATCCTCAGGATCTGGCACGCCGCGCCGCGGAAACAATGGCCACCAGGATCAACCTTTCCCTGGATCAACGTGACCGTGCCCAAATCGCGCTGTCTGGGGGCACCACCCCAGCTCAGGCCTATGCCCTGTTGGCGCAGCAGCATCTCCCCTGGGATCGGGTGGATGTTCTGCTCGGTGATGAACGCTGGGTCGCCGCCGATGATGCTTCCAGCAATGCCCTGATGTTGCGTCAAACCCTCTTGGCCGAAGGCTTCCCGGGATCCCAGGCCTGCTTCCATCCGGTGCCGACCCTGGAGCTTGCCAGTGCAGAAGCCAGTGCAGAGGCCTTTGCTGAGCTGGTGGCTCGGGTGTGTGTTGGTTCACCACCCGTGTTTGATCTGATGCTTCTGGGGCTTGGGGATGATGGCCATACGGCCTCGTTGTTTCCCTGTACCGATGCTCCTCAGGTGCAGGATCGTTGGACCACCATCGGTCGAGGTAAAGGCTTGGATCGCATTACCCTCACGGCCCCAGTGCTCTCCGCTGCTCGCCAGGTGGTGTTTTTAGTGCGTGGGGAGGGCAAGCGTCAGGCCCTACATCGGTTGCTCGATCCGATGGAGTCTCCAGAACGCACCCCTGCCAAATTGGTTCAGTCCTCGGCGCCGATTCTTGTGCTTGCTGATCAAGCCGCATGCGCAGGCCTGGCCTGAGTTGTTCAGGTTCCCGATCGTTTGTTGTTTGGAGGCGGCAGGATGACGCTTCTGCTGTTCCTGACCGTGTCCACCTTTCCTTCTCTGCCGCCGGAGTCGGCGCAGGTGATTGCTTCTCCTGAAACTTTCTCCGAATGGTCGAGCCTTAATGACACGATCATGGGTGGACGGAGCCGTGCGGGCTGCCGTCCGACAGGGGATGGCCTGGTGTTGGAAGGAGAGGTGGTGGCGGAAGGGGGTGGCTTTGTGAGCTGTCGATCGCCGACCTTCCGACCACCCCTCAATTTGCAGGCCTATCAAGGCCTCCGCTTAAGGGTGGATGGTGACGGTCGCACCTTGAAATTGGCCGTGGCCTGCAGTGATGGTGTGTTGGGTTTAACGGAACTGATTCCAGGTGGTTTGCGTTGGGTTGCGCCAATTCCCACCAAAGCCGTTGGTACCACGGTGGTGGATGTTCGCTTTGCCGATCTACAACCTGTGGTTCGGGCGAGTCCGGTCACGTTGCCTGTGCGTTTTCAGGCCGCTGCGGTGACGCGGGTGCAACTCTTGCATTCCCGTTTTGCTGAAGGCGGTGGCGCTCAGCCCGGATTCAGGCCTGGCTCCATTCGCCTGTTGTTGCGTTCGGTGGAGGCGTTCTGAGGTGTTATCAGACCTTGGACATGATCCTGATCAGTTTCAAGATCCTGGTTTGGCTGGCTTGATTGCACAGGCGGCGGATGTGTGTCGAAAGCCCCTCCGTCATGCGGTGATTCTTTTGGATGCAGATCCACCCAATCCACAACCACCAACTTCACAGCCACTGACTTCATCGCCAGTGCCATCGCTCTTCAATCGCCTCGAGCGAGGTGATGATCTGAGGCTGCGTTTGGAATGTCGTGATCCCGAAGGCCTGCGATGTGCAGACCAGGATTTGGAACTGGAGGTGTACCGCAGTGGCGACGATCTCAACCTGATGGTGGGGTGGTGGGAGCAACCCGATCGGCCTTTGCTGTGGCAGGGGCAACATCCGGTGTGGATGGACGGCCATTCCGGTCAGCGCTGCCCTGCACCGCTGGATGCGGCTCCGATTGAAGCGCTGACCCGGCGTCTCCGTGCTTTGCTCTGCGGTTGAATCAACCTTGGGCTCGGTGCGTTTGAGCCGGTGGTTGTGAGCTCGCCGCCACCCTTATTCGGCAATATCCGTGGTTGCACCACGGCTGGAGCTTGAGACCAATCGGGCGTATTTGCCGAGGATTCCGGTGCGGTATTTGGGCGTCGATGGTGTCCATGCCTCACGACGACGCTCCAGTTCGGCATCATCCACATTCAGTTGGATCAGCAGCTGGTTGGCATCCACTGTGATGCTGTCGCCTTCATGCACGAGGCCAATCGTGCCACCCACAGCAGCTTCTGGCGCCACGTGGCCAATCACCAAGCCATAGGAGCCGCCGGAGAAACGCCCGTCGGTGATCAGGGCCACTTTGTCGAGTAGGCCCTGACCCACGATGGCTGAGGTGGGGCTGAGCATCTCACGCATGCCAGGGCCACCCACGGGGCCTTCGTTGCGAACCACCACCACATCGCCGGCTTGGATCTGGTTATCGAGGATGGCAGCCAGGCAGGTTTCCTCGCTTTCAAACACCCGAGCAGGGCCCGTGATTACAGGATTTTTGACGCCGCTGATCTTGGCGACAGCACCTTCAGAGGCCAGGTTGCCTTTGAGAATGGCCAGGTGCCCCTTGGCATAGAGGGGGTTGGACAGAGGGCGGATCACCTCTTGATCCGCAGGAGGAACAGCAGGAACATCCGCCAGCAGCTCCTTCAAGGTTTTGCCTTCGATTGTGCGGCAGTCTCCATGGAGCAGTCCGCCATCAAGGAGGAGTTTCATCACCTGAGGGATGCCCCCAGCTTGGTGCAAATCCACCGTCACGAAACGGCCACTGGGTTTGAGGTCGCAGATCACTGGAACCTGCTGACGGATACGTTCGAAGTCGTCAATGCGCAGATCCACGCCAGCAGTGCGGGCAATCGCTAGCAGGTGGAGGACAGAATTGGTTGATCCGCCCACAGCCATGATCACGCTGATGGCATTTTCAAAGGCTTCTTTGGTGAGCAAATCAAGCGGACGAATGTTCGCCTGAATCGCATCAACAAGCACTTCTGCTGAACGAGCTGCACTATCGGCTTTTTCCGCATCCTCCGCTGCCATGGTGGAGCTATAGGGCAGGCTCAAACCGAGGGTCTCGATCGCTGCACTCATCGTGTTGGCGGTAAACATGCCGCCGCAGCTGCCAGCACCTGGGCAGGCATTTTTTTCAATGGCAGTGAGCTGTTCTTCGTCGATTTTGCCGCTGGTGATCTGACCAACAGCTTCAAACGCGCTCACCACGGTGAGATCGCATCCACCGAGTTTGCCTGGTTTGATCGTGCCGCCGTAAACAAAAATCGCTGGAATATTCATCCGAGCCATGGCAAGCATGGCGCCGGGCATGTTTTTGTCGCAACCGCCAACGGCAAGTACACCATCCATGCTCTGGCCATTGCAGGCTGTTTCGATGGCATCAGCGATCACTTCCCGACTCACCAGGGAATACTTCATCCCCTCAGTTCCCATCGAAATGCCATCGCTGACGGTGATGGTCCCGAAGGTTTGCGGCATCCCGCCGGCCTGGCGGGCCGATGCCTCAGCCTGCATCGCCAGATCGTTGAGCCCCACATTGCAGGGCGTGATGGTGCTGTAGCCGTTCGCGATACCGATGATCGGTTTGCCGAAATCGGCGTCACCAAAGCCGACTGCACGCAGCATGGCGCGGTTGGGAGAGCGGGAGATTCCCTGCGTGACGGCGTCAGAGCGGAGCATCGAAAGCAGCCGGCGGGCGGTGAGTGACGTCTCGCCAACCTACCGACGGGCGGGTGCGTGCCCTTGCGTCAGCTTTTGGCGCCGAAATCTTCCAGCTGACGGCGCACATCGGCGATGGCTGCATTGAGCTGTTCAACGCGATGCTCGAGTTGCACCTCTTGCCCGAGACGCTCGCTTGATTCCAGTGCTTCGCTTCCGTCTTGGATGCGCGGGGCGTAGAGCATCGACTGTTGAAGCTTCATCTGTTGACGACGCTCGGCCTTGGAAAGCAACCACCAGGCGAGACCAGCAGCGCCGAGGACGGCACCACTGATCAGGGTGGTCAGGGTGCCGGAAGCGGATTCACGCTGGGCCATGGTCAGCAGACTGATGTCATCAGCGTAGGGATCCAGAACCAGTTCTGATCAGCATGCGCTCCACCGGGTTGCCAATCCCGGGACAAATGCGACCTTCGTCGTCGAGCGCTTCATCGATGCAGGCTGTGTGAAGGGTGAGGTCGGGCATGGCTTCCCCGAGCTGCTTCAAGCCGGGGCTGGCGGCAACGGCTGTGATCACCCGCACGCGGCGCAGGTCGTCAACGCCTGCCTTGGCCAGCCTTTGCAGGGTTTCCAGCAGCTGTTGACCATCGCTGATTTGATCGATGAACACCACGATTCCGGCCTTGGATTCAATCTGTTCAGGCACACCGTTGAGGCAAAGCTCTGCATTGGGAAGCACCTGACGGGCGCCTTGCCAGAGCGCGAGGCCGCCAGGAAGCAAGGGAATGCACAGCAGGGGCACGGAGCTTTCGATCACGCTGCCCTCGGTGTCTTGCAGCGGTGTGGTGACGGTCTCGCGCCGATGGGGGAGCCAGTCGCGCACTGCTTCGTAACTCAGCCAGCGCCCCAATTCCTCCATGCCGGTGGCAAATAACGCCGCCGGTGTGCCGGCGTGGCGCAGAACGGTGAGCCAGTGGGCAATCAGGGGATGGGGGGGAACCACCACCCTCAAGGTCTTGGCCATGCGCTTAGGTCGGCGAACAACTGCCATAACGTGACGGTCAAACTACGGCAGGTGCTTCGCTGCCCTGTCTGCTGCCTTGTTGGTTTTGCGCATGCTCGCTTTGTTTCGCCGTCCTCAGGTGCGGCTGTTGAGTCCTCGCGGGCTGTGCGCTGGCCTGGTGTCGTCACTCCTTTGCCTGGTGCTCAGCGTTGCTGCCGTGCCCTGTTCGCCTGCTTTGGCGATCACGGCACCGGAGTTGCGCGGTCAGCGCGCTGTTCAAGACATCACTGCCGATATGCATGGTCGTGACTTGAAGGAAAAAGAATTCCTCAAGGCGGATCTCCAGGGGGTTGATCTGTCGGAAGCCGATCTGCGTGGTGCTGTGATTAACACCTCTCAATTGCAGGGCTCTGATCTCCGTAGCGCCGATCTTGGCGACGTGGTGGCCTTTGCCAGCCGTTTTGATGGAGCCGATCTGCGTGATGCCCGCTTGGAGAACGCCATGCTGATGCAGAGCCGTTTCACCGAGGCCAAGATTGAGGGAGCCGATTTCACGAATGCGGTGATTGATTTGCCGCAGCTCAAGGCCCTCTGCGCCCGTGCTGATGGCGTCAACAGCGTGACCGGGGTCAGCACCCGCGACAGTTTGGGGTGCCGTTGATGGCTCGTCGTCCCGTCACGGTGATTACTGGTTTTCTTGGTGCCGGTAAAACCACTTTGTTGCGCCATCTCCTCAGCCATAGCGGCCAGCGCTTGGCCGTCATGGTGAACGAATTCGGCACCGTTGGTCTTGATGGTGATTTGATTCGCAGCTGCGGCTTCTGCCCCGAGGAGGAGCTTGAGGGTCGCTTGGTGGAGCTCAACAATGGTTGCTTGTGCTGCACCGTGCAGGACGACTTCCTCCCCACGATGCAGACCTTGCTGAAGCGGGCCGACAGCCTCGATGGCATCGTTGTTGAAACCAGCGGTTTGGCGTTGCCACGGCCCCTGCTCCAGGCCTTGGAATGGCCTGAGGTTCGTGCTCAGGTTGTGGTGAATGGGGTGATCACCGTCGTGGATGGTGAGGCCCTGGCCGGTGGCAGTCCGGTGGGAGATCCCGACGCTTTGGAGCGTCAGCGCCTTGAGGATCCAAGCCTGGATCACATCACGGCGATTGAGGAGTTATTTGCGGATCAACTGCAATCTGCAGATCAGGTTTTCATCAGCCGCGCTGATCGTCTTCACCCGGCTCAATTGGATGCAGTTCGTGATCAGCTCGTGGGCCGCGTTCGTGCTGGCACGCCGCTGTTGGCCATGGAACGCGGTGTCGTTGACCCTGCCGTTGTGCTGGGCATGACGCGACAGCCTTCGGCGCTTCAACCTTCACACGATCACGACCAAAACCACGACCACCATCACAACCACGGCCACGACGGCCACCACGACCACACCCATGTGGACGCCGTCAGCGGTGTGGTGCGGTTGGAGCGTTCCATTTCCCGCGCGGCTTTCGAACAGCTGCTGCCTGACTTCGCCGTTGCCAACGGTGTCGTGCGCCTCAAGGGACGGCTCTGGTTGCCTGGGAAGACCTTGCCTCTGCAGCTCCAGATGGTGGGGCCGCGCCTTGAAACCTGGTTTGAAGCGGCTCCGCCGTCAGCCTGGACGCCCAGCAGTGGTGCCGGGATTGACCTGGTGGTGATTGGCTTTAATCCAGATGCCGCTGAGCAGCTCAGCGCCCGTTTGCAGTCCTGAGTCTTGGCTCAGGGCCATTCAGGTCTTGACGCGCCAGTTCAGCCCTGGGATCCACGGGGCAATGCCGGGTGTGTTGGCAAACACCTGGTTGTAGGACGGGTGCACCAACAGCAGCCGATGTTCTTCGCGTCGAGCCTTCCCCCGCAGCACCAACGCCAAGGCCACCACCAGCACACCATGAAGGGCGCTGAGGCGTAGGACCATCACCCCAATGGCACAGATCAAAACAGCCAGATACAGGGGATGACGACAGAGGCGATAGGGCCCTGTGTTCACCAAATTGGCGCCTGGCTTTGGGTCTGGCAGGGGCGAGAGGTTGGCGCCGAGTGTGATCAAGGCTTGGCCTGCCAGCACAGCCCCTCCGGCCACCAACAGCCATCCAATTGCCAACAGCCATCCAATCGGCAACAGCCATCCCAGCATCACAGGCTCGCCATGGGCCCCATCGGTGGTGAAGACGGGCCAAGCCGGCAGCAGGATCACCGCAAGAATCAAAACCACCTGACTGAACAGCCACCATTCGCCTTGGGTGTTGTTGCGCAGTCCACCCCAGGTCAGAGTCCATCCACTGAAGGCCGCTTGGATGCGGTTGTGATTCGCACGATCACCGGGTTGGGTTGTCTTCAATGGGACGAGACGCCAGGGGGTTATGCGCACGATTCTGATCAGCGGAGCGTCCCGTGACATCGGTCGGGCCATTGCCGAACGGGCCTTGCGTGATGGTCATCGACTCAGCCTTGGTGTACGCCATCCCGAGGGATTGATCGGCACCGCTCTTGATCCTGCCGTTGCTGGTCCTGAGCGGGTTCAGATGGTGCATTACGACGCTGAGGAACCGCAGCTGGCGTCCGCTTGGGTGGACCAGGCCATCGCGCGCTTTGGTGGCTTTGATTCCATCATCCACAGCGCTGGGCTGCTGTTGCCCACACCCCTGTTGTTCACCGATGCGCAATCCCACGAGCCTGAGCAGTTGCTGCGGGTGAATCTGATGGGTCCCTGGTGGTTGACGCGGGCTGCTTGGCCGCAGCTTGTGGCCCATGGCGATGCGCGTGTTCAGGTTTTGGTGTCGATGAGCGGCAAGCGCAGCAAGGGGCGCTGGGCTGGTTATGCCAGCAGCAAGTTTGCGCTGATGGGTCTATGCCAGACCATGCGCAACGAGGGTTGGGAGCATGGCATTCGAATCACGGCGATTTGCCCTGGCTGGGTCAACACCGACATGGTGAGTGGCATCAAGGCCGTGCTGCCTGAGCAGATGACGCAACCAGTGGATCTAGCGGCTTGGTCGTCACGCCTGCTCGACTTGCCGCGGTCCGCGGTGCCGTTTGAACTGGCGGTGAGTTGTCTGCCTGAGGTTTAAGGCTTGTTCTGCTGTTGACGCGGTTCTGCTGTTAACGCAGATGTGCTGTTAACGCAGATGTGCCGGTGAGCAACGGGCCAGGGATGAAGCTGCGGGGTGCAGGCGTTGGCACGGGGGTGGTGCCTCGGCCTGCCAAGATTTAACAATCCTTGCGAGGTGACCGTGCCGCGTTATCAAGCCCGCGTATTGGTGAATCTACGCCCGTCGGTGCTCGACCCTGCGGGCGAGGCCACACGATCGGCGGCAGCCCGCCTCGGCGTGGATGGTGTCAGCAAATTGCGCATTGGCAAAGCGGTCGAGTTGGAGTTAGACGCCGCCGATGAGCAAGAGGCTCGCCGTCGCGTGGAACTGCTCAGCGACAGGCTTCTCGCCAACCCTGTGATCGAAAACTGGACCCTGGAGCTGCAGCAGGCATGAGCGTCGGTGTTGTTGTTTTCCCCGGATCCAACTGCGACCGGGACGTGCGCTGGGCCAGTGAGGGTTGCCTTGGTCAGCCGACCCGCTACCTCTGGCATGAGGAGAGGGATCTCCAGGGCCTCGATGCCGTGGTGTTGCCCGGTGGCTTTAGCTATGGCGATTATTTGCGCTGTGGAGCGATTGCCCGTTTTGCACCGGTGCTTGAGTCGCTGGTCGACTTTGCTGGGAAGGGTGGTCGGGTGCTCGGCATTTGCAATGGCTTTCAGGTGCTCACTGAATTGGGGTTGCTGCCTGGCGCCCTAACCCGCAATCGCAACCTTCACTTCATTTGCGAGGACGTCCAGCTGGAGATTGCTTCAGGGCGTACTGCCTGGATGCAGGGTCATCAGCGTGGGGATCGACTCACCCTGCCGATTGCCCACGGTGAAGGTCGTTACCAATGCAGCGACGACACGCTTAAGCAGCTCCAAGACGATGACGCCATTGCCTTCCGCTACGTCAACAATCCCAATGGATCGGTGGCTGACATTGCAGGCATCACCAATGCCACCGGCAATGTGCTCGGCTTGATGCCCCATCCCGAGCGGGCCTGTGATCCCACCACAGGCGGTGTGGATGGACGCGCTCTGGTGCAGGCACTGTTGGGCTAAGTCGCGCGCGCGACCATGAAAAAAGGGGGGGCCGAAGCCCCCCTTACGCCGTAGAGCTACACCTGAATCAGGCAGCGACGGCGGTTTTGGGATCGAGGGAACCCTTGGCGTACAGACCGGCGTAGTAGTTGATGTCGCGTTGCTTGATCTTGCTGGCGTTGCCGGCAGCCCAGAACTGCTGGTAGCGGTCGAGGCAAACCTGCTTCATGTACTTACGAGCAGGCTTGTTGAAGTGGCGAGGATCGAAGTTGGCAGGATCTGCAGCTGCTGCTTCACGGACGGCAGCGGTGAAGGCCAGACGGTTGTCGGTGTCGATGTTCACCTTGCGGACACCGTTCCGGATGCCTTCCTGGATTTCTTCCACGGGTACACCGTAGGTCTCAGGAATCTGACCACCGTATTTGTTGATCATCTCCAGCCACTCTTGGGGCACGGATGATGAGCCGTGCATCACCAGGTGGGTGTTGGGGATGGCCTTGTGGATTTCAGCAATGCGGCTGATGGCCAGCACTTCACCGGTGGGCTTGCGGGTGAACTTGTAAGCGCCGTGGCTGGTGCCGATGGCGATGGCCAGTGCGTCCACCTTGGTTTTGGCCACAAAGTCTGCGGCTTCAGCAGGATCGGTGAGCAGTTGATCTTTCGACAGCTCGCCTTCAAAGCCGTGGCCGTCTTCCGCTTCGCCTTTCCCGGTCTCAAGGGAGCCCAGGCAACCCAGTTCACCTTCAACACTCACGCCGATGGCGTGGGCAACGTCCACCACTTCTTTGGTCACAGCCACGTTGTAGTCGTAGCTGGCAGGGGTCTTGGCGTCGGCTTCCAGAGAGCCGTCCATCATCACGGAGGTGAAACCGTTCGCGGCAGCGCCATAGCAGGTGGCAGGGCTGTTGCCGTGGTCCTGGTGCATCACCACAGGGATGTCGGGATAGGTCTCGACAGCTGCCAGGATCAGGTGACGCAGGAAGCTTTCACCGGCGTAGGTGCGAGCGCCACGGGAGGCCTGGAGGATCACCGGAGAGTCGGTCTCGTGAGCCGCCTCCATGATCGACTGCACCTGCTCCAGGTTGTTGACGTTGAACGCAGGAATGCCGTAGCCGTTTTCGGCGGCGTGATCGAGCAGGAGCCGAAGCGGGACGAGCGCCATGGTGAAGATCCTCGGGGGGTGAACGTCGTGGAGACGGATGTGGGCGAATCTACCGGATTTGATCCACCCCGATCACTCTGGAGGTCACCAGGCGCGATGGGACGCCTGCGCTTGGTCGCAGGCGCGTTGACTCAGCAGACCCTCACTCAGCCCGGGAACCATGGGTCTGCCGGAGAGGATGCTCTCAGCCCACCATCCTTGAAGGCGTGCCACAGGAGCGATGCGGCCATCACTCCAGGTGGTGGAGAAGCTGAGGTCGGCATCGGCCTGAACCACGCGGGGGGCGGCACCGTCTTGGCTTAGACGGAGGCTGAACCCGTGGACGTAGTCCTTTTGGTTGTCGCTGCCAAGGGTGAGGCTGCCCTTGGATCCATACACCTCCAGCCAGCAGCCCCGTCCGTCGCGGGCGACAGAGGCCAGGCTGATCTGGGCTGGAACGATGCTGTGGCCATCGGGCCCCTGCAGGCGCGCCTGGATGAGAGCCACATCTTCGGCATCAACGTTCTGCAGGTCGCCGTTGGGGGTAGGACGTTGCTGGATGGCGGTGTGATGAAGGGCTCGCAGGTCGCTGGTGGGGCCGATCAGCCAGTGCAGCATGTCGAAGGCATGGGTTCCGAGGGCACCGATCACTCCGCCGCCTTGGGCCGCATCGGAATACCAACTCCACGGCCGCTGGGGATTGGCGCGACTGCTCATGAGCCAGTCCAATTTCACAAGCCATGGGGTGCCAACGGCGCCGGACTGGATCAGGCGGGCAGCTTGCATGAACAACGGAACCGCCCGGTATTCAAAATCCACGGCAACGCTTCGTTGTTGCTTGAGGGCAAGGCGCTGCAGATCGCCCACCTGCTCGGCGTGGAGAGCAACGGGTTTTTCCAGCAGCACATGCTTGCCGGCTTCAAGGGCGCGACGGGCCAAGTCGTGCCTTGGCTCCGGAGGTGTGGCGATGATCACTGCATCAACTGCAGGATCTGCGAGCAGGGCATCCCAATGGATGAAGCCCTTCAGGCCAGGGCTCTGGCAGGCCAGATCCACTCTCTCTTGGCGCGAATGCCAGAGGGCGACAGGATTTAGGCCAGGGTTGGCTTGAAGCGCCGGAAGGTGAACGGCTTCACCGAATCCCAGGCCGGCAATGGCGACACCGATGGGTGGTTGGGGGGCGGATTTGGATTGCATGGTTTAGGCCTGATCAACTCGGCAGACCGCATCGATCACGCGTTCGATCAATCCGTCGCCGCCCGCAGGTTCCCACTGGGCGTTCCATCGCGGCAAACCGTTCACTTGTTTGTCGCGAAAAAGACGCTGGTCACAGTCGATTTGCATCACCACGAGCGTGCCAAGTGTGGGCGTGTCTGCGTCTGTTTCTGTGGTGTAGCGGCTGAGCACGCTCACAAACCCATCACGATCGCGACGCACGCTGCCGGCATCCCACCATTGGCGACCTTCTTGGGTGGCCTCCACTTCGTGCCAGTCGACCGGCCCGGCCAAGGCCACGCCACCAGCAGCAGAACGGTGAATGGGCAGCATCAGCAGCAGGGGCACCATGAGGCCCAGCAGCCAACGGCGCCAGGGCAGTGTGCGCATCAACTGACCACTCCCACAGGTTGGCTTCCATGCAGGCGTAGCAATGTTGTGAGGGTGCTCTTCAGCTGCGTGCGGGGCACGATCGTGTCAACGAATCCTTTGTCCTGCAGGTATTCCGCGGTTTGGAAATTGTCAGGCAGTTTTTCTCGCAACGTTTGTTCAATCACGCGGCGTCCAGCGAAGCCGATCAATGCCTGGGGTTCGGCCAAGATGAGATCACCAAGCATGGCGAAGCTGGCGGTGACCCCCCCGGTTGTGGGGTGCGTGAGCAAGGGCATGTAGAGCAGGCGTTGCTCCCGGTGGCGTTCGAGAGCTCCGGAGATCTTGGCCATTTGCATCAGGCTCAGCATGCCTTCTTGCATGCGTGCACCGCCTGAGGCACACACGATCAGCAGTGGGAGACGCTGGTCGGTGGCTGTCTCCACCAGTCGCGTGATTCGTTCGCCTACCACTGAACCCATGGATCCACCCATGAAGCGGAAATCCATCACCGCCAGGGCCATCGGCAGATCGTTCACCCGGCAGAGCCCGGTGATCACCGCATCTCTCAGGCCTGTTTTCGCTTGTGTTTCCCGTAGACGATCGGCATAGGCACGGCGATCTTTAAAACCAAGGGGATCGGTGGGTTCCAGCTCGCCATTGATCGCGGTGAAGCTGCCTGGATCAGCGATGATGGCAATGCGTTCCGTGCTGTCGATACGGTTGTGATGGCCGCAGTTGCTGCAAACGTTGGCATTGGCAATCAGGTCCTTGCGGTAAACGACCTGCGCACATTCCGGACATTTGCTCCATAGCCCGTCGCCTTCATCGGGTTCTTGGGTGACTTTGCCGACGGACTGATCCTTGCGGCGATCAGCAAACCAGTCGAAGAGACTCATCCAGCCACCCTAAGATTGGGGCACTGTAATCGCCGTGGTGACAGCGTTTCAGGCCAGTTGGCGAAAGGGTTCACGCAGGGTTCAGGCCTGATTGATTGCCCAATCAATGCGCCTCAGCCGTGTCACCAGCCCAGGAGCTGGAGCCAGTGCTGCCACCACCAATCTGCTCCTTGGAGCCACACCAGCCAGATGCCAGCGGCGATGAAGGGGCCAAAGGGAAAGGGTTCTCGCGCACCGAGCCTGCCGCTGATCCTGGCGAAGAAACCAATCAGCGCTCCACCGATGACGGCGAGCTGCATGGCGATGGCGATTCCCTCCACGCCAAGCCATGCACCGCCAAGGGCTGCGAGTTTGGCGTCACCGAGGCCCAGGGCAGGTTGGCCCAAAGCTTTTTCGGCCAAAGCGCTGAGGCCTTCAAGGATGAGCAGCGCGCCGGCTGCCGCCAGCATGTGGTGAAACATCAGCGCAGCCCCACCTGAGGACGGGGGCCACGCAGCGATCAACGTGGCCGCCAGGCCGGCCATCACCCCAAGACGGCACAGCGGTTCGGGCAGCCACAGATGGTCAAGATCGATCAGCGTGAGTGGCAACAGCACACTCACCAGCACCACGCCAGCGATCAGATTCAGCGCGGGCGTGGCTGGGCTGAAGCCATGGGCACTCGCCGCTGACACCCACAACCCTGCTGTGAGCAGCTCGACCGAGGGATAACGGATGGGAATGCGCCAATGGCAATCGCGACAGCGACCGGCCAGCAGCATCCAACCGAGTATTGGAATGTTGTCGTGCCAGCGCACCTGATGGCCGCAATTGGGGCAGTGGCTGCCGGGCCAAACCACCGATTCACGCCTGGGGAGACGCCAGACCACCACGTTGAGAAAACTGCCGATGCAGGCACCAAAGAGCAGGAGGCTGATTGTGATGGTCATGCCCGTCCGGGTCCGCGTCGGGAATTTTTGCCCCGCAGCAGCTGAGTTGAGAGAAAGTCTTCGTCTGGCAGCAGGGTGGGCATTTCAAAGACAACCCGTCCTTCTCCGCTCTGGGAACAGAGCACAACCCCTGTGGGCTCCGTTGAACGGCCTGCTTCGCTCAGATAGCGGTAATAAATCGCCCGAGCCCGGGCAATTAGCACCTGACTATTGACACGATCCCATCGTGGTGAGGGTGTTGAACTCACCGCCGCACCGGCGATCACAAACGATGGGGTGGAAAAAGAAATGGGCCCACCTGATTGTTCAGACGGACCCACCATAGGTGTTGTGAGGAATTTTGAATCAGCCGATGTTCTTCTTCTCTTCAATCATGCGGTGAATGATCGGGGTGAGGATCAGTTCCATCGCAAAACCCATCTTGCCGCCATTGACCACGATGGAGGTGGGGCTAGACATGAAGGAGTCGTGGATCATGTCCAGCAGATAGGTGAAGTCAATGCCCCACTTTTCGCGGGCTCCCTTGCGGAAGTGAATGATCACGAAGCTCTCATCCGGGGTAGGGATGTTGCGGATCATGAAGGGGTTCGAGGTGTCCACGGTGGGAACACGCTGGAAGTTGATGTCGGTTTGGCTGAACTGCGGACAGATGTGATTGATGTAATCAGGCATCCGACGCAGGATCGTGTCGACCGTGGCTTCAGCGGAATAACCGCGCTCGGCGTTGTCGCGGGAAATCTTCTGGATCCACTCCAGGTTCACGATCGGCACCACGCCCACCAGCAGATCCGCCAGGCCGGCCACGTCATAGCCACTGCCTTTCACACCGCCATGCAGACCTTCGTAAAATAGGAGATCAGTGCCTGAAGGGATGTCTTCCCAGGGGGTGAACTGACCGGGCTCCAGGTTCACACCCAGGCGGTTGTTGTGGTGGGCAGCCTCTTCTATGCTGTGAAGGTAGTAGCGCTTTTGGCCGCAGCCGGTTTCGCCATAGACGCGGAACAGCTCTTCCAACTTGTCGAAGAGATTGGCTTCAGGGCCGAAGTGGGAGAAGTATTCCCCCTTGGCCAGAGCATCGCCCATGGCCTGCTTCATGGCCATCCGCTCAAAGCGGTGGTAGCTGTCACCCTCCACCACGGCAGGAGTGATGTTCTCGCGAGCGAAGATGTGCTCAAAAGCCCGTTTCACGGTGCTGGTGCCGGCTCCGGATGAACCAGTAACGGCAACAACGGGATGGCGCTTCGACATCGACGCAGGGGAACTGAACTTCGCGAGTTTGGCAGATGCCGGCCCGTCGCGCCTAATTCGGGGCCGGCCTTGTCAATGGTCCTTAGCGATGCAGGGCCTTCAGCAGGGCATCACCTATGGCTTGGCAACCCAAAGCCGTGCAGCCTTCGGCCATCAGATCGCCGGTGCGGAACCCATCAGCGAGCACCTGATCCACCGCAGCTTCGAGGGCCGAGGCCGCCTCGGTTTCTTTCAGGCCGATGCGCAACATCATCGCGGCAGAAAGCACCATGGCCATGGGGTTGGCTTTGTCTTGTCCGGCGATGTCGGGGGCAGATCCATGCACCGGTTCAAAGAGACCGGGGCCGTCGGAGCCCAAGGATGCTGAGGGCAACATCCCGATGGAGCCGGTGAGCATCGCCGCTTCGTCACTGAGGATGTCGCCAAACAGGTTGCCCGTGAGCAACACATCGAATTGACGCGGTGCACGCACCAGCTGCATGGCGGCATTGTCGACATACATGTGGCTGACTTCGACGCCCGCATACTCCGGTGCCAAGGCATCAACCCGGTCGCGCCACAGCTGGCTCACATCCAGCACATTGGCTTTGTCAACAGAACACAGCTGCCCGCGACGCTCTTTTGCAAGCGCAAAGCCCACCCGTGCAATACGATCCACTTCGGAGCTGGAATAGGTCATGGTGTTGAAACCGCGCTCCTCACCATCGGCTTCGACGCGACCTTTGGGTTGGCCGAAATAAATCCCTCCGGTCAGTTCGCGAACCACCATCAGATCAACGCCTTCGATCACCTCCGGTCGCAGGGTGCTGGCATCGATCAGTGCAGGCACGATTTTGACCGGCCTGAGATTGGCGAATAACTCCATGCCGGCACGGAGCGCCAGGAGTCCCGATTCCGGCCGTTTCTCCCGGGGCAGGGTGTCGAATCGGGGGCTTCCAATGGCCGCCAGCAACACGGCATCGGCATCGCGGCATGCGGCAAGCGTGCTGGCCGGAAGCGGTTCACCGGTGGCATCGATGGCAGCACCACCGATGGGCTGCTCGTTGAAGCTGAGGTTGAAGCCATGGCGTTGGCTGACCGCTTCCAGCAGCCGGCGGGCCACCGCGGTGATTTCCGGCCCGATGCCATCACCGGGCAGCAGAACGACGCGATGCTGACGCATGAAACCTCAGTGGATGCGGGGGCAGCCTGCGAGGTTACTGAGGGGCACGGGAGTTGGCCTTCAGCGCCGCGATTTCTTTGCGCAGGTCCCGTAGTTGTTTGGCCATCTCTGGCAACTTGGCAAAGGCGGCAGAGCAACGCAGCCACAGCCGGTTGGAAATGGCGGGGTAGCCGCTAACGACCTCTCCCGCAGTCACTTCACCATGCAGTCCACTCTTTGAGCTGGCAATGGCACCGTCGCCGATTTGGGCGCGATTGGCGACTCCCACTTGGCCGGCCAGGATCACACCATGGCCCAGTCGTGCTCCGCCGGCGATACCCACTTGGGAGGCCAGGGCACAGCCTTTGCCGGTGGTAACGCCGTGACCAATTTGCACGAGGTTGTCAATTTTGGTGCCCGCTCCGATGCGAGTGTCTCCCACGGACGGCCGGTCGATGGTGCTGCCGCATCCCACCTCCACGCCAGTCTCCAGCACCACCCGCCCTGTTTGGGGCATTTTTCGCCACCCCTTGGCGGTAGGAACAAAGCCAAAGCCTTCTGAACCCACCACCGCAGTGGAGTGGATCACGCAGCGGCTGTGTAGACGACTGCCGGGATGTAAGACGGCGTTGGCATGAATCACACAGTGGTCAGCGATCTCGACATCGTTGTAGATCACGGCGCCTGGATGAATCACAGTGTGGGCGCCAATGCGGCTGCCATCCGCAATGCACACATGGGCGCCGATGCTGACCCCTGCACCGAGTTCCACCCGTTCACCGATGACCGCGCTGGGGTGAACCGCGGCCACCGGTCGCGGTTCTGGATGCAGCTGTTCGAGGGTTTCGGCAAAGGCCAGGCGAGGGTCGCGCAACACCGCCCAAGCCATCCCGCGCCGTTCTGCCAATTCGCACAACTCGGGTTGATCCGCCAGCAACACCGCGTCCACACCACTGGTTTCCAGGCCAGTGACCAGGGCACTGCCCTTTTCCAAGAAGCTGATCTGGCCAGCTTGGCCTTGATCAAGGGAGGCAGCACCCGTGAGCTCAGGATCTGTGCCGAGATGGTGGGCCTGTAGCCCGGCGTCTCCCTGTTGGAGGGCGGCGATCAACTGGCTGAAACGCATGGGTCAGGACTGTTCCGGCCGGATCGTAGGCGTGCCGGTGATCACCAGCACATCCCGGTGCACCACCACCGGTGAGCCCGCTCGATGCTGCGCACCTTGCTGCGGTGCTGCTGCAAGGGCCTGCTCCAGCGCTTCGCTGCTCATGGAGCTCAACCCCCGGCCGAGTTCGGCCCCACTGGGATCCAGCAGGGTCACCGGTTGGTTGGCGCTAAAGGTGCCGTCGAGGGCTTGCACACCAACGAGGAGTAGCGATGCACCCCGCTCCTGTAGGGCCTGACAGGCACCGGAATCCAACTGGAGGCTGCCCATGGGCTTGAGGGCGTGGGCTAACCAGCTTTTGCGATTGCCTAGGGGTTCAGGGTGGGGATGAAACATCGTGCCGCCCCGTCCCCCGTTGAGCAGCTGCTCCAGCACATCGGGTTGACGACCGTCGGCGAGGTGCACGGTGATCCCGCTGGCCGTGGCGATTCTGGCTGCCGCCAGTTTGGTGGTCATGCCACCGGTGCCCCAGCGTCCGCCGTCTCCGGCCCCTTGTTCCAGTGCAGCCAGTTGATCGGGATGGTGCACATCACTGATGGGTTGGGCTGTGGAGTCCAAGCGGGGATCGGCCGAGTAGAGCCGGTCCACATCGGTGAGCAGGATCAATTCATCCGCGCCGATGGCAGCGGCAACAAGGGCTGACAGGGTGTCGTTGTCGCCAAAGCGCAGCTCGGCTGATGACACGGTGTCGTTTTCATTTACGATTGGCAACACTTGCCAATCGAGCAGTTGCTGCAGGGTCGCAGAAGCGCTGGTGTAACTGCGGCGATCGGTCAATTCGGCGCGGGTCAGCAAGACCTGAGCCACGGCATGGCCATGGCGCGCCATGGCTTGGTCATAGAGACCCATGAGATGGCCTTGACCAATGGCGGCGGCGGCCTGCAGTCCCACCACCCGCTCAGGCCGGTGTGTCAGTCCGAGACGCCGGCAGCCGAGGCCAACGGCACCGCTGCTCACCAGCACCGTGCGATCACCACGCGCAAGGCTGGCGGCGAGAGCTGTGGTCAGGTGCTCGATCACGGCGGCGGTGGTCTGGCTTTGGTGACCCCGCAGCAGGCTGGTGCCCACCTTCACCACCCGCAGGGTCATCGCCGCTCGGCTCCTAGCAAGTGCGCCAGTTTGCGTTCCAATCGCTGCACCCGATCGTTTGGACAGGGGGTGCCATCGGCCTTCAGCGGTCGCACCAACACGGTGTACAGACCGAGGCGGTTACCGGCGAGAACGTCGGTTAACAGACGGTCGCCCACGATGGCCAGCGCCTTGGGTTCCACCTGCAGATCCCGCAGCACTTTTTGCAGGGCTGCTCGCCGTGGCTTGGCAGCACCACTGGTGTAGGTCACCCCCAGTTGTTCGGCGACGGCACCAATGCGATGGCGTGAGGGGTTGTTGCTGAACAGATGCAGGCGCAGGTGGCGTTGGGCTGCGGTGGCCCACCCCATGACGGCATCCGGTAACTGCACATCATGGCCGGGCAGAAGCGTGCGGTCCACGTCCAGCAGCAGAGCAGTGATGCCCCGATTGAGCAAGTGCTCGAGAGGCAACTGAACCACGGTGAGTCCGGGATCCCAATCGGGCAGAAGCCATTCACGCTTCATCACTCGGTCAACTCGCGGTCTTCCAGCTCGGCTTCGATGCGCGGTTGGATGCGATCGAATTCGTCACCTTCCACCAACATGGCACCCGAGTCGTCCATGCGGGCCACCACAAAGAAGGGATCCAGGGGGATGTAGAGGCCGTAGTCCTGATGCTCCACCACGAAGCTGACGAGCAGCTCGTAGGTTTCGGAGTCATCGTCGTCGGCGTCCTCGTCATCGAGGTCATCCGGTTCTGGTTCATCCAACTCACCGCTCACCGTCAGGGTGACGGCGGAACGCACCAAGGTGAGCTCATGCTCCTGCAAGACGACGTCAGCGATGGACAGGATTTGTTCGCTGTCGGTGATGGATTCGATTAACTCAGGATCACCTTCGTCCTTGAGGCGGAACAGGCAGACAGGGGTATCCACAGGTGTCAGCAGGGCGTAGTCCTTGCCATCAAGGGGGATGAGTTGTTCCAGAAAGCAGAGCAAATCTCTTCCGGTGTTGTCCCTCACTAAAACGGTGGGCACTTCTCCGCTATTGCCGGGGCCGCTGGCGCTCATGAATGGGGACGTCGGTCTTCCCAGGATCATGCCTCGGCGCAGTCCGCGCCAGTGCCAGGGGTCGCAGCGACGATCGGTACCGGCTCGGGACCCTCCTGCAACCATTGCTCCAGCAACAGCGCTGCCGCTTCGCTATCGAGGCGACCACTGCGATCGCCGTGCAGGTTGCGCCGTTCTCCTGCGGCCCAACTGCTGCTGTGTTCATTCACCCAGGCAATGGGTAGGGCCAAACGCTGCGCCAGACGCCGCCCGTAGCGTTCGCAGTGCTCCGCCTGCGCAGTGCGTTGGCCCTTGTCGTCGAGGGGAAGGCCCACCACCAGGGCGCACACCTGGCGTGAATTGCAGAGGGCTTGGAGATGGGCACAATCGTGATCGAAACGGCTGCGTTGGATCGCCGCCAAGGGGCGCACACTGATGCCAAGGGGATCACATCCCGCCAGGCCAATGCGTTTGCGGCCCACATCCAGGCTGAGAACGGAGCGCGGTTTCGGGGGGCTCATGGTTGGCAGCGCCTCCCCAAAACAGGCGTGGGCAAGGGAGGTTGCTGGGGTTGCAGCCGACCAAGCATCGATTCGAGTGGACGGGTCGCCTGCAGTAACCGTGGTGGCATCTGACGGCGCCAGAGGCTGCGGCCGAGGAGCAGGTCGTCGTCGAGGGACCGCCAACCCAAATCATCGATGTGATGCGCTAGGGCACTGTCGTCGCTGTTGCACACCAGGGTGGCCTGAGGTGCTTGTTGCTGTAGTTGGTTCAACACAGCCGGAAGTGCTGCACCAAAACGCTGATCCCAGGCTGGACCTCGCAGCACTTCGAACATCTGTTCAGCGTCTGAGCGTTGTTGGCGCACCAGGCCCGCAAGGGCGACGGGAGGTCCCCCGTGCTTGGAATCCTGGCCTGATGTGATCAACACACCACTGCCCATGCCCGCTTGGTCGAGCAGATCCACGGGGTGTCGATCCACCAGTTGGCGTTGATGGCTGGTGGTGGAGGCTTGATCGAGAGCCCAGAGCAGTGGGGCACTTTGACGGTTGATTGGCACCCAAGACAATCCCTGGGGCCAAGGGTTGGCTTGGGTTGTTGTTGCGGCAGACGGGCGTTGCCAGCGGCGCAGGGTGCGAATGGGCTGGAAGCCCAGCTCGCGCAGGATCCCCAATTGGACGGCATCACCCGCGTTGCATCGCACCACCCAACTGTGGGCTTGGGTATGCCCCCCGGTGAGTGCGAGCTTGAGTAGTTCGCGGGTGAGTTGGCCTTCGCTGTGCTCCGTGGGCGGGGTGAGCGTTTGCAGTTCCAACCGCCAACAGCTGGCTTTGCGGTTGTGGGGCTGCATCAACAACAGCGATCGCAGGCACTGATGCTCACTGGCCACCAAGGCCAAGGGTTGGCGGTTGAGAAGCAGGCCAGGAAACAAGCGTTCGGCTTGCCCGAGCCAAGTCCGCAACAGCAAGCCCTGGAGACGGGGCAGCTGCAGGTTTTGATCAGCGGCCTGCAACCAAGAGAGGTGAACCGCCTTCAGCGGCTCAATCCGAAGTGAGCGACTGCTCGCCTTCACCTCCCCATCCCCTAAGGCCCTAACCACAATGTATCTCTTGTGACTCGTCAGTGCGTCAGCCTTGGGGACGCACCAGCACCAAGGGGGTGCGCTCGTTGGCATTGCCTGCGGGATTGGGACGCAGGGCTCTGTGCAACAGCGCGTGATTACAACCACGGCTGCTGGCTAGCACCTTGACGCGCCCTAGGTCATTGACATCCACAATCGCGACGGATACGCCCAAAGCATCGGCAGCCTCCTGACAGATGCGTTCGGGTTCGGCGGGTCCCAGCACAATGGTTTGGTCATAGGGCGGAGTCGTTCCCGTGATGTCATCAATCAGCCGCGCCTGTGCGCCGGCCAGGCGATAGAAGCCACCCGGGCTACCGATGAGCTTCAAGCCCAGGCCGAGGATGGAGGCCAGCAGAACCCGGGTCGGACCGACCTGATCGATCAGGGTTTGCAACCCGCAGGCCGTGGCAAGGCTGCTGGTGGGATGGAACATTCGGCAGAGCAGCCGTGCCAGCCACCCTGGTTCCACGGTGGCGGGATGGAGATAACGGCCCTGGATCACGGCCACAGGGGTTTCGCCGATCGTGAGCACATCGCCGGGTTGCAGCAGGCCATCGGCATAGGTGCGCAACACCTCGATGGTGTGATCGAGCGGGCCCAGCAGATGGGTGCGGATCGGCAACACAGCGCAGCCATCGCCAGCCCTGAACTTGGCTTGTTCGGCCGACAACACGGCGGGGCGTCGTAGCGGTACAACAAACCCTTGACGGCGTTGAAGCCGCCCAAACGGGCCGTAGTTGACCCAGTGCACATCCGCCCACAAGGTGTCGACGTCTTGGCTGGCATCGACTCCCTCCCGGGAGTCGATCGCGATCTCCACCTTGACGCGGGTGGTTTTATGCCCTTTGACGATATAAGCAGCCCAGTAGCCATCCTGTCGGGCTTCCTCGTCGGGATGGTGCGCCGTCAGGGTGGTGCGAGGGCGCAGACTGCTGAGATTGTTCTTCCCGAGCAGAACAGGCTCCACGCTGATTTCTGGCACGAACACCTCCATCCGGGGATGGAGGTTACTGATGTCAAGCCAGCCCTCCACTTTGAGGTGGATGCCATCACTGATAACAGTCCAGTCTTTGGCGTTGAGCAGGAGCGGAGAGGCGGGCCGCAGTCGGTGGCTGGCCTCAAGCCAGAGCACACCTAGACCCAGGAGGAGGAGGATCAGGAGTAGCGATGGCATGCGGTCGACGACCAGCGGCCGTAGGAATCAACCCAGCAGCGTACGTGGTTTTGATTGCGCTTTAGCGGGTTTGCACTTCAGTGTTGAGCTCGTTGAAACTGAGGGTGGTGCTGACGCCTTCAGGCGCTGCGATGCCGGTGGCTGCGCTGATGGCCTTGTTGATCGCCACTAACGGCACCTGACCGTCTTGATCCAGCAGCACGGAGCCCTGGCCATCCAGCACCACCACCTGGGGAATGCGTCCATGCCAATAGGTCGCAGGATCGGTGGATCCTTCGGTTGGACGACCCTGGAGAGTGTCGGTAGTCAAAGGCATTAGATCCACGGCCCGGCCCCACAGGCGCTGCAGTTCGGACACCACGGGAGCAAAGGCCTTACTGGTGCTGCTGTCATCGAGATAAAACACCAGCACGCTGGTGCGTCCAGCCGCTTGCGAATCCTGCAGGGTGGTTGCAGGCGGCACGAGCGATCCGTTGCCTGCATAAAGGGCATAGATGTTTCCGTCGTAGCTGTCGCTCGTGAGACTGGCGTGCACGGGTGAGCCCATCAAGGTGATGGCCAACAGCAGGCCCAGAAGCGAGCGGAGCAAATAGGCCATGGGACGGGGCAAAACAGTGCGCATTCTGCCTTTCAACCCTTGTGCGCTGCCCCGCGCTGAACACTGCGGCCCATCCCTTGGGCGATGCCCCGTCCCACCAGACCAATGGCGCGACCGATCACCCGCGTGAGCACCACCACCATCAGGTCTCCGATGCGTTGCACCAGGGCTTGGACTTGGGGCGCCAGGGCGTCGCGCGCTTCCAACAGAAGGGCGACCTGTTGCTGCCACCATCCCAGACGACGCAACTCTTGATCCCGGGGTTCGATCAGCAACAGCGGAGCAATGGCGCCTCCCCGCAGTTGATAGAGCAGTCGCTGGCTTTCATAGAGCTGAATCGGCCGTTGCACCCAGAGCTGCCAACGGGACTGATTGTTGAGTTGGTTGCGCAAACGTTCGAGATCACGGGTCGGCAGGAGACGCTCTTCCAGGAGGTAGCGACGCAGTTCTGGCCAGTCGCCGCAAAGGCCCAGCACTTCGGCGCTGATCAGTTCGGCACTGCGCACTAGCCAATTGCTCACCAGGGTTTCGAGTTGAAGCAGGGCCTTGGGGTGATCGGCTGGCAGCAGTTGTCCATTCACCAGCACGGGTTGATCCCGCAGCAAGGGCTCAAGCATTCCGCGTGGATCGGGCAAGTCGTCATCGCTTTGGGAGAGATCGCTTGCGCTGATCAGATGCTGGGCCACGGCTTGCATCTGTTCCCCGCGGGGTAGGCGCACGTAACTGCCGGCCATGGCCTGGATGGCTTGGCGCCGCACTTCGGGTTGGAGGCTGTTCCATTGCTCTTCCACCGATTGCTCGTCCATCGGTAAGGCCTGGTTGGCTTCCGACCCACTGGACGGTGCCCGTAGGCGGGCCATCACTTGATCCAGCTGTTGCAGCAAGGCCAGGAGCAGGTCGCGACGGCGTTCGGGTTGCAACCCTTCGATGGCGAGCAGGGTGCCTGTGGCGTTGCTCAGGCCCGCATCAACGGCGAGGGTGAGACGATCTTGAATGGAGGACCAAACCGCTAAGGCATTGCGTTCGCGCACCGTGATCGCCATGCCATCACCACCGATGCCTCGCTCGGCATCGCGTGGTTGGGGTGTTGACGAGAATGGATTGCCCAGGGGTTGCACATCCGCCAGGCCCACGTGCAGTGGTCCCCAGAGCAGCAAAAGCAGGTTGCGGGCACTGTTGAGTTCCCGTTGGCGACCTTCCAGCAACCACCGCAGCAGCAGGTGGTCGGGCGGAGGCGTTAGCAGAGCGTCAATCACCTGCAAATCGTTGGCGATTTGCTGCAGCCCACTGGTGAGGAGCCATTGCCCCAGTCCCATGGTGGGTTGGGTTGGCTGAGGTGAGGCATGGGATGGGTTCAGATCAACCACCCGTCCGCCGGCCAGCAGCGTGTCGATGGCCTGTCGGAGCGCCGGCAGATCCGGGTTTTGCAGAAGCCCTGGGCAATCCAGATTCAATAGGTCTGTTGCAGCAATCGGCAACGTGGCCGGCAGGAGCAGCAGCAGAGGAGCCGGGTGCCAGTGCTCTTGAAGACGCTGAAGTTCCTGATGCAGCAGGGCCATGGATTGGACTGCGTCCAGAGACCAGATCACCAAGCGCGGATGCTGCTTGAGTTGATCGGAACGCAGCGCTATCGACCAGGCAGGCACTTCGCTGCTGAGCTGAAGCGCTAAGGATTCACCAAGCAGACCGGGTGCCAGCAGAAGGATTTCGGTTGTGTCTGCGTTCACCAGATCATCCACACTGCAACCCGGTCAACGTAACGACTGAATCGGGCTGGCTCCAGTGTTTGGCCCGCATCAATGTTGCGATCGCCGCCCGTTGAGTTGCAGGGTGTAGGACTCAATCCGAAAGCCGGTGGTTGCCTCGATGTGTTGCAGCAATTCGGGAGGGAGTTCCACATCGATGTCTTCGATGTGGCCGCTGTCGAGGCAGGTGAGATGGCTGTGGGGATCACTGCGGTAGCCGTAAAGCCTGCCATTGGCGCGATCCAAGCATTCGATCACACCGGCGGATTGCAAGGCCTCGAGGTTTTGATAAACGGAGGTGTGACCAATCTGACGCCCTTGTGCATTGAGCTTTTCAAATATGTCGCGGGCACTCATGTGGCTTGCTTCACTCCAGAGCAAATCCAGCACCATGCGCCTTTGGCGGCTGAGACGCATGCCCAGTTGACGGCAACGCTCAAAGGCGCCGTGGACACCCTTGGGGATCAACCCGGATCTGAATGCTGGAGTTGGGCTGGACACGCCAGACACAGCCAAACATGGAATGAGTTCATTTTAGAATGTTGGTGATTCCTTTGTTGATCCAGCCAAGCGATTGATCGAGTCAAGGTGTTGATCAAGCCAAATTGCTCAGCGTGCTGGTTGGATCCTGCAATCGCCCATCGCCAAGGGCTTGGATGCCTTCCTGCAATGTGACGCGCCCGTCATAAAGGGCACGGCCAACGATCACGCCGTTCACACCGTGGGGTTCCAGGGCGAGCAGGGCCAAAAGGTCTGCCATGCAGCCCACGCCACCCGAGGCGATCACCGGAACGGCGCTGGCATCGGCCATGCTGCGCAGCGCGGCAAGGTTGGGACCAGCCAGGGTGCCATCGGTGGCGATGTCGGTGCTGATGATGGCAGCAATGCCTGTGCTGCTCAGATCACGGGCCAGGGTGGTGGCTTCCACATCGCTGTCTTCGATCCAACCACGCGTCGCCACCTTGCCGTCGCGGGCGTCGATTCCCACAACGATTCGGCCTGGATGGCGGCTGGCAAGGTCGTTGACCAAGGCAGGATTTTCAATCGCTGCTGTGCCGAGAATGACCCGTTCAAGGCCGCATTGCAGCAGCGATTCGGCCCGTTCCACCGAACGCACGCCACCACCGAGCTGAACCGGGATCGATAGCGCTGCGGTGATTGCCTTCACGCTGGCGTCATTGACGGGATCGCCACTTTTGGCACCGTCGAGATCCACCAGGTGCAACCGGCTTGCTCCCTGCTCTTGCCAGCGCAACGCCTGAGCGACAGGGTCATCGCTGAAGCGGGTGACTTGGGCGTAGTCCCCTTGATGGAGACGCACGCAGGCTCCACCCAGCAGGTCGATGGCGGGGATGATCTCCATGCGTCGAGCGTCTGAATCTGGCCACCATCCTGCAATCCAGGCTCCCCGACCCACGCACGCTTCAATGGCGCCAGTTCCGATGCCGTGATGAAGATCCTCGTGATGGGGGGAACCCGCTTTGTGGGGAAGCCCCTCGTGGCCGCTCTGCAGCAGCAGGGCCATGCGCTCACCCTGTTCACCCGTGGTCGTCAGCCTGCTCCGGAGGGGGTGGATCATGTGGTGGGCGATCGGAGCAATGCCAACGATTTGGCCCAACTCAGCGGCCAGTCATTTGATGTGATCGTCGACAGTTCCGGTCGCACACTGGCCGATAGTCAGGCGGTGCTGGCCATCACCGGTGCCCCCAGCCATCGTTTTCTCTATGTCAGTTCCGCGGGGGTCTATGCCGGTTCGGACCATTGGCCCCTCGATGAAGATGCGGCGATCGACCCTGCCAGCCGTCATGCCGGTAAGGCAGAAACGGAAGCCTGGTTGTTGAAGGAGGCCATTCCGTTCACCAGCTTCCGTCCGACTTACATCGTTGGCCCCGGGAACTACAACCCCGTGGAACGGTGGTTTTTCGATCGGGTGTGCCATGACCTGCCGGTGCCGATGCCTGGGGATGGCAGCACGATCACCCAGTTGGGGCATGTGGATGACCTGGCGGATGCCATGGTGCGGTCCTTGGCCGTTGATGCAGCAGCCAATCGCATCTACAACTGCTCGTCCCGTCAAGGCATCACCTTTGCGGGAGTGGTGCGCGCGGCTGCGTTGGCTTGTGGCAAGGATCCTGCAGCAGTGCAGATCCGCCACTTTGACCCCAGCGGTCTCGACCCCAAGGCCCGTAAGGCGTTTCCCTTGCGTCTCAGCCATTTCCTCACCGATGTCAGCCGCGCGGAACGGGAACTTGCTTGGTCACCGCGCTATGACGCTGTTTCAGCGTTCCAGCACAACTACGACCTCGATTACAGCCAGCGGCCCCACAGCGAGCCGGATGTCAGTGGTGACGCGGCTCTGATCGGTTCGGTTTGAGGTATCCCGCAGCAGACTGAAGCGCTAACACCAGCGACGGCCAGAACAGCCACCATCCCAGCTGCTGCAGCAGTGCGACTGCAGCAGCGTTTCCCCATCGGTTTGGCCAAAGCAGGAGCAGCAGGCTCAGAAACTGGAGGATCGTTTTCGCTTTTCCCCACAAGGACGCGGGAGCTCCGTCTTGGGCATCCCGGCGCCAGCCAGAAATCAACAGTTCCCGCGCCAGCAGCAACCAAACAGCCCAGAGGGGTAAGGTGCCATTGGCCGCGAGCCAGAGCAATGGGGCGACCAGCAGCAATTTGTCGGCTAAGGGATCGAGGCGGGCGCCCCAACTGCTGCCACCGCCAGCGCGCCGCGCCATCCATCCGTCGAGGGCATCGGTGAGGCCCCCACTCGCGAGCAACAGCCAGGCCATGGCTTGTTGCTGGGCCAGTAGGGCGAGCACCAGGGGTAGCCCGGCTACGGCCCGGATCAGGGTGAGGCGATCAGCCCAGGTGCGCCATCGGGAGTTCAAGCTCAGGATGCCTGCAGATGCTTGCGTTCCATGGTGCTCCATGCCCGGATTCAGGGAAGTGGTGGCGGCAGCACAGGCGGTGGTGGGGCAACGGGCTCCGATGGGGCAATGGGATCAGGTGGGGCAATGGGATCAGGTGGGGCAACGGGATCAGGTAACACCAACGGTGGGGGTAGATCGGGCGGCAAGACGGGGCGACTCACCGCTGCGTTGTCGACTGGTGCTGGTGCAGCTTCGAGGTTGTCGCTGGGCGTCGGCAGTGGATCACGACGACGTTCGCGGAGCACAAGGGGATCGGCCGTGATCGGTGGTTCCGGTAGCGGTGCGCGATCGGGGCGACGGATTTCAGTGGTTCCGGGTGACTGATCAGAGCGCTGAATCGGTCCTTGTTTGGGGGGCCAGAGCATGCGTGCCACGGGTTCCACCCCCTTTTCCATCAGCCGGTTGAGCCCCGCTAGTGAGCGGTCGATCAACCGCCCCGCCATCGACTGGCTGCAGTCGATGGGATTGGAGCAGCTGTTGTTGCGGCTCAACCGCAATCCAACGGTGCTTGGCAGGGTGCCTTGAAGGGGTGAGCGGCGTTCACTCAACCGCAGGAGGTAGGGCACGTGCACAAAGCTGGTGGCCCCCCCACTAATCCAATTGGCATCGTCTTCTGTGAAGCCTTTCACCCCTGGAATGATCAGCCGACTTTTGGATGCGTGATCGGGCAGATAGGCACTGACCAATCCACGCCGGCGGGCCAGTTCACGGGTTTGTTCCAGCGTCAGCCCGTCTTTGCTCATCAGCATGGCGATGCGGCCGTCCTGCTGGAGGCCAAACACCATGCGGATGCGGGGTAAGTAGTAGCGAATGCGTTGCCCCATGCTGATGCTGTAGGCACCGGTGTAGGCGGCAGGGGGGTCTTCGAGGTCGTTGTAAAGGCTGTGCAACCCGCCAATAAAGGTGTCGTAGGTCGCCATGCGGGCGTCGGTGAGCTCGCCGTAGCTGAAATCAACGCTGCCGTCATGGCGGATTCCGATGTAGGCCCGTTGACGGGATGCAGCCCGGTTGCGTGCTTTCCAAACCCGTTGCCCCAGCTTGAGATCCCCCAACGGCACGGTGACCTCTTGGCCATCAGCATCCTGATGACGTTCATACATGGGTCCGCTGACGTAGGCCAAGGCAGCGGTGTCTTGAAAGGCATCGTCCTCGCGATCCCAGCCTTCCAGGAGCCCGATTTTCACGTTGTGAGGGTCGAACGCGATGGCGTACACCTCATCATTGGGGAGGTAGCGGAAGGTGCCTTCGACTGCTCCAAGGGGTTCAGCAGTGGTCTGGGCGGCTTGATCCCCTGGCAGCGGTGCCTCGGGGGCTAACGCCACCAAACCGGCAAAGATGAGCAGTGGAATGGCCAGCAGCACGCGTTTGCGTTGCAGCAAAGGCCGCCGGCGCCGCTTTGACCGGCGGTGCTTGTGGCGTTTTGGTGCATGGGTCTTGGTTTTGGCTGCAGTCGCCCGGCGTCGACGGTCTCGTTTCGAGGAAGCAGACGGGGTGCCTGTCATTGGGCGCCCCGTCTTCGACGCGGCGTGGGAACGGGGTCGAGCCAAGGAACGATGGCGTGATCAGCCACCAGCCATTTGCGGTAACGCTGATCGCAGTGGTGGCCTCCCGTCAATTCCCCAAAGGCAGGAATGAGCAAACGCTGTTGATCAGCTGCGTACGCGAAGCAGGGAACCCGCAGCCGATCGCACCCCTGTTGGATGTGGGCCATGGGGTGGATATGGCCGCAAACATTCAGTAAAGCGCCCGATTCTTCCCCTGTGGGTCGCTCGGGTTCGTGGCTCAGCCAGAGCTGTCCCAGTTTGCGGCTGGGGTGCTGCTGCAGTCCCTCCATCACGCTGGAACGGTCGTGATTGCCCCCGATCAGCACCACCGGGCAGCTGCACAACTGCGGCAGTGCCCGCAACATCTCCCTCAAGGTGGGGGTCAGTCCGAGCCGGCCGTGAATCAGATCACCCAGCACGATCAAGTGGGTGGGGTTGAGCCGGTGGCAGAGATCGAGCAGGGGGTTCAGGGTGCCGCGATCACCATCACTGGGCAGAGCAATGCCATGGGCCTGAAACACCTCGGCTTTGCCGAGATGCAAATCAGCCACCATGAGTTCACCGCCTTGGGGGCGCCACAGGGCTCGTTCCGGCAACAACACCAGCGTTTCGTCGTGCCAATGCCAGGTGTGCGTCATCCCTGGCATGGATTGGGGACAGGGTGGTTGGGCAGTGCGGGGCAACTCCGGGTGATCCAGCCAATTTGGCGATTGTGGTTTGTCGTGACCAACATTGCTGTCATCGAGGTGCCATGGTGAGCCTGCTTTGAACCCAACGCCCATGACCCTGGCCCTGTTGATCGTGCTCGCCGGTTCGCTTGTGGCGATGGGCTTGATCGTGCGTCGCCTTGAGCAGAGCTGATGCTGGGGCTGCGGCGCGTTCTCATCGTTGTCGTTGTTGCTTGCGGCGTTGCTGCTTGGCCTTCTGAAGGCCTCGCGAGGGTGTTGCGCGTTGGGTTGAGCGGTCACTCTCCCAAAATTGATTTCACCCAGCCCGATGTGCAGGCGGAAGAAGGGTTGTTGTTGCCGACGGCTGCACTAACGCTGTTCACCCGCTTGCGTTCATCGCGCGCTCAATCAATTCACTTGTACCGGGATGCGCAGGATGCCCTTTTACGATAACTAGACAGCCCGCCGCCAAAGCACAGGTGATTTCCCCGCCTGCGGTGGAGAATGCGAGCGGAAAGTTCGATGCAACAAAACCCGCCACGGGGCCGATAGGACGTTGCATCATCCGTAAATTAGAATGCGATGATGGCTGCCTGTCTGGCGAAGCGTCGATCGAGATACGCGCCGTCGGTGATGTGCTCAGCAAACAGTCCAATTTGTACTGTGGTATGTCTGCCCTCACCATTCCGTTCAGATCGTCAGGGGGAAAGGCAGTTTCGTCAATGCCTTTTAGTATTCGTTTTATTGCCATGCTTTTCTATTCATCTGAAAATTTCTTTCGAAACCGCAGAATGTATTTGACAGGAATGCAGTCATGTTGCCAGTAAACATTTTATCAACTGCGGTTTGCGTTGTACGATTTACCCTTGCTCCGGCCTGAAAAATGAATACGACTGACCAGAAATAGGATGAGATAAAATATATCCTGGCTATTAAATCAGTTGCCTTCTATGGTTTCGATGTTTGGCGTGAAAGGAGATGTGTTTGCTGCAGAAAGTCTTCATTGTGTAGCAACAGCGTATCGTTCAACAAGAGATTTTTTTGATTGCAGATTTATTATATTAATAAGCTGTGCGCAATCGTATTTGAAAGTGAAAATATGGGTAAAGTTTGCTCACCGGTGATGTGTGTGTAGCGCTTGGGCTAGGGTTGTCTAGTATGCACTTTTCATAGCTCAACTTCGTTTTTGCCTTTGTGCATTTAGGATATGTCCATGGTATTTGTGGGTGAGGTTGACGTGAATTATGCTTACTTAATTTGGATTTTTTTGGCATTTGCGACACTTTTTGGATTTTTGCGGAAAGTTTTCCTTTGCTGGGCGAGTGCTCTGATTTGTGTCGCATTTGCCCTCGCTTTTGGTCGTCTGAGTGCTTTTGCTCTCCTATATCTTAGTGCGGGTATGGGTCTTGCCTTTTATATCCGCGTGGTAAAGCCCTCAAGGGCAATAGGGGCGATTGGCTGGACTGTAATCATTTTATGGGCATTGGCTTTGGCTACGCATATTGTGCCGGGATTTGAAAATCTAAAAGTGCTCAATAGTGAAATTTCCAAGACACAAAGCGCACCATTCACACTGTATTTAAACCTCGATAAGCCCGCTGTCTTTTTCGCGCTCCTGGTTGCCCTGCCTAATTTATTTGGTAAGCCCAGGCATTTTCAACGCATTTCAGTCGGTATCATTTACGCAGCTTTATCAAGTTTGCTGTTCTTGGCTGCTTTCTTGGGTGAAGTGCACTTTAGGGTTGGTTTGCCGCAGTGGTGGTTGCTTTTTGCCGTTAACAATTTGCTTTTTACATGTGTCGCGGAAGAGTCTTTTTTTCGAGCGTTTTTACAGCAAAAATTGATTGGCCGACTCGGTGCAGTCCAAGGTTTAGTAGTTGCCAGTGTGCTTTTTGGCCTAGCGCATCTTGCGGGAGGGTGGACTTTGGTCATTTTTGCCACGCTTGCAGGCGCTGGTTATGGTTTAACTTTTTGCCTTACGGGTCGCCTTTGGGCTGCAGTGTTGATGCATTTTACCTTTAACTTTACCCACCTGGCTTTTTTTACTTATCCACATTCTATTTGATCTGATCAGGATGGGAGTTATGGATAACGCTGAGCTATCACATTGTCTCCAGACGCCGTTTAAAATTTTCGCAATGTGGTTGGCCTGGATGGGTGAGTGGATTGCATTGCGACTATCTCAATATTTTTTGAGGCAAAGCAGGATTGCTGCGTTATGATAATAGGCCTTGAAGGTATGCAATGCGTTTGGTCTGCGGGGAAATATCATTAAAAAACTTTACAGCAACGTCTTTTCAGCGTCATCACGACAATGGCCTAGTAATGCAGAGTGAATTTTAAAAACGCAGTAAGCTTTAACTATATTGGCATAACTTTTGCCTGTTTTCAGATTAAGACCAATGAATCAAAGATAGCCACTCATACCCTTTTATCTGCATAGTTGGCTTGGCAGCCCTTTCATCGATCGGTGTATTGCTGACGCTGTTGTTTGTTGTAGGCAACTTGATCTGGCGGGCGGGGTGGAGGTGCAACAGCGCCCAATTTTCGCTTGCTTGACTGCACGGGGTTGGTAATGGCATGTGGTTTGCCTTGGTGACGCTGACGACCGTGGGGTATGGCGACCGTGTTCCTCAGTCGTCGAGTGGTCGCGCCATTGCTGGGGTGTGGATGGTGCTGTCGCTGGTGGCGCTCTCCTCAGTGACTGCCGGATTGGCCTCGGCCTTCACCGTGTCGTTGTCGCAGCAATCATCCGCGGCGATTGACGACGTTGGCGACCTGCGCGGCATGCCCGTTGCGGTGGTGCAAGGAACGGCGAGTGAAGCGCTGGCCCGGTTTTACGGGGCCCGTGCCAAGGGGGCGTTATCGCTCAACGAAGCGGTGCAACAACTCCAACGTCAGCAAGTGCGCGCTGTGATGTTTGATGCCGTGCAGTTGCGTTATTACCTCAGTCAGCGGCCGGCGTTGCCCCTCAAAGTGGCCAACGTTTCGCTTGCCCAGGATGCCTATGGCTTTGCACTGCCTGTGGGCAGTGAATTGCGAACACCGATCAATGTGCAATTGATCGATATGCAGCGCAGTGGCCGAATCACGGAGATCACCGAGCAGGCTTTGCGCTGACGCTGTTTCGTCCCACAACGGCACCGGCGATGGGTCTGGCCTGCCAAGGCTGGGTAGGCGTTAATCTGACGCGGTGATTTTGGAGTTCCGATGCGGTCTCTGGCGTTGAAGCTTGCTCCCGGCCAGGATCTGCGTCTCTCCCTGGAAACCCTCGCCAAGGCCCATCAGGTGTCGGGGTATGTGTTGGGTGTGGTGGGCAATCTTTCCTGTGCAGCCTTCCGATGCCCTGGGCAGCCTGCGCCCACGGTGCTGGAAGGCGACCTGGAAATCATCACGCTTCAGGGGAATTTCTCCCCTGATGGAGCCCACCTGCACCTGAGTTTGTCTGATGGTGCTTGCCAGGTTTGGGGTGGGCATCTTGAGGCTGGCACCTTGATTTTGAAGGGTGCTGATTTGTTGGTTGGTTTGCTGGATCAACCCTTGCCGCAGGTCCCCACCAGCCTTGAACCACCGCAGCCAATCGCGGCTCCTCTGGTTCAGCAGCTTTCTGTTCAACAGCCTGTTGTTCAGCAACAGCCTGTGATCCAGCAACAGCCTGCCGCTCAGCAACAGCCTGTTCAATCCTTGGCTGCTCCACAGCCTGTGATCTCTGCTCCACCGGTCCCACGGGTGGAAGTGGCGGTGCTTCCCGGTTGCCCTTGGTGCACGCGGGCTCTACGGATTCTGCGCAGTCTTGATATTGCCCACAGTGTGGTCACCTGCGATAGCGATGCGGTCTATCACGCCCTTTATCAACGCAGTGCCATGTCTGTGTTCCCGCAGGTGTTTATCGACGGTGCGGTGCTTGGTGGTTACGACGACCTAGCCCAGCTCCACGGCGAGGGTGCCTTAGCCCAGTTCCGGTGAGCATCCCCAACGAGCCCACTGATCTTTGGGCGTTGAAACCCTGGTGGTGTCAACCTTGGAGCATTGTGCTCACGGGCGTTGTGGTGCCGCTTGCCAGTTGGGTGGGATGGCATCGATGGTGGGTTACGCTGCCGCTGCTCGGCGGCGTGCTGATCTGGTGGTTGCTCTTTCTCGTGCTCGCACCAGCTGCCTACCGTCAAGCAGCTGGTGATGCCCGCAAGGCTGGTGGTCTGCCGCCGGTTGAACCGATGGACTGACCTGACGGTTGGTGGTGCGTCAGCGTTGTTTTTGCAGGCGAACGCTTTGCTTCGCGTCGATCAGTTCGTTTTCAAGCTGTTCAATCAAACGGCTCACCAGGGTTTGAAATTCGGGCTGGCATCCGCGGAAGGCAGCCTTATGACGAATGGGTTCGTTGCGGGTGCGCAGATCAGTGAGCATCAGCTCGAGGGCATCGATGCTGGCGTTGCTGTTCATGGCAGGGGTCGACAACTGTGTGAGGCTATGACAGGGCCAGACCTGGCGATCGCCATCGGCCATCCCGGTCGGGCGCTGGCAAGGATGCTGTGGTTTGTTCGCTGCTTGCTTTTCGTCCACTGTTTTTCGTCCACTGCTTAACGTTCAAGCCAGGGTTGGCTGTGATCTGCCCCTGCAGTGGTTTCGATGGCATCTGTCTGTTCGCAGTGTGGTTCGCGCTCTTGGCGTGCGGATCGGTCGTTGGCCGGCCGATTGGTCTGCACCCGCTGCGGAACCCCCCAGGGTGCCGGGTCTGGCACGAGCCGATCGCTGCAACGGGGGAGGGGCACGCGCGGGCGTCTGCCCTGGTGGTGGTGGGTTGTGTTGGTGTTGGTTGTGGCGTTGTTGATCCAGCTCCTCTGATCATCATGATTGAATCGCGTTGGCGTGAGTTGGAGCGGTTGCTCAGATCAGTTCTGGATGCTGGGGGTCGCCTTTAAATGATCCGATCACTGCTGATGTGATCCAGCCGCCATAAAAGTTGCCGGGTTGGGGCTCACCGGTTCTCCTTCCAGGGTGCATTGATCCACCAATCTTGGGTTGAGGCTGATCCAGCCGGCCAGCTGTGCAAAGGCTGCGGTGGGGGTTGGATAACTCCAGCCTGCCCGTGGCCGCAGGTCAGTGCCATCGGTTTTGGAGAGCGACCAATAACTGGCGACCCCTTCCCATTCGCAATAGCTGGCACGACCTGTTGAGGGATGCAGGGTTCCCGGTTGAAACGCTGTTGGGGGGAGATAAATCGTGGAGGGTGATAGGTCTCGCAAATCTGCCCATAGCGGGTTGATTCGGCAATGCGTTCACCGCCGAGGGTGACGGTCACCAAGCCCTCGATCAGCTCCACCCGGGGAGGGCGTGGGTAATCACAAACGCGTTCCGCCGGCATGGGGTGAGAAGACGCACTTGCCATGATGATGGCCTGGCGTCAGAGGCTTTGGATGGCGATTGCAACTCCGACGGCCCAGCCGGTGGTGATTCTGGGTGGTTTTCTGAACACCGAGATACTCCAGTTATTGCAAGTCTTTTGGGCGTCAATCTGCAGGGATGGGCCTAGATTGAGCCTGGTAGCAAACTCTGTGGCCGACTAGGAAAAATCCAGTACATTTCGGACATAGATGGCAGGTCAGCTTCGGCGCCCCTGCCCCAGAGCTAACTCTCTGGCTGACTGCCTCGGCAACGAGAAGCGGGAAGACGGTCGCTTGTTCACCCCCGGAGCTATGGCTCGGAAACAGGATCGTTACGCCCGCGTGGCAACCATCAACGGACGCACCATCACGGTGCCGAAGGATGGCGGCTA
>JBMHDE010000033.1:0-13775 GCA_049889555.1 Synechococcus sp. | reverse complement strand
ACACCGCCGATGGCCGGCTTGCCGGCACAGGCAAGGGTGCAAAGGTGCGGTAAGAGCGCACCAGCAGCATCGAGAGGTGCTGGCTCGGTAAACCCCGGCTGGGAGCAAGGCCGAGGAACGACGGTTGGCCATCTGCCCCGTTCCGCTTTAGTGCGCCGCTCGAGGTCGCCGGCAACGGCGATCCCAGATAGATGATCACCCCCCTTCTCGATGGAAGGGAGAACAGAACCCGGCTTATGTCCTGCTTTCACCCCCACTCCAGTCCCTAACAGGGATCAGTCCCTATCCACCAGACGTCGTGCTGGTCCAACCTCAGGTCGGCTGATCTGGGCCTCGCAGCAGGAGCCGTGCCCCATCTGCAGAAAAGCCCAAGGTTTCCACAAGTGGATCTCCCACCCCTTGGCAGCCACTACGGCGGGGGTGGATGTTGTGTCGGAAAGTCGATAGCGACCGAGTTAATTCATGCGATCAACTTTCTTTCGCAGCTCAGCCAGTTCTTTCAGTACATCAGCATGATCTGTTCCTGACGATCGATCGCCTGCTTGATTGTCATCACCTTCACTACCTTTTAGGCCCTTAAACATCAAGCCACCACCGATACCAATCATCGCGATGTAGACCCCGAGCTGCCAAAGCGTAGTTGGTATAAACGACATTCTGATACTGTTGAGAACTCCAAGAAGAAGTGCAGACAAGGAGGCCCACATCAACAATTTTGACCACTTGGCATAAACACCCGCGAATGCCATGCAAAGGCCAATACCGAGCGGAAGAAGCAGCAAACCCATCCCTGGGCTTCCCCAGGGAAATGCAAATCCAGCCCCCCAAGCTCTTCCGTAGCCCGACCTCACAGCTCCACCGATTGCGAAGGGCGCTCGCACCATGACTTGATTGGATAACAGGAATACACCTGCAGCAAAGAGACATCCTCCAATAATGAATTGAACGAAGTCTGATAATGGATTGGCTTTACTCATGATTTGAATGGATAATTATTTTGATTGCCCTACCGGGAGATTCTGCCGGGAGATAGATAGCAACAAGATCAGCGCCCCCTGCTTTTCCCTTGCGGGTCTTGCATCGTTGTCAGCCAATCGCCATCGCCAGACGAATCGACCCTGCATCCCTTGCCGTCAAATCCATCGACAACCCAGCCCTCTCAGCCTTGCTGAAGGCTGTCTGCGTCATACATCCCAAAGGTCCTGCACCTTGCGCTTCGCCTGCTGATTGATCCATTTCGCCTCCAGACCATTGTTCGTCGATTGCTTTTAGATCGCAACATCCGTCAGGGTGATTTGCCACGTAGCAGTACCGCTGTGTGTTTTTCATTTAATTGTTGTGATGTGTCAGGCTCCGGCCCTATGAACCCATCATCGCCTTTCCAGCCAGAAAGGGCACTGCGTCCCTACCAGCGGGGACAGAGAAGATCAACCGGCAGATGCAGGCCAGCGGTCAGCTAAAAAGTCAGGTGCTAGCTGTGAAGTCTCGGGATGTGGGCAAAGCTCGGCTGATGTCCTGCGTTCACTCCCCCTTTCATCGCGATCCATGCGGTTCCCATTGCTGATCTCGTGCATCTACAGCGCTGTGCTGTTCACGGTGGCGGCTTGGCAGCACCAACTCTTTGGCACCCAGGTCTGGGATATCGGCCTGTTTGAACAATTCAGCTGGCTGATCGCCAACGGCAAACTCACCACAGTGGCAAGTCTGCGCGATATCACTCCGCTGGAGGATCACTTCTCCTTGCTGCTGCTGCCCATCGGGGGCATCTACAGACTGCTGCCATCCACCTTCACCCTGATCGGCCTGCAATCCCTCGCGATCGGGTCACTCCCCGCCGTCGCGAGCTGGTGGGGCCGACGGCGCGGCCTCCCCGCAGGCGCGATTTGGGCTCTGGTGATTGCCTTGCTGTTGAACCCCTACAGCTTTTGAATAGCCGAGGAGATTTCCACCCAGACGTCCTCACGCTCCCAGCCATGGTGATCGCGTTGGCTGAGGCAACACAACAACAGCGTTGGCGGTATTACGTCGCCCTCGCCTTCACCCTCTTCGCCAAAAATGCCCAGGCCCTCTTTGGGGTCGGTCTTGCCCTCTATTGCCTGGCCAAGCGTCAATTCGCCCGGGGACTGATCACCTTGGGGCTCTCCGTGCTGTGGTGGGTGGTGGCCACCCATCTATCCTCCGCGGGCGGCGATCACGTGGGCATTCGCCTTGGCTATCTCGGCGACACCAAACTCGAGATGCTGGTGACCCTGCTCACTCGACCCTGGGTGGTGCTCGACGTCACCCCCCCATCGCAATTGCTGCTTTACGCCATCGGGCTCAGTCTTCCGTTCCTCGCTCATTTACGGGTACAGGCCTGGCCTGCACTGCTGGGTGCAATGCCCATTTTTCTCACCAATGTGATCTCAGCCTCGGGGATCCACCGCGAACTCAACCATCACTATTCCGTGGGAATCCTGGCGTTTCTGATTGCAGGGAGTCTTGATTCACTGGCCGGCTCCACCAATCTGAGACGCCAGATCACGCGGCGCCTCAGTCTGATGACCTTGTTCCTATCCACGGGTGCCTTTCTCGGCTACAGCAGACTTGCCTATTTCCAATCGCGCTATTTGCCACGATTCGCAGAATCCCAAGATTTTCAGCGCGTGAAAGCCACGGTGCCCGCCACAGCATCGGTGCTCACCACAGCCAACTATGCGGTGCACTTGGCCGGTCGTCTGAAGATTGAGCAGATCGAAAAGGAGGGGTTTGGCCATCCCGTTGATTTCGACATCCTTTTGCTCCCGAGCGACAGCAGCTGGACCAATGTCAAAGGGAAATTGCGTCGCGTCGAAACGACAGGCATCGGCAAAGAAATGAAGGATTTGATCGAACAAGCCGCAGCGGTTGGCATGATCTGCAGCCAACCCAACGCCCATATTCGGGTTTGCAAGAGACCTGAATCATGACGCTCACCCCTGAACGTGTTGTGGCGTTGACGGCCTTTTTAGAGATCCTGGGGATCCCACCAGCAGAGCTTCACGCCACTCAGTTGCACTTGGTGGATGAAGCTCTCACCCACACCTCCACCGGCAGACACATCAACCATGAGCGGCTGGAATTTCTCGGCGACGCCGTGCTGCGTCTGGCAGCCAGTGAATACATCGAACACCACCACCCCCAGCTGCCCGTGGGCGAGCGATCTGCCCTACGCGCCCAGCTGGTGAGTGACCGCTGGCTGGCCGCCGTCGGCGACACCATCGGCATTGAAGCGGTGCAAACCGTGGGAGCCAAGGCCCGCGGTGACGCTGCGGGGAGAAGCACCCTGCGAGCGGAAGCCACGGAAGCGCTGATCGGCGCTTTATATCAGGGATGGGGATCCCTCCAACCGGTACAAACCTGGCTCACCCCCCACTGGCAGCACACCAGTGCAGCTGTTTTAGCCGACCCCCACAAGGGCAATGCCAAATCCGCACTGCAGGAATGGAGCCAAGCGCGCAAGCTGGGCCTACCCACCTATTGCAGTGATGAACACAGCCAACGCCATGGCGATCCCAAACGGTTCCGCTGCCACGTGAAGCTGCAGGGCAACACCTTGGCGGAAGGCTGGGGAGGATCTCGGCGAGACGCAGAACAGAAGGCTGCCCAGGCAGCGCTGCAAAGCCTGGAAGGCGACGACAGCTGAACACCAATCACAGACCAGCCGTGACGGGGGTAATGGCTGGCCTCAGGCGACTTGCAAATCGCGCAGTCGCATGGTGATGAGCTTGTCCCAGTTGCCGCCTTCAAACAGCACAGCAGCCCGATCACCACTGATGCGCTGCACGAATCCGGTGTAGCCGTTGTAAATCGAGGTGGGATCGACCACCTTCACCGTGGCGCCGGGAAGAATCGGGGCGCTGGTGGCCATAACAGAAACGCAATCAGGTCTCCAGTATCGCGTGAAGCGATGATCAACAGATCTCTGCCCCTGAGGCCATGCCCGGCCCCCACACCGCCGCTGCTCTCGACGCCACCGCCTGGCTCCCCGTGGGCAAGGTGGTGGGCGTGCAGGGTCTGCGAGGCGAACTGCGCATTCATTCAGCCAGCGACTTCCCGGAACGCTTCACCACGCCAGGCCCTCGCTGGCTCCAAGCCAAAGGCAGCGCACCACGCCCAGTGGACCTGAAAGCGGGCCGCCAACTGCCGGGCAAAAGCGTGTTTGTGGTGCGCTTAGCGGGCATCAACGACCGCAACAGCGCCGAAACGCTGGTGGGTCAAAGCTTGCTCGTGCCCGCCGATGATCGCCCCAAACTGGCGGAAGGCGAATTCCATCGACTGGATCTGGTTGGATTAGACGTTCGTCTCGGTCGCGACGGTGCATTGGTGGGCACCGTGACGGATTTGATCAGCGGCGGCAACGACTTGCTGGAACTCCAAAGGCCGGATGGCAGGCGCTTGCTCATCCCCTTCGTGGAAGCGATCGTGCCAGAGGTGCATGTCAAGGAAGGTTGGGTGCTACTCACCCCTCCGCCTGGCCTGCTGGAGCTGTGACCCACCCACGCTGAAAGGACCTGCAGAGTGGGGGAAGATCAATGCGATCAATGCCAAGGTTGCAGTGAGCAGGCCCCTCATTCCGGTGATCCTCTGCGGTGGCACCGGCACCCGCCTCTGGCCCCTCTCCCGCGCCAGCTACCCCAAGCAATATTGGGCCTTAGGCGACAAGGGTGAGGAATCGCTGCTGCAACAAACCCAGCAGCGCCTGGAGGGGCTGACGGGCCTGGCGGATCCCCTGGTGATCTGCAACGAAGATCACCGCTTCATCGTGGCCGAACAATTGCGCCAAATCGGCGTCACACCAAGCGCCATTCTGCTGGAACCGGTGGGCCGCAACACCGCACCAGCCGTGGCCATCGCTGCCCTCCAGGCCACATCCCAGGGCGACGACCCGCTGCTGCTGGTGCTAGCAGCGGACCATGCGATCCGCGATGGATCCCGGTTCCGCACCACGGTTGAAGCGGGCCGCACCGATGCCGAGGCCGGACAACTCGTGACCTTCGGGATTGTTCCCACCGCACCAGAAACCGGCTATGGCTACATCGAAGCCACCGCTCCACTCCAGGCCGGCACCCTCACCGCCACGCCGATCGCCCGTTTTGTCGAAAAGCCGGATCAGGCCACAGCTGAAGCTTTTCTGGCCACAGGCCGCTTCACCTGGAACAGCGGCATGTTCCTCTTCCGCGCCAGCGCCATGCTGGCGGAACTGGAGCGCTTGGTGCCAGATGTGGTGAGTTGCTGCCGAGCCGCCCTGGAACACGACAGGGCTGACCTCGACTTCCGTCGCCTTGACAAGCGCGCCTTTGCCCGCTGCCCCAATGTGGCCATCGACGTGGCGGTGATGGAGCAAACCCAACGTGGCAGCGTGCTGCCCCTGGATGCCGGCTGGAGTGATGTGGGCAGCTGGAGCGCCCTCTGGGACACCTCCGACAAAGACAGCAACGGCAATGTGCTGCGCGGACGGGTGATCAGCCAAAACAGCAGCAATTGTTATTTACGCAGCGAGCATCGCCTCGTCGTGGGGCTGGGCATCGAGAACCTGGTGGTGGTGGAAACCGACGACGCTGTTTTGGTCGCCAAACGCGATCAGGCCCAAAACGTGAAGCATGTGGTGAGCCAACTGGAAGCAGACGGCAGCCCTGAGGGCAAAGCACACCGGAGGATGTATCGCCCTTGGGGCCACTACACCGGCGTGATGGAAGGCAGCCGCTGGCAGGTGAAACGCATCTCGGTGAAACCGGGCGCCAGCCTGTCGCTCCAGATGCATCACCACCGCGCCGAACACTGGGTCGTCGTTCGCGGCACCGCCCTGGTGGAGCGCGACGGTGAGACGCAACTCGTGGGTGAAAACCAAAGCACCTATATCCCCATGGGCTGCCAGCACCGCCTCAGCAACCCCGGTCGTATTCCTGTCGAGATGATCGAAGTGCAGAGCGGCGAGTATCTCGGCGAAGACGACATCGTGCGGTTCGACGACGTTTATGGACGCACGGCTCCCATCAACGGTGATGGCAGACGGTGATGGCAGACGGTGCCGCAAGGGCTGCCAATCACTCCACCGTGACGCTTTTGGCCAGATTGCGAGGTTGATCCACATCCAAGCCCCGGTGGGCAGCGATGTGATAACTGAGCAGCTGCATCGGCACCACGGTGAGCAGAGGACTCAGCCACTCGCTCACTGCCGGCACAGGCAACAAATCGTCGAACAGCTCCGTATCCGGACCGGCCGGCGCCACACCGATCAGACGGGCATCACGGGCTTTGGCCTCCTGGGCATTGCTCAGCACCTTCTCAAAAACCACCCCAGGCACAGCGATCGACACGACCGGCACTCGGGAATCGAGCAACGCAATCGGGCCATGCTTCATCTCGCCCGCGGGATAGCCCTCGGCATGGATGTAACTGATCTCCTTGAGCTTCAGCGCTCCTTCCAACGCAATGGGGTAGTTGATGCCACGGCCCAAAAAGATCACATCTTGGGTATCGGCAAAGCGATGGGCCAAAGACTCCGAACGCTGGTCATGTTCATCCACGAGCTGGCGTAATTGGGCCGGAAGCTGACGCAGCCCATCAATCAATGCAGCGATCTCGCCCTCGGTGCGTCCCTGGCGACGGGCGGCAAAGGCCAGAGCCAACCCATAAAACGCCAACAGCTGACCCAGGAAAGTTTTGGTGGCAGCAACACCCACCTCAATTCCCGCACCGATGTCGAGGATGGCATCGACCTGACGGGCGAGGGAGCTTTCTGGACGGTTCGTGATCCCCAACTGACGGCTCGCAAACGCGGGGTCAGCCTGGCTTCTGCGGCGCTCAGCCTCCATGGCCAACGCCGCGAGGGTGTCTGCCGTTTCACCCGACTGGGTGACCCCAATGGTGAGGGTGTGCGGCGCCAACGGCGGCGGTGCGTAGCGAAATTCGCTGGCATAGAAAACACTGGTGGGAAGTCCCGCAAACTGCTCCAGCAGATAGGCACCCACTTGTGCCGCATGCCGACTGGTGCCGCAGGCCAAAATTTGAATGCGCTCAACGCCTTCGTAGAAACTCTCCTCAAACGGCAAGGCCACCGGATTGGTTGCCGTCAGCCCCGTGGGGAGATGACGGGCCACCCAGAGCTCAGCGGTTTCAGGCTGCTCATGGATTTCCTTAAGCATGAAATGACGAAAGTCACGCTTATCGGCGACGCCTTCCTGGTTGCTTAGCACCGTGGGTGTGCGCTGCTGGCGCTCCCCGTCATCGTTGTAGAGCTCAATCCCGAGAGGGCTGAGAAGGGCGATCTCACCATCCTCCATGGGGAGAATCGTTCGCGTTAGACCGGCCAGTGCCGGCGTGTCGCTGGCACAGATAAATTCCCCCTCACCCAAACCAATCAACAGCGGAGCCGCACGGCGGGCCACCACCAAGGCTCCGGGCACCTCGGCCCAAATCACCCCCACGGCATAGGCCCCCTGGAGCTGGGGCAGCACCGCTTGCACTGCATCCAACAACAACGCACCGGTGGGAACGGCACCATCCGCCACACGCCGATCCAGCTCCGCACCCACCAGATGGGGAATGACCTCCGTATCGGTCTCGGAGCGAAACACAACCCCCGATGCTGTGAGCTGATCGCGCAGGCTGCGATGGTTCTCAATGATGCCGTTTTGCACCACCGCGACCCGCCCAGAACCATTGCAATGGGGATGGGCATTGTGCTCTTCAGGCTTGCCGTGGGTCGCCCAGCGGGTATGACCAATCCCGCAATGACCGGGAGCTCCCTCTTCGTCCACCCGGGCTGTGAGATTGACCAACTTGCCTTTCGCGCGCACGCAATGCAACGAACCGCTGGCAACGGTGGCAACACCTGCTGAGTCGTAACCGCGATATTCCAGCTGACGCAAGCCGTCGAGCAACAAGGGAGACGCCTCCCTGGAGCCGATCACCGCAACGATTCCGCACATACAAAAAAAGCCCGGCATCTGCCGGGCTGAGCTTATGGCCTAGTTGGCGGCAAACAAAGAGCAATCAATACGACAGACCCATGCTGCGGCTGGTCTCATCGCCGAGGTAGACGCGAATGGAAAGGAAATCAGTGGGGCAAGCGGTTTCACAGCGCTTGCAACCAACGCAATCTTCCGTACGAGGCGAGGAAGCAATCTGACCGGCTTTGCATCCGTCCCAGGGGACCATCTCGAGCACATCGAGAGGGCAGGCACGCACGCACTGAGTGCAGCCGATACAGGTGTCGTAGATCTTGACGGCGTGGGACATGCGTCCGGTCCTGAGCAAATGGCTTGGCGTCAAGGTACCCGGCACGACCTCAGCCGAACCACACCCACGCTTGGGCCGTCACTGTTGTTAACGACAAAGTTGTTAACGACAAACCAATCGCAAGGGCAAGGCGGACCTTCGCAAGCCCGTAGGATGCGTCGTCCCGTCTTCACGGATATGTCCCAGGAAGCGATCCTCGAAAAAGTCCGTTCGATCGTGGCGGAGCAGCTCAGCGTTGAGGCCGGCGAAGTCAAGCCGGAATCCAATTTCCAGAACGATCTGGGCGCTGACTCCCTCGACACCGTCGAACTGGTGATGGCTCTGGAAGAAGCCTTCGACATCGAAATTCCCGATGAAGCCGCTGAAGGCATCACCACCGTCGGTGACGCCGTCAAGTACATCGAAGACAAGCAGGCCTGAGGTTCGGCATGGTGGAGGGGCTTCAACGCGTCGTGGTCACCGGCCTCGGCGCGGTGACACCAATTGGCAATACCGTCTCCGATTACTGGGACGGTCTCAGCTCAGGCCGCAATGGCGTCGCAGGATTGACCCTGTTTGACGCCTCTGCCCATGCCTGTCGCTTCGCTGCGGAGGTCAAGGATTTTGATCCCAAGGGGTTCATCGAACCCAAAGAAGCCAAGCGCTGGGATCGATTCTGCAAATTTGGTGTGGTCGCAGCCAAGCAGGCAGTGGCTGACGCTGGGCTTGAAATTACCGATGCCAATGCCGATCGCATTGGCGTCAGCATTGGTTCTGGTGTGGGCGGTCTGCTCACCATGGAAACCCAAGCCCACGTGCTGGAGGGCAAAGGGCCTGGACGGGTGAGCCCGTTCACGGTGCCGATGATGATCCCAAACATGGCGACAGGCCTGGCAGCGATCGCCCTAGGTGCCAAAGGGCCAAGTTCGGCGGTCGCCACCGCCTGTGCCGCTGGTTCAAATGCCATCGGCGATGCCTTCCGACTGCTGCAGCTTGGGAAGGCTGATGTGATGATCTGCGGCGGGGCAGAATCCGCTATTACGCCCCTTGGGGTGGCCGGTTTCGCCAGTGCCAAGGCTCTGTCGTTTCGTAACGATGATCCAGCCACCGCCAGCCGTCCCTTTGATAAGGAGCGGGATGGATTTGTGATTGGTGAAGGCGCCGGCGTGCTGGTGCTCGAGACCCTGGCCCATGCTGAAGCCCGTGGCGCCACAGTGTTGGCCGAGATCGTCGGCTACGGCACCACTTGCGATGCCCACCACATCACCTCGCCCACGCCTGGAGGGGTTGGTGGCGCCGCTGCCATCCGTCTCGCGCTGGAGGACGGCCGGATCAATGCCGATAGCGTCGACTACATCAACGCCCATGGCACCAGCACCCCTGCCAACGATAAAAACGAGACCTCTGCCATCAAGAGCGCCCTGGGCTCCAGGGCCTTCGAGATTGCGGTGAGTTCCACCAAGTCAATGACCGGTCACCTGCTCGGTGGATCCGGTGGTATTGAAGCCGTGGCCTGTGTTCTGGCCCTGCAGAACGGGCTCGTTCCCCCCACCATCAACCACAGCAATCCCGATCCCGACTGTGATCTGGATGTCGTCCCGAACCAAGCCCGTGAGCTCAAACTGGGCACCGTGCTTTCCAACTCCTTCGGCTTCGGCGGCCATAACGTCTGCCTTGCCTTCCGTCGCATGGCCTAAACCGATGCTTCAGCAGGACGTGACTCGTGCTGCTGAACCCGTTGTTACAGACTGACGACACCCCTTACCGCTTCTCCACCACAACGCCATGGTCGCCGCGCCCGCATCCATCGACACGCTCTGCGTCAACAGCATCCGCATGCTGGCCGTTGACGCCATCAACAAGTCCAAGAGCGGCCACCCTGGTCTGCCGATGGGCTGCGCGCCCATGGGTTATGCGCTGTGGGACAAGTTCCTGAAGCACAACCCCAAGAATCCCAAGTGGTTCAACCGTGACCGCTTTGTGCTGTCCGCTGGCCATGGCTGCATGCTGCTGTATGCACTGCTGCACCTCACCGGCTACGACTCGGTCTCGATTGACGACATCAAAACGTTCCGTCAGTGGGGATCCAAGGCACCCGGCCACCCCGAAACATTCGAGACCCCAGGCGTCGAAGTCACCACCGGCCCCCTGGGTGCCGGCATCTCCAACGCCGTTGGCCTGGCCATCGCGGAAGCGCACCTGGCCGCCAAGTTCAACAAACCCGACGCCACCCTTGTTGACCACTACACCTACGTGGTGATGGGTGATGGCTGCAACCAGGAAGGTGTGTCGTCTGAAGCGGCTTCCCTGGCCGGTCACCTGAAGCTGGGCAAGCTGATTGCCCTCTATGACGACAACAACATCACCATCGACGGGCGCACCGACGTCTCCTTCACTGAGGACGTTCTCAAGCGCTATGAGGCCTACGGCTGGCATGTGCAGCACGTGGCAGACGGCAACACCGATGTGGATGCCATCGCCAAGGCCATTGAGGCTGCCAAGGCTGTCACCGACAAGCCTTCCATCATCAAGGTGACCACCACCATTGGGTATGGCTCCCCCAACAAGAGCGACACTGCCGGTGTGCACGGTGCACCTCTTGGGGAAGACGAAACCGCCCTCACCCGTCAGCAGCTGAATTGGAACTACGGCCCCTTCGAGGTGCCCCAAGAGGCCTACGACCAGTTCCGTCAAGCCATTGAGCGCGGCGCCAGCCTTGAGGCCGAGTGGAACCAAACCCTCGCCACCTACCGCACCCAATATCCCGCTGATGCCGCCCTGTTCGAGCGCATGCTGCGCGGCGAACTGCCTGAGGGCTGGGAGAAAGATCTCCCCACCTACACCCCAGACGATGGTGGCCTTGCCACCCGTAAGCACTCCCAGATCTGCCTGGGTGCTCTCGGCCCGAATCTGCCCGAATTGATCGGTGGTTCTGCCGACCTCACCCACTCCAACTACACCGACATCAAAGGTGAAACCGGCTCCTTCCAAGCCGACAGCCCCGACAAGCGCTATCTCCACTTCGGTGTGCGGGAGCACGCCATGGCCGCGATTCTTAACGGCATCGCTTATCACAACAGTGGTTTGATCCCTTACGGCGGCACCTTCCTGGTCTTTGCCGACTACATGCGCGGCTCCATGCGTCTCTCGGCGCTGAGCGAGCTGGGGGTGATCTATGTGCTCACCCACGACTCCATCGGTGTTGGAGAAGACGGCCCCACCCACCAGCCAATCGAGACCATCCCCTCCCTGCGGGCGATGCCCAACATGCTGGTGTTCCGTCCTGGTGACGGCAACGAAACCAGCGGTGCCTACAAGCTGGCCATCGAGAACCGCAAGCGCCCCAGCTCCCTGTGCCTCAGCCGTCAGGGCATGGTCAACCAGGCGAACTCCTCCATCGAGAAAGTGGCCTTCGGTGGCTACATCCTTGAAGACTGCGAGGGCACCCCTGAACTGATCCTGATCGGCACCGGCACCGAGCTCGACCTCTGCGTGCAAGCGGCCAAACAGCTGAGTGCAGAAGGCAAGAAGGTGCGCGTTGTCTCCATGCCCTGCGTGGAACTGTTCGACGAGCAAAGCGACGCCTACAAGGAGCAAGTTCTGCCCGCAGCAGTGCGCAAGCGCATCGTGGTGGAAGCGGCAGAAGCCTTCGGTTGGCACCGCTTCATCGGCCTCGATGGCGACAGTGTGACCATGAACCGCTTCGGTGCCTCTGCCCCTGGCGGCGTGTGCATGGAGAAGTTCGGCTTCACTGTCGAAAACGTCGTGGCCAAGTCGAAGGCACTGCTGGGCTGAAGCCAACGCGCGCTCCGCGCTCAATCCCAAATGCGCGCTCCGCGTCCGCGCCCAATCCCATTCGACGCTTTCATGGCATGCAAACGCCCTCCTGCGGGAGGGCGTTTTTATTGGCTTTCATCCCGCCATCACCAAGCCCTGGACTGCGTCCATGCCCATCCAGCGCGCATGAAAAAACCCTGGTGGATTTACCAGGGTTCAACAACGTCAACGGCTGCGCTCAGAGGCTACGGGGCTCAAAGGCCACGGGTTCAAGCCCGAGTGATCAGGCTTTGTCTTGCTTCACCGCCATGGGTTCCGTCGCCCCTTGAGCCTTGAGTACATCTTCAAGGCCCTCCAGATCAGCATCAGTGATCTTGGTCTGCATGGGGCAGTGCTTCGGACCACACATGGAACAGAACTCAGCCTGCTTGTAGATATCAGCCGGCAGCGTTTCATCGTGATATTCCTTGGCCCGCTCAGGATCAAGGGACAGCTCAAACTGCTTGTTCCAATCGAAGTTGTAGCGAGCACGGCTGAGCTCGTCGTCGCGATCACGGGCACCGGGACGATGACGGGCGATATCGGCCGCATGGGCCGCAATTTTGTAGGCGATCAAACCCTCGCGCACGTCGTCGGCGTTGGGGAGACCGAGGTGCTCCTTCGGGGTCACATAGCAGAGCATGGCAGTGCCATGCCAGCCGGCCATGGCCGCACCGATCGCTGAGGTGATGTGGTCATAACCAGGGGCGATGTCGGTCACCAAAGGACCGAGCACATAGAAGGGGGCCTCGCTGCACTCCTCCATCTGCTTCTTGACGTTGAACTCAATCTGATCGAGGGGAACGTGGCCCGGACCTTCCACCATCACCTGCACATCGTGCTGCCAAGCGCGACGGGTCAGTTCACCCAGGGTGTGCAATTCCGCCAGCTGGGCAGCATCGGACGCATCGTGCTGACAACCAGGCCGCAAAGAGTCACCGAGGGAGAAGGTGCAGTCGTAGCGCTTGAAGATCTCGCAGATGTCGTCAAAGCGCGTGTAGAGGGGATTTTGCTTGTGGTGATACAACATCCACTGGGCAAGGATGCCACCACCGCGGCTGACGATGCCGGTGATGCGCCCCTTCACCTTGGGCAGGTGCTCAATCAACAAACCAGCGTGGATGGTCTGGTAATCAACGCCCTGCTGGCAGTGCTTCTCAATGATGTGGAGGAAGTCGTCTTCTGAGAGGCGCTCGATCGAGCCATGCACGCTCTCGAGGGCCTGATAGACGGGCACGGTGCCAATCGGCACCGGAGACGCATTGATGATCGCAGTGCGCACCTCATCCAGGTTGACGCCACCGGTGGACAGATCCATCACGGTGTCGGCGCCATATTTCACCGCCAACTGCAGCTTCTTGACTTCCTCCGCTGCATCAGAAGCGTTGGGGGAAGCGCCAATGTTGGCGTTGACCTTGCACTTGCTGGCAATGCCGATCGCCATCGGCTCCAGGTTGGTGTGGTTGATGTTGGCGGGGATGATCATCCGACCCCGGGCCACCTCCTCCATGATCAGCGACTCGGGGAGGTTTTCGCGCTTGGCCACGTGGGCCATTTCCTCGGTGATCAGGCCCTGGCGGGCGTAATGCATCTGGGACACATTGGCCTGACCCTTTCGAGCCGACACCCAGGAAGCACGCATGAGACAAGAGCGATGGGACGCCCAGGGGCCGGCAGGCCGGTGATCACGCTTGGTCACTTCCCTGCGCCGGCATGAT
>JBMHDE010000032.1:0-23838 GCA_049889555.1 Synechococcus sp. | reverse complement strand
GGATGCTCGCGCCGATACATGTGGAAAACTCTGGGCGGCTTTTGGGCTCAAAAGAGCCCGTTTCGACACATTTTAGCCCCAGAAATCGCTGAGATTCACTGCGCCGCAGGGGATCTGATCTTATTCAGGAAGCCCCAAGTGCCTGGCGTCCGGGTGGTTGACGCAGGTGAGTCTCTTCAACTCTCAACGGATTGAGCGGTTGGAGGCATGGTTCAAGCTCCTGGTGGTTGGCGCGTTGATCGCCATTCCCTGATCTTCCAGACCTATCTGATTTTTTGGATCACGGCGTTGTGGATGTGCTCAGTGCGCTCAGCAGCTCAACCTCGGTCGATGGCGGCACCCGGAGCCAACATCGGTGATTCCAACTTTTTTGAATTGGCGATTGCCAATCGGAACCAACGCTTGTTCCCCGCCCAAGATGTCCCCCCCCCCGGTGTATGCTTGGGATCCGGATTGTGCGTACCTTTTACCCATTTCCAGTTGCTTTTGCTAGTGCTTTCAGCAGCTCAACATCACCAGATTTGAGCGTGCATCAGTGCTGGGTGACATTGCACTGCGATGGGGTGTTGCGGTTCCTTCCCTTGGGCAATGATCCCCTGCCAATCGATTGGTTGCGTTAAAGGAAACAGGAGCTTGAAGGTGATGGCAGGTTGGCGATCAAACCCAAAGCGACCGTAAAAAGACGGATCTCCATAGACCAGGATCCGCGGTTGATGGCTGCCCATGGCATGGCTGATGGCGTGCTTCACCAAATCAGAGCCAAGCTCCTGGCCCCGTTGGGTGGGGTCGACGGCAAGGGGAGCAAGAAATAAACTCACTTGTTGGTCGTCATGGTATGAGATGCTGCTGAGGCCGAGATGGCCCAGGATGGTGTCATCGGGTGTTGTGCACCCAGTGCAGGGCTGAATGCGTGGCATCTGTGGTTGCAAACCACAGTGCGTTGACGATTTGGATGGTCTGTTCAACCTCTTCTACTGGAAAGGCTGCGCGATGAAGTTGAAGGACCTCTGATATGTCTGGTTCTGATGCTTGGCGCAGTGCGTGGATGCTGTGTTGATCGTTGCTCACAGACTATCGTTTGCTCTTCCATCATCATGGTGCTGTTTCTTCTGGGCTTGAATAAACGGCTGATGCCCCACTTGACGTTGTGAACGTTTCTTCTGCTAATTAGCACTGGGGTTTCTGGCCGTTGTTGCCGTTTAGGCCTGAGCCATGCAAGGGATCTGGAGTGTTTGGCCCTCGTGTGTTCCCAACAGCAGCTTCTGTCTGGTGCTCGCAAGTGCTATGAATGCTCTTTTTAATCCTCAGACGGGTAAGACCTTGTTAGGCCTCATCATGGGGGTATTGTCCGATCCCGCTATCAATGTGCATCTGTTGGTGCTTCCGGAAGAGCAAACCTCAGTTGATGCACTGTTAAGGATGTACAGGTCTTGCAGCAGGTTCCACGCCCATTGGAGCGCTTGCCTTAACGAAGGCCAGACTGGGGCAAGGCCTGTTTCGGAAGCGTGTGGCTGAGCAGAAGTCTGTTTGCCGCGTGACGGGTTTGGCTAGACAAGAATTTCTGATTGCCAGTTATCTCAAGCCGTGGCGTGATTATGCTCATCAGGAGCGCCATGATGGTCCGATATGATTTGGTTGTTTGCGCGAAGGCAAGAAGAGCATCTGCAATTGCATCGGGAATGTTTCCGTTAACGGTGCCATTTGCGGCTTGTTTTGAGCACGCGGAAAACATGACCGAAAAAATGCATTTGTTAACTCTTTGGTATCGGGGTTATGAGCGCTGAAATGTTACTTTCTTCGCCTCTTCTTAAAGTAATGTCAGGCTTCTCTTCGCTTGTTTGTAATAGTTCGGGCTGAGCCAAGGGCTTTAACGCTTCGAGAACGTCTATGATTGGAAACTCTCTTCTTTCTGCCAAGAAACGGCAGACCTGTCTGTCAGCGGGGCGTGGGAGTTTAACCTCTCCGGGAACCTGGGCATCAGCAGCTATAAATTGAGTAACAATTTGCCAGCCTTGATAAAATATTTCCATAAATGAGCCGTCATATGGAAGAGGGCTATTAATAGATTTTTAGAGGAATCTTTCCTGATCTTATCGCTTCGGCCTTGTTGAGACGGAACGATAGCTAGTCGCAAGCCATTGGCTCTCTCTAAATGTCTAGGGTTGATTTTGACGGTAGTCCCGACTCACTGATCAGGACCAGTTTTGCCTACAAACAAATCAGCCTTCCATAACCCGTTTATGCAGTTTGGAAGTTGCTCTCTAACATTCCGGTTTCGGAACGCAGATGAAACCGAGTCAATATGTTTTTTAAGCTTCACAGGTTGACCCTTGGATCCCGATAAGAGTCTGCTGTCGTCTGTCAATATGTCATGGGCAGTTTGAATTAATTGGATAGCCCCCGTCTTTTCTGCGCCAAACAGAATCGATTCTGGGTTTCCTGTCTTTATCTTGCAATGTTTGCTGAGTGCCGTTTCCATTTTATCTAGAATCATCTGATTATTGTTTGCGATTGCATCATGAACAGCATATTCAAAGCAAATTCCACAATCGCCACCGCCAGGTCGATGCAGTCGCGGCAATTGCCTTGGCTTTATATTGGGAAGACCACCTGCGTCAGTTATCGCTTCACCTTTAAGTGAAAGCAGGATTCCTTGAATTATGGGTATTGTTACGGCGACAAGAGCCTGAACCTCGTCTGCTACCGGGTTTAATTGTGTCTCTCTCCTTAAATCAAAAATTGACTCCTAGCTGATTTTTGGTTGTGTCTAGATTGAGAGCTAACTGGCTATTGTGTGGTTTCGATAACTAGTTTGAACACCCCACCCTTTCCGTAAACTTCAATGTAACCGTGGCCTGAGGCTGCTGAGGTCGATGTAGTGGCAATGTGTTTTAGATTCTTAGTCTTGTATTAGCCATTGTTCACGGATCCGACAGGGACAGGGTGGTTTGCATGCCTGTCCTATCCCTGACATGTCCCTTAAACCCAGTCATGGCAGGAGATCTGAGTGCAACTGAGGGCGTCTCGCGAGAGGATCAGCGCTGGCCTTGGTGGCCGCTGCTGCCGCTCTATCCCTATGGCCGCCGTCGCACGGTGTTCAGTGAGCTGATCCCTGGCCTGGTTTGGAGTTTTGAGCAGCTTCAGGGCGTGTATTACGTCGCGGTGCCAATCCGGCTCACGGTCGTGAAGGTGCCCGGTGGATTGATGCTGGTGAATCCGCTGCCCCCCACCGCTGAATTGCTGTCTCACTTGAAGCGGCTTGAGGCTGTTCACGGTCCGGTGTGCACGATTGTGTTGCCCACGGCATCGGGGTTGGAACACAAACTCCCCCTGGGCCCCCTCGCTCGTGCATTCCCCCAGGCGATGGTGTGGGTTTGCCCAGGGCAGTGGAGTTTTCCCGTGCAGTTGCCGCTGGCGTGGTTGGGGGTGCCGGCCCGTCGCACCAAGGTGTTGCTTGAGGATGGCGTTCCCCATCCCGACGTTTGCGACTGGATCTCTCTTGGTCCGTTGGATCTGGGTGTGGGACGGTTTCAAGAGATCAGTTGCTTGCATCGTCCCTCCGGTGCCCTGCTCGTCACCGATGCCCTGGTGGGGATCTCTGCAACGCCCCCCGCTGTGTTTGATCACGATCCCACCCCACTGCTGTTTCACGCCCGCGAACGCGGTGATCAACCCTTCAACGACACGCCGGCGAACCGTCGACGGGGTTGGTCGCGGTTGGTGTTATTTGCCTCCTACCTCAGGCCTGAACCGTTGGAGGTGCCCGGTTTTGTTGCGGTGATGCGTCAGGCCTTCAAACCAGGGTTGCGGTCGTTTCGCACCCACTTCGGGATTTATCCCTTCGCGTGGAAGCCTGGTTGGCAGTCCGCTGCGGCAGCATTGATGGGGGATGACACCCCCCGACTGCAAGTGGCACCTGTGTTGGAGCGGCTGGTGTTGCCCCGAGCCAGGGCGGCTTTGCTGGATTGGATGGATCAGCTCGCTGGCAAGGCTGAATTGCGCGCGTTGGTGCCGGCGCACTATGCCGCGCCCCTACCGTTCACGCCCGATCAGGTGCAAGCGCTCAAGCAGGCTGTGCTCAACCGGGATTGGGCCCCCAGTGCAGGCAACTGGGCCTTCCTCAGCAGCATTGATCAACGTCTGCTGGACTTGGGTGTCGTGCCCGAAACACCCTCAGACATCACACCTCGTCGGGTGTGATCGCCATTGGATCATCCACAAACAGGGCCTCTTCCAGTTCTTTGCGCTGTTCCATCTGACGCAGGAAATAACCGGTCATCATCGCCGAGGCCAGCAGGTTGGCCAGGTTGTCGCGATTGGCGGTCACCTTCACTTCAAACTGTTCCCCAGGGAGCATGCCCAGCAAGCCCTGCACGTTGTGGCGAATGATGTCTTGGATGTCGTTGCTGGCGGATTTGGCCACGCGTTGCATCACTTCCGGAGACTGATCCTGGAGGTATTGGATCAACCCATTCACCGGTTGACCATCTTGATGATCAGTGGTGAGGAACTCCGGATTAAACATTTCACCTCTTCCCTGTCAGGACACCGACCTTAACGCAACCGCTTGATCTGTCTCCACAGTTGTCTGGAGGGGGAACCGTATCGAGCCGAACCGGTTGAGGGGCCAGTAGCGCCACACGGCCGTGCCGATCACACGCTCTTGATCCAGCGGCCCCCAGAGGTGGGAATCAAGGCTGGCATTGCGGTTATCGCCCAACACCCATAGCTTTCCGTTGGGCACTTCGATCGGTGGCATGGTGTAAGCCATCGGTTCATTGCGCCACGCTTCCTTCACGCGGCTGCCATTGCGCCACAGCGCCCCGTCTTTCACTTCCACCACATCACCAGGCCCTGCGACCACGCGTTTGATCAAGGCGGTGTTGGGGTCGTAGCCGGCTGCAATCAGGGGTTCAGGTGCGGAGAACACCACAATCCGGTTGATGCTCAGCGGGTGCTTCTGCTGCTGCGCCAGTTTTGGTCGCACCTTTTCCACCAGAATGCGGTCTTGCAAGTTCAAGGTGGGCAGCATCGAACCGGATGGAATCCAGCGTGGTTCCAGCACCACCCAGCGCAGCATCAAGGCCAGCAGCACCCACACCAGCAGGTCGCGCCATCCCTTCCACCACCGTTGTGGCTCGCCATGGGTGGCGTTGTTTTGGCTGTGATTGCCTTGGGTGTCTGCGTTCGCCATCGCTGCCTTGTCGTTCCAGGAGAATCGCATTAGGCCGGATCCCGTTGTGACACGACCGATTGCCAATCTGCAGGCTGCGGCTCGTTTGCTGGAGGCCCTGCAGCGGCATGGGCTCTCCCATGTGGTGCTGTGTCCAGGCAGCCGTTCCGGTCCTTTGGCCTTGGCGGCAGGGGGATTGGCGCGGGCGGGCCTGCTTACCCTCACCACGGCTGTGGATGAGCGTTCCGCCGCATTTTTTGCCCTCGGCAGTGCGACCGCCCAAGGCTGCGCCACCGCGGTGATCACCACGTCCGGCACGGCGGTGGCCAATGTGTTGCCCGCTGCGGTGGAGGCGGATCGTTCCTGCCAGCCGCTGCTGCTGATCACGGCAGATCGCCCGCGACGGCTCAAAGAGTGTGGTGCGAACCAAACGGTGAATCAGGAGGTTTTTCTGCGACCTGTCTGCCGTTGGTTTGCTGCAGGACCTGACACCGGTTTGGCTCACGCCTCTGCAGCCGAGCTGCAACAGCTGGCGGATCAGACCTGGCATCACGCCCATGCCTGGCCCGGTCCGGTCCATCTCAATGTGGCCTTTGATGAACCCTTGCATCCTTCAGCGGAGGCGCAGCAGACGTTTTGGCAGTCATTCATGGCGGCGCGCGGCTCTGGGATCGCTGCCCCCACTGCCACTGCCCCCACTGCCACTGCCCCCACTGACGCTGCATCGATTGCTCCTGCCCCCACCCTGCGCCTGGATCCAGCCCTGCCTGGGGTGATCGTGGTGGGCCCCTGGCGTGGTCTTGCCCCCAACCGTGCGGCATTTGGTGATGCCCTGCGGCGCTGGCAGCAACGCACGGGTTGGCCGGTGTTGGTGGATCCCCTCGCTGCGGTCCCTGCGGATCTCCCTGGTCAGGTGCGGGGGTGGGATTTGCTGTTGCCCAACCAGTTGCCGTTGCCCGAGGGTGTCCGCCAGGATCAGCTGCAGGTGTTAAGGCTTGGCCCCCTTCCCGCCAGCCGCCGGCTCGAAGCGTGGTTGCAAGGCTGCAGCGGTCCGCAGCTTTTGATCAGTGAAGGGGAGCCGCGGGGGTTGGATCCGCTGCAGCAGGCGCAGCAGTGGTGCGGCGGGTTGGCCCGCTGGATGCAGCAATGCCTCGAACCCATCGATCTGGCCTTTGCTGATTCACCTGCAGCGGCGTTGTCCCGGGCGCTCTGTGCCAGCTGGGTGCAGCGCGATCAGCAGGTCATCGCCTGGTTACAGCAGCGGCTGGCCCCCACCGGTGCGGTGACGGAGCCGGCGTTGATGCAGCTCCTCGCCCAAACCCTTCCCCCCCACTTGCCCCTGATGCTGGCTGCGAGCAGTCCGGTGCGTGACTGGCAGGCCTTTGCTCTGGCTGATCCAGGCCCCCGTCAGTGCATCAGTTTCCGCGGTGCCTCTGGCATTGATGGCACCCTCTCACTTGGTTTTGGCTTGGCGGCTGCCCAGGAATGCACCCTGCTGCTCACCGGTGATCTAGCCCTGCTGCATGACAGCAATGGCTGGTTGCATGGTGGTGGTGGTCGTGGCGGTGCACTGCCGCTGGTGGTGCTGCTGATCGACAACGGCGGCGGCGGCATCTTTCAGCAGTTGCCGGTTCCAGCGGCGCCAGCGGAGGCCTTTGAGCAGCTGTTTGCGATGCCCCAGCAGGTGGATCCTCTGGCGTTGGCCGCGGCCCATGGGGTGCCAGGTCGGCAGATCGCATGTCTCGATGATCTGCCCTTGGCGCTGGAATGGGCATTGGCGCAGTCAGGTCCTGTGTTGCTGCGCGTCTGCACCGATCGCAGCGCCGATGCGGCGTTACGCGTTGCCCTACGTCAGGAGGTGCAGCAGCTCACAATGGCGTCATCGTTGGATCCGCCTTGATGAGCGCTCCCCAGCCCCGCCAGGTTCTTCCCGGTGAATCAGGCACGCCCTGGCAACCCTGGGGTGAGTATCAAGACATCCTGGTGGATCGTTCCGGTGATGGCATCGCCCGGGTAGCGATCAACCGCCCCTTTCGGCGCAATGCATTCCGTCCCCGCACCGTGGTGGAGCTCTGCGATGCCTTCACGCGGATCCGTGATGACAGCAGCATCGGTGTGGTGTTGTTCACCGGGGTGGGTCCCGCTGCCGACGGTGGATTTGCCTTCTGCGCTGGTGGGGATCAGAGCGTGCGTGGTGATGGGGGCTACGTGGATGAGGAGGGCATGCCCCGCCTCAACGTGTTGGATCTACAGCGCTTGATCCGCAGCCTGCCCAAGGTGGTGATTGCGTTAGTGGCGGGCTACGCCATTGGCGGTGGTCAGGTGTTGCACCTGCTGTGTGATCTCAGTCTGGCTGCAGACAATGCCCGCTTTGGTCAAACCGGTCCGCGGGTTGGCAGTTTTGATGGTGGCTTTGGTGCCAGTTACCTGGCGCGGCTGGTTGGTCAGCGCAAGGCACGGGAAATTTGGTTTTTATGTCGTCAATATGGTGCTGATGAGGCCCTGCGCATGGGGTTGGTGAATGCGGTCGTACCGCTGGAGCAGCTGGAATCCGAAGGCGTGCGTTGGGCACGGGAGGTGTTGCAACACAGCCCGACGGCGATCCGTTGCCTCAAAGCCGCGTTCAATGCCGAAACCGACGGCATGGCTGGTTTGCAAGAGCTGGCAGGCCAAGCCACCCATTTGTTCTATCGAACAGCGGAAGGTCAGGAGGGAAAAAATGCATTTCTCGAGAAACGCAACCCTGATTTTTCGGATTCGCCCTGGCTTCCTTAGGGAGCCGAGGGTTCGGATCCCATCCGTTGAACTGTCGTGATGGTGTTCCGCTGCACTCCTGCAATGGCCACAGCGGTTGCTGTGTTGGTGGCTGCCCCGGCCTCGGCGACCCCATCGGTCGGGTCCGGCGCGCGCGCGCCGCGTGCTCCTGATCCGATCCCGCCGCTGGCGGTACCCATCTCCCTGGAGGCGTCATGGGCCCGTGTCCCCCTCGATGTGCGCCAGCAGCGCGGGGTGCAGTTGGTGCTTGATCGCCGCCTTCGTCAGGTGCTGGTGCTGCGCGATGGTGTGATCCGTCGTCGTTATCCCGCAGCGGTGGGGACGGAAGGCTGGGAACCCCCTGCGGGTCGCCATCGGGTGCTGCAAAAAGTGCGAGACCCGCTGTGGACGAATCCGGTGAATGGTCGGCAAATGGCCGGTGCCAACAATCCATTAGGCACCCGTTGGATTGGTTTCCACCGGGATTGCAACGGCCGCAGCGGATGGGATGGTGAAAAATACCTCACGATCGAAGGCTGCACGGTGGTGGGCTTCCATGGCACGCCCCGACGTTGGACCGTCGGTCGGGCCGTGTCCCACGGTTGCGTGCGTCTCTACGACGAGCATGTGCAAGAGGTGTTCGACCTGGTCCAGCTTGGTACCCCTGTCACCGTGCTGTCCTAAAGCGGTTTCAGGTTTTTCAAGCATTTCAACCTAAAGTCGCGGCGCCTTCCTGAGCTCCGTCTGACCATGCGCGTGCTGTTTGCTGCTGCCGAGTGCGCTCCGATGGTCAAGGTGGGTGGCATGGGTGATGTGGTGGGCTCGTTGCCCCCGGCCCTCGCAGCCCTCGGCCATGACGTGCGCCTGATCATGCCTGGCTATAGCCGTCTCTGGAGCAAGCTCGACATCCCCGCAGAGCCGATCTGGCGTGCCCAGACCATGGGCACCGAGTTTGCCGTCTACGAGACCCGCCATCCCACCAACGGCTTGCCGCTGTATCTGGTGGGGCATCCGGTGTTTGATCCGGAGCGGATTTATGGCGGAGAAGACGAAGACTGGCGCTTTACGTTTTTTGCGAGTGCCACCTCCGAGTTTGCCTGGAATCACTGGAAGCCCCAGGTGCTGCATTGCCACGACTGGCACACCGGGATGATTCCGGTCTGGATGCATCAAGACCCGGAGATCAGCACGGTCTTCACCATTCACAACCTCAAATACCAGGGGCCGTGGCGCTGGAAGTTAGATCGCATCACATGGTGCCCTTGGTACATGCAAGGCGACCACACCATGGCTGCGGCGTTGCTGTACGCCGATCGCGTCAATGCTGTGTCTCCCACCTATGCCCAGGAGATCCGCACCGCTGAATATGGCGAGCAGCTGGATGGCTTGCTCAACTACATCTCCGGGAAGCTGCGCGGCATCCTCAACGGCCTTGATCTCGAAGCCTGGGACCCGGCAACGGATCAAGCCTTAGCGGCCAATTTCAGTGCCGATGACCTCTCCGGTCGCGCTGCTAACAAGCAAGAGCTGCAGGAACGCATGGGGTTGACCGTCAATCCCGACACCTTCCTTTTGGGCATGGTCAGCCGCCTTGTGGATCAGAAGGGTGTCGATTTGCTGCTGCAGGTGGCTGATCGTTTGTTGGCCTACACCGATACGCAGATCGTTGTGTTGGGCACCGGCGAGCGAGGGCTGGAATCCGGTCTGTGGCAATTGGCGTCCCGCCATCCGGGTCGGGTTGCTGTGTTCCTCACCTACGACGATGCCCTCTCCCGGTTGATTTATGCCGGCAGTGATGCCTTCTTGATGCCCAGCCGGTTTGAGCCCTGCGGCATGAGTCAGCTGATGGCCATGCGTTATGGCTCAGTGCCCGTGGTGCGCAAGGTGGGGGGGTTGGTGGATACTGTTCCTCCCCACGATCCGGCGCAGCACAGCGGCACTGGGTTTTGCTTTGATCGTTTCGATCCAGTCGACTTCTACACGGCCCTTGTGCGTGCCTGGGAGGCCTATCGTCACCAGGACAGTTGGCAGGAGTTGCAGCGGCGTGGCATGCGCCAAAACTACGGCTGGGATCGCTCCGCTTTGGACTATGACCGCATGTATCGCGAGGTGTGCGGACTCAAGGAGCCGGGCCCTGATGCGGCCGTGGTGGAGCAGCTCTCACGCGGTCAGGAGGCCGATCCCTCCCGTGATGCCGCTGAGTCTGAGCCTGAGTCGCTCCCAGCACCATCCTCCCGCAATGCGGCGACCCGCAACCCCTTCGCGCGTTTGCTTGGTAAACAACGCCCATAAGCCTGGTGTGACGGCAGCGTGATGCCGGATCCTCAGGACGAGCGATTCCTGCCTGCTCCATATCACAACCCGTGGCAACTGTTGCAGCGGGATGGTGTGGCTGTGGTGGCCGACCTGCGCCTCAGAGTGCAGGAGCTCTGGCGCCGCAACCGTCAAGGTGATCTCCAGGTTCCGGCGGTTTGGCCCCGTGATCTGGCTCCCCTGTTTTGGCCTTTGCTCGTTGGCTTGGTTGCGCTGCTGTTGGTGGGCGCCGTGGTGCTGATGGTTCGGCTCAGTCCTCTGCAGCCCTTCCATCCGCCGGACCCTGCCGTGGATCGTCCAGTGGATCGTGCCGTAGTGGTGGAGCAGCGGCCGTCGTCGCTTGATATTGGCTCGGATCCATCGGCGTCTCTCCCCCCATCGCCTGATGCGCCAAATGATGAGCCAGGCGTTGAGCCCAGTGTTGAGAACCCAGTGCCAGAGGTGCCGACCGCTGCTCCTCCAGCCTCTGCCGTTGCGGCGTCCCCGGACCCGCTCGTGGTGATGCTGCAGCAGAGCGCTGATCAGTCAGGCGCGCTCTCTGACGCCACCAAGCTTGTGCTGGCCGCGGATCTGCCACTGGAGCGCAATGCTGTCGATCTCACGCTGGGCGATGCCTGGTGGATGTTGAGTCACAGTCGGCAGCAACAGCTGGCTGAGCTGTGGTTGGAGCACGTGCAAACGGCTGGTTACGACGCCCTGCTTCTGCAGTCGGATCAAGGAGAACCCTGGGGCCATTCCGCCCGCGTCGGTTGGGGCATGGTGCTGGAGGAACGCGCCGCAGGTGGCGATGCCTGAGCCTTCAAAGCTGAGTGTTAAACCCTGAGCGTTAAAAAATGCCCATGGTTTTCTTTTTGCAATAGCCCGCTCCGATGTTCATCCATCCGGATGCACAGGCCTTGCCGTTGGTGGGGGTGACTTCGTAATAAATCGGCGATACGCAGGTCGTGCCCAGGGTGTTCAGATAGCCGAGGGGGCATTGCTCATGGCCACGGGCTTTGGGGATTTCCCGTTGGCCCCAGGCCGCCCGTGGTGCCAGGCCAGGTGCACCGATCAGCAGGGTTGCTAGCAGCCATCCATGGCGAAGCATCCTTCCTCCTTGCCGTTGTTTGATCCCATTCTGGCGAGCCTGTCATCCCTGGAGGGGGCGGCATGATCGGTCGGTGTTTGGATCGCTTTGCTGTGGTGAACCTCGGCCAGTTGGTGCAGCTCTGGGGTGAACCGTCAGGGGTGACCCCAGAGCAATGGTCGCGCCGTCAGGTGGAACCCCTTGGCGATGTCTGCACCGACAGCCGCCGTCTGGAGGCTGGGGCACTGTTTGTGCCGTTGATTGGCGACCACTTTGACGGCCATGGCTTTTTGGGTGATGCCGCCCGTCGTGGGGCTCAGGCGGCACTGGTGGCGGTTGACGCCACGATTCCGCCGCCTGAGGGGTTACTGCATTGGCGTGTGGATGACACCACCCTGGCCTACCAGCAGCTCGCGTCCCTGGTGCGTCAGCAACTGAATGCCGTGGTGGTGGCGGTGACGGGGTCCGCTGGCAAAACCACCACCCGGGAATTGATCCGTTCGGCCTTGGCCTCCCTCGGACCGGTTCAGGCCAGCGCCAACAACAACAACAACGACATTGGCGTTCCTCTCACCCTGTTGGGAACAACCCAACACCATGCGGCGGTGGTGGTGGAGATGGGGATGCGCGGCTCCGGTGAGATCGAACGCTTGTCGCGTTGTGCGCAGCCCGACATCGCGGTGATCACCAACATCGGCACGGCCCACATCGGTCGCCTCGGTAGCCGAGAAGCGATTGCGGCTGCCAAGTGTGAGATCACCGCTGCCCTCAAGCCTGATGGTGTGGTGGTGATCCCCGCTGGTGACCCCTTATTGGAAACGGCCCTGGCTCGCGTCTGGCGTGGTCGCATTCATCGTGTGGCCTTGTCTGGTGATCCGGGACTGGCGAATCCCCAGGGCCCCGTGGTGAACGATCTGGCTGATTTGGATCCCTCCACGGGGGTGCTGACCCTGGCTCAACGCAGCTATCGCATGCCCTTGGCTGGTCGCCATAACGCCCGCAATTGGCTGTTGGCCCGCGCCGTTGCCGCTGAATTGGCGGTGGATTCAGACGCCTTGGTCGCCCTGGATGTTGTCGTTCCGGGGGGGCGCAATCGACGCCTGCAGCTGGGGTCGCTCACGGTGTTGGATGAGACCTACAACGCTTCACCTGAAGCGGTTGTTGCCGCGCTCGATCTCTTGGCGCAGCAACCGGGTCGTCGTTTTGCGGTGCTTGGCACCATGCTCGAATTGGGTGCCGCGAGTGTGGCGTTGCACCGTGCCGTGGTGGAGCGCGCCGTGGCGTTACGCCTGGATGGCTTGGTGGTAGTCACCAGCGGTGCAGAAGCAATTGCCATGGCGGAAGCTGGTGCAGCCCTGCAGCGTTTTGCTGTGGTGCCAACGCCCGAGGCCGCGGCGGAGCCGTTGCAGGATTGGCTCATCGCGGGTGACTACCTGTTGCTGAAGGCCAGTCGAGGGGTGGCGCTGGAGCGCTTGCTGCCAGTGCTGGAGACAGGCGTGATTTGATGTGGGCCAATACGCTGCAGGCCCAACCTGCGGCGTGGGGTGCCGGGGCTAAGGCAAAGCGTCCTTCTGCAATGCACTCGGCCAGGCGAGGGTGGGGTCCCTGGGGACCTGGCACCACCACACTGTGATCTCCCGCATTGAGCAAGGGCAGATCGTTGGGGGAGTCCCCGAGGGCCATCACATGCACCGTCAATTTGTTGAGCTGCTGCTTGAGAGCGTGCAGGGCAGCGCCTTTGCTGGTGCCCGCTTGCAACAGGTGACTCATGCGATTGCCTTGCACCACGGTCAGTCCCAGATGGGTGGCAGCCTCCTGCACCAAGGTTTGCCGGTCGGCGGGGGGATTCAAAAAGGGCACACTCCATTGGCGGCGTTGGGCCAGGTGGATGGCATCACCCCGCAGTCCAGTCAAGTCGGTGACCTGCTCAGGGGTGAGGTCTTCCAGGGCTTGTAGGGGCGTTTCAGCCCGTTCCGCCAGGGTGATCAGGTGCTGGCGTAAGACGCTGTGGGGACTCCCCAGGCCCCGTTCCCAGGCCTGGTGACCACGGCCACCCAAGATTGCGCCACCGTTTTCAACGATGAAGGGGCCGTCGAGGTTGGCATCATCTCGGAAGCGCCGCACTTCATCTGCGGTTTTACTGGTGCAGGGGATGACGGCGACTCCGTTCTGTTTCAACCAGGCCAGGGTGGCTTTCGCGGCACTCCAGTCGTAGTTGTGGTCGAGAAGGGTTCCGTCCAGGTCGGTGACCACCCAGAGGTTGCTGGGATCATGCACGTCGTCGTTGTTCAGCATGGTTGAAACCAATGCACGGCAAAGGGAGCCAAGGTGAGCTGCGTCGACACGGGGGCCGCGTCTTGGAGACGATCGCACCAATGGGTGTGATTGACGAGGCTGCGCAGGTCGAGGTTGAGACGATTGGTGCCGAAGTTGTGCACGGCCCAAAGGTTGTCTGCACCCTTGCCGCGACGAATGATCACCGCCCGATCAGCCATGGAGCCGCTTAAGCAGGCATAGGAAGCTCGTGGGTGGAAGGCCGGCAGCGTGGCACGCACCTCCATGGCATGGCGGACGGTTTGCAGCGTGAACTGGGCATCGCTGTGGGGATCGTGAAGGCGGCGTTCTAAGTCCTCCACATCGAACCGCTCACGGTTGAGGTCCCGCCGTTGCCCACTGCTGCGGAAGCTTGCTTCGTCATTGCCGGAGGCCATCAGGGTCGGCAGGTAGAACGCGGGAATGCCAGGCAGGGCAATCACCAGCAGCTGGCTCAACCGAAACCGTTCCCGTTGATGCAAGCGAGGATCCCGGCCAGCTCCGGCCATCGCCGCCCACCAGCTGATGTTGATTTCGTAGGGGCGTTCGCCACCATCACTGAGGCGGCGATGGCTGATCAAGCCTCCACGGCGTTCACAATTGGCCAACAGCTGCTCCAGCCTGCTGGCTTCCATCAGGCCCTCCAGGGGCCTGAGCCCGATGCCGTCATGGCTCGCAGTGAAGTTGAGCAATGTGGTCTGGTCGGGGAGCTGAGGCCACCGCTCCAGCCATTGGTTCAACAAATCCGGGCGTTCCCGCAGCACAGCTTCCAGGAGCAGCGGGGGGAGGGGAAAGTTGTAGGCGATGTGGGCTTCATCGCCAGGCATCAGGTAGGAGAGGTTTTCAGCTTCCGGCACGTTGGTTTCTGTCACCACGACACCGCTGCTGTGGTGCTGGTCCAACAGGGCCCTGAGTAACGACACCAGCAGATGGGCGCGTGGGTGGTGAATGCAGGGGCTGCCAGGTTCTTTCCACACGTAACCCACCGCATCAAGACGCAGCCAGCTCACCCCATGGCGCACCAGTCGCCCCAACAGCTGCGCGAAACCTTGCAACACTGCATCGCTCGACCAATCCACATCCACTTGGTCTGGTCCGAAGGTGGTCCAGACCGGGATCACACCGTCGTTGGTTTGCAATGGCGTCAATAGCGCTGAACTGCGTGGACGCACCACCTGGCTCCAGTCGGCTTGGGGATCAGGGGCCAGGACGCAGTGCACACCAGGTTCTTGGCGCTGCCGGAATTGCTGCACCCATGGATGGGCTGCTGAGACGTGGTTCAGCACCAGGTCAGCCATCAAGGTGCGACCCAACCCCAGGGTCTGCAGTGCTTCCCAGTCGCCGAGGTGGGCCTCGATCCGTTCATGGCTGGCCACCGCGAATCCCCCATCACTGGTGGCCTGCAAGAAGGGCAGCACATGCACCACCCCGGCCAGCGGATGGAGGTATTGATTGAGAAAAGCACTCAGCGTCAAAAGGGTGGGTTCACCAGCCCGCTGAACCGTGTCGCCGTAGGTGATCAACACACAGGTGGACCCCGTCCACCGGGGGGTGGGGGCGTCTGGATCTGTGGCTGTCTGCGCAAATTGCAGCAACGGCGACATCAAAGAAGTGATCTCCTCCCGATCGTCTTGGGGTCGCCACTGCTTCAGCAGTTCAGCCAGTTGCTCCTGCCCCTCTCTCCCCACCGATTAACGCCCTGTCGAACAATGTCCAGGTTGCGCGTTGCCGGTCATTCGATGTTGTTGCACTGATCACGGAATGGATTTTCAACAGAATCTGATCACCACAATTCACGACTACACCCTGGCTCTCCAGGATCCAATGCTGTTGCGGCGGGGGTTGCGAGATAAACCCACCACCATTTTGATTCCTTGCCTGATGGAGGAATTCCGCAGGCCAGCCCTTGGGTTGATTCGCTCCGTTCTTCAGGAGATGGATGGGTTACACAAGCTTGTGATTGCCTTGGCCGCCGGCAGTGTGGAAGAGGTCAGGGAAGCCGAGCAGTTTTTTGCCGATATGCCCTTTCCCGTTCATGTGCAGTGGACCAATGCACCTGCCGTGAAGGAGCTGCTGGGTGGGTTCGGTGAAATGGGGCTGGATTTGATGGGACCGCCCGGCAAAGGTTGGGCCGTCTGGCAAGGCCTAGGCGTGGCGAATCGCGATGCCGAAGTGGTGGCCCTGTTTGATGCCGATATCCGCACGTTTACGCCGGCCTATCCGCAGCGCATGCTGTTGCCCCTGCTGCTGCCCTCCAGTGGCGTTGCCTACGTCAAGGCGTTCTACAGCCGGTTATCCCTGGAAACCCATGCGTTGCAGGGCCGGGGGACGCGTTTGTTTGTCGGCCCATTGCTGACTGCCCTGTCGCAACTTTTGGGTGAAAATCCCTTCCTGAGCTACTTGCAGGCCTTCCGTTATCCCTTAGCGGGTGAATTCGCCTTCACGCGAGATCTTGCCGTGAATTTGCGCATTCCTTGTGATTGGGGGCTGGAAATTGGCCTGCTTTCAGAGGTGCATCGTCACGTGGCCATGAGCCGCATTGCTCAAGTGGATTTGGGTTTATTTGACCATAAGCACAAAACGCTTGGGGTGTCACCACGGGAAGGCTTATTGCGCATGTGTTCGGAGATTCTTGCCAGCGTGTTGCGCGGTTTGATGGAACATCAGGGCACCACAATTTCCGCAGAGCAGGTGGCAACGCTTGAAGTGTTGTTCCGCCGGGTTGGTGAAGATCGAATTCGTCAGTTTGCCCTTGATTCAGCGGTGAACAATTTGCCCTACAACCGCCATGGTGAAGAACTGGCGGTGCAGCAATTTTCTAGTTTGATTCGCCCAGGATTGCAGCGTTTTCAGGAGGATCCGATGGCGGTTCAATTGCCCAGTTGGTCGCGATTGTTAAGTTGCGCATCGCGGCTCCAAGACGACCTTGCCAAGGCAGGTCTTGATCGTTCTGGCGCTGTCGCCGCTGATGGTCATCAGACGACGCAACGCCCTCGATCGGAGTGCCGTTCGCTGGTTTAGGCCACGCGATGGCGCAGTGGGTCGTTTTCGCAGCGGATCAAATCGATCGCGTGGGGATGGTCATGGATGTAGCGAATGAACTCCATGGCCAACACCCTGGCCTCGAACGCATCCTTGGCGTAATAGCAACCTTCGCGTGGGCTGCTATCGGCGTCGCGGTAGCGCACCACATAGCGCTTTTGTGCAGACATGGGTTGGATGGCGATCCTTTCACGCTCACGCAACAGCGGCTTGTTGCCATCCAAATGACGTGAAAACAATCTGAAGATTGCTGATTCAATGCCAGTTCTCTTTGATCAATTGCTTAGCTCGACCAAGTGCTAAAGCGCCATCGGGCACATTTTTTGTGATTGTCGATCCTGCTCCGATCGTCACATTGGCGCCAACGGTGACCGGTGCAACTAAGACGGAATTAGCACCTGTTTTACTGCCATCACCGATGGTTGTCTGGTGTTTGTTGATGCCGTCGTAATTGGCCGTGATCGTGCCTGCACCCACATTCACACCCTGGCCCAGGTGGGCATCACCGATGTAGCTCAAGTGATTCACTTTGCTGCCCGGATCGAGACGGCTTTTCTTCACTTCCACAAAGTTGCCAATTCGGCAGTGATCGCCAATATCCGCGCCGGGACGCAGGTGGGCGTAGGGACCGATCGCGACGCCATCGCCCACCTGGGCTTCAAGCACCACCGACAGCAGCACGGTCACATCGTTGCCAAGGGTCGCGTTCTCGAGCATGGAGCCCGGTCCGATGCGGCAACCTTCACCGATGGAGCAATGGCCGCGTAGGTGCGTTTGTGGTTCGATCACCACATCACGACCGAAGCTGCAGTGTTCACTCAGGGTGCAGCTGGATGGATCAATAAAGGTCACGCCTTCGTTCATCCAGTGATCCCGTAGCCGCTCCTGGAGCACCGCCTCGCATTGCGCCAGTTGCTTGCGGTTGTTGATGCCGTTGACCTCATCGGGATCGGCCACTTCCACGTGCATGGCCTTGTCCAGCAGGGCCACAGTGTCGGTGAGATAGAGCTCCCCTTGGTCGTTGTCGTTGCTGAGTTTGGGCAGGGCGGCCGCCAATTTGCTCCAGTTGAAGCAGTAGATCCCCGCATTGGTGAGTTGGTTGTTGCGTTGCTCATCGGTGCAGTCGCGGTGCTCGATGATGCCGCTCACCTGCCCAGAGGCGTCGATCAACACCCGGCCGTACCCCGTCGGGTCCTTCAGGCGAGCCGTGAGCAGGGTCACGTCAGCGCCGCTGTTGCGGTGGGTGGTCACCAACTGCTCGATCGTTTCAGCTCTCAGTAGGGGCACATCCCCATTCAGCACCAGCAGTTCACCCTTGAACGACTCCAGGGCGGGCATCAGTTGCTGCACTGCGTGGCCAGTGCCGTTCTGGGGTTCTTGCAGCACGAATTCCAGACCATCCACGCCGCTGAGCTGTTGCTCAATCCGTTCGGCTTGGTGGCCAACAATGAGCAGTCGCCTGTCCGGGTTGAGGGTGCGGGCACTCGTGAGAACACGCTCCACCAGCGTGGCCCCAGCCAGGGGTTGCAGCACCTTTGGGAGGGCGCTTTTCATGCGGGTGCCTTTTCCGGCGGCCAGGACGGCAACGGCGAGCATGAGAGGCCTGAAACAGCTGGGCGGAATCTACCGAGACCCCGTGGTGGGATCGCCCGGTGGATGGCATCCCAACGTCCAGCGTCGCTGCCAGCGGCTGGTGCTTTCGAAGGCGCAATGCTGCTGCTCATCGCGACGCCTTTGCACAATCGTGTCTGCACTCGCCCGTCCGTCGGGGTCCCGGTAGGGGATGGCGGCGCGGGTGTGGAGATGCTCTGTCTCCATCGCACTCAAGCCTCGCCACCCAGGTCCAACGGCGGCCAGTGGTTGGCCTGCCATGGGCCGGTGGGCCAGGGTTCCGGAGCTCCATTCTTGGCGTTGTCCGGGGGCTGGCAAGAGAGAGCGCAGCTCTAGCCCTGCCCGTTGCAGGCTGCCCCGGATCGCCGCGGCACGGGAGTAGGTCAGCAGCCGGCCACCTGGGGCCAGCCGTTGGGCCAGGGCTCCAAGAAACTCCTCACTCCACAGCTCGGGGCAACGGCTGGGGGAGAAGGCATCCATCAAGATCAGATCCAGCTCTAGGCCTTGAGGCAACTGAGCGACTTGCCTGCGGGCATCTCCCCAGAGCATGTGTCCCCCACTCGTTCTGCCATTCGTGCTGTCTTGCTCGCTCCATTGACCTCGGTCGCGCAGCGCTTCCAGTCGTTGCACCACCGTTGCCGACCACAGGGAGGTGAAGGCTTGGGTCGCCAGGGCCAGGCGCAGAGGTCGCGGGTCCAATTCGAGGCCCCACCACTGCAGCTGGGGTGCGCTCTGCCGGCGCAGTGCGTCCATCAAGGCCGCACTGTTGTAGCCCAACCCCACGCACACATCCAACACCCGCAGCGACGTGCCGGTTTGAAAGCGCTGCAATTGCGCTGGCGCTACAAATTTGGCTTGGGCCTCGGCAAGGGCGCCGGCCGAACTGTGGAAGGCTTCTGAAAAGTGGGAGCTGTGGAGGCTGAGGCTGCCGTCGGCGGTGTCGAGGGCGGTCAGCTCTCCCAGCGGATGGGTGTTTAAGTCCTGCTTAGCGGCGGAGGCGTGCGAGATCATCCCAAAAGGTGGGGTAGCTGACGGCGGCTGCTTCACTACGGGCGAGGGTGGAATCACCCTCCGCCATCATCGCAGCGATGGCCAGACTCATGGCCACGCGGTGGTCGGTCTCGCTGTCGAGAACTGCGCCTTTCAAGGGGCGGCCGCCGCGGATCGTTAGGCCATCAGGATGTTCTTCAATGGCGGCGCCCATCGCCTTTAATTGACGCGCCATCACCGCCAAGCGGTCGGTTTCTTTCACCCGCAATTCTTCTGCTCCGCTGATGCGGCTCTCGCCGTCGCAGAAGCAGGCGGCGACGCTCAGGATCGGAACTTCATCCACCAGGCGTGGCATCACGTCTTCCCCAAACGCGAAAGGTTTGAGCGGGCTGTGGGTCACCCGTAGGTCGCCCACGGGTTCACCAGCCACATCTCTGCGGTTCAGCACTTGGATGTTGGCACCCATCTGCTCCAGCACGTCCAGCACGCCGGTGCGTGTGGGGTTGAGCCCCACGTTTTCAATGGTGAGGTCGGCACCGGGAACGAGTGCACCGGCCACCAACCAAAAAGCAGCTGAGCTGATATCGCCAGGCACCACGACGTGTTGCCCGGTCAGGGCTGCACCGGGTTTGACGCTGATGTGGCGACCCATCTCGCCGCCGACCTCAAGGTTGGCCCCGAAGGCCTTCAGCATCCGCTCGCTGTGGTCGCGGGAGTGGGCCGGTTCGATCACCGTGGTCGGTCCATCGGCCGTTAGTGCCGCCAGCAGCAACGCTGACTTCACTTGGGCACTGGCCACCGGGGTACCGACGACGGCCCCCCGCAGCTTGCGGCCTTGCACCGCCAGCGGTGCCAAGTTGCCTCCGTTGCGACCACGCACGTCCGCACCCATCACGGCGAGGGGTTGTCCCACCCGTTGCATCGGCCGTTTGCGCAGAGACGCATCACCACTGAGCACAAAATGGCGACCATCACGGCCCGCCAGCAGGCCCAACATCAACCGCATTGTGGTGCCGGAGTTGCCGCAGTCGAGCACCGCGTCTGGTTCTTGCAAACCATCGAGGCCAACACCTTCCACCGTGATTAGCTTGCCGTCAGCGATGGGGCTGATCGTGGCGCCCATGGCCCGCAAGCAGGCTGCGGTACTGATGGGATCTTCAGCGGGGAGAAGGCCTTCAATGGTGGTGATGCCTTCAGCAATCGCTCCAAACAACAGAGCGCGGTGCGAAATTGATTTGTCCCCAGGGACGCGCACTTGACCCTTGAGTTCGCCTCCTGCTTTCAAGTCTCGCGGGGTACTTGCCGATGAGGTCACTGGCTGAATCGCGGCATAGAGTCCACCAATCCTATGGTTCCGCTTCCACCCAATCGAGCGGCCATTATTGATGGCAGGCGCTATTTGAATTGGATAATGACGCTTGATTGACTTTTGATTTTACTTGTTGAATGTTTTAATTAATGAGTAAAAGTTTATTTCACTCTGCTCATTATGCAGTTTGGAGCTGCTATAAATTGAAATATGCTCTGCTTAGGTTAATGAGGTAGCAATTATTACCCGAGCTTTGCTCATTTGTTCTCTAGAGATGTCCTAGTGGTGTTGAAATATGTTCAGTTCGGAATGGTTTGTGAACTCTTTAACGCTAAAACGAAATCAAGTTGTTAGTCTCAACGAGCTGAATGTAGATCATTCTGCTTCTGATTATTGGATATCGATCGGCGATGGCGTGCTACGGCTTTTTGTGATTCACGAGATCAGTGGGGAGGCATTTACTATAGGCTTTTTTAGCAAAGAAAAGATATATTTTCCTGCTCATCAATTTGAAGGGTTGGAAGTTAAGCTTGAAGCCCTAACGTCTGTTTCGATTGATGCCAATTTTGTTCAAGATCAAGACAATATCGATGTTTACAAGCATTATCTAAGTTGCTTGTCGTTAATAAACTGGTCGCTTGCGCTATCGATGATTGCTTGCTCCAAAACGACAGAGCAAAAAATTGAAAGACTCATTGTAATGCTGATTTTTCATTTTGGCACCAGGGAGAAGATTGGTTATCGACTTCCCTTCATCATTACTCACCTACGAATATCTGAAATTTTAGGGTGTACACGATCAACAGTGACGCGAATCATTCTTTCTTTGAGAGAGAATCATCTGATGGATGTGGAGGGAGTTGATAGAGCATGGTTGGTATCAAAGCAATTGATGGATCGGCACGAAAAATTTATATCCGTTTTCTTTGCGTCCATTTAGTCGCGTCCACACTTGCATTTGCCTCCTTTCCAATGGGAGCATTTTGATTTTTTGCAACCTTTTTTTCGAGATTGTTGCGCCACGCTGCTGATGCCAGTTTTCTTGACCTCTCTTGCTGCCTGCTCGAGCGCGAGACCCACTCCGGCTTGTGCATAAGTCATTTCCTTGATGCAATTGATTCTCAATTTATCGTGTTCATTTCGCACATGGCTATCATTTGATACTTGACGACGAGGCATTTTTTGCCCACCATGAGCTTAATTGAGGTATGCATGGAAGTGACTGGAATTTTGTCATCGTCTACAAAGCATTCACCATCCTCAGGCTGCTTAAATCGCGCCGTTGCTGAGTCAATGTCTCAAGAGCTTGTTCTGGCCATCCAGCAGCATATTAATCTTGAATTAGAAGCATCGTTAACATATTTTTCAATGTCTATTTGGTGTGCTGAACATGAGCTCGCAGGATTTTATAAATTTTTCGCTGCTGAATCGCTCGAAGAGCGTGATCATGCCACTCAGTTTTCCGATTATCTCATTGCCCGTTCCCAAAAAAATAATCTCCAATCCTTGCAGGCACCTGCTCAAAGCTGGGAAACATTGGAGGAACTTGTTTTTAATGCTTTTCGTTTAGAAGCTGATACTAGCAGCTCAATTCAGCATTTATATTCCATGGCTGAACGAGAAAATGATGTAAGGACAACAGTTTTTCTTGATCCATTTCTAGAGCAGCAAATTGCATCGGAAGATCAATATTCCTATCTTCATGGACGGTTGAAATTTGCCAGTAACAACCCAACGGCGTTATTGGTTATTGATGGCGAAGTTCGAGCAGGGCAAACAAGTCGGAAGAATTAAGGGGGTGTCGTTTGATTTTTTCCAATTCAAATTTTTTCATGTAGTCGTCTGATTCAAATGGCCCATTGCTGTTTAATTTGATGATGTTCGAAACTGTTTTTAGCTCCGTTCTGAGCCGTTTCTTTAGTTTGATGTTGATGCTTTGATTAAGGCGCTCTTCTGTTTTTTGCCAATAGACAACAAGATGCATCATGGTTTTCTTTTAGAACGTGAGTGGACTTGTATTGATAAGATCCGGGGATAAACGTATTTCTGATTCTCCTGGCGCTATCTTGAGCATGTCTCCATGTCTCAATTTTGACATCAAGCGCGTCGAGGTTACGCGTGTTGAACCGATCAACTCCCCAATGCGTTCATGTGTGAGACGGAATGGCAGGCTGCACCAATCGCCATATCGTTTCCCGAGTCGATGAACAAGAAGACTTAGCAATGCATGGAGGCGTTGTTCAGCTTGGCCAAGATGGCGAATACGCAGTAATTGAAGTGTCCATTCATTAACGCAATCGTATCCATAGCCCGTAACTTGCTCGCTTTTTGTTTCAAGTTGAAGGGTTGTCAAAGCTTCCACACACACTCCCTCGCTGCATAGGCAATCGGTCCTGAGTTGGTCGCCATCTTGTAAGAAAGCCAAGGTCATTCCTTCGGTTTCCTCACATGGGCAATAAACGCGCGCAATTCCTTCCAGCACGTTGAGCTTTAGGCACTCGGCATGGTCGGAAGTGTTGATCAGCACCGTTTGACCCGTTGGGATGCGGATTGATCCACTTGGTTCGTCAGGAAGGAAGCGAAAATCCACGAAAGTGCGCTATGGCTATTGATAATCGTTTGCAATATACACGCTTGAAGCCCCCTTGTGAGCGATTCTCAATAGTAATTATGTATTGAGAGCTAGGTTGTGCGATCTGAACATTAATCCTGGCCTTTAGAAGGTGCGGATCGCTTCAGGGGGTGATGCCCTGGGGGCGGAAGGGGTTGTCCAGGCTTGCTTGGTTACTGTCAGTGCCGTGAGTACAAGGATGATGAGAGTGATTTCGAATCCTTTAATCATTTTTGGCCTTGCATTATCAATGCTCAATAATCTTATTTTGAAGAATCTCAAAAATGCTTTTGTATCAAATGATCGCTTGCTCCTGAGCATTTAATCGGGTTGAGTGGCTCAATTTTTTGATGGTGGTGTGATCTCTTTTGATCTCTTTGCAATTTAGTTTTTATGGTTTTTCACGTGCAATGCACCTTCCCGTGTGAGGAACTCCATGAAACTCTTCCAGCAACTGCTGGTGGCGCCTGCTGCCCTGGGCCTTTTGGCACCTTTGGCTGTTGATGCTGGCCGCTCTGCCAATGCCGCTGAGCTGAACATCAATGGTGTGTCTGACTATGCCGCGACTAGCGAGCAAGTCACCAGCATCGCGCAATTCTCGGATGTGTATCCGACCGACTGGGCTTACCAGGCCCTGAGCAATCTGGTTGAGCGCT
>JBMHDE010000031.1:0-28996 GCA_049889555.1 Synechococcus sp. | reverse complement strand
GGTCAATGAAGGTGGTCGGAGTATTCACACTGTGCCGCTGAAGCCTCAGATAGCTGCAGTGTGATGATCTGGCTGCGGGCTCAAGCGGGTCTCCTTTTTTGAGGCTGACTCCAGATTCACTTTCTCAGGAGACCCCACTTGAAGAACGAGAAATTGATGAAACGAACAAGATTTAACCAAGAAAAAGGCCGATTAAACAGAAACAAGATGATCAAAATCAATTCCGACTCGCTTCCAAACAAACAAGAAAAGCTAAAATTAAAACCAACGAGATCAAGTCAAACAAAACAAACGATGAAAGGGCTGCCATACACCTAAGGGCATGAGTATCGATGGGATATTTTTGCCATTTAAGACACTAATTACCCAATTCGAAATGGAGAATTTGCGAGCCTCACCGGCTCATCGCAGTCACTCCCCTAAACCTTGAACAATCACAACTCTGACGTTGGCACCAGATTGGAGCACTGCTAGTCCTAGGGAAGATACTCATGGCAAGTTCTGGACGTTCTCGAAACCACCGTATCGATCCTGTTACGGGCAGGGTCAACCTATTTGGGTGTGAGCATCATGATCGCCACGTTGATCATGCTGTTCGGCATCCAAAGAATCGATGCAGGAGCACGGAACTGGGCTAACCCCGGCTTTCGTTTGCTAATTCTTCCTGGATTATGCGTGTTTTGGCCCTTGCTAATGCGACGGATCTGGCTCGGCCAGCAGCCTCCGACCGAACGAAATGCCCATCGAGACGCTGCACGATCATGATCATGAATTTACGACGCGGGCATCGCTGGCTGATCACCGTGCTGACGGTATGTATTGCTCTGCTCGCAACAGTGGCAATCGGCCACCGCCCCCAAATGCCCATCAGCCAAGGAGCCGACCAACTCTTCTTGCGGGAAGGCTTTCATTACGACGCACCAACAGGATTTCAAGTCGTTGCCCAAGTGACAGCAAAAGTAGAAGGAACAACGCTCACAATGGAGCTTTCTACAGATGCGGAGCAACGCCTCTGGTTGCAAATCAGCCCTATGGGAGAACTGCCAGTGAGCGACCCCCTGGTGCTCTGGTCACCCAACGAGACTCAAAAGGAAGGATTGACAAATGCGGTCCGGATCGGCCGTGTCGCTGGAGCAGGACCGCGCGGCTGGCTCTTGCCATCGCGCGTTGAGAAAGGACGAGTGCTGTTGGTCTCACCAACTGACGACCGACTCCTCATGCAACTCGCGCTACCGCAGGATCCAGGAAAGGGAGAAATCTCATGAGCCATCCCTACGTCGCAGTGCAGTGGACCCGATACAAGCTGATCTACGACGGCATCCTGGCAAGCCTGGTTGTGCTCTATTTAGTCAGCTTCATTCTGGTCAGTCACTGGATCGCCGACCTCAAAGGAGTTGAACTGGAAACAAATGGCGTGGCGATCCGTGCCTACGGCAGCGCAGCATTCATTTTACTAAACATCACTCTCTCGATCGGTCCACTCAGCCGAATTCATTCTTCGTTCCACACCCTGCTTTTCAACAGAAGACACATGGGGGTGATGGTGTTCCTGCTCGGCAGCATTCATGTTGGCGGCTGGGCTCTGCCCAGCCAACCCTGGGTCTGGTTCGGACTCAAGACCCCGAAGCTCCCATGGCAATTCAACGGCGCCGTTCGCTGGTACAACAATTTCGGAGATCTTGACCCACTGGTCAGCCTGCTGACAGGCAACCGCCATCTCGGCAATCCCCATTCCTTTCCGTTTGAGTTACTCGGCGTAGTTGGCCTGCTCGTGCTGTTCATCATGGCGGCCACAAGCCACGACTTTTGGCTTGCCAACCTGACACCCCCGGTCTGGAAGACGATCCACATGGGTGTCTACGTCGGGTACACCGCACTGGTGGGCCATGTTCTTCTTGGATGCTTGCAGACCAATAGAGATCCCTGGCTGGCGATCCTGGTATTCAGCGGTGCGGGGCTCCTCTTATCACTTCATCTGGTCAGCGGCTGGAGGGAGTGGCGAACGGATGCGATGGCCATGAAGCCATCAGATGGGACGTGGTTGGATGTTGGGGCGGTGGATGAGATCAGAGATGGTCAGGCCAAGGTGCTGACCATTCGCGGGGAACGCGTCGCCGTATTCCGTCATGGCGAGGCATTCTTTGCACTCTCGAACGTCTGTGCTCATCAGAACGGTCCCCTCGGGGAAGGACGCGTGGTGAATGGTTGCGCTGTTTGCCCCTGGCATGGCTATGAATATGAACTGGAGACCGGTGCTTCTCCTCCCCCCTTCACCGAAAGTGTCCCTACCTTTCCGGTCGAGATCCGGCACGGTCGGGTCCTGATCGACACAACACCCACCCCCGCCCTGGTGCGATGAGCGAGTTCTTTATTCACTACCGGCCTCTACCGGCACGCTTGAGACGCTTTCTGCTCTCCCTGGTGGCATGTCTGATCGCAATCACTGTGATCCTCGGGATCTGGGGTCCGGATCTTCACAATCAGTACGGTGCGGGTCGTCGTCAACCGGTTCGCGAACTCAGTGGCTGGCTCCTCAATGGGCCTGGAGGAGCTCAGCTTCTCGTGCCTCGCCCCGGCATAGCCGATGGGATCGAACCCTTCAACCGGGTCCTGCTGGCAGGCCCAGGGAAAACAGTCCCACCCGCATCGGTGATGGATCATGCCGGCGACTATGTCAAGCTCCAGGGGTCTTTGTTCAGCCACGGTCCGCTCGATGTTATGAACACGCGACGCGCCACACCACTCACTCCACCGCCTGGGATCCCTCAACCGGATCGAACTGGAACGTTCGTCGGTCGCTTCTCGCTATTGGGCGAAATTATGGACAGCAAGTGTTTCTCAGGAGTGATGAAACCGGGAGCTGGAACAACGCACAAAGGTTGTGCTATTCGTTGCATTAGCGGCGGTGTGCCGGCGGTCTTCCATGTACGCCGCGACGACGGCTCCATGCTGGAATTCGTGCTGATCGACCCGCAAGGACAGACGGTGAATGACCGCATTGTGCCGCGAGTGGCTCAGCCACTGCGCATCGAGGGAGACGTGGTGCGCTTCGACAACCTCTTGGCACTCCGGGCCGACCCTGCCGAGTATCAAACCGCATCTTTGAACCATTAATGCAGCTAGATCCCAGGGCTGAACTGCTTCTATCGCGGTGCCTGGCGGCCCTGCGACCGGTACTGATCGGATTCATGGTCGCCAACGCCGTGAGTCTTAGTGGTGGCCAAGCGGACGCATTGTCGTTTTGCAACGTGCTCTTTGTCGGGAACTTCTCAGCTGCCGTTGTGGTGATCTTGTGGTTCCGAGCAGGTCCAATTCTCAGCGATCTACGGGCGCTGTCGCGCAGAGATCGCTTCATGCTGATTGTCGATGGAGCCATCGGAGCATTGACATCCAGCCTGATTTACACCGGTCTTTCCTACACCTCGTCAACCAACGCCATCCTGCTTGGGCGTCTCGCACCAGTGCTCTACGCCCTGCTCGGGGCCCTGGTGTTAGGCCAAGCAGTCCGCCCACGTGAGTGGTTTGGTTTCGGTTTCATCCTCTCTGGAACACTGCTGGTCGCCTTGATCGGCAGCCAAGGAAACGTCAACAAGGGTGATGCCTTGATCCTGGCCTCCACACTGCTGTTTGCGATCGCCTCCGTCTTTAGAAAGGTAGTCCTTGGGAAGCGTGTGTCACTAAGAGCTCTTATCTTCAGCCGCAACGCCAGCTCCAGCATCATCTTTTTTGTGATCGCGAGCGTCTCCTACGGCTCCGATCATTTCGCCGACGCCTTTCGCGGTGAACTCTGGCTGCTGATGGGGATCTACGCACTGGTGGTGATCGTGATAGCCCAGTTCCTTTGGTTCGATGCCAGTCGCCGCCTTGGAGCCATCAGCATCGGGCGGTGGGCTACGCCGGCACCAGCCATTGGTGTCTTGGCGGCCGCTCTGCTGAATCAAGAGTGGCCGAACAGCAGTCAAATCAGCGGACTGCTGGTGATCATGATCGGTGTCCTGATCACCGCCTTTGCTCCCTCAAAGGCCAACGACAGCAGTCGGGAGCAACGAAATGCTATGGATCTGAAGCTGAACAGCGCTGAGATGGTCTCGTCGGTCACATGAATCCTGGCCTCCTGCTCATCAGCGAACCAAGCCATTACCCTTCAGCAACTGCGGATGTCTCCGTTTTTTATCGCGCCGCAGCTAACTCCGATATACCGGTTTGGCATGTGCCTCCCCAAAACCTGCCCCTCGATGCAAGCCAAGGCGTCGAAGCCATTGCCGTGCCTCGAGATCTCAACCACCAAGTGTTTCTAGGCCTGAACCACCAACCAACAACGACCTTGCCACTGCAGACCTTCGGATCTGCGTTCTGTCGCACCCTGAAACCGTTTCCACCGGAGCATCTCCAGACCCTGGAACGTCTCGAAGCCTCACTGCAGTTCCTCAACCGACCATCGAGCAAGCGGCGCCAAATGGAAGCGCAATTTCTCCCGGAAATCGCAGGTCCCTTCTTACCGCCGATGATCAACAGCCGGGATACCGCCAGCATCGAGAGGTTCATCGACCTCCACGGATCAGTCGTCGCAAAGCGGGGCAACAGCACCCAAGCCCAAGGCGTATTCCGGATCCAGAAGACTCCATCAGGGTGGAGCATGGACCACTGCAGTCGTCCGTGCCGAAACAGTCCATCCCTGGAAGCACTCCTCACTGAAATCAAGCAAGGCGATGATCAACCCCTCCAAATCGTCAGGTTCCTGAGCGGCACCTCGGCAGGCGACAAGCGAGTCCTTGTCGTGGACGGAACGATCCTCGGGGCCTTCCGACGCCGATCGAACAACGGTCACTGGGTTAACAACCTCGCTGTCGGCGGTCTCTGCAGCACCGATTCCGTCGGCGACTGCGAACGTATGGCGATTGACGCCACTTGGCCTATCTATCAGGCGATGGGACTGCGGGTATTGGGCTACGACTTTCTGCGCAATGACGATGGGGGGTGGTGCATCAGTGAGATCAACGCCGGAAACATCGGGGGGTTTTCGCGCCTTGATCAGCTCAACGGGGCCGGTGCCATGCAACACCTCCTAAAATGGATTAGCGAACAATCGCAACGTGCGTCGAACGTCATAATCCGAGCGGCGAGGGAAACTGATCACGCCGCCATTGCCTGGATCTATCAACAAGCAGTGGATGCAGGATGCATCACCATGGACCGGGGCCGTTTCGGAGCTCAAGACATCACTCTCAAACACGCCGGTGCCAGCCCTCGAGACATATTATTGGTGGCGGAAAAACGTGACGAAGTGGTGGGCTGGGCAGAGCTCAGGCGTTATTCACCTCGTGCGGGATATGACGCAACGGCAGAGACCTCAATCTATGTCCACCGCTCCGAGCAGGGTCGTGGTATTGGCAACACACTTCTCAAGTCCTTGATCCAACAAGCCAGTGATCAAGGCGACCGTCACCTCGTCGCCAAAGTGGTTGCATCGAATCCTGATAGTGTCAGATTTCACCAACGTCTTGGATTCAGCATCGTGGGCACGCAGCACCGCATCGGCCATCTCAATGGCAACTGGTTCGACGTGGTGATCCTTGAACGGCAGCTACCTTGAAGCGCATGACTACACCAGCTTCACTGGCTCTGCCAGCCAAATTGAGGTCACTCACCGATCAACTGGGCGGACTGCAACACCCGTCGAAAACGCAACTTCTCGGGCTCATTGACGCGTGCCACCTCACAGCAGACGACCTGGAAGCATGGGCTGATCGAGACCATCCTGCAACCGACAGTTATGGACGTCGTTTGGCCTGGAGGAACAGGAACATCGAGCTCATGGTGATGACCTGGCTACCAGGCGACCACTCCGCGATCCACGACCACGGCAGTGCCGAATGGGGAGCCGTGCAGTGCTTCGGGGAGGCCAGCCACCAAAGTTTCACACTGGAAGGGATGCATCTCATCAGTCAAGAACACTTTCCATACTCCCCAGGCCAGATCCAATGGGTTAATGGGAGCCTCATCCATCAAATGGGCAACAGCGGGTCAGATACTTTTCTGAGCCTTCACGTCTATGGAACGTCTCAAGACTGCGTCGACATCACCGCTGGGGCAAGGGTCTTCAATCTTGAGTCGGCTTGCATTGAAACGACCAATGGTGGCGTCTTCTTCGATCTGCCGGAAAGCGCAGTGCTTTCACGCCAGGATGGCCTGACTGCGGATCCTGATCTGAAGCAAGAGCAATTCACACTCCTCCAGCAAAGGCGTCGTTTGGCGATGAGGTGAACGAATACAAGCCGCCAAGATCAAATGCTTTAACCCCTGCTCTGCAGCGCTTACAGCACAACCTGGCCACCCGTAAGACGGTGAGTCTTGAGCGTCATGCCGAGGAAGCGAGGCGACATCTGCAGACTATCCACCACTCCACCCGGTGCAGGTATCCAGGAGCAATAGCGTCATCGAATTGTTCCAGTCAAGCCTGGGCGCCCTTCGATCCAATACCCCGCCTGGTAAGTAAGCCGGACTGGGAGCGCCTCGCAGCTGGTCTGATTCAGCGCATACATACCCTTGAAGCTTTCCTTCAAGATGTCTACGGACCTCAGCTGGTTGTGCGAGATGGCGTGCTGCCGAGAGGACGGCTGGAAGGTTCAAGCCTATGGCGTCCAGACCTCAGGGATTTGCCCCACCCGCCTCGATGCTGGTGTCCCCTAGCGACACCTGACCTGATCCGCAATGCCAACGGCGATTGGGTTGTACTCGAAGACAACCTGCAACGCGGCTTTGGCCTTGGTTTCAGCCTGGCGGCGCGGCAGGCCCAGATGGCAGCGATGCCGTGGAGCACCGCTGGTCTTGAGATCACACCAACCCCACAGCATTTAAGCAGCCTCCAGGCCATGTTCCAGAGCCTTGCACCGTGGGCTGAAGAGCCGTCGATCGTGATGATCAGCCCTGACTACAACAGCAGCAGTGATCGCGCGCGTCAGGACAGAGCCGTGATCGCCGAAGCCCTGGATATCGCCATCGTCGAAGCCAGCGATTTATCTTGCGACGAGGGGAAGCTGTGGCATTACCCGAACGGCACGCGACAACGCATTGATGTGATCTACCGCCGTAACGACGAGCGTCTCCCTTCCAAAGATGGTCTCGGGATGGATCTCCTCGGTGTGCCAGGACTCGATGCGGTGTTTGCCTGTGATGCCATCGCCATTACGAACCCACCAGGGGTGGGCATTGCAAGCGACAAACTGATCTACACCCATCTGCCTGAGATGGTGCGTTACTACCTCAATGAGGAGGCCCTGCTGCCGCAGGTGCCCACCTACGACTGCACCGATCCGGTACAGCGGGAGAAAGTCATCACTGAACTCAACACCCTCGTTGTGAAACAAGCAGCGGGTGCCGGTGGCGTCGGCGTTCTGATCGGTCCTCAGGCATCAAGGAAAGAACTGGAAGCCATGACAGCCAGAATCCAGCAGACCCCCCGTGACTACATCGCACAGCCTTTACAAGACCTTTCAACCGTTCCCACGTTGATCAATGCCACCCTGCAGGATTGCGCCGTCGATCTGAGACCTTTTGTCATCCAAACCTCCGATGGATCAACACAGTTGCTGGATGCAGCCCTAACCCGTGTGGCCATGTCTGCTGATTCACTGATCGTGAATGCCACTCAAGGTGGAGGATTCAAAGACACTTGGATCGTAAACGCTCCCTTGCAGACACTGGATCAAAAAGTGCAAAATTTGAACAACTGACGCTCTTGACAGTCAGTGATGAACCAAGCCATGGAAAGTCTAACCTGGTGATGGCGGCGGATCCCAGAAACGTTCGGTGCTCATCTTCGGCGAACCCGGCTTCGAACAAGACAACCTGGTGGCATTCATCCACTTCGGATCTCCACAACGCAAGCAACTGATGCTTTGCGTGGATGCGGCTAACCAAAGCCGATGGCAGTGATCGACTGGAATTTCTCGAACACCACCACGGCCTTCAAGGGCGCTTGTTTTTCACATCAAACATGATCTACCCTGGTTTGAACCACCACTGCAACCTGATCCGTGTGCCGCCGCTACGGGCTCGTCGGCAAGACTTGGGGACGTGGCTGAGCTATTCGATTCGTCAACAAAACTGCAAACTCCGATGGCACACCGCTCCTGAAGTCCCGCAGATGGTGATTCAACAGCTTCAGGCGTACGACTTCCCTAACAACATCAGGAAGCTCGACATGTTGGTGTTTCGGACATTGCAGCAAATCGATCGGGAAGACGAAGGCACGGTGCCGATGCTGGTTCCAGAAGACGTGTTTTAGACACCGCTACGCCAATAGCGCTATCGCTTCGAGATCTGGCGCTGGAAGCCGCAACTGAGGGATGGGTGACCAATCGCAGCGCATGGCTGGACGCATCAGAATGGGCCCTGGCGCTAGCCGTGGCGGGCCGCTGGTTGGTGGCAGCCTGAGCGGTCACCTCTGACCGTTTATCTCTAAACATTCACCTCTGAACAGAACCTCATGCCGTGAAGGAGCGGCTGAAATGTGGCCACAACAAACACCATCGATCCATGGGTTGAAATAATCCCAAAGAAGCATTAAGCCAGCTAAGAATCAAAGCATTGAGAAACTTATCCAGGCTACTCAAACATGAATAAGCAGCTAAACTTCAACCATTTAAGAAACAATGACCATGACTAGCTGCATGTTCCGTTGCATGTCGCGAGACGGCTGGATGTTTCTGCTGTGGACGTTGGGAGGAGCGGCGATCGGAGCGGCGATCGGCCTTGGGAGTGTGACTACCACCGGCGGGTTCAGCTGGCCTGCATTTTTCATCGCAATGGGAGCCGGGGCATTTCTCGGCTTTGCCTGGCAATTCAGCGTAAGCTGGAGACGTTGTTGGCCAACCTGCCAGCGATAGTGAGATCAGAGGTGATCGACGCCTTGATCGATCGACATCTCACACGCGCGATTGAAGCGGCTCTAACAAACAGCCGCAAACTCATTATCAAAGAATCTCTAGAATAAATATAGAGATCAGTCTGGATTCAAAACGTTGGTGGGAAGTTGACGCGGACCACATATTACTCCACAGAAATAGAGATAATTCAGCAAAATTTGAGCTCAGACTGAACTAAAGCGTTTGCCTAAGGGCGATCGGCCATTGGGAGCAAAGACCATCTCACAACAGCTTCTACAGTCCGTCTAAAAACCATGATAGAATAAATAAAGCATTCAAGGACAAATATGATAATTGGATCTTTCCTAAGGTATTTTAAAGCGTATCAAGGAATTAACTTTATTCCCATTACCGATGAAAGCAATTTCTGCGGTTTAGTGGGAGACAACGGTGTAGGTAAAAGCTCGGTTCTTGAGGCATTTGATTGCTTTTTTAATGGAAAAGAATGGAATATAAATACTGCAACGAAGAAAAGTGGCTTGACTACTGCCAAGCCATATATTGTCCCTATTTTCATGCTTAAAAAAAGGCTCCTAAAGAGCGAACTGGAATGTAAAGCCACGACATTAAATGATATTGCGCTATCTCTTGCGGAAGAAGATGTACCTAATGCAAACCTCAGAGATTTCAAGAGATACTCAGAAATCATCAATAGGATTAAGAGCAATATCAATCTTGCTAATTACTATATCCTCCCCATCGGCATGGATTACAATGGCCTTCCAAGCCTTTCAATATTCAATTGCAAAAAGCTAGCTACTTCTATAAATGGCGACAATGCAGAAGGGGGCAAATTGAGTGATGATGAGCTTGAAAAATTCAAACCACTATTAGAAAATATTAGGAAATCGATTGATTATATATATATTCCAAGAGAGATAGATCCCGAGCTGTTCACAAAGCTTGAAACTAGCGAGATACAAATTCTCATGGGCGAAACTCTGCATGAGTCACTTGAGAGACTGGTCACCTCTGATAAAATCAAAGAAATCAATTCTAGCCTGAACAGTTTTATTGAAAATTTAGCCGAAGAGCTTGATGGCTACGCCTATAGAACTCCAACTGATCGTCAGCAGAATCTAAAAAAAAACGATGTGTACAATCTAATCATTCAGGCTTTTTCAACCCAAGAAAACTACATAAAGAAGAAGGCTCACACTGGCTGGAGATTGGAGGCTTAAGTTCTGGAGAAAAACAAAAGGCAATTATTGATGTCGCACATAAACTAATACTTCACCATAGAAAAGATAGCACTAGCTTAATTATAGGCATAGACGAGCCTGAGTCTTCATTGCACATGTCAGCTTGTTTCAATCAGTTCGATGCACTATATGAAATTAGTAAATCCTGTAGACAGGTTCTATTTTCTTCCCATTGGTATGGTTTTCTGCCAACCATTGAATCTGGCTCTGTCACTGTAATATCAAAAAGTCAAGGAGGGCACAAATTTGATGTAGTCAATCTCTTAAATTATCGAGAACAGGTTAAACAAATGTCTAGAGAGTCAAGAAAAAGTCTTCCTTACGATATTCGCTTGAAGAGCATTAATGACCTTGTGCAATCGGTGATAACTAGTTCGATAGGAGAAAATCCATTTAGTTGGTTAATCTGTGAAGGCTCATCCGAAAGAATTTATCTAAATGCATACTATGAAGATCTTGTGAGAAACAAGCGACTTAGGATAGTGCCAGTTGGAGGTGCTCGTGAAATTAAACGCCTATATAACTATTTATCAACGCCATACGAAGATCTTAAAGATGAAATTACTGGAAGAATTATTTTGCTTTCTGACACAGACTCCCAATTGGTTCGTTATGAAACAAAAGAGTATGAAAAGCTTATCTGCAAGAGAATTGTGAATTGTGACACCGACAAAGAAACCAAGCTCGTAAGTATCGATGCTAACCCTGTTTCTCCTCAAACAGAGGTGGAGCATGCGTTGAATGGAAAAATTTATCTCGAATCCCTACGATCATTTATCGATAACGATGAACACCCATTAAGCTTCTTGTTAGATTTAGATATGGAAACAACTAGTGAGAAGGCCAGCTTTTTTTCGTTAGACTTAAGACAAAGTGAATGGGAAAAAATAGATACTTTTCTAGACAAAAATAATAATAAATTTGAAATAGCGAATCGCTATATTAAAATAATGACGAATGGCGAATACCAAGTACCGAAGTGGATTCGGGAAATAAGGGAGATGTTAGAATAAATAATACTACAATGCAATCCAATTATTGCAAAAAAACCCGTGGCTGAACTTCACCGTCAACCCCATCCCACAAACCATTAAGCAGCAGCTTGCCGAGGAAGATTATCGAAGCACTGTGACAGCAGCTTGGTGGGGAGGTCAGTGAGAGGGCTGGCAGCCGCGTCGCGGTCGTTTCAAATCAGACAAGGGTGCTGTTGCGTCAATCCACATGAATCTGATGACAGTCGACGGCTACCACACGCTCCAAGTGGATAAATCTGCCACTCATTGACCGCATCGCCCTAAGCAACGCTTGGATAGTGCAATTGGTAGCCCAACTGTTTAAGCCGGTTGTTGCGGATGCGGCGACCCGCTGAACTGGGTTCGTCGTGGCCGAGCCAACGCACCGGCGCTACACCCTGCCGCTGAAGACTGCGCCCCACCAGATCCCGCAGCCGGATTGGTTCATCGTTCACCACATTCACCACACCGGTCCATCCACCCTCAAGGGCAGCGTCCAGGGCACCGGCAGCATCGGCCACATGCAACCAATTGCTGTAGGTCGCCCCGCTGCCAGGGCGTTCCAGCCCGGCAAACCCACGCAACCGTCGATCGAGATCACGGCCAGGGCCATACAACGCCCCGAGGCGCAGGATGCACACCCGCCGGTCGTCGATGCTGCTGAGCAGTTGCTCACTTTCCAGCAGCACATCACCCTGGCCGTGGCTTGGCGCCGGGGGTGTTTGCTCATCCACCCAATCCCCCTGGGCATCGCCATACACCGAGCAGCTGCCCGTATAAATGATCTGGCGCAGATCCGGCAGTTGTGGCAACACCGACGTCAGGCAGCGGAAGCTATCCACGAAGGTGTGGCGGTAGCCGTTGGAATCCACCTGGCGATTGCCTTTTGGCCCAAGGCAAAACACAGCACTGCTGCTCGGCCGCAGGGCATCCAACAAGTGGGTGGGGTTGGTGGCATCGCACACCCGCACCCGATCGGCCAAAGGGCTGAGCTGCTCCAGCCGTTCGCTGGTGGTGGTGGTCAACGTCAACCGCCACTGGGGCCGTCTCGGTTGCAGCCGCTGCGCCAAGGCGAGCCCCACATAACCGCAGCCAACAATCGTCAGGTCCATGGTGGAAAGTGCTGGTGGGAAGGGCTGGTGGGGCGACCCTAAGGAGACACACCGTTCCATGCCGTCACAGCCATGACTGATCAATGGACCCTGAACCGTCGTAATTTCGCCGGCCACTGGCAGGGCTGTGGCCATTGGTTTGAGCGCGACGGCAGCGATCGGCTGGATCTGCAGCATCCATCCCGTCGGATCGACCCCACCACCTACGTGATTGCCTTCTCAGACGACGATCACGGGGTGTGGGATGGCTCCGGTCTGGCCCTTGCACCAGGTGGCCAAGCCACCTATTCCATCAGTCGCGACACCTACAACACCGGTGGAGGGTGTTGGCAGTTTCCTGGGGCGGGAGGGCAGTCGAGCCTGCGGCTCGATCCAAAGCAGCAGCGCTTTGGGCATGAAATCAACCTGTTTTGCGGGCGTTCCCGCGCGATGCTGGTGTTGCTCTGGGAACCGCTCAACGGCCGTTGGCGTTTGCAGCGCGTCGGAGCGGTGGGGTTCCGCTGCCGGAACAGCGCTGATCCAGCACCCAACCGCCCGGCAAGCGGCACACCGGAAACCCTGTTGGCACCGCTGCAGGGATGGACCGGTGAACGGCAAATGCTGCGACCGCAACCAGGGGTGAACGGCCAGGCCGTGGATTCCGCGTCCTTGCGGTTTAATCCCAGCCAGCTGCTGCGCAACAACTGCTCAGCCGTCATGCCCGATGGCTTGGTGTTCTCAGTGCCCAGTGAACTCCCAGAACAGCCCTTCAGCCTGGAGATCGGTGGCCACCTCAGCACAACGCTGTTTCAACAGATCAGCATCCATTTCGATGCAGCGGGCCAGCTCCTGGCCTGGGAACGCCGACGGTTTCGGCCTGCTGATGGCACGATCAACACCACGCAGGGATGAGATGCGGGGATGCACCGCGGGCGTCAAGCCTTGGACGACGGCAAGGTTGAAGATTTCAGCTCATGGGATAGGAGATCCTTCACGAGCAGCGTCAGAGCAATTCCCATCAGAGCAAGAGCTTCTCCCTGGGTTTTGTCTGACGCAACGGCGACAATCCGAGACAATTTAAGATGGTTTTCCCAGGAAAAATGCATCAGCTCCAGGCCGGTCAATACTGTCTAGGCCGATAAGCCTTGGTAATCCGAGTGATCAGCGGCATACAGAAATGTTCCGTAATGACAACAATGCATTGAACTGAGCATTGTTCCTTCCAATCGGTTGCAATCACTACATTTTTAATTTGCTCCCCCAAACGTTCTGGGGTACGTTCCAATCATCAAGCCAAAAACCGATGGAACCGATTGCCTTGAATCTGGGCCAACAATTTGAGATTGAGAAATTTTCACGCGAGATCGACAACTCAACTGATATTTCAGCCCTGCGCAGCATCGCCAAGGATCTTTTGGTGGCATGGAAACAACAGCAAGCTGCCTCCGCCTGGATCATTCGCCAGTCGAAAGGGCTCTGAGCTCAAATCGCGTCGCCTCAAGCACCGATCGAAGAAAATCGATGGACGACAATCAAATGATCACCACCATCGCGGTGGAAACGGATGCACTACGTCTTCTGCACCGGGTTATTGCGGAGGCCTACAACCAATGGCCTGGTGGTGACCCCAACGAACAAGCCTGCCTGTTAGCCATGAAGACCCAGCTCTATGCGGCCTTGATGGACCACCTACTCGAATCGGGGTCAATCTGAGACGTCGTGACCAGAGATTGTCCATCGAAACAATCTCTATTGAATGCATCATGAATGTATTAAAAAATTATCATGAATGCAGTGTGAACCGAGTGCAGCGGCAACAGACGGAATCCGGCCGCTGAGTTCACAAAGCAAGGGCACGATCCCAGCCCGCTTGAACTGGGATCTGAACCTGGGAGGTGAAGACTCGCGATGTCTGGCTTAACGGCTGCCAGCCATCAGGGCATCCCACTGATTGAGCAGGGCGCGGGGCACTGGGCGCGGACGATAGTCGCGAGGATCGCTTGGGCCATGGCGCAAGACGGCATTCACCACCACGGCCGGATGGCAGCTGCGGATAATCGCACCATGGGGCACACCTGCAGGAATACGCACCCAGGTTGCTTCATCTTCTCGCAAGGTGATAAGCCGGAATCGACGGTTTTGCAACACGATCAAATCAATGCTGCCACGCAACACCATCAGTTGATCCGTTTGTTGACGGTGGCAAAAGAGTTGCGGTTGTTCTGATGAAGAGACTTCAGCAATCAGGGTTGCATCACTGGGCAAGGGGTCACTGAAAAAGGCCACACCGGCTTGAAGGCCCGAGCGGGGAAGAATTTCAACGGATCGATGGCTCGACATCGTTAAAAATGGTTAAGTAGCTACACCATCGCGAACTTCTTCTGCTTATGGGCGTGTCGGTTTGTACGAAAACAGCCTGATGTCAGCAATAGCAGATCCCTAGCCTTTGTTGAGGCTGATGGTTCCGCGAAACCCAGGCACGCCATTTCCATTCTCAGCAGTTTTCGTTGTCAAGGCAATGAGCATGACAACGGATAGGCAAAGCACTGCTGGTGGGTAGACACTGTGGTCATCGAGATCGGAGGTGCTGATGACAGCCGACACTCCACCTGAGCAACCACAAGAAGCAGACTGACGATTTGGCCCCTGCTCCAACAGTTTCCACCCAACCGTGAGGCACGGTCTTTTGGCAGGCACTTGAGTTGTACGCCACGCCAATCGACACCCCACATCACCGCCACAAGGTGACCCGGGGATTTCAACGCCACACCCATGGACGTCATGGCCCCAGGGATGCCAAAGCCAAGTCGCTTCGACCTTCTTCGTTCAGTTCACTGTTCTTCAGAGCATTTCGCTTCACGGATACAGCTTCACTGATTAGGTCGACTGCAATGCGCAAACGAGCGAGCTAGGCCGTCTTTCCACCGGGAAGGGCGGCCTTCTCACTGTCTGGGGAGATGGCTGATTCCAACGCGAGGAGCGAAAATGAGGCGTTGATGCGGATGGTGGAGATGACCACAATCGATTGCCTCTACACTGGTGATTTGCACTGCGACGCGGTGCATGGTCCATCCGGATGCCAACTCCAAACCGACGCCCCAACAGATCACGATGGCCTAGGGGAAAGCTTCTCCCCGACTGATCTGCTCGCAACATCGCTGGGCACCTGCGTGCTAACGATCATGGGGATCACCGCCAAAAGACGCCAGTGGGACATCCGCGGTGCCAGCGCCCGTGTTGAGAAACACATGACCCAACAGGGTCCTCGCAAGATCGAGCGGCTGCGGGTGCATGTGCACCTGCCTGAGCAATGCAGCGAAGACCAACGCCACCTGCTGATGCGCATCGCAGAAGACTGCCCAGTAAAACGCAACCTTGAAGGAGCGCTCACGATCGAACTGCTCTGGAGCTAATCCACACCATCACCATGCGACGGTCGGCAACAGCACAGCAGGGGGAGGGCAGGTGCGTTGCTGAAAATCGCAGCGATAAATCGTCGGTTTCTGCCAACTCAAGGGAATTTCCAGAAGATCGCGCGGACCACTGACACCCTGGGCCAGGAAAATCAACGTGGCCAAAAGGTTCAAGGTGAGGTGCAGGCGACGCCAGCGCAGATCACGATGAATTTCAGGTCGCAGGGCGAGAGACATCAACAGCAATCCAGCAAGACCGGCACCTCCCCAAAAGTGGGACTGCCAAAACACCGGATCAAACACGTTGTCGCTGCGACGAAACACCTCCGGCTGAAGACCGAGGCCGATCAACCCCCACCAGGTGAGTAAGGCAAAGCTGGCCCGAAAGAGGGGTTTGCGCACGCGCCAAAGGCCCGCAAAAGCAACCACAGTGCCGATCAACACCAGCAGCAGCTGCACCATCCGTCCGATACCGCCATCAAAGGCCACCAACGGTTTGTTGGTGGCGATGACGACGATTTCAGCAATCAAAACCAGTCCCACCACAGCGGCCGTGAGCCACTGACCGAGATCCGCATGGTCACGGCCAACCGTGGGCGGCAGCTTGCTGCGCACCACGCGTCGATCTCGGGTCTGCCGCGCCAAACGCAACACCATCCCCAGCAGCGGATAAACAACCACAACGGCCAATGCAGGATGAATCAACCAAAGCCAGTCAACGGTTTGCATCGGGAGTTAAACGATCACTGCAAGGGTGCCCATCCCATAGTGGAGTTAAACAACTCGCACCAAATCAACACAGAACCCTGACGTTCAAGATCAATTGAACTTGGGATCACATAACTCTGAGCACCTGAGGACGACCGCAGGGGAGCGAGCACCGTGTAGCTACCTTCCTCCAGGGGGTAGGCCGGAGACTTGCTATTAGCAAGGGGATTCCGCGACGGACTGAATGCAATTTTGAGATCGGGCGCAGTATCTTTAGCCTCGAAATCACCGCTGAGTTCAATCAACCTTTGCGTGCCGACTCGACGAATTTTAAAACCACCACGCACAGGAGATTGTGCCGATCGAAAGTCCACCCGGGCCGTTGCATTCGCCACAAGCATGGCGGGTGACGCGATGGATGCCGTGGGCGGCATTGCAACCTGAATGGCGGCAAGCGAACCAGCCGTCAAGGCCGCAGCTGCCAAAAAGGAACGAGATTGATTCATCCGTGAGCCAAACATCATGATTGCGTGACACTCGAAGCCATCCTACCCCTGAAGAGCATTAACAGGCTTTATGAAGCGGAAGATGTTGCAACACTTAATTGCTCCAATCTCGATTTTTATTAGATTGCGGATGATTAACAGTACTGTGCTGAAATCCTTACAACTTTAGAGTCTAACTATCTCGTTGACGGTGCAAATCTTATCAGAATCTGTAACGCATTTTCCTTTGCTTGGCTGATATAAGGTATTAATTTTTACTGACCGGATGCTGTAGTTTGCGGGATGAGATCACCAGCCAAATCCAGCGCGAGCAACTGCTATTGATCAGCGATGCATTTCTGGGTCGTTTTCTCGGACCAGCGGCCTATTACTTTGCATTGAATTCGCTCTCTGCAATGAGACGAACCTTCTTTTCACTGACCTTGCCCATCTCAGCTGTCCATAACACGTTGAATCATCAAAGAGCCTCTTCCTAAAGCTTTTTTGCAAGGCGTGATATTGAATAGTGGTGGCCTCCTGCTCCATACTATGAAGTATGACAACCTAATTCGCATGGGCTGGGCGCTCATCGGGTTCTATGACATTCAGTGGGACTGCTCTTACGGGGCGAATAATCGCTACACACAGGTTCAATACTGGCCTCAAAATCGGAATCGAAATCGGAGCAATGATGTTTGCAGCAGTTTTTGCATTCTTTGCTTTATACCTATTTGGGCTAGATCACATTGTGTCATTACAAATTTGATGGATACTTGGCGTTCCTTTTCTCCATTCCCTAACTGTTTTCCTCGGCAGTGAGCTCACCCTACGCATAGCCTACCGACATTCTAACGCTACTAAAATTTCACTACTCGGAAGTCTTTCAATCCTTGTGACTTTTGTTAGTGCTGCCTTGGTTTTAGGTGAGCCAATTCGGCTAACAGAAGGCATTAGCGTCGCACTACTGGCGGCAGGCGTGATTCTTGATGAACAACAGAAGAACTCCATAGAGAGCAATTCACTACAGACAAATTAAGATTACGAACCCAATAAAATACACTGAATCGTAACAGCAATCAGGGAATCAATCTCATCGATCATAAGAATGCACACGGAAAGCCTATTTGCAAAATCGCATTAACTCAATAGCTAAGCCAGATCCTCATCGGACACATCAAAAGGTTCGCTCGCCCCCGGTTCATCATTATCCAACACAAGAGCTTTCAGAGCATCATCACTTTCAAAAACAAACAAACTGTCTTCATCGGGATGAACGCCCTGCATCTCTGGATGACGATTCACCAAGCGATGCAGCCTGCGACGTTCACGCCAGACCCCCACACCCTTCTCGCAGAGATGAATCACCAAGGCGACATTCACCAGAACAAGGGCGACGACCTCCAATGCCTGCATCAAGCAACAATCGGCTTGCATTGACTCTAGCCATGAAGCTGGAAACAGCCGAGCAGCAACCAAGATAAATACGAACAGCACCCCACTGAAGCACCCTTTAAGGGGTCGGCCCAGGCAAGCCATAATGAGAATGGTTCCCATCGCCTCACGGAGCGGCTGCGTATGCAACAGGTGCTTCTCGTGTCAGGGCCGCCTGGCTAAGGGCCACGCGCTGACCTCTGCCTCACCGGAGACACGAGCAGAGAGCTAGAGCAAACGCAAGATCAGATTGACAATCCTCTGATGCTGACAACAAAGACTTTGATGCCGGGGTAGACAATCAGCTTGTCTTAATCGAGTTTCAACAGTTTCGGACACCGACTGATAGTGGAATCAAAGGTTACGGGGAAAAGACTAGAGAAAACCTAAAAACTTAAAATCAATTTCACTAAAACCTTGCACTTTGGCAATAATCCCAAACTCCCAACCTAAAACACACTTAGTTTTGCTAGAGTTGAAGCTTGGCTTCAGACGTTGACAAGGTGCGACTGGGATCTAGACAGTCTAAATCATTTTTGGTTCAAGCTTGTCAACGGAGCTTATGGCGGTGTCTACTTGCCAAAGCCTTCATGAATCTGCCCGACGGACGATCCTTTTTCTGCAATTGGATGGTGAGCCAACAAAGCCCACAGTGTCTTCCTTGAACGACAGTCGCCGCTCCCAATGGCCGCCCCAATGGTGGGCTGAGCAGATGGTTTAGGAATGCCTTGGTCTCTCCAAATTGGCAAAACGACGGGATCATCGCACCGACAGTAACCACCGTGCGGCGCAACTAACTGCTGTTTGTGCATGGCAGCCCCAACAGTCAGCGCGACTGGCTTACCTGCGAGAACTCATTAGACGCGGATTTGGTTGATCCAACCTGCAATCACGTTCCATGGTTCATGGAGAGATAAACCACCGATCACGTCAGAGCACTTCAGGGCGCAAGCGACTTGGTCGGTAGGAAATCAGAAAACTTTGCTGACCAGAGCTGTCTTGCTTAACGGCAGTGATCAAATCTTCACCGGTGTTCCAAACCCAAATCTGTTCGTTGTGGCTGTTGTGTTCAAGGCTGGTGCTGAGGGGTGGGCCATGGCGAGCGCGCAGGCCCGCCAAGACCTCAGTCATGTCGTCGATGGCGAACTCATAGGCCAATTGCGTCAGTCCCTGGTCAGGATCGACCGCAAATGTGGCCCGTGAGACCGGAAGACGATCCAACCACACATCCCGAGCCACAAACCGGCCAGATTGATCTTGATTGACGGGTTGATTCACAACCAGATGGGTCTTCACCTGCTCAAGCGGCATCCCCCAAGCCAAACCTTCCACACACGCTTCGACTGACCCTGGAGTCCACAGCGACAGCAAAGCCATTCCGGCAGTGATTACCAGCATGATCAGCTTGTGCATCTTTGTGATGGTGGCAACGATCCCCTGACTCGATCTTGCTAGGGCCGATCGCAATTGACAATCTCCACTTGTGCTTCTGCTAACAATCCTCCAATCACCATAAACAGATCAAATAAACAGATCAAAGTGCTGCGTTGCCAACACAGTGAGCAACGGGAAATGATTGGCAACCAATAACTAACAGCAAAATTTTCCAACGCAAGCAAAAATCAACGGCCCAAGTCGTTGCAATGCTGCCTAGCCGAAAAGGACGCAGACGTCATGCAAAATTAATTGCATCATTCTCAAGAGCCAAACGCCTGATTTTTGCACCCATCATGCAAAAACAAAACGATTGAGGCTCAAGCGCCGTCAACAGACTACAGCTACTCTCTTTTCTCGTTCAGGGGGATGCTGAACGTCAGCCTTTTAACGCAAGGCGGGGTCAAGTCGAGGCAGGAGTTAGCACTAAAGCCCCATGGAATACCACAGATTCAAGCCACCAACTTGACCCCAATGCCTAGTCATGCGTTGAGAGGGTGAACATCAACTCCAACCAACACCTGCCTGCTGCTCAACATAGGCCGCCACATCGGCAATATCAGCATCACTCAGTTTTCCGCCAAAGGCTGGCATGGCGTTCTTGCCGTTGGTGACCTGGGTCGCAATGGCCTGTTCATGGTCATCGCCATAACCAGTGAGGTAAGCCTCAAGATCTCCTTGCAGCAGCGTGCGCTGTCCGTTCACCACATTGCCACCACCAATGTGACAAGCAGCACAGTTTGCAGAAAAGATCTGTGCACCATGGGCGGCATCGGCAGCGAAACTGACCGCGGGAGCGGCCAATGTCACCAACAAAGCCAGAACAGCTGAAACAAGCTTGCGCATCGAAACTCAGGGGCACAGATTTATCGAGCTAACCCTATGCCGACGGCAGAATGATTGAAAAAATCAAACACAAAACGCAAACCAACGCATGACCTTGCTGGCTTGAGGAGTCACAGAAGGAAGAAAACCCTGCGTGAACCCAACTTGTGCCGAGCCAGCCCTTGCCCCACGTCGCCTCCCATCGCTGCAGTTCACCCTCACTCCAAGTGTCAACGGTCCACACAGTTGGCATAAAAATTCCAGCTTTCACCGTCTTCGAGCCAAAGATCCCACACATAAAAGCTGCCATCTCCCACCCGCAACTGACCTCCAAAGCCAGCCGGTGACGGCTGGTAGAGGTCGGTGATCTCGCGAGCAGGTTCTCCATCGCGATTGGATAGGGCGATCACCCGTTGGCCAAGACGATCGGAGAGGTCAGCCTTGAGGTCGTCCAGCGTCATCACTCCGCATCAAGAAAATCGATCACCAAATCACCCAGTTCATCGCGGCTGATCTGAAAATCAAATCCGGCCACGCTACCGCTCCAGAACCCCTCATCAGGGTCCGCTTCGGCACCGGCCGATTGGTCCACCTTGTGATCAAACAGGATCGAAAAGCAATGGGCAGCGACTTGGGCGGCTTGATCCGCATCCATCTCATCCAGTTCATGGGCGGCAACCGCACAGCCCTCCAGCAGCTCGGCATCGATCACATTGCCTGCACCAACATCGGCCACCAGGGCTTGCAGAGCGGCATGGTCTTTGCTGACGGTCATCGCGTTGGGCTCCAACTCAATCCGAAGGTCTGACCCATTTCATCGCATGCAGTGGTGAGTGGCAGCCCCTGGGCAAGCACTGTGGTGAGGGCGGTGTCAACCGACAGGGTGCGCACCCCCACATGCACCCGCTGGGCCAGGACCGATTGCGCCAGGGCAATCTCAAACGGCACAAAGCCCCCCTCTGGCCCAATCATCACCACCGCCGGACCCGGTGATTGGGCCGCCAAGGCCAGCGGTGCCCCCCGATCCGCCAGCCAACAGGGTCGCCCTGCACAGCACTCCACCAGCTGATCCTCCACGAAAGGACGAAAGCGATGGTGCAGATGCACCCTGGGCAGGATCGTGTCGCTGGAACGCTCCATCCCAGCCATCAAGGCCTCCTTCACCTTGGCAGGGCTGAGCAATGGACTCTGCCAATAGCTCTTCTCGACCCGAGCGCTATGGATCAGATGCAGATTCTCCACCCCAAACTCGGCAACGGTGCGCAAAATGCGGCGCAACATTTTCGGTCGCGGCAACGCCAACACAATGTCGAAGCGATGGCGAGGCGGTGGATCCGCCTGAAGCTGCACCGACAGGGTCACATGACTGTGATCGATCGCCTCAACTCGACCCTCACCCACCTGGCCGCCCAACACACCAACCCGCACAACGTCACCAATGGCGGCCTTGAGCTGACGAACAATGTGGTCGGCGCGGTGATCGGTGAGGGTGACCATCCCTTCCGCGGACCAAGCATCGGAATCCTGCAGCAACACCAGGTTCATGGCGATGGCAGTTGCTGCAAGGACATCGCATCAAAAACAGACCAGTTGGAAGGCGTCAGCTCCAACCCTTGCTGGCCTGCTCCTCGACGTAAGCAGCCACATCCGAGATCTGCGTTTCGGTGAGGGTACCGATGAATGCAGGCATCTCATTGAGGCCATAGGTGACTTGAGCCACGATGGCGCTCTCATGCCCATTGTTGTATTGGGCGAGATAGGCCTTGAGATCGTCTTGCTGGAGCGTGTGCTCACCATTCACCACATTGCCGCCACCGGCATGGCAGGCGGCGCAATTGGCTGAAAAAACCTTGGCACCGTTGGCAGCATCGCCGGCAACGGCAGACCACGGTGCCGTGAACAGCACGATCAGAGCGGCAGCAAAAGACAGCAGGGCACGCATCAGAAGCAGCGAAGCACTGCATGCATTGTGTGCGCAGTGAAGATCACCCATCAGCTCTCAGCTGCAGATCGTCATATCAATGCCCGCAATCAAGCGGGCAAAAACGCTCAACCAGCGATGGCCGACCAGGCCAAGGCAGTGCCCAATCCAATCCAAAGCAGGGCCACCATGCGACGGCCTTGATCACCCAACAACAACCCCACCCGGCGGGATAGGCACGTTGCCACCAGCAGAACACTGCCCTGGGCCAGGAACAAACCCAACCCATAGGCCAACAGAGGCGTGGGCTCCGCACCCACGATCATTCCTCCCAGCAGATAGCCATGCAACGCCGCCAAGGGATAGAGCAGGCTGGCGGGGACAAGGCCCAAGGCAATCAACCCTTCCAAGGCAAGGGATAGCGACACGGCAGCCTCCGCCACACTGGTGGCGAACTCAGGCAATGGATACACCTGGGTGAGCAGACTGCCGCCAAGCCCTGTGGCCAGCAGCAACAGCACCCATCGCCCGGGCCGGCGCAGCCCAAGAAACATGATGGCCACCAAAAACAGGAGATGGTCAAGACCAAGAAGGGGATGGCCAATGCCACTGATCAACCCCTGCCAAGGGCTGAGGTCAACAGCGGCGACACCCTCGAAGGGGTGATGGGCTAAGGCCGGCGATGCCCCTGCACAAAGAAGCAACAGGGCTGCAGACATCGGGCGCAGCCGCGCAGCGATGCGTTCAACGGCGTTCAAAGTCAAGAATCGATCCTCGTCGATGGTGCGTCTCGGCGGGCGTTCTGACTGCCAGGTCCTGAAAGGACGTGGTTCACAGCTGCGGGACAGTGACGGATTTCCACCGCGCTTTCCCCGTTACCTTCAGCAGCTGATCACTGCTGAAACCGACTCCCTGTTCTACTGCAGGGTGAATCAATGGCCAGCATGGCCCTCGTGATGCATCGCGCAGGGCATCCACTCTTGGCCCATCGCGTGGGCTCCTTCACAGCCAAACAGGGGTGCGGCAGCTTCCGCTTCGGCGCGGGTGGGATACATCGCCTTGATCCCGCCAGACGCAGGAGGAGTTTGGGACGCTTCAGGGGGATGGGCGGCCACGATCACACCGGTGTGGTCGTCACCGGGCACGTGGTGGGCTTGGGTGCTGACGCCAAAACCAGCCACAGACGCCAGAACACCGAGAACCGCAAGCCTTGCAACGGGGGCAATCGTTGGCAGCACAGACATCAATCGATCCTCGCGACACGAAACACGCTCGCTGGTCATTCTGACAACCCAGAGCACGGTGGGACGGCTAACGGGGCAACACGGCTTGGCGACGCAAAATGCCGTGCTTTGGTGCGAACAAAAAGGCCAAAACAAACAATCCGGTCTGCACCAACACGATGCAGCCGGCTGGAGAGCGATCGGTCCAATAGCTCACAAACACACCCACCACGCTGGAGATCACACTGCTGGCGACCGCCAAGACGGTCATGCGATCAAATCGATCGGTGAGCAGATAGGCGGTTGCCCCAGGCGTCACCAACATCGCCACCACCAAGATGATGCCCACGGTTTGCAGGCCGGCGACGGCCGCTAACGACAGAATCGAAAGCAGCAGATAGTGCAACAAACCGGTGTTGATGCCGATCGAGCGGGCGTGGGTGGGATCAAAGCAAAACATCAGCAGGTCGCGCCGGAAAAGCACCAACACGCTCAGCACCACGGCTGAAATCACCAAGGTCTGGTGGATGTCGCTGTCAGCAATTCCGAGCACATTGCCAAACAGGATGTGAAACAGATCGATGTTGCTGCGCACATTGGACACCAACACCAGCCCGAGGGCGAAAAAGCCCGTGAAAACGAGGCCAATCACGGTGTCTTCCTTGATGCGCGATTTCTGCTGCACAAAACCGATCGTGGCCACAGAGCCCACACCAAACACAAAGGCACCCAAGGAAAAGGGCAAACCGAGGGCGTAAGCCAACACCACACCGGGTAACACCGCATGGGAGACCGCATCGCCCATCAAGGCCCAACCCTTCAGGGTCATGTAGCACGACAGCAAGCCGCACACGGAGCCCACCAAGGCACTGATCAACAGAGCCCGCACCATGAAGTCGTGGCGCAGTGGTTCCAGCACCCAATCGATCAGCACCGACAGCTCCATGGCATCCAGGCAGTCTCTCAGGCTTGGGACGAGCTCAGCCCATCGGGACGCATCCCACCGAACGTGAGGGAGAGATTTTCAGGCGTGAAGACCTCGGATGTTTCGCCGTAGGCCAACACAGTTTTATTGATCAACACCACCAGATCACAAAACTCACGCACATGGCTGAGGTCATGGGTGGAAATCAAGATGGTGCGCCCCTGATCACGGAACCGCAGAAACAACTCCGCCATCAACTTTTCCGTGCGCACATCCACACCGTTGAAGGGTTCGTCGAGGAGCAACACCGATGCCCCTTGGGCGATCGCCCGGGCTAAAAACGTGCGTTTGCGCTGACCACCTGAAAGGGCACCGATCGGACGATCACGCAAATCAAGCAAATCCACCTGCGACAACGCTTCGCGCACAGCGACCCGATCGATCTGTCCAGGGATGCGCAGCAGGTTCATGGCCCCATAGCGCCCCATCATCACCACATCCCAAACGGAGACAGGAAAGTTGTTGTCGATGCCCTCGCTCTGGGGGACGTACGCGACGGCCTGTTCTCGCTGTGCTTCCAGCACCGTCAACCCATTGACGCGAATCCGCCCTTGGGATGGACGAACAAACCCAGTGAGCGCCTTGAACAGGGTGGATTTTCCCGCCCCATTCATGCCGACCAAGCCACAGATGCAACCGGAGGGAAGGGTCAGGGATGCATCGTGCAGAGCAACCGTGCCGTTGTAGTTCACGCAAACACGGTCTGCTTCGATTCGCATCGTCATTGCGACTGACCCTGCGGCTGAAGACCTTGCTGGAGAAGTCTCACATTGTGACGCTGTAAGTCCAGCAGGGTGGGGGCTGGTCCGTTGGGTTTTGAAAGGGAGTCGACGTAAAACGTGCCACCAAAACGAACGCCAGCTTCCTCCGCCACCTGACGCTGGATCCGGTCGTTGACCGTGCTCTCACAAAACACGGCGGGCACCTTCGACTGGCGCACGGTGTCGATCAAGCGAGCCATGCGCTTGGGGGTGGCCTGACTTTCAGCATTCACGGGCCAGAGATAGGCCTCCTTCAGGCCATAGTCACGGGCCAGGTAACTAAAAGCGCCTTCGCAGGTCACAAGCAAACGCGTCGAGGGCGGGATTCGATCCAGGGTGGAGCGCAGGTCTTGATCCAGTTGTTGCAGCTGTTGGTTGTAGGTGTCGCCATTGCGGCGATAGGTCGTTGCACCAGCTGGATCCAATGCTGTGAAGGCCTGCACCAAACGCTCGACGTAGTGCTGCGCCAGCTTGGGCGACATCCAGGCGTGGGGGTTGGGACGACCGGCGTACACATCCCCCTCAATCAGCACCGGCTGCAATCCATCGCTCAGCGTGATCGTGGAAACAGCACCGGCGACAGCCGTAAAGCGGCGGGCCCAACGTTCAAGGCCCAGGCCGTTCTCCACAATCAGCTGGGCGGACGCTGCTTGGGCCAGATCGCTCGGGGTGGGTTCATAGCCATGGATCTCAGCACCCTGGCGCGTGATCGAATGCACACGTAAACGATCACCTGCCACATTGCGGGCCATATCGGCCAACACTGTGAATGTGGTGAGCACTAACGGACGGGAATCATCGGGTGCTGCCCGCCGATCTTCCGTTGTTTGCAGCCCGCAGGCAGTCACGCTGCCCAGCACCAGCATCAACCCCGCCAGCCGACCCCACCGTTTCAAGCGAACGCCATCCCACACTCTCTTGGGCGTCTCAAGTTAGGCAACCACGACACACCGATGCCCCATTGGGGGCCAAATGCTTGCGCAATTGACAACACCAGACCTATTGATGGAGCCAGGCCGGGTGATGGAGACAATCACTGGCTGCACAGCAACCCTGGTCCCCTTCACCAGGGTTTTTTCTTGCCATGCTCAACGTCCACCCAAGCCGTCAGGCCCGAGCGGCTTGGGTTGAGCCAAGCGATTTTTCTGACGCCGACAGCGCTCAGAGCAGTACCGCACCTCATCCCACACCTCCTTCCACTTTTTGCGCCATTGGAACGGACGACCACAAACTGGGCAGACTTTGGTTGGGCGCTCACTCGGACGAGCCATACACAACAGCGAAAATGGAGAAACGTCTGATTCAGGATCTGGTCAAGCAGTGTGCAACAGGCCTGTTTGATCTGGCCTGCGCCGTCAGCGGCCACACGACATGGGACCTCACCCTGCCCGTGGCGGTGATCGATGCCCGTGACAGCACACCACGGCTCACCGTGACGGCCGTCGGCACGATTAATTCAATCGTCAAGGCCTCCGCGGTGATTGGCACGCCGTTGATGCAACGGTTTTTTGATCGGTTCAGCAGCGTGGGCTTGGAGCAGGCGCGCGACGAGTTCATTGCAGGTGAGGAGGCTGAAGCCTTCAAGGAGATGTGGGAGAGCTACATGGAGGAACGACGCAGCGGCGGCCAAGCGATGTGGAGCATTGAAGACGCCACCGCCTTCGTGATGCATAGCCGCGCCAGCCATCAGGATCGCGAAGTGGCTTGCGTGGCCATCCTCCCGGGGGATCCCCACGCCATCTGCACCTTCAGCGTGCCGATCCAGTTCCTCACCTCAATCCAAACGCGCCAAGACGACGACCAGCCCACTCCCTAAGCCTTCGCCGACTGGGTTGTTTAAAACAATGAGCCTTGAAGCGCATTGGACGGCATGGCGCGGGACGCGGGGCCGTCGTGGCACCAGCCCTCGGGTGACCAGGGCAACAACAATCCTTCCAAGGCCTTGAGCTCAGCCCCGTGCACAGGGGCCAGCCAGGACTGCTCAAGCCCCTCTGGAATCAAAACGGGCATGCGCGGATGCCAAGGCGCCACCAAGGCATTGGGGGAGGTGGTGAGCACGGTGCAGGTGTCGAGTTCACTACCGTCAGCACCGAGCCAACGCTCCCAGAGCCCGGCCAACCAAAACACACCACCCTGGGAGGGGCGAAAACAATGCCGTTTCTCAAAAAAAGCGGTGGCTGGAATTAAGCAACGGCGATGACGCCAAGCACCCCGAAAACTGGGCTTCTCCGCCACCGTTTCAGACCGCGCATTGATGGGCCTGGGTCCGTGGGTGGGGTGTTTGGCCCAGGACGGCACCAAACCCCAAAGCAACAGGGCAGCGCGCTGAACGCCCTCCTCTTGCACAAGCGCTAGCACCGGCTCCGACGGCTTAACGAGCGATCGCGGGCTGTAGTGACGCCTGTGATCCTGCGGCAGCACGTTGCGCAACGGCAGCGGCAACTGGTGGGCAGGGCACTGAAGGGAGAAACGGCCACACATCAGATGCTCCCACTGGCGCGATTACGCATCGATAGCGACAAATCAGTAGCAACCACTACTAAATGGTGTATAGTGTTATCACGTTGAGCCCTTCCTTGGGCTGCAGATCGCTCCACGCCAAGCAACGGGGACGTGGGCACTGTGAAGTTCATCGATGAACACCCTCGAAATCACCCGCAAAAGCATCCGCAGGCAGACCGCCCTGCAGGATGCACAACGCTTGATGGCCAAGGCCTATCGCGGTGTCGAATACATCGACGCCCACCACACGGCCCTGAAACCCCAAAAGCCCACCGAACTGCGCTATCGCGGCATCCGCTACAGCATCTGAATCCATCAAACAGATGACCAAGCCCCCACGCGGGGGCTTTTTAATGGGCGGCGTTTGGAGGGCTCAGTGGTGGCGACCATCCGAGCCAACGCATGGGCACTGCAGCTCAAGCTCCAGAAGATCCTCCGAGAGCATCAAGAGCGCCATTCCCAGCAGGCACAAACTGCTGCCAAAATCAGCCTCAGCGTGATGTTGCAGGGTTCGCGCTGCCTGTCGATACTGGGCCCAGGTCAGTCGCATACGCCGAATTGCAAGCCTTTTCAACTTGATCAATGGGCAAGCGCTGCCGTGGCTGAGATCACAACTTGAAACACTGACACAGGCCCGCAGCGGTAGAGATCGTTACAACATTGCAAAACGACGCCGATATCTTCAGCCCATCGCTTGGAACGAACGATGACATCAGGAATCGAGCTCTCCACTGAGCAGCACTTTCATTTAGAGCAATTCAATCGGGCCCTGGATGCCACCAGTGATCCCAGCCAACTGCGCCACTTGGCCAAGCAATTGCTGCATGCCTGGCAAGGCCAAAAAGCTGCCACGAATTGGGTGATTCGCCAGCAAGGACTCAGCCCCGAGCAAACCGAGGCCGCCATGCGCACCCTGCCCAACCCATCGCCTTAGGAGGCTGCTGAAAAAGCCAGCCGCCTGCGGGAGAATGGGCCAACGGCACTGAGTTGATGCGCGGTCAGCAGGAACGCACCGGACCCCTGTTCTCTTACATCTCCACAGAAGACCGGATCCCGGCCTCTCATCCATTGCGCC
>JBMHDE010000030.1:0-21638 GCA_049889555.1 Synechococcus sp. | reverse complement strand
GTTTTCCGTCGAAGACCCCATAGTTTCGTCGACTTATACGTCCAGATCAAGTGTTGACAGTGCGTTGACAGGTGACGCAGAACCTCTAAAACACCAGTATTTGCAGGGGTTCTTGGATTAAGTTGTGTAGTCGGCGTTGATGCGCACATACTGAGCCGATAAGTCGCACCCCCAAGCTTGCGCTTGGGACGGACCATCCCCCACAACAAGGCGAATCTGCACACAATCGTTTTGGAGATAGGCCCCCTCGGCACAAGCCTGCAGATAGGCCGACGCTGCTGGTCGGTCAAAGGCAATCGGCTCACCACGGTCCATCAATTGATGGGGACCAAGCCAAAGCGCCACCATCCCCGGATCAAAACCCACAGCCGCGCGACCTGCAGCCGCCACAATTCGGCCCCAGTTGGGATCACGCCCATGCACGGCTGTCTTCACCAGCGAAGACCCACACACCGTGCGCGCCATACGCAACGCCTCGGCCTCGCTGCTCGTACCTTCCACCCGCACCTCCATCAGGCACGTCGCCCCTTCGCCATCTCGGGCAATCGCACAGGCCAGATGCTGCGCCACCAAAGTCACGCCCTGCTCCAAGGCGTTGAACTGATCAGAAGGCAACGCATCACCAGCCGCAAACGCCAAAAAGGTGTCGTTGGTGCTGGTGTCGCCATCAACGGTGATGGCATTAAAAGAACGCGCCACGGCGCGGTGCACCATGCCTTGCCAAACATCTGCCGGCACCCCCGCATCGCAGGTGAGGTAGCCGAGCATGGTGGCCATATCGGGATGGATCATCCCCGACCCCTTGGCCATCCCGCCAATCCGCACCTGACGACCGCCCAACTCAGCCTTTAGAGCAATCTGTTTGTCCACCAAATCGGTGGTGAGAATCGCTGAAGCAGCTGCAGCACCACCCTCGTCAGACAACGCCGTCACTAAGGGATCCACAGCCTCCAACAAGGTGTCCATGGCGATCGGCACGCCGATCAAACCGGTCGAACAAATCAGCACCTGGTCTGCTGGCACACCCAAACGATCCGCCACGGCCTGGGTCGCCCGCAGGCTGTCAAGCAACCCCCGGTCTCCAGTGCAGGCATTGGCCTGACCTGAATTGGTCACCACCGCTTTGGCACGCCCGCCACCATCGCTGAGGCGTTGGGCACAAAGATCCACACACGCAGCGCGCACCACGGATGTGGTGAATGTGCCCGCACACACGGCTCCATCTGGCGCAACAAGCAGGGAGAGGTCGGGTTTACCTGAGGCCTTCAGACCTGCCATGATTCCAGCCGCTTGAAAGCCAACGGGGGCGGTGATCCCACCGGGAATGGTCGTCCAGCCAACGGAGTGTGCCATCAAAAATTCAAGCAAGGCAGACCACAAATGCCATTCAACGTGGCCACGACACCTCATGCCCGAAACAACGCCCAAACTGGTGCCAACAACCCCCCAGAATCCGTGTGCCCATTCGCCCGCTGGCAGGGACATCAGCGACGCATTGGCCTCACAGGAGGCATTGCCAGTGGCAAAAGCAGCGTTGCCCATTTCCTGATCCAGAAACGCGTGCCTGTGCTTGATGCAGACAAGTATGCGCAGGCTGCACTGGCTCCAGGCAGTGCGGGAGAAGGCGCGGTGCTGCGCCGTTACGGCCCGCAAGTGCAGAACACGGATGGGACAGGAGTCAACCGGGCTGCACTCGGTTCGCTTGTGTTCAGCGATCCGGTTGAACAGGCCTGGCTGGAACAGCAAATCCACCCGGAGGTGCGTCAACGCATCGACGACGCGCTCGAGGTCCACGCTGCTGCACCGACCGTGGTGCTGATGATCCCGCTGCTGTTTGAAGCGGGCTTCGACCATCTGTGCTCGGAGATCTGGGTCGTGCACTGTTCACCGGCCCAGCAGCGTGAGCGACTGATGGCTCGCAACCACCTCACAGCGGAAGCAGCGGATTTGCGCATTGCGGCCCAATGGCCGCTGGAGCGAAAACAAGCCTTGGCCGACCACGTGATCTGGAATGGGGGCCCACCCGAAACCTGGATCCCGCAAGTCGATGCACTGCTTCAGCCAGGTGCAGCCCTGGATTAGCCATGGGGCCGCCTCAACAGCAGTCGGATCCGGTCACATCCCATGGCTTGACCACACCAGAACACGCTCACTACGTTTCAAGTCCGCATCACCGACTGCCGCACGTGTCCATGAAACGGATAGGGCTTTGCCTGGGATGGACATCCCTTCTGCTTCTCAGCATGGGAACAGCACGGAGCGAGCCCGTTCGCTATCAGTGCTTTGGGCGAAACACACGTCATCAGGTGGCAGTGAGCCTGATCGACCTCAGCAATGCGGAGGTGAGCTGCAAGCCCACTCCCCCGCAACCCACACCAACACTTGCCCCAGAAGCGGCAACCAGCCAGCCCGTATCCGCGCCTCAGCCGTTGCAGACGGCCATCAGCTCCGGGCCCAGTCCCTATGCAGGTGTCGATACTGATCCTGAGGCCGTCAATTGGTTCGTGCGCAACAACCCCCTGGCGGCACGACGCGCGATGAACCTGGCTCGCGGTGCGGCCACCAAACGCAACGGTGGCCTACGCATTTATCGACCAGGAACCTGCATGTACACCAGCGCCGCCAATAACCCTTGTCTGCGCCATGCCGGCCCGCAAGGTTTTGAATTCATCATTCCGGGGGGTGAACCTGGCTGGGAGCAAACCGGCATCCCCCCTGCCATCAGCACACGGATTCTCGTGGCGGTGGATGGCCGCTCGCTCCTGCAAAGCGAGCAACCCCACACCATCAGCCCTTGAGTTTGCCGCTCAGAATTTGATTCGCGAGCTTGGGATCAGCCTTACCACCGGTCTTCTTCATGAGCTGACCAACAAAGAAGCCCTGCAGCTTGGTTTTGCCACCACGGAAGGCCTCAACCTCGTTGGGATGAGACGCCAACAGCTCATCCACAATGGCTTCAATCGCTGCAGGGTCACTGATCATGCCCAAGCCGCGATCATCAACGAGCGCCTTGGGGGAGCCGCCGTTCTCCAGCAACTCGGGAAGAATTTCCTTGGCGATCTTGCCACTGATGGCACCACCACCAATCATTTGCACCATCTCAGCCAACTGCTCCGGACGGAACGGCAACTCGGCATAGCTGAGGCGATTGCTGTTGACATAGGCAGCAATGTCACCAGTAATCCAATTGGCTGACAGTTTGGCGTCTGCTCCGGCTCCCACCACAGCCTCGAAATAATCCGCCATCGGCCGCTCATCGGTGAGCACACGAGCGTCATATTGCGATAACCCCAAGGCTTCCGCATAGCGGTGACGCTTGGCCGCCGGCAGCTCGGGAAGCTCACGCCGCCAAGCTTCGCGCTGCTCCACACTCACCTCAATCGGACCGAGATCAGGATCGGGGAAATAGCGGTAGTCACTGGCACCTTCCTTACTACGCATGCTTTTTGTGAGCTGCTTGCCCTCATCCCAAAGGCGCGTTTCCTGCACAACAGGTTCACCAGATTCATAGGCCTTGATCTGACGCTGAATCTCGTAGTCACAAGCCTTCTGAATGGCGGAAAACGAGTTCATATTCTTGATCTCCACCTTCGTGCCAAAGGGTGCATCTGGCCCGCGCCGCACCGAAATGTTCACATCACAGCGCAGTGAGCCTTCCTGCATGTTGCCGTCACTCACCCCCAAATAACGCATGATCCGACGAATTTCCGAGGCATATTCCGCGGCTTCACGGCCCGTGCGCAGATCTGGCTTACTCACAATTTCCGCCAGGGCTACACCGGCACGGTTGTAATCCACCAAGGAATGGGTTGAGCCGGCGAGGCGATCGCTACCAGCATGCACAAGTTTGCCGGCATCTTCTTCCATATGCAGACGCTCAATCCCAATGGTCTTGAGATAGGTGTCTTTTCCCTTTTCAGCCACCTCAACTTCAATCCAGCCCTCTTCGGCAATGGGCTCGTCGTATTGGGAGATCTGATAATTCTTTGGAAGATCGGGATAGAAATATTGCTTACGGTCAAATTTGCTGTGCTCAGCAATCTGAAGATTCAACGCCATGGATGCCTTGACGGCATATTCGAGCACCTTCTGATTCAGCACCGGCAGGGTGCCGGGCAAACCACACACCACCGGGTCGATGTGCGTGTTGGGGTCATCACCAAACGTGGTGGAGGCGGCGGTGAAAATTTTGCTGTCAGTTCCCAGCTGCACGTGGGTCTCCAAGCCGATCACGGCTTCCCAGGCTTGGTCCGTTGCTGCAGGTGCCGCCATCTGCTGTGAGGATCTTCAAAGCACAACAATCCTATGGAAAGGGTCTGCAGGGCTGACTGCGAAGCTGCCTGTGCGCACCCACTGGCCAGGATTTCGTCATGACCGCCGCCAGCAGCCCAGTCCCTGAAGCAGTTCTCATCCTTGGCGGTGGCCTGATGGGGCTGGCGATCGCCCACCAGCTGGCGCGACGAGGCGTCCCAGTCACCGTCTTGAGCCGGCGCCGCAGCGAAGCGGCCGGCTTTGTCGCCGCCGGCATGCTGGCCCCCCATGCTGAAGGCCTCAGCGGTGCACTGCTCAACCTGGGGCAACTCAGCCTCGGACGGGTACCCAGCTGGGTCGCCCAGATCGAAGCCGACAGTGGACTGCCCTGTGGGCTGCGCTCCACCGGCATCGTGGTGCCATTCCGCAATGCAGACGAACGGGACCGTTACCCCACCGCTGCCTGGGGCGACCCCCTCAACCGTGACCAGCTGCTGCAGGAGATTCCCGGCTTAGCACCATCCTGGACAGCAGGATTGCTGTTCGCCCAAGACGGCCAAATTGACAACCGCCGCCAGTTGATGCGCGCCCTGGAAAGCGCCTGTGTCGACCGGGGCGTGCAGTTCCAGGAAGGCGTCGAAGTGTTGGCGCTGTTGCGCGAACAAGGCAACCGCCTAACAGGGGTCCGCACCCGCGATCCCGAGGGCCATGAAGCAACCCTGACCTGCTCTCAAGCCGTGCTGTGCAGTGGCGCCTGGAGTGGCCAACTGCTTCCCGGTCTGCCGATCTTTCCCGTTAAAGGCCAAATGCTGTCGCTGCAAACACCCCGGGGGGCTCTACGGCGCGTGGTCTTCGGCCCAGGCACTTACCTGGTGCCTCGCGACGACGGCTTGGTAGTCGTGGGTGCCACCTCCGAACGCAACGCTGGTTTCCGGGAAGGGCTCACGCCCCAGGGCCAAGCCACCCTGAAACAAGGCATCGCTGCCCTTCTACCGGATGCTGTCCACTGGCCGCCCATGGAGCGCTGGTGGGGCTTCCGCCCCTGCACCCCTGATGAAGGTCCTCTCCTCGGCGCATGCCACATCCAAGGGCTCTGGCTGGCCTGCGGCCATCACCGCAATGGCGTCTTGATGGCTAGCTCCACCTCCGAACTGATCGCAGATCTCGTGAGCGGAACCACACCCCGCAGTGATCTCGCAGCTTTGCTACCAAGCTTTCGATGGGATCGCTGGACCTGATTCAGACAGACGCACAACAGCTATCACCGGCCATGGCTAACGCAAGACCCTCAAAACAATGTCCTGAGGGTCTTGCTGTGCAGCCGAGACCAAGGGGACTGCGTCGGCAATCAGGCTTCCACGCGCCAGCACTGGTCAGAAGCTTGCCAGCCATTCAGTTCAGACTCGTGGAACCAGAGCGCAATTTCGAACTGGGCGGTTTCGACACCATCGGAACCGTGGATCACATTGCGGCCCACATGCATGGCCAAATCACCACGGATGGAGCCGGGCTCAGCCTCCACGGGCTTGGTGGCACCAATCAATTTGCGGGCGCCAGCGACCACATCCTCGCCTTCCCACACCATGGCCACGACCGGGCCGGAGGTAATGAAATCCACCAAGCCAGCGTAGAAAGGTCGCTCACGGTGCACGCCGTAATGCTGTTCAGCCAGCTCGCGGCTCGGGGTGATCTGCTTCAGACCCACCAATTTGAAGCCCTTGCGCTCAAAGCGAGCAATGATTTCGCCGACCAGCCCACGCTGAACACCATCGGGCTTGATGGCGACAAAGGTGCATTCTTTGGCCATTTAAGAAATCATCAGATAGTTCCATGCTCCGTGCTTAGCCTCCCCCTTGGCAAGCAACCCCAACACCATTGCCTTGGCGCTGGGCAGATTCACGCTCTTTAGATTTGCCCCAACCACTCCCCGCCGTCCAAGCCCATGGTCCTCGCTGACCCCAACCTGCCGGGCTGTGAGGCGCCGCACAGCGAGGGTTTAACCACCCTGCCTTGGAGCGTGCAAGACAGCACTGAGCTCTACGGCCTTGAGCGCTGGGGTGATCCCTATTTCTCGATCAACTTGCGTGGTCATGTGAGCGTGCAACCCCGCGGCGAACGGGGCGGCAGCCTTGATCTGGTGGACCTGGTGGAGGGGCTGCAGGGCCGCAACCTCAATCTGCCTCTGCTGATCCGTTTCGATGACATCCTTGAGGATCGGCTGGAAAGCCTCCATGCCGCCTTCGAGCGGGCGATCACCCGCTACGGCTACTCCGGTCGTTACCAGGGTGTCTTCCCCGTGAAGTGCAACCAGCAGCGTCACGTGGTGGAGGAGCTGGTGAGCTGTGGGCGCCGCTGGCACTTCGGCCTCGAAGCTGGCAGCAAAGCGGAGCTGCTGATTGCCTTATCACTGGTCGATGATCCAGATGCGTTGCTGATCTGCAACGGCTACAAAGATCAGCGCTACATCGAGACAGCGATTCTGGCCAGGCGGCTCGGCCGCAGACCTGTAGTGGTCATCGAGCAGGCCGATGAAGTGCAACGCATTATTGATGCCAGCCAGGCGCTCGGTGCAGCCCCCCTGATCGGCATCCGCGCCCGTCTCTCCAGCCGTAGCACCGGCCGCTGGGGCAGCTCCGTGGGCGAGAAAGCCAAATTCGGCCTACCCGTACCCGAAATCCTTTCCACCGTGGAAGCCCTGCGCAGCGCAGGACTGCTCCAGGAACTGCGTCTACTCCACTTTCACGTGGGTAGCCAAATCAACGACATCGCCGTTGTCAAAGACGCCCTGCAGGAAGCCTCCCGCATCTACGTGGAGCTGCACAATCTCGGCGCCCCCATGGGCTACATGGATGTGGGCGGAGGCTTAGGGATCGACTACGACGGCAGCCGCACTGCCACCGCTGCGTCGACGAATTACTCCCTTCAGAATTACGCCAACGACGTGGTGGCGACAGTCAAGGAGGGCTGTGAACCCCATGGGGTGACGGTGCCCACCCTGGTGAGCGAAAGCGGCCGGGCGATCGCGAGTCATTTCTCTGTGCTGGTGTTCAACGTGCTTGGCACAGGCGGTCTCCCCCAGACCACCCCTCCACAAGCGGACGACGAGCCCTTGATCGTGCGCAATCTGCGCGACACCCTCGCTGGCATCAAGACCCTCGCCAGCGACGGCAGTGCCGATGGGTCCCGTTTACAGGAAGCCTGGAACGATGCGCTGAAGTTCAAAGACGATGCTCTGGCGGCCTTTCGACTGGGCTACCTCAGCCTCACCGATCGCAGCAAAGCCGAGCAACTCACCTGGACTTGTGCCCAAGCCCTCGTGGAACGGCTCCCTAGCAAGGGTGTTCTACCGGATGAACTGCAATCCCTACCTGCAGTGCTAGCCCGCACCTATTACGCCAACCTCTCGATCTTCCGCTCGGCCCCCGACACCTGGGCCATCCAGCAACTCTTTCCGCTGATGCCCCTCCATCGGCTCAATGAAAAACCCACAGAACTGGGCCATTTCGCCGATCTCACGTGCGACTCCGACGGCCGCCTCAACCGGTTTATCGCCGATGGCCGCAGCAAACCGTTGCTGGAACTGCATCCAAAACGCCCGAATGAGCCCTATCTGATTGGCCTGTTCCTGGGGGGGGCATACCAGGAGGTGATGGGCAATCTCCACAACCTGTTTGGCAGCACCGATGCGGTGCACATTCGTTTGGCACCTGGTGGCCATTACCAGGTGGATCACGTCGTGCGGGGTGACACCAATGCTGAAGTGCTCACCGCGATGGAACACAACCCTGAAGCACTGCTGGAGCGTTTAAGGGTGGCCAGTGAGCAATCGATTCACGGCAACCAGCTCAAGATTGCCGAGGCCAGGCGCCTGATGGATCACGTGGAAAGCAGCCTTCGGCAAAGCACCTATTTGCAGGATTAAGCCATGCCGCCGCCGGCATGAATCAGCGGCTTATCCACCGAAAACACCCGCTAGTTGATCACGGGCTGTCGCCAACGCGCCATCCAAAGCCGCCCCGTCACGCCCACCGGCTTGGGCCAAATTCGGGCGTCCGCCACCGCCGCCACCGCAACACTTGGCAATCCCACCAATGAATTGGCCAGCTTTCTGACCTTGGGCAATCACCGCTTTGCCAAACGCGGCCACCAAGATCACCTTGCCCAGATCAGCAGGATCCGGCAAACCACCAATCACCACCGCAGCAGACTCCCCGAGTTGGTCCGCCAAGCTTTGGGCCGCTCCCTGTAGCCCTGCACCATCCACACCATCGAGACGTTCAACCAACACATGGACATCGCCCATGGCAACCGCCTTAGCAACAAGCGCCGCTGACTTGGCCACTGCCAACTCCGCCTGGGCGGCCGCCAGTGCTTTGCCCGTGGTCTTGAGCTCATCCTGGAGAGCGACCACCCGCTCCACGATTTCCCCAGGCTGGGCCTTAAAACGATCCCCAAGCTGTTTGACGACGGTATCGCGTTCGTTCAGATAGGCGAGTACAGCCCCACCAGCCACCGCTTCAATCCGCCGGATGCCAGCGGCCACACCACTTTCAGCCACAATTTTGAACACGCCAATCTCAGCGGTGTTCGCCACATGGGTGCCGCCACAGAGTTCCATCGAGACGCCAGGCACATCAACGACGCGCACCACATCGGCATATTTCTCTCCAAACATCGCCACGGCACCGGCGGCCTTGGCCTGCTCGATGGCCATCTCCTGCACCTCAAGGGAATGGGCCTCACTGATCCAGCCATTGATCAGCGCTTCGATTTGTGCAAGCTCAGCCGCCTTAACCGCCCGGGGGCAATGGAAGTCGAAGCGCAAACGCTCAAAATCCACCAGTGATCCGGCTTGACCAATCCCTGGATCCACCACCTGCTTCAGCGCCGCCTGCAACAGATGGGTGGCGGTGTGATTCGCCTGAGCCCAGCGGCGACAAGCCCGATCGACCTGACCATGCACCACGTCGCCAATCGACAGGCTGCCGCGCTCCACCTGACCGCTGTGAACAAACACACCGCGGTTGCGGCTCACGCCTTCAATCACCACGGTTAAACCGTTGCCATCGGGGCCATCGCCCACCAACACACCACGATCCCCCACCTGACCACCGCCTTCGCCATAAAACGGCGTGGTGTCAAGCACCACCTGCACCGCATCACCGGCACCAGCCTGTTGGGCAGGTGCACCATTCACGACCAGAGCCTGCACGCTGCTGCTGTGGTCCAGCTGTTCATAGCCACGGAAGCTGGTGGCTTCCAGTGCCGCAGCAACCTGATCAATGGCATCCTGCAGGGTGAGGTCAATGCTCACCGCTGCAGCCTTGGCCCGTTGGCGCTGCTCCTCCATCGCCGCTTCAAAACCCGCCAGGTCCACCGTGAGCCCGTGTTCCTCGGCGATCTCCTGCGTCAGTTCCAGCGGAAAGCCATAGGTGTCATACAACTCGAATGCCTGGGGGCCTGAAATCTGCTTGGGCTTGGCGGCCAGCACGTCAACCAACAGCTTTTCGCCCCGCTCCAGGGTTTCCAAGAAACGAGCTTCCTCGCGCTGCAATTCCGCCAAGATCACGGCTTGACGCTCAAGCAGCTGGGGATAGGCCTCCTGCATCAGAGCAATCGCCGCTTCACCCATCACCGTCAGGAACGGTTGCGTGATCCCCAGCAAGCGCCCATGGCGCACCACACGGCGCAGCAAACGGCGCAGGATGTAGCCGCGGCCCAAATTGCTGGCCGTCACGCCATCACAGATCAGCTGGGTGACGGCCCGACTGTGGTCACCAATCACCTTGAGGCTGGTTTTGCCCTTCTCATCGAGGGTCTGATACTCCACCCCGGCCAGAGCCCCCGCCGTTTCAATGAGGGGATAGATCAGATCAGTTTCGTAGTTATTAGGCACCTGTTGCAAAATCTGGGCCATACGCTCCAGGCCCATGCCGGTGTCGATGTTGCGGTTGGCCAGCGGCGTGAGGGTGCCCTCAGCGTCGCGGTTGTATTGCATGAACACCAAGTTGTAAAACTCGATGAAGCGATCGTCATCCTCTAGATCGATGGCGTCATCACCTTGCTCTGGTTTGAAGTCGTAATAGATCTCCGAACAGGGGCCGCAAGGACCCGTTGGGCCTGAAGCCCAGAAATTATCGGCTTCATCCATGCGGATAATGCGCTTGGGGTTGACCCCCACCACATCGCGCCAAATCTGCTCAGCTTCATCGTCTTCACGGAAGACGCTCACCACCAAATGATTGGGATCCAAACCGAAGACATCGGTGCTCAGATCCCAAGCCCACTGGATTGCCTGCTCCTTGAAGTAATCACCAAAGGAGAAGTTGCCGAGCATCTCGAAAAACGTGTGATGACGGGCCGTACGCCCCACGTTTTCAATGTCGTTGGTGCGGATGCACTTCTGACTGCTGGTGGCACAGGGGGCTGGGCGCTCCTGCTGTCCAAGAAAAACCGGCTTAAACGGCAGCATCCCGGCAATGGTGAGCAACACCGTGGGGTCGTCTGGCACCAGAGACGCACTCGCCGTGCGCAGATGGCCACGCTGCTCAAAGAAATCGAGGAACGCAGCCCGAATCTCTGCACCAGTGCGGGGCCGTGCTGCTGCATCAGAGCGCGACGATTGTGCAACAGCCATGGCGAATTCGAGCGGCGACGTCAGGTCCAGCAGCCATGATCACCCCTGAGCCGCCGCCGCCGTTGGTCGCCCCGCGTCCCGACACCATCAGCGCCCCCACGGTCGAGACCCTTCCGACCCGTGCTGACCTGCGCTGGCGCTCCATCAGCTGGGCACTCACAGCAGGACTTGCCGCCGGATTGATTGGCTTGCCGTTCAGCCTTGACTTTGCGGTGCGCTCCACCGGCTGTGGGCTGTTTTATGGCCTACTGGCCTTCCATCTCGAACGGGTGGATCCCAAAGATTCTCACCTCCAAGCCGGCCTCGTGGGAGCCATCTGCGGCGTGCGCAGCCTGGGCATGACCTTGCCCTCACCTTTCGCAGAGACGGATGCCCTGGCATCATTAGTACTGGACCTTCTATTGGCGTGGTTGCCGTTGATCGGCAGCGCACTCCTCCTTCACGGAACCCAACGCATGCTGTCCGCGTCGCGGCCATGAGCCTGCTGCACGCCACCTGGCTTCCCGCCATCCGTACTCCCACCAGTTCCGGACGCCCGGCACTGCTGGTGTGGGCTGACACCTGGCGCGTTGCGGAACCGGCAGGCCCCGGTGTGACACCAGCCATTCACCCCTTCACCCTCAGCCACGACGACCTACGGGCCTGGCTGAGTGAACGGGATCTTTTGCCCGACGGCATCATCGATGCCACCGCCTGCCTCACGCTGCCAAGCCGCACGGTGAAGCCCCGCCAAAAGCGAGGGGAGGCACGCCCACAACCCGAAGGCTGGACCGGACTCCCCCTCCAAGCCGGTGCACCGATTCCCAAACAGACGGAATGGTGGCCATGGCAGGTGCAAGGGTTAGCCATCGAACCAGGTGCCGCCACCGCCTGGCTGGCCAAGCTGCCCCTCTCCGGCCGCAATCCCGATCTGGCCGACGAACTGCGCTGGTGGAGCCATATGCAGCGCTGGGCCCTGAGCTTGATCGCCCGAGGCCGCTGGATTCCCCAGGTCGAACTCAGCAGAGGTGAGGGCTACCCCCATCGCGCCCGCTGGGTTCCCCTGCTCAACCGAGAAGACGATCGCCGCCGTCTTGAAGACCTCGCCGCAGGCCTGCCCCTCGTGGCCACCTGCGCCCTGCCCTGGCGTGAACCCACCGGCCGGCGCAGTAATCGCACCACCCGCCTGCGGCCAGAAGCGATGCGGGCTGCCAACCCAGTCGCCAGCTGCCGTCCCCGCAGCGGTCGCTTGCGCGTCGCCACACTGCTGGGGGATCTTGTTGATGCCCAGCTGCGCACGGGCTTCACACCAGCCACCGCAGGGCTTGATCCCCTTCTGGCCGCCTGGCAGGAGGCACTCGGCTCCGACATCGGCGTGATCCAGCTCGGCGATGAAGACGCCGAACGTCTGGCCACTGCGAGCAACCACTGGCGAGAAGGCGTCGCCGGCAACGTGGCAGCCGCCCGCGCCTGCCTTGAACTCGAGACGCCCGACGATGGGGAAGATCTCTGGACCCTGCGCTTTGCGCTGCAGGCAGAGGCCGACCCAACCCTGAAGGTGCCAGCGGGTGTGGCCTGGGCCTGCGGCCCTCAAGGCCTTCAGCTGGGTGAGATCGCCGTGGAGCACCCCGGCGAATTACTGCTGGAGGGGATGGGACGGGCCCTCACCGTGTTTGAACCCATCGCGCGAGGGCTCGACAGCTCGACGCCTGAGCTCATGCAGCTCACCCCTGCAGAAGCCTTTGTGCTGGTGCGCACCGCCGCCCGCCAACTGCGGGATGTGGGCGTGGGTGTGGAACTGCCCCCCAGCTTGTCTGGAGGTCTAGCCAGCCGCCTTGGTCTTGCGATCAAAGCCGAACTGCCTGAGAAATCGCGGGGATTCACGCTCGGTGAACCACTCGACTGGGAATGGGAACTGATGATCGGCGGCGTCACCTTGACGTTGCGGGAACTCGAACGGCTGGCGGGCAAACGCAGCCCCCTCGTGCGTCACAAAGGGGCTTGGATTGAACTGCGCCCTAATGACCTCAAAAACGCCGACAAATTCTTTACCGCCAAAGCCGACCTCAGCCTCGACGATGCCCTAAGGCTCACCGCCACCGAAGGCGACACCCTGATGCGCATGCCGGTGCATCGCCTGGAAGCTGGTCCGCGCCTGCAAGCGGTGCTGGAGCAATACCACCAGCAGAAAGCACCCGATCCCCTCCCGGCACCGGAAGGGTTCTGTGGGCAGCTGCGGCCCTATCAAGAACGCGGCCTGGGCTGGCTCTCCTTCTTGCATCGTTTCGATCAAGGGGCCTGCCTCGCTGACGACATGGGCTTAGGCAAAACAATCCAACTGCTTGCCTTCCTCCAACACCTCAAAACCGAACAGGAACTGAAACGACCGGTGCTGCTGGTTGCCCCCACGTCTGTGCTCACCAACTGGAAGCGGGAAGCCACTGCCTTCACCCCTGAACTGGCGGTGAAGGAGCACTACGGTCCGCGCCGGCCATCCACACCGGCAGCCCTGAAAAAAGCCCTGATGGGTGTGGATCTGGTGCTCACCAGTTATGGCCTATTACAACGCGACAGCGAACTGCTGGAAAGCCTCGACTGGCAAGGCGTGGTGATCGATGAAGCACAAGCGATTAAAAACCCCAGCGCCAAACAGAGCATGGCGGCACGGGACCTAGCCCGCCCTGGCCGCAACAGCCGTTTCCGCATCGCGCTCACCGGCACCCCAGTGGAAAACCGAGTCAGTGAGCTGTGGGCCCTGATGGACTTCCTCAACCCACGCGTTTTGGGCCAGGAAGACTTTTTCCGTCAGCGCTACCGGATGCCGATTGAGCGCTATGGCGATATGTCGTCGCTACGGGATCTCAAATCACGGGTGGGCCCATTCATTTTGCGCCGACTGAAAACCGACAAGGCGATTATTTCCGATCTACCTGAAAAGGTGGAACTAAGCGAATGGGTGGGGTTGAGCAAAGAGCAGAAATCGCTTTATGCCAAAACCGTGGAAGACACCCTCGATGCGATCGCCCGCGCACCCCGCGGCCAACGCCATGGCCAGGTGCTGGGACTGCTCACCAAACTCAAACAAATCTGCAACCACCCTGCTCTGGCCCTCAAGGAGGATCAAGCCGGCAACGACTTCCTGCAACGCTCCGCCAAGTTGCAACGGCTGGAGGAAATCCTCGACGAAGTGATCGAGGCGGGCGACCGGGCCCTGCTCTTCACCCAATTCGCCGAATGGGGGCATCTGCTGCAGGGGTACTTACAGCAGCGCTGGCGCAGCGATGTGCCCTTCCTCAGCGGCAGCACCAGCAAGAGCGAACGGCAAGCGATGGTGGACCGCTTCCAGGAGGATCCCCGCGGGCCGCAACTCTTCTTGCTGTCGTTGAAAGCCGGTGGTGTGGGCCTCAATCTCACCCGTGCCAGCCATGTGTTTCACATCGACCGCTGGTGGAATCCAGCCGTGGAAAACCAAGCCACCGACCGCGCTTATCGGATCGGCCAGACCAACCGTGTGATGGTGCACAAATTCATCACGAGCGGCTCAGTGGAAGAGAAGATCGATCGAATGATTCGCGAAAAATCTCGCCTCGCCGATGACATCATTGGATCTGGAGAAGACTGGCTGGGCAGCCTCGAGATGGGCCAGCTCAAAGAACTCGTGAGCCTCGACAACACGTAAACCATGACCATCACGCCCTCCACACCCGGCATCAACACCTCCCTGAGTGATGACGGCCTTGGTCAGCAGCCCTGGTGGGTCGAGCAATGGATGGAGCTGATCAACTCCTACCGCTTCAAGAAACGCTTGGAGCGTGCCTGGTCCTATGCCCGAGAGGGCAACGTCACCTCGATCCGCTTCGAAGGGCGACGTGTGCATGCCCGCGTGCAGGGAACCGGCGAAGAGCCCTACAAGGTGAAACTCTGGCTCGACGTACTCAGCGATGAAGACTGGCGCTACGTGCTTGAGGCGCTCACCCAAAAAGCACGCTGGTCGGCCCAATTACTCGCGGGAATCATGCCCGCAGACATCGAACGGGCCTTCGCCGCCAGCGGCCGGCGGTTGTTCCCCTTCAAATTGCAAGAGGTGCGCAGCGAATGCAATTGCCCTGATAAGGCCAACCCTTGCAAGCACATCAGTGCGGTGTATTTCCTGATGGGGGAACGCTTCAGCGAAGACCCCTTTGTGTTGTTTCAACTTCGGGGGCGTACCCGCGCCAAATTGCTGGAGGATCTGGCGGAATACAGACTCAAGGCCCTCGAAGCACGAGCCAAAGCCGCTGCAGAAGCCGGCACGACCAACGAGGATACCGCGGCCAGCGAAACCAACGCCAACGCTGATCAAAGAACCCCACCGCATCCGGCGGTACTCGACCCCACCCTCTGGTGGCGTTACGACGCCAGTCTTGATGGGGATCTGGTGGTGATCACCCCGGCCATGGAAGGCGACACAGGCCTCGATGCAGCCGGTGAGTTACCCCTTGCGGAAGAACCAAAATTCCCAGAGGCCAAGAAGCAATTCCTCGACCATCTGCGCACGCAAGGCCAGCTGTTGGGCCAACAGGCCATGGTTGCTGCGATGACGGCCGGTGGTGGCTGACACAGCACCTCCTGCTCTCTGGCTCACCGCCGATGCGCAGCGCTGGGCGCTACGGATTGAAGCCTCACACCAGCACGCCTTTGGATCTCCCCTTTTAGGCCGTCGCCAAACTGCAGCTGACGCTGCACGCACGTGCTGCCAGGCGTTGTTTGCTAGCCCGAGCCCCGTGCTTGCCCACAACACACGCCAAGACCCCACCCTGATCTATGCCAATGCAGCGGCTCTCAAACTCTGGTGTCGCCGCTGGAGCCAAATGGTGGGCATGCCATCCCGACTGACCGCTCCCGAACAGGAACGCCGCGAGCGAGCCCAGGCCCTCGGTAGCGCCCAACAGCAGGATGCCGTTCGGGGCTATCAAGGCATCCGCGTCGATAGTCAAGGGCGGCAGTTTGTGATCAACAACGCCCGCATCTGGACAGTCTGGGATGAACAAGGAGAGCGCTGTGGCCAAGCCGCCAGTTTCTCCAACTGGTGGTGGATTTGAGCTCGCCAATGGCGATCGACGCCATCGCTTCGGCTTTTACACCAATGCAGTGGTAGCAACCGAACTCAGTCGTCCAGACCGTACAAAATAGGGCGGTTCTCCTGCTCCTCAATCTCTTTCAAAGCGCGCAAATTGCTGTTTCGGGTGACACCCACCCAACTCAACTCTCCACCTGGAGGATGCATCATGCTCACCCTTCGCCAATCCCCTTTCGACCTATTTGAGCGCCTCGAGCAGCAAGTCGCTCAAGCCGAACGTGTGCCGGCAGCTGAGGTTCTCGAAAACGCCAACAGCTACATCGTGCGGCTCGAATTGCCCGGCGTGGATCGGGCTTCCATCGACGTGAAGGCCACCGACCGCACCCTGGTGATCAGTGCCGAGCGCCACTCCACCCTCACCCCTGACGCCGACAGCACGGCAGCCAACACCACCACGGCGGACACCACACCAGCACAACCGTTATTAAGCGACTTCCGTCCGGGCACTTGGGGCCGTAGCTTCCGATTTGCGCAAACCCTGGATCGTGACCAACTGAAGGCCACCTACCGCGACGGCATCCTGACGATCACGGCCGCCAAAGCGGACAACCGCACCACCGTGTCGATCGCGGTGGAGGATTAACAGTTAAGCGCTCACTGTTGACAACGCAACTGACAACACAACCTCAGAGAACGGAACGGCCCTCCGCCAGCGCGGGGGGCTTTTTTTAATTGCAAATCCAAAAGCAATCGGGCAACGATCGATAACCTGCGGCAAGCCAACGTCGTCTTCAAAGCGACTAACGCAGGAGCACGCCATGCAACGACGGCAACTGCTCCGGAGCAGTGGACAAGCCCTCGCCGCTGCCGCTGGAGCCGGAGCCCTGAGTGCCTGCACGATCCGTCGTGCGACCCAAACCCAAAGCGGTGATCGGCCTCAGGTGCGCTGGCGCATGGCCACCAGTTGGCCGGTATCGCTTGACACCATTTATGGCGGTGCCGCAACCATCTGCCAGCGGGTGGAGGCGATGAGTGGCGGCAACTTCATCATCGAACCCTTTGCTGCGGGTGAAATCGTTCCTGGGCTGGAAGTCCTGGATGCCGTGCAGGCTGGTTCCGTGGAATGCGGCCACACCGCCAGCTATTACTACGTTGGCAAGAATCCCGCCTTTGCCTTCGGGACGGCGGTGCCTTTCGGCCTCACCGCCCAGCAGCAGAACGCCTGGCTTTATCAGGGCGGCGGCCATGAAGCGATGGACAGGCTATTTGCCGACTTCGGAGCCAAGAGCTTCCCAGCGGGAAACACCGGCGGCCAACTGGGTGGTTGGTTTAAGCGCCCCGTGGAGGACGTGGCGTCGCTCAAGGGCCTGAAAATGCGCATCCCCGGACTGGGGGGGAAAGTGATGGCCCGCCTCGGCGTGAATGTGCAGGTGCTGCCCGGCGGAGAGATCTACCTCGCGCTCGAGCGAGGGGCCATTGATGCCGCCGAATTCACCGGCCCCTACGACGATGAAAAATTGGGCCTGCATAAAGCTGCACAGCACTACTACTACCCAGGGTGGTGGGAACCGGGTCCAAGCCTCACCGCACTCGTGAACCGCAAGGCCTGGGCAGCATTGCCGGAGGACTACCAAGCCATGGTCAGCACCGCCTGTTTTGAGGCGAACCTGGGCATGCTCAGCACCTACGAACAGCGCAACAGCGAAGCGCTGCTGCGGTTGCGCCGCCAGGGGGTCAAGCTCGAGCGCTACAGCGACGCCATTCTCAAAGCGGCATACGACGCCACCCAGGAGATGGTTGCTGAATTGGCTGCCGGCGATGCCAGCTTCCGGGACCTGCTGGACCGCTGGCGCCTGTTCCAGCGCGAAACCCGCACCTGGAACCGCATCAACGAACTGCCACTGGCTTTGTTGAAGACCAGCCATGGGGAGGCCCAACCATGAACAGCCCCCAACAGGCGCTGGTGCGGCTGTTCGATCGCCTCAATGCTGGAGCCGCCTGGCTGGCCCGCTGGGCTGTGCTGCTGATGCTGGCCATCGGCATCTGGAATGTGATCGGCCGCCATCTGGGGTCGGCCATCGGCCTCAACCTCAGCTCGAACGGCCTAATCGAAGCGCAGTGGTACTTATTTGATCTGATCTTCCTGCTGGGGCTGGGGTGGACGCTGCAGAAAGGCGGGCACGTCAGGGTGGATGTGCTCCAGAGCCGTTGGTCGGCCCAGCGACGCAACCGCCAAGAGCTCAAAGGACTTGTGCTGTTGCTGCTGCCCTTCGCCTTCGGGGTGATGGCGATCGCCATCGCTCCGGCCTGGCGCGCCTGGAGCATTGGTGAACTCTCCCCAGACCCTGGAGGCTTGCCTCGCACCTGGGTGAAATCTTTGATTCCCCTGGGCTTTCTGCTGCTGGGTCTTCAAGGAATTGCTGAGGCGCTACGCCTGCGCTTAGCACTCCGAAACGAGGCGAGCAGTCCTGCAACCGATGCGCAACAGCACGATGGAGGGCCTGCCCTGTGATCGAGATTGAAGCCCTCGGATGGGTGATCAGCATCGACCCGTCAGCGGTTCTAGCCCCAGGCATGTTCTTCGCGCTGATCATGGCGTTGCTCAGCGGATTTCCGGTCGCCTTCTGCCTCGGCGGCGTGGGCGTGATCTTTGCTGTGCTGGGGATGCTCAGTGGTGAGATCGCACCCCAATTCGTCACCGCTTTACCCCAGCGGATCTTGGGGATCATGGCCAACTTCACCCTGTTGGCCATTCCCGCCTTCGTGTTCATGGGCTCAATGCTGGAGAGCTCCGGCATCGCTGAGCGGCTGTTGGAAACGATGGGCCGCCTGCTGGGACGGCTCCGCGGTGGTCTAGCCCTGGCGGTGGTGCTGGTGGGCTCCCTACTGGCCGCCACAACGGGCGTGGTCGCAGCAACCGTCACCACGATGGGATTGATCTCCCTGCCGGCGATGTTGCGAGCCGGCTACGACAAAAGCCTGGCCACTGGCGTGATTGTTGCCTCCGGCACCCTTGGACAGATCATTCCGCCCAGCATCGTGCTGGTGGTGCTGGGTGACCAGCTGGGCATCTCCGTGGGGGATCTGTTCATCGGAGCCCTGTTGCCGGGTCTGTTGATGTCTGCGGTGTTTGCCCTCTATGTGGTGATCATCAGTGCACTCAAACCAGAGCTGGCACCCCAACTCCCCCCAGACGCCACAGGATCAAGCAATCCTGGACAACTGATTCAATCGGTGCTGCCACCCATCGCCCTGATCGTGGCAGTGCTTGGCAGCATTTTCTTTGGAATTGCCACGCCCACGGAAGCGGGGGTGATCGGTGCCGGCGGCGCCATGCTGCTGGCTGCCCTCAACGGTGGATTCAGCCGCACGCAACTCTCCGCCGTGTGCGAAAGCACGATGCGCACCACCGCGATGGTGATGGCGATTTTGATGGGTTCCACCGCTTTCAGCCTGGTGTTCCGCGGTGTCGGAGGCGATCAGCTGATTTCCGATGTGTTGCTGAACCTGCCGGGCGGCCGCGTGGGCTTTTTGGCGTTCAGCATGTTGATCATCTTTTTGCTGGGATTTTTCATCGATTTCTTTGAAATCGCCTTTATTGCGGTGCCGCTGTTGTTGCCGGCAGCCCGTCAACTGCTGGGCCCTGACGCCCTGGTGTGGTTTGGCGTGATGATCGGCGCCAACCTGCAGACCTCATTCCTCACACCACCCTTCGGGTTTGCACTGTTTTATCTGCGGGGGGTGGCACCGCCGGATGCGGTGAGCACCCGCGATCTTTACCGAGGAGCACTGCCCTTCGTGGGCCTGCAAGTGGCGGTGCTGGCCCTCTTGATTGCCATGCCCGGCTTGGTGGACTGGTTACCGCGTCTTGCAGGGGCCATGGCCCCCGGGCCGCTCCCCTAAAGATCTCCGTAGAGTTTGATTCAGCGCGCGATTCGGCCATGGTCACGGCAAGCCTGAACAGTAAGGATCCTTCCGCTGTGGCCCCCCGTTTATCGCTGCAATGCGAGGCCATCGCCGCCGATACCACCACGATTCGGTCTCTCGACTGGGACCGCAGCCGTTTCGATATTGAATTCGGCCTGCGCAACGGCACCACCTACAACAGCTTTCTGGTGCGCGGTGAGCGCACTGCCCTGATCGACACCAGCCACGCAAAATTCCGCGACACTTGGATTCCTTTGCTGCAGGGGGAAATTGACCCCAAGAGCATCGATGTGCTGATCGTCAGTCACACCGAACCCGACCATTCGGGACTGATTGGTGACCTGATCGACCTCAACCCAGACATTGAAATTGTCGGGTCCAAGGTGGCGATCCAGTTTTTGCAGAACCAAGTGCATCGCCCCTTCCAATCACGCGCGGTCAAAAGCGGCGATGATCTGGATCTCGGCACCAATCCCACCAGCGGCGTCCATCACCGCTTTGCCTTCCTGAGTGCGCCAAACCTGCACTGGCCCGACACGATCTTTTCGTTCGACCATGGCACCGGCATCCTGTACACCTGCGATGCCTTCGGCCTGCACTACTGCTCCGATGCAGTCTTCGACAGTGATCCCGGCGCAATCGCTCCAGATTTTCGGTTTTATTACGACTGCCTGATGGGGCCCAATGCCCGCAGCGTGCTGCAGGCTCTCAAGCGGATGGATGGCCTACCGGACATCAACACCATCGCTGTTGGTCACGGACCGCTGCTGCGTGAGCATCTGCAGCATTGGGTCAATGACTACCGCGAATGGAGTAGTCAGCGCAGCAAAGGCGAGAGCTATGCCGCGGTTTGCTACGTGAGCCAATACGGCTTCTGTGATCGCGTCAGCCAGGCGATCGCCCATGGCATCGGCAAAGCAGAAGCCCAAGTGCAACTGGTTGATCTGCGAGCCACCGATCCCCAGGAACTCACCGCTTTAGTCGGCGAAGCCAAAGCGGTGGTCGTCCCCACCTGGCCCGCCAATCCCGATGCCGACCTACAGAGCTCGATCGGCACCCTCCTGGCCGCCCTACACAGCAAACAGTGGGTGGGGGTGTATGACGCCTTCGGTGGCGACGATGAACCCATTGATGCTGTAGCCAACCAGCTGCGAGCCCAGGGTCAGAAGGAGGCCTTCGCCCCGCTACGCATCCGCCAACTGCCCTCAGGAGCCGACTACCAGCGTTGCGAAGAATCGGGCACTGACCTGGGCCAATTGCTGACGCGCGAGAAAACGATCGCAGCGATGAAAAGCCTCGATGGCGACCTCGACAAAGCCCTCGGACGCCTCAGTGGCGGCCTCTATGTGGTGACCGCCAGCCAGGGCAAAGGGGAGAACCTGCGCCGCAGCGCCATGGTGGCCAGCTGGGTGAGCCAAGCCAGCTTCACACCCCCAGGTCTGACCGTGGCCGTAGCCAAAGATCGCGCCATCGAAACCCTGATGCAGGTGGGTGATCGTTTTGTGCTCAACGTGCTGCGGGACGACAACCACCAACCCCTGCTGCGTCATTTTCTCAAGCGTTTCCGGCCTGGCGCCGATCGCTTTGAAGGGGTGAATGTGCTGGAAGGGGTCGCCACCGGCGGCCCGGTGCTTGGTGATGCTTTGGCTTACCTGGACTGCCGGGTCGAGCAGCGCCTCGAAGGACCCGACCACTGGATCATCTATGCCGTGGTGGAGCAGGGCAATGTGGCCGACACCGAAGCGGTGACGGCCGTGCACCACCGCAAAGTGGGGAACCACTACT
>JBMHDE010000029.1:0-3903 GCA_049889555.1 Synechococcus sp. | reverse complement strand
GATCAGGATGCTCGCGCCGATACATGTGGAAAACTCTGGGCGGCTTTTGGGCTCAAAAGAGCCCGTTTCGACACATTTTAGCCCCAGAAATCGCTGAGATTCACTGCGCCGCAGGGGATCTGATCTTATTCAGGAAGCCCTGCTTGAGGTAGCGCGCTCCGTCCTCTTCGCCCCGCTGCAGTTGCTGCTGCAGGGCTTGATGAAACTGCGCGCATTCGCGTTCGCGTTGGGCCTGGAGTTCCCGGCGTTGCCGCCACTCCTTTTCAAAGCGCTCCTGGTCAGCCGGGTCAGCGGCGGGATCGCGCAGCCCGAGGCGGCGGGCGAGCTCGAGGACGGCCTCTTGAAAGCTCAAGCGCTGCTGCTCCTGCAGCCAACCGATGGCATCGGTCCCCTTGCCGCACACGAAACAGTGCACCCGGTTGCGCTTTGGGCTCACGGTCAGCGATGGCCGCCGAACGTCATGCCAGGGGCAGCGGGTCAGATACTCCGCCCCCGCGCGTTGCAGGGCGCTGGCCTCAAATAGATCCGTAATCCGCGCGCGCTCGCGCACCTGCTCGAGCAGCGCCGCGCTGATCACAGGCATTCGACCCCCGGGTAGAGGTCATGGCCTTGGAAGACGCGCCGTCCCTCGTCCCCCTCCAGGTAGCAGTGGCCGCGATCCAGACGAATCAAGGTTTTGCTGAGGTCATTACCGCCGGCCATCTGGCCATGGCGGAACTTGCCGTGGTGAACCTCCAGAACGCCCGGCCGGGGGGGCGTGAACGCATCGGTCTGCGGGCGATCAATCAGCCACACCGCTGAGGCATAGGGCTCCAGTTCCGAGGTCCCCGCCAAGTGCGAGACGTCTGGACCACTGGGGTTGCCATAGGCACCCCGGTTGAGCTGGGCAACAACGAAGGCGTCCAGCTCACAGCGCCCAGCCATCGCCTTGATGGCCATCGCCCGGGCGGCCAATTCGGCGGTGGTGGTGCTGCCATAGCCCGCCGTCGGCCGCGCAGCAACTGGAAAATCAGCCTCCGCTAATCGGAAGGCTTCTCTTGCTGGCAGGGTGCCATCCACTACGACACCAAGGCGGTGCCAGGCGGGTTTGTTGTGGAGGAAGACACCAGAGGTAAATAAATGGGCCATGGGTTGGTTGCCGGCTCGTAGCCGGTTGTGAGCCCTGCTGAAGTACAGGGCAGGAAACCCAGAACGACTTGAACGTTCAAACGAAAAATCCCCCCTGGCACAAACACCAAGGGGGATTTCTCGCACCTTGCCAACAGGCCGTCTGGGCCGCTGGTGGGTGTCAGTTCAACAGTCAGACCATCCGCTCAAGCCGTCTGGCGCTGCTGGCTTCTGATCTGATGGGGCAGGTGGTCGACCGCCAAGGCATGACGCAGAAGCGTCTGTACCTCCGTCAACAGGTCAATGGCTGGCAGTGGATTGCCGCGTTCATCCCGTGACAGGGGCCGGCCATCAATCCAGTCGTTATCGACGTAGATCGCAGGTAGGACCACGCCCTGACTGCTGCCTGCCCTGAGCCGTAGTGCCAATGGGCCATGCAGCAGTGCTGGCGTCAGTGCCGCGAGCGATGCCATCAAGGTGGTGGCACAGGCGGTATAAAAGCCAACGATCAGCCGCAGCCAGCCATCGAGTCCCAGGTCGGCATCCACGATCAGTTTGTGGGCCTTGAACTGGCCGCGCTGCTCGACGTAGATGTCCTCCAGAAGGAAGATCAGATCTTGGGACTCCGTGGGCACCGGGCTGTTCTCCTGGTGATTCCAGAAGTACAGACACTGGTCATTGAGCTGCGGGTGGCGATGGATGTACGCCACCTTGCGTGGGTGTCGCCAGCCCAACATCGCCGGCGAAATCACAGTGGGTGTGATCGCCTCAGCAGGTGTGCTGACGCTGGTGGTGGTGATCATGGTCATGTCGTGTAAATGCAAGTGGGATAGGGCATTGGGTGGGATGACACTCAGGCCTCGAGTTCCTTGATGGCCAAACGGATTGCTTGCCATGCGCGGTCCTTGAGACGTTCAGCGTCGATCTGCGCCTGCTGCAGCAGGGCGTCAGCGCGGCTGGTGGTGGATTCCAGCAATTGCCGGCATTCCAACTGGGCTTCTTGCCTGAGGCAGTAAGCCGCCAACCGATCTGCCGCTGCTTGCTGCAACAGTTCCGCCGCACTGAGCGGCGGCAGGTCACAGGTGTTGCAGTCCGCCAGAAAGGGCGGTGCATCCCTTAGCCATGGGCCGAGATAGGAGTCAGGTCCAAGGCGATCCACAAGGGAGCGCATGGCCTCAATCTCTTCTGCTTTGCTCGGTGAGTGTTGTTCCATGAAAAACAGGTGTGGGACAGCCAAACCTCCGCACCCGCAAGCGCAATGCAGAAGTTCGGCTATGACCCAGGCATCTGGAACGACAGGTCCGTTAGACCGTTGGCGCGGTGTCAAAGATGGGGGCAGTCACCCCTGCTTCTTTGAGGCGATCCAACATCCCGACCATCACCGTGGCGTGACGATGGGTGGTTTCCATAAACTCCCTGGCGCGCTCCGCTGAGATGGTGTGCACGCAACCGTTGGGTGCGACGTAACGCCAACTGCCATTAGGCATTGGGTCACCCTGCAGGGCAAGCCGTTCTGAGTTGTGGGTGTAGCGCAGCTCCAGATTGTGCTGCTCGCGCAAGCCATCGGCTGCGGTCCATGTGGCACCTAACTGATAAAAGTTGTCTTCATCGAGAAAGGCGTGCAGCTGCGGTAGGAGCGCGCTGATGGAAGCAATCAGTTTCATGGTGTTGGTTGCAATGGAATAGGGACTGCCCGTGGGAAGTGCCTTGGACTTACCCATGGCGAAAATCGCCACAGAGCCAAGAATCCCTAGTTGTCGATTACACGTACGGCATGGTGTGTCCATCGATGAACGCAGTGAATCGAGGGGGGTATCACCTTTCTTTTTTTCTTCCCACCATCCGCCACTGACGGGGGTGTGGAGATCGGTCAGGAAATTTTTTTCCTAATTTGCCGTCCATACAAAATGAGAAGAATTAGTGGTCAATATAATTTGTATGTATTCGAATAATCAACAAATACGTTCCACGAATGAGTTCCATGAATGATCATGTTTTCGTAATCCGCACGGATCAAGAGCTGCACGAGCACATCAGGAAGCTGGCTTATTTAGCCAACACCAGCCGCAGTGCAGCCATCCGCAAACTCCTGCATCAACAGGATGAGACGGAGCAATTGTCGGTGTTACTGCGCTGACAAAAAAAGGGCGCCAAGTGCGCCCCACACGTTCAATAACCTTATTTTATAATGGAAAACAAGTATGAAATACTTCAAGAAACACTGAGGTTTTTAAACATCCTGGGCAAAAAGCCTGAGGAGACCCGAATCCGACTGATTCACAATCCCCGATCAAAGGGATCCGGCGCTGAGAAAGCATTACTATCCGCTGAGACAATGGCGCAATGGTCGAAGCGGCAAGCATCCATCTATGCAGTAATTAATCACGCAGGTGACAGTGATGCTGACATCACCAGCTGCGGGGGGTTGTTTATGGAGCACGATGATCGCAGCATCGAACAGCAGGCAACATGCTGGGAGGGCATCCTGCCGGCTCCCACACTTCAGGTGGACACCGGAGGCAATAGCCTCCATCAATACTGGGTTACAAAAGAGGCTCTTGATCCTGAGCGTTGGCGACAGCTAACACAGCTGTTGATCCGTGTGTTTGGCTCTGATTCCTCCATCTGTAATCCATCCCATGTGATGCGTCTACCTGGGGTCTCCTGAGAAAGTGAATCTGGAGTCAGCCTCAAAAAAGGAGACCCGCTTGAGCCCGCAGCCAGATCATCACACTGCAGCTATCTGAGGCTTCAGCGGCACAGTGTGAATACTCCGACCACCTTCATTGACCAGGA
>JBMHDE010000028.1:0-56501 GCA_049889555.1 Synechococcus sp. | reverse complement strand
CGTCACCGAAGTGACCGACGAGCTGAAGCGTTTGATGCGTGAGTTCGATCGCGAACTCGCCATGCTGAAGGGCCGCGTGAATGGCTTGGAAGCACGTGTGGGCGAAATGGAAGCGTCCTTCTTCTCCACCACCACCAAGCTCAGTGGTCGCGCTGATTTTGTGATTGGTGCCACAGGGTATGGTGGCGATCAAACTGATAATCTTTACGATGCCAATAGCAATTATCTTGGTGATGATGGCTTGTCTTTTTCTTATCGATACACCTTAAATCTCAATACCAGTTTCACTGGTAAAGATCTGCTCTATACTCGACTACGCTCCGGTAATTTTAATACGAATGCTTTTTCTGGGAAGGGTTATACTGGAAGCCAGACCCAGCTTAACAGTTCAAACAGCAATAATAATATCTTGAAAATAGATAAAATATGGTATGAGTTTCCTGTCGGAGACTTTAGAGTCTTTGTCGGTCCTGAGATCGAGAACTATTACATGCTTGCTGCCGCTCCTGGTATTTATAAGCCTATGTTGAAGCAGTTTAAACTTGGTGGCTATTATGGCGCATATGGTGCTTCTACATCCCCAGGATTTGGTGTTAATTGGATCAGCGACCGATTTGCAAATTATGGTGATCCCAAGCTGAAATTGAGTGTTAATTATGCTGCCAATAATGGAGACAAGTCAAATGCCCGTAGCGGAGGAGGCCTCTTTACTGATAGCAGCAAAGGAAAATTTCTTAGCCAAGTTGCCTATGGTAATTCTCAATGGCAAGTCTCGGCAGCTTATGCCTACTCTCAACGGGGAATGACTGTTGGTGGAGCTGGCACCCCTTTGGGTGCCTCAAAAAGTAACTTTGAGGAGGCTAATCAATTTAATTTGAATGCCTATTGGCAGCCTAGCCAGAGTGGTTGGGTTCCTAGCATTAGTGTTGGATGGAGTTTGAGCACTTTTAATCTTCCCCAGGAAACGATCAAAGGCCAATTTGATGGGGTGCGCACTGAGTCTCAAAGCTGGCTTGTTGGTTTAAATTGGAAAGATGCTTTCCTGAAAGGTAATCGTCTTGGCTTTGCATTTGGTAGTCCACAATTTGTGACGGCGATCAATGGTGAAGCGACAAAAAGTGATGGTACGACGACCATGTATCCCGATGACGGAAATATGGCCTTTGAGCTCTATTACGACTTCCAAGTAACTGACAACATAACTGTGACCCCTGCTGTTTTCTATTTAAGCCGACCATTTGGACAGCTTACTGGCTCTAGTGCTGAGACTGGTGGTTTAGGTGCCGATCAATTCAATACATTGGGTGCGCTAGTGCAGACTTCATTTAAGTTTTAAGATTTTAAGGTAGTTTAAAAAGAGAGGGTTTTCCCTCTCTTTATTGTGAAGCTTAGACTTTGAAGTCTATTTGTTTTAATACGCGAGCATGGCTTCACCAGCAATTCTCACCTTCTCCAATGGGAATGCAAGCGCCTTCGTTTTCAACTTTTTGTTCTGCTTGCTTGAGTGATTCATCTTTTACGGCTTTTTCTGAAATATCCTGATCAGTTGTCCACTCTTGATAGCCTCCCTGAAGGTCTGAACTGTTATTTTGGCTTTCTGGATACGGATTGAGAAACTCTGCTTTGACCTTAGGGTGAAGGGTGATCACTGAAGAGGCAGCAAGCAGCAATCCCAGAGTTGTTTTGGTATTCATGATGCAATTGATTTAAACTTCTATTATCGATAACTACTCTCATCTTCGGCGATCATTTGATACATTGGTAACTAATTATTGTTGCCCTAGTTGCCAAAGTTGCGTAATAGGTTCGCATGGGCTAGAAATATTCGATCGAGTGCATCCGAACGTCCCTGCTCAGCTAGCAGGTAATTGGCACCTGCTTCTAGGTTGAAAAGATTCATTCGCAGATCATGGCATGAAATATAACTCTGTACCCATCCTGCGCAAGCCAATCTGGTTCCAGCTGTAACCGTCTTGACTTGGTGGAGTTGATTGCTTGGGTAGATATAAGCATAGCCTTGTTTAATTTTTATGGTTGTTGACTGAGTTGCTTCATATATTTCAAGTTCCCCTCCTTGATAGTCTTCTTCTTCGCTGAAACAGATTGTGTATGAGATATCGGCGCGACCAGTCTTCATGAATGCATTATCGATATGTGTTCCATAGCCACCACCTGCGTTGGTTTTGCTAATGATGTTGTGATGCAACGTCTTGGGAATACAAAAGCTCTTGAACGCTGGATTTTTTCTTAATCGATTTCTTGTGAGTTGAATGAGTTCATTGTTGAGCGGATTAGTGGGCTTGAGTTGTGTATTTACTTTAGCCGTTTTGGCATGATCTCCTGTTGTTAATTTTCCGTCAATCCATTCATCTTGTGGGATCTGAAGCAGTCTATCTCTGATGTCGTTGCATTCTGTTGTTTGAAAAACTTGGATTTGAAGGCTTTCCATCGACGTGTGTAGCTATTTTTCTTTTGAGATGTGATTTTTGTTGCGTCTGTTGGTGCCTCTGACTCTTGAATATTATCAGCGTTTCTTGCCTTATGCCGATAGTCGTGAAAGCCATCCTTGCTTCTTGTTACTTGATGATGCTACCTCTTTCTGCTGCTGCTTCTCAGGGGGTTCGTGTTTATTCAGGTCGTCACTACAATACAGATCGTAAGGTTTTTAAAAAGTTTTCAGATGCGACGGGTATTAAAGTACGTCTCCTCGAAAGTAAAGGGGCATCTCTGGTTGAGCGGCTTCGGCGGGAGGGAAGCAACTCGAAAGCCGATGTGATCCTTCTTGTTGATGCTGCACGAATCAATCGAGCCGCTGAGCTTGGTCTTTTTTCTCCGATCACTTCGACGTCTTTACTTGATGATGTTCCGTCTCGTTATCGTGATCCCGATAATCGCTGGTTTGGTTTAACGCGACGAGTTAGGGTTATGGTTGTCAACCCTCGTGTTGTTTCTGCGTCAAGGGTGAAGACATACGCAGATTTGGCAGATTCTTCTCTTAAGGGTAAACTCTGCTTGAGACGAAGGGATAATGTATGCAATCAATCGCTTGTTGCTGATCAAATCGCATTAAATGGTGTGGATGCAATAAAAAATGACTCAAGGGAATGCGCTCAAATCTTGCCCAGCCTTATTTCTCGGGTGATATTTCTTTGATTCGTGCTGTGGCTCAGGGTTAATGCGGTGTTGGTGTTGTGATCATTATTATTACTCTCGCATGTTGGCGGGGGTGAATGGTTCCAGAGATCAAGCTCTTGCTCAGCAGGCCAATGTGGTGATTCCCTCTCTCGCCCACGTCAATATCAGTGCTGCTGCAGTTGCAGCTAGTGCCGTCAATCGGAGTCATGCGGTTCGCTTGATCGAATTCTTGGCCTCTCCTCAAGGAAGTGCAGAATTGGCAAATCCTACGTTTGAGCATCCCATTGCATCTCTCAATGCATCACCATATGTTTCAACTTTAGGGGGATTCACCCCTGATTCGGTCGCCATTGCCCAGTTGAGTGAGTATCAACCGTTGGCGATTCGACTCATGGCTGCTTCAGGTTGGCGTTGAGTTGATGGCGCTTTCGCAACGTTCTTTAAGAATTTTGCAGTCCTGCTTTGCTGAGCAACGACTCCAGCACATATCCAAACAATGCTGGATCAGGTTCCTTTCCGCCTAAGTCGTCGAGTCCCAGCTCGGCCATGCGTGCTGTCACTTTCTCTTCTAGTTCGGCAGGTCGGCGCAATGGCTCGCCCCATTCATGGTTTTTCTCAGGGCCAATCTTGGTGGTGGCATCGATGGCCAAACGTCCTCCCAGCCCAAGTTGTTCGCTCGCAAAATCGAGGGTGTCGATGGGGGTGTTTTCGAGCACGAAGAGATCCCTCTGGGGATCCACCTGGCCTGCAATCGCCCAGATCACCTGGCGTGGATCTCGCACATTGATATGGCTGTCGACCACCACCACAAATTTGGTGTAGGTGAATTGGGGAAGGGCACTCCAGAACGCCATGGCTGCTCGTTTGGCCTGGCCTGGATAGGCCTTGTCAATGGAAAGCACCGCCAGTTTGTAGCTCAGAGCTTCCATCGGTAGGAAGAAATCCTTGATTTCCGGAATCTGCTGGCGCAGGATTGGTGTGTAGATCCGGTTCAGGGCGATTGCCAACATCGCTTCTTCTTTCGGCGGTCGGCCGCTGAACGTTGTGAGCATCACCGGATCACGGCGGTGCGTGATGCAGTGAAAGCGCACCAATGGAGACTCTTCCACATTTCCGTAGAATCCCATATGGTCGCCGAAGGGACCATCCGGAAGCACCTCTCCGGGAGTGATCGTGCCTTCCAGCACGATTTCGCTGTGGCTTGGCACTGTTAGGTCGAGGGTTTTGCAAGGGGTAAGTCGCACCCCTTCACCGGCATAGAGGCCAGCAAATAACCACTCACTCAATTGCACAGGAATCGGTGTGGCTGCGGCCATCACCAGCAAGGGATGCACCCCGATGGCAACAGCCACCTCGAGTTTTTTGCCCAGGGCGGCTGCCTTGCGTAGGTGACGGGCTCCGCCACGCACGCTCAACCAGTGCACCGTCATGGTGTTGATTGACTGTTGTTGCAGGCGGTACACCCCCACATTGGGGACGCCAGTTTCAGGATCTTTCGTAATCACGAGGCCCAGCGTGATGACACCGCCTGCATCACCGGGCCAGGGGCGAATTAATGGCAGCCTGTCAAGGTTCACCGCATCGCCTTGCCACACCTGTTGGCGGCAGGGAGGGGTGAGATCCCGGTCTGGCACCGCTTTGATCAAATCCCAAAACACCCTGGCAAAGGCTTTGGTTTCCTCCAGCCCTTTGGGAGGTTTGGGTTGCTGAAGCAGGGCGAGTCGGCTGCCGAGTTCCTCCAGCTGCTCGGCCCGTTCGAGGCCCATGCTCCACACCACCCGCTCCACCGTGCCCAGCAGATTCACGGCCACTGGCATCGAGGAGCCAATCACGTTGTCGAACACCAGGGCTGGTCCTCCCATTGCCAGCACCCGATCGGCGATGGCGGCCAATTCCAAGTCGGGATCCACAGGGGCTTTGATCCGCCGGAGCTGACCTTTCTCCTCCAATAGCTTGAGAAACCCCCGCAGGTCGCGGGTCGCCGGTCCGGAGCGGAACAGGGCCATAGAAATGCTGGGTGCTGGGCTGGCGGTCTCGTTACTGTGACGCACGCCCTTCGTTCAGCGTGGCCATGCAGCTCAGCTATTTCCACGTCGCCGCTGATGTTCCCGATTGCGGTCCCGATGTGCAGGCCGCAGACAAAGCCGATGCTGCCGTCGTGATTGACGTGCTGCGGGCGACGACCACCATTGCGTGGGCTTTGCATAACGGCGCAGAGGCTGTGCAGACTTTCAGTGATCTGGATGAGCTGCGCTCCAATGCCCAGCAATGGCCCGAGGCTTCACGGCTGATGGTGGGGGAGCGGGGTGGCAAAACCCTGGATGGTTTTGACCTTGGCAATTCACCCGTCGCGGTGTTGCCGGAGGTGGTGCGGGGTCAACGCCTGTTCATGAGCACCACCAATGGCACGCGCAGTCTCCACAAGGTGCGCGACATCGCGCGCGTGTTCACTGCAGCTCTGCCCAACCGTCGAGCGGTGGCTGAGCGGTTGCTGCAGGAGCAGCCTCTGCGGGTTTGGATTGTGGGTAGTGGATGGGAAGGGGCCTACTCCCTCGAAGATTCCCTGGCGGCCGGCGCCCTGGCGGCCGTGTTGCTGGAGCATGGAGCTGTCGCTGTAAATGATGAGATGCAGGCTGCGCTCGTGCTCTGGGAGCGTTGGCAGGCTGATCCCGAAGCTTGCTTGCGTTTGGCGACCCATGGCCAGCGTCTACTCGGGATTGGAAACCACGATGCCGACTTCCGCTGCTGCGCTGGTCTGGACGTGTTGTCAGTGGTTCCGACCCAGGTGGATCGTGGTGTTTTGCGGGCCATAGGTTGAGGAGCTTGGTCGCCTTGCTCCCCTTAAAATTCGTTTTTTCTCCGCACGTTTGTGAGTGACTTTCTGGCGGCCGCTGTGCAACTCACCAGCACAGCGGACGTCGAGAGGAATTTTTTGGCTGCTGAAGAGCAGATCGAGCTAGCGGCGCGGCGTGGCGCTGAGTTGGTGGGGCTGCCTGAAAATTTTTCCTTCATGGGGGAAGACGCCACACGGCTTGCGTTGGCGCCATCTCTCGCTGACCAGTGCGGTCGTTTTTTGTCGACCATGGCCCGCCGTTACCAGGTGGTGATCTTGGGTGGGGGTTTTCCAGTGCCTTCGGGAGATGGTGCGACCACGTTTAACCGGGCGGAATTAGTCGGCCGTGATGGTCAGCTTCTCGCCCGTTACGACAAGATCCACCTCTTTGATGTCGACTTGCCGGATGGTGTGCCCTACCGGGAATCGACCACGGTGACACCGGGATCCGCTCTGCCGCCGGTGGTGGATGTGCCTGGTTTGTGCCGTGTGGGGCTGTCGATTTGCTACGACGTGCGCTTCCCTGAGCTCTATCGCCATCTGGTCGGTGCCGGAGCTGAGGTGTTGATGATTCCCGCCGCATTTACCGCCTACACGGGCAAAGATCACTGGCAGGTGCTGCTGCAGGCTCGCGCCATTGAAAACACCGCTTACGTGGTGGCTCCTGCCCAAACTGGCATGCACGATGGCCGCCGTCAGACCCATGGCCACGCCATGGTGATTGACCCCTGGGGAACGGTGATGGCGGATGCCGGGGTGAATCCTGGTGCTGCGATTGCGCCGGTTGATACCGCTCACCTGCAGCGCATCCGATCGCAGATGCCCAGCCTTGAGCACCGCGAACCAGCCCTGTTCTGAGTTCCATGCGTTCGGCCCAGTCTCGTCGTGTTGCCTGCTTGGCTGCAGCGCTGATCCAAGCTGCGAACTTGCTGAGCGCATTGCCGGCCCGCGCTGCCAGTGCGCTAGCTGCCTGGGAGCTCACCAGCGACGGTGTGCTCAAGCTGCGGACGGCCTCAGGTGTGCGTTTGGAAGCGTTCTTTGAAGCGGGCCATGCGCAGCAAGGCCCACGTGTGTGGATCGACTTTCCCGGTGAGTTGCGTCGCTCCAGATCACTGCCTGGCAGCGGACCGGTGAAGGAGATCCGTCTGGGGAAGCCCACCTTTGGCTCGACCCGCCTTGTGGTCGAGTTTTTTCCTGGCATTCAGCTCGATCCAGGTCGTTTGAAATTGGTGGGCACAGCCATTGATCGTTGGTCCATGGCCTTTGAAGGGCTCAATACCCGAGGGTTGCGCACCATTGGTGAGGGGGATCTCACCCGATCGAGCGGTCGTTGGACGCAAGGCACCAGCATCACGCCATCAAGAACCCCCGTAGACCCCTCGGGTTTGCCGGATGTGCCCCGTAGTCGCTACAGGGTGGTGATTGACCCCGGCCATGGTGGCCCCGACCCGGGAGCGATCGGGATTGGTGGCTTGCGTGAAACGGATGTGGTCCTTGATTTGTCGCTCCAGGTCGCGCAGCTGTTAGAGGCCAAGGGTGTTCAGGTGGTGATGACGCGTACGGCCGAAGTGGATGTGGACCTGCCTCCACGAGTCTCCCTGGCGAATCGCCTCGGGGCGGATGCCTTCCTCAGCATCCATGCCAATGCGATCAGCATGGCGCGTCCAGAAGTGAATGGGATTGAAACCTTCTATTACTCCGATCCCCGCTCGGCTCGCCTGGCGGCCCATGTGCAGCGGCAAGTCTTAAATGTGTCTCCGGGTAGCCCAAACCGAGGGGTGCGTCAGGGACGTTTTTTTGTGATCCGTCGCACCACCATGCCGTCCGCTTTGGTTGAAGTCGGGTTTCTAACAGGCAGTGTCGATGCCCCGCGCTTGGGGGATCGGGGCCATCGACGCCGACTATCGCTAGCCATTGCCGCTGGCATTCTTCATTACTTAAGGGGGCAGCGATGAGTGTCTGTCTAGGGTTATTCGACAGCGGCGTTGGTGGGCTAACGGTGCTGCGCAGCATCCTTCAGCGTCATGGTCCGGTGCCAACGGTGTATCTCGGTGACACCGCCAGGGTTCCCTATGGCAGTCGATCGCCGGCCGAGATTCGCTCCATTGCCGCTGAGGTGGTGGCTTGGCTCAAGATCCAGCAGGTGTCCACCGTGGTGATGGCCTGCAACACCACGAATGCGTTGGCCAGGGATGTGGCCGAGGGGCAAGCCGGTGTTCCCGTTGTCGGCTTGATCGGTGCTGCCGCCGCCATGGTGCATGAATCCCGGGTGGGCGTTGTGGCCACGCCTGCCACTGTGGCCTCGGGTGCTTTTCCGGAGAGCATCGAAGCCCTCAGGCCGGGCACGTTGGTGGTGCAGCAGGCTTGCCCTCGTTTTGTTCCTTTAATCGAAGCGGGGGACCTGTCCAGCCAGGTGTTGCGTCAGGAGGCCATGGGCTATCTCGCGCCGTTGCTGGAGGCTTCAGTGGAGGTCGTGATTCTGGGGTGCACGCATTACCCGCTGTTGGAACCCTTGCTGCGCAGTCTTCTGCCGCCCCACGTGCGTTTAATTGATCCTGCGGAAGGGGTGGCGCGGCAGCTCGATGCCCTGCTTGGTACCCCAGATCCGGCTTGTCCGAAGCAGTCGCTGTCGCTGCACAACACGCGTCTGTGCGTGACCGCAGACCCTGAGGGTTTTGCGCGACGGGCGACCCCCTGGCTTGGCGCTCGTCCTCGGGTTGAGGGCGTCACCCTGCGATAAGAGGTCTGCGCCTTCTAAGATCGCAACGCCGAGGGATCCCATGACCACCGTCACTGAGCTGTTGCAGCCGGTTGAGCTCGATCTCGAAACTTTGCTCAGTGATCTGCGCAGTTTGATCGGTGCTGGTCATCCGATTTTGCAAGCAGCGGCTGAGCATTTATTTAGTGCGGGCGGGAAAAAGCTTCGTCCCGGCATTGTTTTGCTGATTTCCCGGGCCCTTGCGCCGGACGGCGAACTCACGGCGCGGCATCGCCGTTTGGCAGAGATCACCGAAATGATCCACACAGCATCGTTGGTTCACGACGATGTGGTGGATGAAGCTGCCACCCGCCGTGGTGTCGAGACGGTGCACAGTCGCTTCAATCACCGTGTGGCTGTGTTGGCCGGTGATTTTTTGTTCGCTCAAGCCAGTTGGCATCTCGCCAACCTGGATGATCTTGAAGTGGTCAAGTTGCTCAGCCGGGTGATTATGGATTTGGCTGACGGTGAAGTGAAGCAAGGTTTATACCGTTACGACACTGGTCAGTCTTTCGAGACCTATTTGGAAAAGAGCTACTGCAAGACGGCCTCGTTAGTTGCTAATAGCGCCCGTGCAGCGGGTGTTTTGAGTGAACAGGGTCCAGAACAGTTGGATTCTCTCTATCGCTTTGGTCGTCAGCTCGGCCTTGCTTTCCAGGTGGTGGACGACATTCTTGACTTCACCGGCAGCGACCAGCAGCTCGGTAAACCCGCCGCCAGTGATCTTGCGAGTGGCTATCTCACAGCACCTGCCCTGTATGCCCTTGAGGCCAAGCCAGCACTTAGCACCTTGATCGAACGGGAATTTAGTGAAGAAGGCGATCTGGAGCAGGCTCTTGCGCTCGTGAGGGCTTCAGACGCCATTCAACGCAGCAGAGCATTGGCTGAAACCTTTGCCCGCGAAGCGCGTGAATCGTTGGAATGGCTTCCAGATTCGCCTTGTCGTCGCGCTTTGCTTGATCTCCCCGAGTTTGTCCTCAGTCGTTTGTATTGAGTCGACTTTCAGGCTGATCAACTGGTCACGACTGCCGTAGTTGTTCCAATACCGCATGGAGACTGTGGATCGAATGCCATGGTTTGTCTGGTGGTGATTCCTTGAGATCAAGGTTTTCCCCGTTGGGGTTGAGAACCCACAGTTCACAGTTAGCTGCCAGAGCGGCACGACATCCCGCTGCGGAATCTTCAAAAGCCCAGCACTGCTCTGGGGCGATGCCCAGTCGTTGGGCCGCCAAGAGATAGGGATCGGGAGCTGGTTTCCCAGCCTTGAGTTCTGGATCGTCTCCCAACACCCGGGTGCGGATCTGATGGATCCATGGATGGGCTCCAGTTTTGTAGTCAAACGATTCCCTCCCACTGCTGGTGACCAAGGCCATGGGGAGATCGGTGGCGATACACCAGGCAATCAGCTCTTCTGCTCCCGCATTGGCGGCTGCCGTTGGCAGCAGTTGCTTGGCGATCGGTTGTTGCACCTCCAGCAGTTGTTCGCAGCGAATGGGGGCTTCGACCCAGTGCACCACCTGCTCGGCGCAGTCGCGGCGACGGCGGCCGCGCAGGTCGAGGAGCTGCGCAGGGCTTAACTGCGTTCCGAACTGTGCAGCGGCCTCTGCCCAGGCCCGGCCATGCAGCGGCTCGGTGTCGAGCAGCAGCCCATCAAGGTCAAAGAGGCAGGCCGCAGGCACAGGCATGGGCCGATGGGAACAAAGGCGTTGTTCCAGCGTCTCACCTCGACGACGAGTTGCGAAGCAGTCGGCCGTAGGGCCAGATGAGCTCCCTACCCTGCGGGGGGCCCAGATCAACGATGACCGGCGTGACCAGCGAGACCTCCACGATCGAATCGGTGTTGCACGAACAGCGCGTGTTCGAGCCCCCCGCCGACTTGGCTGCCGCAGCCAAGATCGGCAGCCTTGAGGCTTATCAGGCGCTAGCGGACGCGGCATCGCAAGATCCAGATCGCTTTTGGGGTGAGGCCGCCAAGCGGGAGTTGCATTGGTTTGAGCCTTTCCACACGGTGCTCGACTGGCGTGATGCTCCCTTCGCGAAGTGGTTTGACGGTGGCAAAACCAACCTTTCGTATAACTGCCTCGACCGCCATCTCAACGGCCCCCGCGCTGAAAAAACGGCCCTGATCTGGGAGGGGGAGCCCGGCGATGTGCGTCGGTTCACCTATCGGGAGCTACACGCTGAAGTGTGTCGGGCTGCCAATGCGTTGAAGGTGATGGGCATCGGCAAGGGCGATCTCGTGGCTCTGTATATGCCGATGATCCCGGAAGCGGCGATCGCAATGCTCGCTTGTGCTCGCATTGGTGCTCCCCATTCGGTGGTGTTTGGTGGGTTCTCGGCCGAAGCCTTACGGGATCGTTTGATCGACGGCGAGGCCAAGGCGGTGATTACTGCCGATGGAGGCTTCCGTAAAGACAAGCCGGTGTCTCTCAAACCGGCTGTTGATGCCGCTCTCGCTGGGGATGCCTGCCCTTCTGTTCAATCCGTCCTTGTGGTGCAGCGCACCAAGGAGCCGACGGTGATGATCGACGGTCGGGATGTGTGGTGGCATGACGCTGTGCCTGGCCAGTCAAGCGACTGCCCAGCCGAAGCGATGGAGAGTGAAGATCGCTTGTTTGTGCTCTACACCTCCGGATCGACGGGCAAACCGAAGGGTGTTGTGCACACCACGGCCGGATACAACCTTTGGGCCCATCTCACCTTCCAGTGGATCTTTGACATCAAAGACGACGACGTTTATTGGTGCACCGCTGATGTGGGCTGGATTACCGGCCATAGCTACATCGTGTACGGCCCACTGTCCAACGGAGCCACATCCGTGATGTATGAGGGAGCACCGCGTCCCTCCAAGCCTGGGGCCTTCTGGGAGTTAATCCAGAAGCATGGCATCACGATTTTCTATACGGCGCCGACAGCCATCCGTGCCTTCATGAAGAGTGGTCGTGAGGTGCCCGATCAGTTCGACATGCGCAGCCTGCGGTTGCTGGGAACGGTCGGTGAGCCGATTAATCCAGAAGCCTGGATGTGGTATCGCGAGGTGATTGGCGGCAATCGCTGCCCCATTGTCGACACGTGGTGGCAAACCGAGACGGGTGGCGTGATGATCAGCCCCCTTCCCGGTGCCACCCCCACCAAGCCCGGGTCGGCCACGTTGCCTCTACCGGGGATTCAAGCGGATGTGGTGGATGCTGAAGGCAACTCCTGCAAGGCAGATGAGGGTGGTTATCTCGTGGTGCGATCCCCTTGGCCTGGAATGATGCGCACGGTGCATGGCAACCCGCAGCGTTTTCGCGAGAGTTACTGGGAGCACATTCGTCCTGCCGATGGCAGCTACATCTATTTCGCTGGCGATGGGGCCCGTCGTGACAGTGATCACTACATCTGGGTGATGGGTCGCGTGGACGATGTCATCAATGTGTCGGGTCACCGCCTTGGCACGATGGAAATCGAGTCTGCCCTTGTCAGCCATCCGGCTGTCGCTGAAGCTGCCGTTGTCGGCCGTCCCGACGATCTCAAAGGGGAAGGCATCGTTGCATTTGTCACCCTTGAATCAGGACGTCACGCCAGTGATGCGCTGGTGGCGGAACTGCGGGCCCATGTCGGCCAGGAGATCGGACCGATCGCTCGCCCCGATGAGATTCGCTGCAGTGATGCGCTTCCCAAAACGCGGAGTGGCAAGATCATGCGCCGGATTTTGCGCGCCCTGGCTGCTGGTCAGGAGGTGAGTGGCGACACCAGCACCTTGGAGGATCGCTCAGTGCTCGACAAGTTACGGGCTTGATCGGCTTGGCTGACGCACAACTGGTTCAAGGGTTCTTAACTGCTGCAGCTGGCCTGGGCCCAACCCGTAATCAGTGTTTGGAGTTGCTCCACCTGTTGCTGACGCTCCTCGCCCTCTGCCCAGTCTCCGAGTAATTTGCGACGCAGCCCAGCACTGGCTGGGGTGAGGTGATCGCCCTTGAGTTGCCGTCCTTCACTGGCATCGTTGGGTCTGCCCTTGAGGGTGCTGAGCAGGGCTGGGCTCTGATCCAGCTGGTCGTCGCCAAAACGCACCACCAAATTGCGGGGCTGATGGTAGTGGTCTGCGATCAGCCGCAGTGTTTCCTGAGGGCTGGGGCTGAATTCGGTGCTGACGCCCAGGGTTGGGGCAACAACTCCCAAGAGGGGAATGGATTGATCGGCCGTGAAATTGTTGAAACTCAGCGCCACGAGCGTGTGACAACCCCGTCCTCCATCCGGTGCCAAGAGGTGCAATTTGCAGCCAAGACTGTGGCCTAATCGGAGTGGTGTGTGGTGTGTTCCTGTTCGGTCTTGCAACTTGGATCGGCAGCGACGCATGGCATCCCAGGCTTGGCGTGCTTGGAGCTGATGATCAAAGCCGGGCACGTAGCTCCAGGCATGCACAGCAAGTCCGTTGCTCGCGAGTCCCTCCAGAAGGCGGCCGTAACTGATGTGTGGTGTGGCGGCTAGGTAGCTACCACCGAGAAATTCAACGATGCCCTGTGGCTGCCGTGGCCAGAGCGTCCAGCAGTCGCCGCAGCGTCGCCAATGGCTCATGCTTCAGCCTGTAGCGAGCGCAGCACCTGCAGGGCTTCCCCCACATGGGCGGGACCATCAAGGAGATTGTTAAACACGTGGCGGACCACGCCATCACCATCGATCACATAGGTGACCCGGGAAGGAAGCAGGCCCAGGGTCTTGGGGACACCAAAAGCGCGGCGAAGGGTTTGGTTGCTGTCGCTCAGAAGGGGAAAGGGCAGTGCGTAGCGATTGGCAAAGCGTCGATGGCTGACGGCGTCATCGCCACTCACCCCCCACACTTCAGCTCCGAGCGACTGAAGTTCACTGTGGGAATCCCGAAACCCACAGGCTTCAGCAGTGCAACCGGGGGTGTCGTCTTTGGGATAAAAAAACAGCACGAGGGGAGTGCCATTGCGTTCAGCGATGGCGCAGCATTTGCCGTCGTAATCCTCAAGCTGGAGAGAGGGCGCGCGATCACCAACGCTGAGGCCCATAGGGGAAGCAATCAATTAAGGCACCAACCCTAGGAACCGGTTGCCTAGAGCGGAGAATAGGCCCAGCAAGGGGATGCACGCGGATGGAAAACGGGTCGGTTCCTGGTCAGCTTGATCTGCTGTCTTTTGCCGGATTTGAGCCAGCGCCGACGGCTCCTCCCCCGCAAGCTTCCCCCCCGCAGGTGTCTCGCCCCGAGGCTGATGCGCCAGCTTTGGACGCTGCGTCTGTGTCTGTGCCCCGTCGCTTGCTCATCCTTGATACAGAGACAACGGGGCTTGATCCTGAGACGGATCATTGCTTGGAGGTCGGGGCAATTTTGTTTGATGTGCCGAGCCGTCAAGTGCTGGCTCAGCAGTCATTTCTTCTGCCTGTGACGGCCAACGCTGCAGAGCCGGTCAACCACATTCCGGCTGCAGTGACGCTGCTCCCGCAGCCCTGGGAGACGGCCTTGGTGTATTTCCAGTCACTTCTGGATGCTGCTGAGGTCGTGGTTGCCCACAACGCTGCCTTTGACCGTCAGTGGTTTGGACGCGGGCATCTTCCCGCCATTGCCAAACCCTGGCTTTGCAGCATGGATGAGATGCGTTGGCCACGAGAGCGCCAGTTACGAGCTCGTCCTTCGGTGCGCGATCTGGCTCTGGCCTATGCGATTCCTGTGTGGTCTGCCCATCGTGCGCTCACCGATTGCATCTACCTGGTGGAGGTGTTTCGCCGTTGCGAAGATCTTGAACAGCTGCTTGTTCACGGCCTGGAGCCCCGCAGCTTGTTCAAGGCAAACGTGAGTTACGACCAGCGTCATCTCGCTCGCGATGCAGGATTTCGTTGGAATGATCCTGTGCCAGGCGTCTGGAGTCGGCGTTTGAGTGCCCGTGAGGCTGATGCGCTTGCGTTTGCAGTGGAAAACCTTGGCGATCGTCCTCCCCTGGCGTCTTAGGGCATCGGGCTTTTTGCCACCGATGGCCTCCGAAAACAGCCAAGGATTTGCTTTATCAGTTGGAAGCCTCTTCGCAGGTTTGAGCGAGTTGCCCCGGGTGTCTTCAGGCTGGTGGTATGGCAGCGCTTCCACGCAAAATTCATCGGCGCCGCAAGGCCGCACAATCGCGAGCCATCGCGGTGGATCTGCCGCGGATACGCCTACAGGCCTGGCAGCGGGTGCGCACCTGGGCCCGCCTGATTCGAGAAGCTGAGCGGCTGTGGCACGTGGACGTTCGAGAGCTCAAGCGTTTAGGGGCCTTGGAGTTGTCTCAGCTCCTTGGCGAAATACCCCCTGGTCAACGTCAGCGGGTGAACCGTTGGCTGAAGGGATATGCGGCATCGACCCGGCTGCAGGCGAGAGGGGATTCACTGTCATCCTCAACCTCATCGGATCATCGGTAAAGAAGCGATTAATCAACTTGTCCAAAGAATAGCCAGTCCTTAAATCTTCCCTAACGACGGGGATGATTGCGCTTCGCTATAGGTTAGAAGCGATTGATTCAAAACCTGCCATGAGCTTCGTTAAGAAGGTTCTGATTGCTTCTTCCCTTCTCGCTCTCGGTGTTGGTGTCTCGGCTTCCGCAGCTGACCGTTTGAACGGTGCAGGTGCTTCTTTCCCTGCCAAAATTTATCAGCGTTGGTTGTCCCAGCTTGCTCAAGATGGTGGTCCTCGGGTCAACTACCAGGCTGTGGGCTCCGGTTCTGGCCGTAAGTCTTTCATTGATCAAACCGTGAACTTCGGGGCGTCGGATGATCCGATGAAGAAGAAGGACATGGCCAAAGTGAAGCGCGGTGTGGTGCAGATCCCGATGGTGGGTGGCACGATTGCTTTCGGTTACAACTACCCCGATTACGATTTGAAGTTAACCCAGGAGCAGGCTGTTAAGGTGGCCATGGGTATGATTAAAGACTGGAGCGAAGTTGGTTGTAAGCCCGGTAAAATGGTGTGAGTTCATCGCTCCGACGGTTCCGGTACCACTAAAGCTTTTACCAATTCGATGCAGGCCTTTTCCCAGACTTGGACCTTGGGAACTGGTAAATCTGTGAAGTGGCCATCGGGTGTGGGAGCCAAGGGGAACTCTGGTGTGGCTGGTGTGATTAAAAACACCAAAGGTGCCATTGGTTACGTCAACCAGTCCTACATCAAGGATGCCGTGCGGGCGGCAGCGCTTCAAAACAAATCGGGTGAATTCCTCCAGCCTTCCGTTAACTCTGGGGCCCGCGCACTGAACGGCATCACGCTTGATCAGGATTTGGCTGGTACCAATCCCAACCCTTCAGCCAAGGGTGCCTATCCCATCGCGACGCTCACTTGGGTTCTGGCCTACAAGAGCGGTAATGGTGCGAACGCCGAAACCGTCCAGAAGACGTTGAATTACATGCTGAGTGATCAGGCTCAAGATATCGCTCCCTCTTTGGGCTTTGTTCCCCTCAAGGGCGATATTCTCAGTAAGGCCCGCGCTGCTGTGAACAAAATTGGCCAGTAAGGTTCATTTTGAACTTTTAAGCTTTTACTTGTTCGTGATCCTGGAGGGCTGTTGGCAGCCCTCTTTTTTTGTGCATGCACCTTAATCACACGTTAAAGAGATGCTGTTCTTCCCTTTGCTTGGTTGAGCATTTTGGTTGATTAAGTTTCAACTCAGTTGGATTGAATAACGTGCTTGCAGTTCATTCGCGGCCCGGCGTTCGTTCTCACCAGCAGCACCCGTCACTGACGACATCTGGGTTGGCCAAGCGCAACCAGGTGCACCTCTCTGCCGGAAGTGTGGTGCCTTTGCTGAAAAACAGCCTTTGGGTGGTCGCCAAAGGCATGGTCAAGTTGGGTGCCGTGACCGAGCAAGGGGATGAGCTGTTGCTTGGTTTGGTCGGCCCTCAGGAGCCTTTTGGTGAGCCGTTAAGCATGGTGGAGGCCTATGAGGCTGTCACGCTGACGGATTGCGATCTCTTGTGTTTCACGCTCGAGGAGATCGCCCAGTCGCCAGAGCTCTCGATGGCCATGGTGAAAGCCGTTTCTGTGCGGCTGCGTCAGGCTGATTTCATGCTCGCTTTGTTGGGTTTGCGACGGGTGGAGGATCGCTTGCGTGGCTTCTTGGAATTGATGGCGCAGGATTATGGCGAGCCTTGTGATCGTGGCTTGCGTGTGGGTTTGCGCCTCACCCATCAAGACATCGCCAGTGCCCTAAGCACCACACGGGTCACTGTGACCCGTTTGATCGGTCAACTCAAGGACCAAGGCTGGTTGACCATTGACGCTCAGCGCCATTTGATCGTGAGCCACTTTCCCAAGCAGCGTTGATGCTTGGCTCGTCCGCTGGTGTGGCCGCTGCGCTTTGGCGACTGCGGCCGTTCGGGCTGCCAACGCTGGAACACATCTGGCTGCCATCAAGCTGCAATAAAAAAAAGTCCCTCCCTGGGGAGAGACTTTGATGGGGATGAAACAGGAGATCAAAATCGGAGCGGCGGGATTTGAACCCACGACCCCCACTACCCCAAAGTGGTGCGCTACCAAGCTGCGCTACGCCCCGGCAGAACGAAGCTATCACAAGGCATGTTGGCCTCCACCTTCCCGCTTGATCCGCTGCAGCAACCGTTGGCTGAGCAGGTCTCTGCAGTCACTGCCATAGCCCCAGAGACGCAGCTCACGGGCTAGTGCACGAAGCTCCCGAAGGTTCATGGAAGCCAGTTGCAGTTCAGGTAGGGTGCGCCAGGCCCGGGTGGTCATTGGCATGGCATCACCGCCCCTGCGAATCTCCAACAGCAAGGTGCCTTCCGCTAGCCACTCAGGGATCAGCACCATCAGCACGGCCAAGAGGCCGTAGAGCTCCACAAGCCCCTTGGGTAAGGGGTGCAGCTGACGACGCTGGCGTGGATCGGAGGGGTCCGACACGGTAAGGAAGGGCGGCGTTGGGGCGTTCAGATTTGCAGAGAGTTTCCACTGGACAGTGCGGGAGTGCGCCACAGCAGAGGTGGGCCGTCCGGATCGCTGGGGCGCAGGCTGAATGCCAAAGCGAACACCACCAGCACGGTCAGCACAAGAGCCACCAGCACCGTTCCATCAGACCAAGATGGTTTCATCCAACAGCGATCGGGCTGTTGTCGCCCCTGAGGATGCAGTGGGCGATCGACCAGTCGTAGTGGCTCCACACTGTCACCGGCAGTTTGAAGGCATCACCGTCGAATGCATTCAGCGCAACACCAGTGGGCATGGCGGAGCAATAGGGGCGACTCCCTGGTTTCGCTAAATATTGCTGGTGGTACGGCTCGGCCGCAAAGAAAGGGCGGTTCGCTGCGATTTCGGTTGTGATTGGCCCGAATCCTTTGTTCGTTAAAGACTGCTGATAGGCCGCACGGCTACTTTCGGCGAGCTGGAGCTGTCGCGGTGTGGTCGTGTAAATCGCGGAGCGATACTGGCTGCCCCGGTCATTGCCCTGTCGATCGCCTTGGGTGGGGTCGTGGCACTCCCAAAACAGCTTCAGTAGATCACTGAAATCAATGGCAGGTGTACTCCAAACCACGCGCACCACTTCGGCGTGGCCGGTGCTTCCATTACCAACTCGGCGATAGGTGGGGTGATCGTCGTGGCCACCGGCATAGCCCACAGCGGTGGAGACGACCCCTGGAAGACGCCAAAAGCCTTTTTCAGCTCCCCAAAAACATCCGCATCCAAACAGGGCCTCCTCTTGGTCGTCCATCAGTGGCGCCTTCAGGACGGTACCAAGCACCGCATGGCGGTTTGGATCATCCGCAGGGCGCTGCGGTGTTTGTCCGGTCAACCAGGAGGGCAGCATGGCGCGATCGATGCAACCTTCACTTTAGGAATCTTGAGTGGGTTGTAGCTGAATGTGGTTTAGCAGTGTGGTGACGAAGGCGAAAAGAAGGAAAGGAAGGCTGAGCACCAAAATCAGCCCCACACCCACGAGGGCAAACAAGGGTCGACTGGAGCCCATCAGCCCGAGTCCTGCCGCCAAACTGACAAACATCACAGCCATCCAGGCCAACACTTGGATGTAGATATCTCCGAAGGTGAGGGTGCAGCGCACCGCGTAGCGGTTGGCGGTAGTCATGGTGGTGCAACCGTGCAGCGGCAGCTTTAGCTAAGCCATAAATGGGTGATCAGGCCACTGCTTCGAGACGTTCCGACGCTTGTTCCCGTTCCCACAACCGCTTGTAGAGGCCGTCAGTGGCTACGAGGTCCCGGTGGTGGCCCTGCTGCACCAGAGTTCCTTGGTCGATGACCAGAATCCGGTCGCAAGCCGCCGCGGCCGAAAGCTGGTGGCTGATCATCACGATTGTGCGCTGTCGCTGATTACGAATCGACGTCAAAATGGCCGCGGCAGTGTTGTTATCGACGCTGGCCAGAGCATCGTCGAGCACCAAAATCGGGGCGGTCATCAGCAGAGCCCGACCGAGGGCCGTCCTTTGGCGCTGGCCGCCACTGAGGGTGATGCCCCGTTCGCCCACCAGCGTCTCGAACCCATCGGGGAAGCCACGAACGTCATCGAGGAGGCGGGCTTGATCCGCTGCAGCTTCGACCCTGGCATCACTGGCATCGGGCTCGCCGTAGCGGAGGTTGTCCGCCAGGCTGCTGGTGAAGAGATAGCCCTCCTGAGGCACCAGGGCCACCTGCTGGCGCAGGTCCTTCAACCCCACATGGGTCAGGTCGCATCCGTCGAGCAACAGCTGACCGGGCTGCACCTCCACCATGCGGCCCAGGGCGCGAGCCAGGGTGGTTTTGCCGCAGCCCACCGGACCAACGACGGCGACAAGTTCGCCGGGCTCGATTGTGAAGGAGAGCGCCGAGAGGGTGTCGTGCTCGCTGCCGTCGTAGCGCACCGTTAATCCCCTGGCTTCAATGCGCCCTTGCAAGGGTTGAGGGAGCGATACGGGGTGCTGGGGGGCAGAAATGCGCGGTTGTCGTTGGAGCAGTTCTTCCACCCGCTCCAAGCTCACCTGACCAGTTTGGAAGGTGTTCAGTGTGAAACCCAGCAACGCGGTGGGAAACACCAGCCGTTCCACGTACAGGATCAGGGCTACCAGACTTCCGACACTGAGGATGCCGGCTTCCAATTGACCACTGCCAAGGGCCAGCAACAGCAGCAGGGAGACGGAAGAGATTCCCTCCAGTAAAGGAAAGAGGGTGCTGCGGGTCCGTGCCAATCGGATAGCGGCATCGCGGTAGTTGCGATTGCTCTCATCGAAGGCCTGTTGCTCTTGCGCTTCCTGGCCGTAGATCTTGATCGCAGCGATGCCTGAGAGGTCTTCTTGGATTAAATCGCTGAGGCCTGCCAGTTGTTCTTGTTGTCTGCGCTGTTGGCGCATCATGCGCCCTCCGAACAGGCGGACTGTTCCCAACATCACCGGGTAGAGGGCAATCGCCGCCAGGGTGAGGCCGACATCAATGTTCAGCATCGCCGGCAAGGTGAAGGCGTAGGCCATGCCGGTGTTGGTGAGACTGAGGATCGCGAAGCCCAGCAGCCGGCGAACGTTTTCCACATCGCTGGTGGCGCGGCTGATGATCTCACCGCTGCCCGTTTCTTGAACCCAGCCGGGTTCCTGCACCAGCATGTGGTCAAACAGTCGTTGCCTTAACTCCACTTCCACCTGCCGGCCAACCCCAAAGACCAGTTGGCGGGAAATCAGACGCACAACGCCCATGCTGCTGGCCAGCAACACAATCCAGCCGGCCTGACGCAGCACGTCTTGAACGGTAAAGCCGTCTTGGAGATCATCGATCACCCCTTTGACTTGGAGGGGGATCGTCACGCTCAGGATGTTGACGATCAACAACGTGAGAGCCCCCAACAGCACGATGTGGCGATGGGGGCGCAGGTAACGACCGATCAAATCAAGACGGAAGGCGGCCATCCACTCGGGAACGCAGTGATCAACCTAGGCACCGGTGCGGTGCGCCAGGGATGGTGCAGCGCATGAAGACCGCTCTGGCCAGACGCCATTTTTTGAGAGATATTAGAGCTTGTCCCCATCACCCGGCCCGGAGTGCTCAGCACCCGGGTTTTTTTCTGCTCCCCCATGGTGAATGCATCCTTCTCCTGGCCCCAAATGCTGGAGCTTCTGCTTCAGGGCGGCACCCTGACCGAGGGGGATGCCTCCGCACTGATGGAGGCTTGGCTGGCGGAAGATCTCACCCCCGTCCAGACAGGTGCCTTTCTGGCTGCACTACGGGCGCGTGGGGTCAATGGCACCGAACTTGGCGCGATGGCGCAGGTGTTGCGCCAGGCCTGCCCCCTGCCCACAGCCCGCCCCGACCTGTTCATGGTCGACACCTGCGGCACTGGCGGTGACGGTGCTGACACCTTCAATATTTCAACGGCCGTTGCCTTCACTGCAGCGGCCTGCGGTGCCGTCGTGGCCAAACACGGCAACCGCAGTGCCAGCGGCAAGGTGGGGTCGGCAGACGTTCTTGAGGGGTTGGGTCTGCAGTTGAAGGCCCCTGCCATCAAGGTCGTGGAAGCGCTGCCCGCCACCCGGGTGACGTTTCTGTTTGCTCCGCTCTGGCATCCGGCCTTGGTGAACTTGGCGCCCCTACGCCGCAGTCTTGGTGTGCGCACGGTGTTCAATCTTTTGGGGCCTCTGGTGAACCCGCTTCAACCCAACGGACAGGTTTTGGGGGTGGCCCAGGCGGACCTGTTGGATCCCATGGCAGACGCATTGCTTCGCCTTGGCCAGAAACGCGCCGTGGTGGTGCATGGTGCTGGCGGCTTGGATGAGGCGTCATTGGCCGGTGCCAATGCGGTACGCATTCTTGAGGCGGGTGAGTTGCGTTCTGAACAGATCAGCCCGTCTGATCTTGGTCTTCAGGAAGCTCCCCTTTCCGCTTTGCAGGGTGGCGGCCTGGAGGAGAACACCACCATTCTTCGCGAGGTGCTGCAGGGGCGGGGTTCGCTTCCTCAGCAGCAGGTGGTGGCGTTCAACACTGCGCTCGTTCTCTGGGTGGCTGGTGTGGAGACGGATCTCCAAACCGGAGCACAGCGGGCCTTGCATTGCCTTGGTTCAGGTCGCCCTTGGGAATCTCTCGAGCGCCTGCGCGAGGCCTTGAACGGCGGGCAGGAACAATAAGAAGATGAATTGACGCATCGAGGGTTTGTTTGCCCATGACTTCCGCGACCTCAAGGCCCCCTGCGGTATTGGTGCTTGCCGATGGCACGGTGTTTGAGGGGCTGGCGTGCGGCAGTCGCGGGAGCGTGGTTGGCGAGGTGGTGTTCAACACCGGAATGACCGGTTATCAAGAGGTGCTCACCGATCCCAGTTATTCCGGTCAGCTGGTCACCTTCACCTATCCAGAGCTGGGCAATACCGGCGTCAATGCCGAGGATCAAGAGGCTGATGTACCCCACGCCCGTGGCTTGATTGCCCGGCAGCTCGCTCCGTTACCCAGTAATTGGCGTTGTTCGCAAACCCTGCCGCAATGGCTGGATCACCATGGCGTGGTGGGCATTCATGGCATCGACACGCGTGCGTTGGTGCGTCATTTGCGCGACACCGGGGCGATGAATGGTGTGATCAGCTCTGACGGCCGTTCACCGCAGGTGTTGTTGAAGGAATTGCAATCAGCTCCGTCGATGCGCGGTCTCAATTTGGCTGATCGGGTGAGTACGGCGGAGCCATACACCTGGACCGCTGCTTGCGCTGCCAGCTTCGATCAGCGGCTGAAGCCCCGTCCAGCACGCCCCTATCGCGTTGTGGCCATTGATTTCGGGATCAAGCGCGCCATCTTGAATCGCTTGGTGGGCCATGGTTGCGATTTGATTGTGCTGCCGGCGTCCAGCGATCTAGAGACGGTTCTGTCCCATCAGCCTGAGGGGGTGTTTCTCTCCAACGGACCTGGCGACCCTTCGGCAGTTAGGGACGGTATTGCCTTGGCCAAACAGCTGATTGATCACCAGAGCTTGCCGCTTTTTGGCATTTGTCTTGGCCATCAAATTCTTGGTTTGGCCCTGGGGGGATCAACGTTCAAACTCGATTTTGGCCACCGTGGCCTCAATCACCCCTGTGGAACGACGGGGCAAGTCGAGATCACAAGCCAGAACCATGGTTTTGCCCTCGATCCCCAATCTCTGCCCGAGTGTGTCGACGTTACCCATCTCAATCTCAACGACCGCACCGTGGCGGCGATGGCTCACCGTCATCAGCCCTTGTTTGGCGTTCAATACCACCCAGAAGCCAGTCCCGGGCCCCATGATGCCGACCACCATTTCGGCCGTTTTGTTGCGCTCATGGAAGAACGTCGCTGATGGTGGTCTGCTCTGATCAAGCTCCCTACACTTCGGCCTAACAAGCCATGGGGGCCTGGTCCCATCACTGAACTGCAGCGACTGACTGTTTCTCTGCGCGGTGGCTTCGAGCAGCGTGATGCTTGCTTGGTGTTCCATTTCACCGGGCAGCTCGATGCCTACTCCGAGAAACAATTTCTGACGTATGTGTCGGACGTGCTCAAGGCCAACACCTCATTTGCGGTGGTGGATTTGAGCAAGATTGATTTTCTGGATTCTTCCGGTCTTGGGGCCATGGTCCAGTTGGCCAAACGCTGCAATGACGCCAAGCGTGGTTTTTCGGTGGTGGGCAATGCACGCGTTGCCCAAACCATCAAGCTGGTGCGTCTTGAAGAGTTTTTGCACTTGATGCCCGATTTAAAGAGTGCCCTCAGCCAGTTGGCAGCTTGACCGATTGGATTCGCGCCCAAGGTGTCCGTGGTGGTGAGGCGTTAGGCCCACTGCAGTTGGCCTGGCTCGGGGATGCTGTGTGGGAATTGCACCAACGCCTGCGGCATTGTTGCCGTCCTGGTCGTGCTGATGACCTGCACAACGCTGTGGTAGCGGAGGTCAAGGCCCAGGCCCAGTCAGCTGTCCTGGAACGTCTGGAGCCCTTCTTGACCGATCAGGAAAGGGATTGGGTTCGCCGCGGCCGTAACCGAGCCGGCCGTGGTCCCCGTCGTGGTGAGGCATCGGTTTATGGCCGCGCCACAGGATTTGAGACAATGGTGGGCTGGCTCTTTTTGCAGAATCCAACGCGGCTTGCCGAGCTTTTGGATCGACTGGATGAGACCGAAAACGACCTGTCATAGCCCCCGTTTCCACCATGAGCTTCCGTTCTGATCGCCGTTCTTCTGGAGAGGGCCGTTCTTCTGGAGAGAGTCGTTCCTATCGGGATGACCGTTCTGCTGGGCGTGGCAAGTTTTCCGGCGAGGGTCGAGCGTTCCGTGGGGGTCGATCCGATGGTGGACGTTCGGGGGGTGGTGCCCGCTCGTTCCGTGGGGGACGTCCCGATCGCGATCGTCGCTTTGAGCGCGATGGTGCTCCTGAGGGGACAAGGCGTTTTTCCCGTGGTGATCGTGGTGACCGGCGCTCTGATCAGGGTGGACGTGATCGTTTTGATCGCATGGCCACACCGGGCCGCGCCCGCCGCTTTGATGGCAAGGGCCGTTTTGAAGGACCAGGTCGCGATGGGTCCAAAGGTCGCTTCGATCGCCAGGACCGCAGTGATGACCGCCGCGATCGTGTCGGCAACGATCGCTTTGAACGGAGTGGGTCCCGTTTTGACTCCCGTTCCGATCGCCGTGGTTCGTCTAGGCCTGAACGCTTCCGTGCCGGTCGCCATGACTCCCGCAGTGGCCCTCGTGGTGCTGCTTGGACAAGGGACACTTCCCGTCAGGCTGTGGAGACGGATCAGCGCCAGGGAGAAGAGCTCTCCCATACCCCTGATGCGCAGGCTGATGACATGCTTTGGGGTCGGCACGCCACCCAGGCGGCCCTTAAGGCGGGACGGCCGATTCACCGGGTTTGGTGCACGTCTGAGTTGCGCAGCTCGCCTAAATTTCTCCAGCTACTGAGGGACGCCAAGGCGTCGGGTGTGTTGGTGGAGGAGGTGACGTGGGCCCGCTTGGGTCAGCTCACCGGTGGTGCGGTTCATCAGGGCATTGCTCTGCAGACGGCTTCCGCAGACACCCTTGATTTACCAACGCTGGTGGAAGGTTGTGCTGCGTTGGGTGAGCCGCCTCTTTTGCTGGCTCTCGATGGTCTGACGGATCCCCACAACCTGGGTGCCATTGTCCGTTCTGCTGAGGCCCTTGGCGCCCATGGTGTGGTGCTGCCTCAGCGGCGGAGTGCTGGTTTAACCGGATCGGTGGCCAAGGTGGCGGCTGGCGCTCTTGAGCATCTGCCAGTGGCTCGTGTTGTGAACCTCAACCGTTCGCTCGAAACCCTGAAGGATGCGGGCTATCGCGTGGTGGGACTCGCGGGTGAAGGGGATGTGACGCTGGCGGAAGCTGATCTCGAGGGGCCGCTTGTGGTCGTGACGGGCTCTGAGGGACAGGGGCTTTCATTGCTGACGCGTCGTCACTGTGATCAACTCATTCGCGTTCCGCTGCGCGGCGTCACCCCCAGCCTGAATGCATCCGTGGCCACGGCCTTGTGTCTGTATGAGGTGGCCCGGCGAGGCTGGATGAAGGATCTCAAGGGTCAGGCTCCTTCGCCTCCGATCGTGCGGCCCCGATGCCCCGCCAATGCCTCTGAGCCCGCTGGTGCGCCAGCGGTTGTCGTCGATGCTGTTGCGCAATCTGACGCCGTTGCACAATCTGACGCCGGTCCAGCGGTGGTTTCGGAGCCGGTTTCGGAAGTTGTGCCGGAGGTGGCCCTTGCGTTGGAGCGTGCGGATGTCCCTGAGGCGGCCGTCACACCTCCCCCTTTTCAAACGAGTGTTGATCTGTGAGTCGATTCGGTCGAATCACGGAGGCTGATGCTTAAAAAGCAGGGCACAATGCTTGTGCTCTGCTCGATCAACGAATGGGCCCTCTGGTCAGGCCGATGCGCAGTTTCGCTAACGGTCTTGGATTGGCATGGTGGGCTCGAGTTCAGACGCAAAGTCCTGATGTGACCTATTGGTTTGGTCCTTTTGTGACCCGCAAGAGCCTTGAGCGCCACCTGCCCCTGTTTCTTGAGGATCTGGCCACCGAGTCTCCTGCCCACATCTCCCATAGCTGCGTCCGCTGCCGCCGCGGTGAGCCTTTCACCATCAGCGCTGACGACGGCTGATAGCGTCGCTGGTGTGTAGCAGTCCCTGTCGATGGCGATCGCCGAGTGGCGTCAGAAACTGGAGAGCGGCGAGGTGTCGGCCCGTGAACTAACGGACCACCATCTTTCGCGCATTGCCGCCGTTGAACCGAGCCTCCATGCCTATTTGGAGGTAACTGCTGATCGTGCTCGCGCCGATGCGGATCGCATTGATGCTGCCCGCAGTGCCGGTGAAGAGCTTCCCCCTCTGGCGGGGGTGCCCCTGGCCATCAAGGACAATCTCTGCACCAAAGGTGTGACCACCACCTGCGCCAGTCGCATGTTGGAGGGGTTTGTGCCGCCCTACGAGTCGACTGTCACAGGCAAACTTTGGGATGCCGGGGCTGTGCTGCTCGGCAAAACCAATCTCGATGAGTTCGCCATGGGCGGCTCCACGGAAACATCGGCATTTGGTCCCACTGCCAATCCTTGGAATCTGGAGCATGTGCCTGGTGGCAGCTCCGGTGGCAGTGCTGCAGCTCTGGCCTCTGGTGCATGCATGGCTTCGCTTGGTTCCGATACCGGTGGTTCCATTCGTCAGCCGGCATCGTTTTGCGGCGTGGTGGGGCTGAAACCCACCTACGGCCGGATCAGCCGGTATGGCCTCGTGGCTTTTGCCAGCTCACTGGATCAAGTGGGTCCGTTTACCTCAACTGTGGTCGATGCGGCGGCGCTTCTGCAGGTCATGGCGGGCCATGACCCCCGCGATTCCACGTCGTTGAAAGCTCCCGTCCCCGACTACAGCGCAGCGTTAGGCAAGCCAATCAAGGGCCGCAAAGTTGGTCTTGTGCGGGAGTGTTTCGAGCAGAACGGGCTTGATGCCGAAGTGAAGGAGTCGGTGATGGCTGCTGCGCAGCAGTTGCAGGCCCTTGGCGCTGAACTGGTTGATGTCAGTTGTCCTCGTTTTACAGACGGCATCGCCACCTATTACGTGATTGCCCCATCGGAAGCCTCCGCCAACCTGGCCCGCTACGACGGCGTCAAATACGGTTTCCGCGCTGAAGACGCTGAGAGCTTGGCGGCCATGACCGCCAGCAGTCGGGCCCAAGGGTTTGGCAGTGAAGTTCAGCGCCGCATTTTGATTGGCACCTATGCCCTCTCGGCTGGGTATGTCGATGCCTACTACAAGAAAGCGCAGCAGGTGCGCACCCTGATTCGTCGTGACTTTGATGCCGCTTATCAGACTGTGGATGTGCTGCTGACTCCAACGGCACCCACCACGTCATTCCGCAATGGCGCCCATGCCGATGATCCCTTGGCCATGTATTTGGCCGATTTGCTCACCATTCCTGTCAATCTTGCAGGATTACCGGCCATTAGCGTTCCCTGTGGTTTTGATCGGGCTGGTTTGCCAATCGGGATGCAGTTGATTGGCAATGTGCTGGATGAATCTCGTTTGCTTCAGGTGGCGCATCAATACGAAGCGTCCGCGCAGGTGATGGCATCCCGTCCAACAGGAGCCCTGATTCCTGCGTGATCGGCGCCACTGCCAGGCCCTTCCCCCTAGATCTGGGGGTTGGTCTGTTGCTTGCCCCTCCATCTTGCGTAGCCCTCTAAGCTGGGGCTATGGCATTTGTCCCTCTCCATAACCACAGCGATTACAGCCTCCTGGATGGAGCATCGCAGTTGCCGCAGATGGTGGAGAGGGCCAAGGAGCTGGGAATGCCAGCCCTTGCGCTCACCGATCATGGTGTGATGTATGGCGCGGTGGAGCTGCTCAAGCTCTGCAAGGGTGCCGGGATTAAGCCGATCATCGGCAACGAGATGTATGTGGTGAACGGCTCAATTGACGATCCGCAGCAAAAAAAGGAGCGTCGTTATCACCTTGTGGTGTTGGCAAAAAATTCCACTGGCTATCGCAATCTGGTGAAGCTCACAAGCATTAGTCATCTACGCGGGATGCGGGGGCGTGGAATCTTTTCACGCGCTTGTATTGATAAGCATTTGTTGCAGCGCTACAGCGAGGGACTGATTGTGGCCACCGCCTGCCTTGGTGGTGAAATTCCCCAGGCGATCATGCGTGGACGTCCTGAAGTGGCACGGGCTGTGGCCCGTTGGTACCAAGAGGTGTTTGGCGATGATTTCTATTTAGAGATTCAGGATCATGGGTCTCTTGAAGATCGGATTGTCAATGTGGAGATTGTCAAAATTGCCAAGGAGTTGGGTATTGGTCTGATTGCCACCAATGATGCTCACTACCTCACGCGCAATGATGTTGAGGCCCATGATGCTTTGTTGTGTGTGCTAACAGGCAAGCTCATTTCGGATGAGAAGCGCCTTCGCTACACGGGCACAGAGTTCATCCGCAGCGAAGAGGAGATGGGTCGGTTGTTTGCTGACCATCTCGAGCCTGATGTGGTGCAGGAAGCAATCGCCACCACGGCTCGCGTCGCCGACAAAGTGGAGGACTACGACATTCTGGGTCGCTACCAGATGCCTCGCTTCCCGATCCCTGATGGCCACACACCCGTGAGCTATCTCAAGGAGGTGACTGAACAGGGTTTGCGTCAGCGGATGTCGCTGGCTGAGGATGCCCCAATCGACGCCGTTTATCGCGAACGCCTGGTTTATGAACTGGGGGTGATGGAGCAGATGGGTTTCCCCACCTACTTCTTGGTGGTGTGGGATTACATCCATTTTGCGCGCGAGCAGGGTATTCCCGTTGGTCCGGGTCGTGGTTCCGCTGCGGGGTCGTTGGTGGCCTATGCCCTCGGGATTACCAACATTGATCCGGTCAGCAATGGCTTGTTGTTCGAACGGTTCTTGAACCCTGAGCGGAAGTCGATGCCTGATATCGACACGGATTTCTGCATTGAGCGCCGAGGAGAGGTAATTGATTACGTCACGCGTCGCTATGGCGACGACAAGGTGGCTCAGATCATCACCTTCAACCGCATGACGTCCAAGGCGGTGCTGAAGGATGTGGCCCGGGTGTTAGATATTCCCTATGGCGATGCCGATCGCCTTGCCAAGTTGATTCCCGTGGCCCGGGGTAAACCGGCCAAGTTGGCGGCGATGATCGGTGAAGATTCTCCCAATCCCGACTTCCGCGACAAGTATCAAAACGATCCGGTTGTGAAGCGCTGGGTTGATATGGCGATGCGGATTGAGGGTACGAACAAGACCTTTGGTGTGCATGCCGCTGGGGTGGTGATTGCTGCCGATCCTCTGGATGAGTTGGTGCCGTTACAGCGCAACAATGATGGTCAGGTGATCACCCAATACTTCATGGAAGATGTGGAGTCGATGGGGCTCCTGAAGATGGATTTCCTGGGCTTGAAGAACCTCACCATGATCAATAAAACGCTGGAATTGGTAGCCTCCAACTTCGGAGAGCAGATTGATCCTGATCAGCTACCACCAGAAGATCCAGACACGTTCGCTTTGCTGGCGCGTGGAGATCTGGAAGGAATCTTTCAGCTCGAGTCGAGTGGCATGCGTCAAATTGTGCGTGACTTGCGTCCCTCATCGCTGGAAGATATTTCTTCCATCCTTGCGCTTTACCGGCCTGGTCCGCTTGATGCGGGTTTGATTCCCAAGTTTATTAATCGCAAGCATGGCCGCGAAGCAATTGACTTTGCCCACCAGGCACTTGAACCGATCTTGCGGGAGACCTACGGGATCATGGTTTACCAAGAGCAGATCATGAAGATCGCCCAGGATCTGGCTGGTTATTCCCTTGGTGAAGCGGATTTATTACGCCGGGCGATGGGTAAAAAGAAAGTGTCTGAGATGCAGAAGCATCGCGGCATTTTTGTGCAAGGGGCTAGCGATCGGGGTGTCGACGAGACGGTGGCTGATGAGCTCTTTGATCAGATGGTGTTGTTCGCTGAATATTGCTTCAACAAGAGTCATTCCACCGCCTATGGTGCAGTCACTTATCAAACTGCCTATTTGAAGGCTCACTATCCGGTGGCTTACATGGCTGCCTTGCTCACGGTGAATGCCGGAGCGAGCGACAAAGTGCAGCGCTATATCTCCAATTGCAATGCCATGGGCATTGAAGTGATGCCTCCTGATGTGAATGCTTCTGGTATCGATTTCACCCCCACCGGTGATCGCATCCTGTTTGGATTATCTGCGGTGCGTAATCTCGGGGATGGTGCGATCCAGCATCTGATTGCGAGTCGTGATGGGGATGGTCCGTTTGCATCTTTAGCGGACCTTTGCGATCGCTTGTCTTCATCCGTGTTGAATCGCCGCAGTTTGGAGTCTTTGATTCACTGTGGTGCTTTGGATGCGCTTGAACCCAAGGCCAACCGTGCCCAGTTAATGGCCGATCTGGATTTGTTGCTGGATTGGGCGTCATCCCGTGCCAAGGATCGTGAGAGTGGCCAGGGAAACCTGTTTGATTTGATGGCGGCTAGCTCTGCAACAGACGCTGATGGCGCCCAGGATCGGAGCATGGCTCCGAAAGCCTCTCCTGTTGCGGACTATCACCCCACCGAAAAACTGCGCTTGGAAAAGGAACTGGTTGGGTTCTATCTGTCTGACCACCCCTTGAAGCAGCTCACCCCACCCTCCAAATTGCTGGCACCGATTGGTCTTGGCAGCTTGGAAGAGCAGGCCGATAAGGCCAAGATCAGTGCGATTGCCATGGTGAGTGACTATCGCCAGGTGACCACGCGTAAGGGTGATCAGATGGCTGTGCTCACTCTGGAAGATCTCACCGGGAGCTGTGAAGCGGTTGTGTTTCCCAAGAGTTATGCCCGTTTGTCGGATCACTTGATGGCGGAAGCGCGTCTGTTGGTTTGGGCGGCGATCGATCGACGGGACGAACGGGTCCAGCTGATTGTCGACGACTGCCGGGCGATCGATGATTTGCAGTTGTTACTAGTCGAGCTCGCTCCAGATCAAGCCAGTGATGTGGCTGTGCAGCACAAATTGCGTGAGTGTCTCCACGCCCATAAACCTGGGCAGGATGAACTGGGAGTGCGGGTTCCCGTGGTCGCGGCTGTTCGTCATGGCTCGGAAGTCCGCTATGTGCGTCTTGGTGCTCAATTTTGTGTTCGCGATGCAGCAGTTGCCGCCAATGCTTTGCAGGACAAAAACTTTGTGGCGACCACCAAGGCGGTTTTTAGCGGGGCGACAGCTGGTTAATGCTTCCAGCGATGCGACTGATGAATGACGCGACAACGCATTGACGCGTTTTAGACAACGTATTGGCTCTTTGGCTGCTGCGTACGGTACGCTTTAATTGGATTAATTCAAGTCTTTTTGTACTTTTTGCGCCTTCATCGAATCCCGCATCCGCGCGATATTGGGCTTGATGTGCTCAAGGCCTAGGAGCGTTCCGGGTTGTTCCTCCCAGCTTGCGGATAAGACGCCGTAGCTGAGCCCTAACAACCCAAGTAAAAAGAAAGCCCCGGAACTCACCAAGGTGAGTCCAGGAGGAATGTTGGCAATCTGTCTGCTGACCAGGATGTAGCTGATCACAAACACAGCCATGCCCATCACTGAGGGCATACCGGTGGCAATCGCAACACGACGCGCCATGCGATTGGCCACAGCCTTCGGGATGGGCTGGGATTTCACTGACGTTGACTTGTCAGTGCTCTTGTTGGTGCCATTGGCCGACCGGCTTGGCTCAAACGGTAGGGGTTTGCGCGGGTCGGCCATAGCAGGTGGTGGGAACGAATTGCGGCGAATCAGCCGCGGATGCCCAGCTTGCCAATCAGATCGCTGTAGCGCTGTTCGCTCTTGCCACGCACATAGGAGAGCAGACGCTTGCGACGGCCGATCATCTTCAACAGTCCCTGGCGGGAGGAGAAGTCGTGAATGTTGTTTTGCAGATGGCTGCTGAGCTTGGAGATGCGCTCGGTCAGCATGGCCACCTGCACCTCAGCTGATCCAGTGTCAGTGGCGTGGGTTTGGTGGGTGTTGATCAGCTGCTGCTTTTGAGTGGTATCGAGCGACATGCGCGGCGTCTGGCCCTGACAGTGCAAACAACCAATTTACCCCCTCGTCGGCCCCCTAACCCGAAACCTGGCTAAGCCAACGCAGGCTTTCCCTCAGCCAGGCGTCAGGATCGCTTGGATCAGGAGGCGTCACTCCTGTGGCGACGGCGCGCATCGCCCGGCGAATGTCCAGATCCTCGTAGCCCAGTGCTTCCAGCGTTTGCTGCAGGTCCTGGAGGGGGTCCCCTTGCAGGGGAAGCGCTTTGAGATCGCTGCGATCCACCAACGACAGGCTGTTGTCCGCTGGACTTTGCCAGCGACCGAGGCGATCGCGCAGTTCCACCGCGAGCCGTTCTGCGGTGCGTTTCCCAACCCCCTGGGCCTGGGTCAATTGACGCAAATCGCCTTCCACAATCGCATTCACCAGTGCCGTGGCACCACAGCTTTCGAGCAGGGCGAGGGCCATTTGTGGTCCAACCCCGTTCACGCTGATCAAGGTTCGGAAGAGATCACGCTCCTGCTGCTCGAGGAAGCCGTAGAGCATGGCGCCATCCTCCCGTTGCACGTGATGAATCCAGGCCGTGCACTGGCGTTCGGCTTCCAATAGCGCGCGTTGTTGACTGGTGAATTGCACCTCGTAACCCACACCGCCACAGGCGATCACCAGTCCCTGGCGCCCCCCTTGGGCCCAGCTGTCAATCCGTTCCCCTTGCAGCCAGCCGATCATGGGGTTGTTCCTGATGTGCTCCATGCTGCCTGACCTGTCGAGCTTGGCCCCCGTGCAGAGGTTTGGCCAACTCTGGATTCGCCGGGGGCTGGCCCTGGTCTGTGCCCTGTTGATTGGGTTTGGAATCACCGCATGCAGCGCAGCTGATCAGCTCCCTCGCCTCGTTCTGTTGCAGGCCCTAGGGCTGCAGATTCAGCTCACCCAAACAGCGATCGCCCAGTCCTTGGACCTTGATGTTGAGGGGGACCCCGAGGTGAGCCGGGTGCGGGTGGAGGAGCAGGAGTCGATGCGTTTGGGTGATCACCGCGGTGTGCATCTCAGCGGTCGTTTTGATTGGCGTTTGCCCGGTGATCGGGTGCGCGTCGACAGTCCGTTTGAATTGTTCCTTGAACGGGGCGATCGTGGGGAAAGTTGGCGCTTGGCTCAGCCTTCGGGTTCAAGCGATGGCAGTCGTCAGGATTGGATCACTTACCCCTTGCCTCTGGCCCCTTCACGGGGTTGACGGGCGCTGAGACTGATCAAGGTGGCACCCAGCACGCAGGTTGCACCCAGCACAACCGCTGCGCTGATCGGTTCTGCAAACCACACCACCCCCCACAGGCTGGCAAACACCACTTGCACGTAGTTAATCGACGTGGCTCGGGCCGCCGGCAGGGTTGCGAGCCCTTCCGTGAGCCAGATCTGTCCCAGTTGCGTCATGAGTCCAACGCCCACAAGCCATAGCCATTGTTCAGGGCTCGGCCAAAGCGCTTTCCCCCAGAGGAACGGCAGCGTTGCCGGCACTGAAATCAGCGGGAAATAGAACACGATCACCAGGGGATGTTCCCGTGCGGATAGCTGGCGCACGCTCACGTAGGCGAGGGCCGTTAGTAAGGCACCAGCGATGCCGAGGGCGATTGCTGGGGCTGTGAGCTCACTGGTGGCTGCTGCCGTTGGTCCGCCGAGCCATGTTGGTTGCACAACCAACATCACCCCAAGCCAGCCCAAAAGCACAGCCAAGCCAATGCGGCGCCGGATCGGTTCCCCCAGCATCAGCCAGGCACAGAGGGCTGTTAGCGTCGGGTAGGTGTATTGTAGCAGCGTGGCCGTTGCCAGTGGTAATCGGGCCAGGGCTTCAAAGAAACAAAGCAGAGCTGCTGTGCCGAGTAAACCTCGCAGCACGAGACGCTCCCGTTGGTGACCCCAAGGCGAAACCCCCGCCCGTTTGAGCATCACCACCGTGATCGCAATGCTGATCAGAGATCGCACCAGCACAATTTCTGCAGCCGGAATCTCGCCGCCCAGATGTTTGACGCAACCGGTCATCAAGCTGAACGCCAGTGCGCAGAGGATCAACAGGCCGCAAGCGCGCCACTGCTGGGGGGATTGCCGGCCGCGGATGGCCTTCAGCAGTGCTCGCATCCGTGCGTGTTCTGATCACCGGCCAACCTTCGCATTGCACCCTTCCTCCCCGTTCGGCATCAGCTCTCGCAGAATGGTGTGATGGCGACACCCCGTCTTCACCCCCGCACGATCGACGCCGTCAAGGAACGGGCCGACATCGTTGATGTGGTGGGTGAGCATGTGGTGCTCAAGAAGAAAGGTCGTGAGTTCGTTGGCATTTGCCCGTTTCACGACGACAGCAAACCGTCGATGACGGTGTCACCCGCGAAGCAGTTTTATTACTGCTTCTCCTGCGGGGCTGGCGGTAATTCCATCAAATTCCTGATGGAGTTGCAGCGCCAGAGTTTCAGCGATGTGGTGCTGGAGCTGGCGCGCAAGTATCAGCTTCCGGTTGAGACCGTTGACGGGCCCCAACAGGAGCGGTTGCGTCAACAGTTGTCCCGCCGGGAGACCCTTCACCGTGCGTTGGCCTTGGCATCGGGTTGGTTTCGCATTCAGCTCCGCACCCAGGCCGGTCAGGGGGCTCTGCAGTATCTCCGCCAAAACCGAGGGCTCACGGAAGCCACCCTCGACGCCTTTGAACTCGGCTATGCCCCGGATCAGTGGGACGGTTTGCTCAACCATTTGCAGCAGGTTGAGGGGTTGGGGCCTGAAACGCTGGAAGCCGCCGGACTTGTGGTGCCGCGTAAGGGCGGCAATGGTTTTTACGATCGCTTTCGCCACCGGGTGATGGTGCCGATCCGCGACCGTCAGGGTCGCGTGATCGGCTTTGGTGGTCGCAGCCTCGACGGAGGTGAACCGAAATATCTCAACTCTCCTGAAACGGAGGTGTTCGAGAAAGGGAAGCATCTCTTTGGCTTGGATCGGGCGGCAAACACCATCCGTAAAGACGATCGCGCGGTGGTCGTTGAGGGCTATTTCGATGTGATTGCTCTCCATGCGGCGGGGATCACCAATGCGGTGGCTGCCCTTGGCACGGCGTTGAGTCGTCAGCAGATCACCCAACTGTGCCGGTGCAGCGATGGCAAGCGCATCGTGCTCAATTTCGATGCCGATGGTGCCGGGGTACGGGCCGCCAACCGTGCGATTGGAGAGGTTGAGCAGTTAGCGCTGCAGGGTCAGTTGGAGCTACGGGTGTTGCACCTGCCTTCTGGCAAGGATCCCGATGAATTCCTGAAAGACCACGGCGCGGGTGAGTATCGGGCCTTGCTGGATCAGGCACCGCTCTGGCTGGATTGGCAGATCGACCAAGTGTTGGAGGGTCGTGATCTCGCTAAGGCAGACCAGTTTCAGCAAGGGGTCAGCGCTTTGGTGGCGTTGCTGGGCAAACTGCCGCAGTCGACGCTCCGCACCCATTACCTCCAACAGGTGGCTGAACGCCTCAGCGGCGGTCAAGGCCGTCTTGCCCTTCAGCTGGAGGAGGACCTGCGTCAACAGGTGAAGGGCCAGCGTTGGCACGGTCGTTCCGCCCGTTTTGAGCAGCCGGGGGAGTCGAGTCAGCGTGAGCGTTCTGAGGCCGAGATCCTGCGCCTGTATCTCCATTGCCCCTCCCATCGCAGTGCGATTCGCCGTGAGTTGCGGCAGCGGGAGCTGGAAGATTTTGCCCTCCAGCACCATCGGTTGTTGTGGGCATCGCTCACCGATCTGGAGGAAACCAACATCGGTGCTGGTCGTCTGGAGGCCGTGAGTCGTGGCCAGGACAACGGCGATGCATTGGCTGATTTGGATCTGCCCCGTTTGCTCACCGATCAGTTGTTGCTTGAAAACAGTGCGCTGGTGTCGCGTTTAACGCCGTTGCTCGAGCCGGGGGAGCTGCAGCGCCTGGCGTTGGCTAATCCCATGCAGCAGTTGCGCGGCACGGTGGCGATGCTCGAACGGCAGAAAAGTCTCAAGCGTTGCCGCCACCTGTTGGAAGCCTGGGGCGGTCAGCGCTTGCAGACGCTGGAACGTTGTATCGCCGCACTCATCGTGCAAGAGCAGGATCAGCCCCACACTCTGGCCAACATCGATATGGAAGAGCGCATCCAGGCCTTATTTGACGACCTCAACGCCGATGCCCTTCGTTTTCAGGCGCTTTATTACAGCGAACGCCAACACATCGCCCATTTGGATCAGCAGCGGTGTGCGGGTTATGCCGACTTGGATCAGCACGCCTAGGTTTTGCCGGTGGCCATCCCTGGGTCGACGGGATTGGATGATGGCGCCATTGGTGGCTTCAGCTGCTCAGTTGGTTCTGTTTGGTGGTTTGCAATGACGGCGTTCCTGGAAGCCTTTTGGCATGGCGAAGGCATCGGTGACGGCGGTGACCTTGACGAGGCGCTTCAGGCCTACGTCGCCGTGAAGCCCAATGATGGCAACTGGTCTTCAGCTTGCGCAGCGGAGGGTGCTGAGCCGCGGATTGAGCGTTTTGCTTCTTTTGATGCCTATCTCGATAATGAGGATGCGCTGGAGGTGATTCCTGTGAGTGCGCAGATGATCATCGATGCTTTGGCCCAGTTAGCGGCGTAATGGTGGAGTCTTCGTTTGAGTTCTCGGCCTTCACGGCTGTCAATCACCTTTGGCCTGCTTTCGTTGAGCACTTGGGGGTGACGCGCTCGCAGCAGGCGGTGCGTCAGGCGCTTGATTTGCAGCGCATGTATGGCAAGCAGGGCACCGTGCCGGTGCTGTTTGTGGAAACATGTGGCGTCGCCTTGGCCAGTTCAGTCCTTTTGCGGGACGAGACTGGTCTGAATGCCCATGGTGAAGGGATGGTTTTGATTGTTTCGCGCAAAATCAATGCGTTGCAATTGATTTGGGGTGATGTCTAAGCGGATCAGATGCCCCGATGAGGCGCCATCATGGAATCACTTTTTGGATGGCTATGGACCAGGTTGAACGCGATAACTGGACAAAAATCGCCGAAAGCATGGAAGCCAGCGGTGACACAGCCAGCGCGTTTTATACCCGTGCCCGGGCGATTGCTGATGGCCAACCGGATCCAATGATTGATCTCTCTGCTGGATTGACCGGAGGCGACGCCGCCAGCTAACGGATCGCCCTCGATGGGAGCCGCAGGTCGCCGTCTGGATGGATTGAATTAGGAGCGATCAAAAATTCTTTGCAATGTGCTTCGCTCCTGCTCCATGGAAGAAGCGCTTGGGGGTTTGCCCATTGTGTTGGGTGTCCTTGGACGATGCAGAAACACTGTGCTGAGCCACCACATCTGGAGGCCAAGAAAAGCAATGGCCAACAGCCCTAGCGCCAATGCTCCCTCCATCGGTTGTGCTTGCTTCGATCAATTCCCCCAGCATCGCTGATCCCGCACTGGGTTTGTGCTATCTCCTTAACCGCATCAGGCCTGCACCACCGGCACATCGCTTAAGCGGGTTGTGCAGGCTTGCCCAAGCCGATCACGGCGCATCATCCAACTTGGGTTGAAGCCGCAGGCAGCCCAGGCCACCGTGCCATTGCCATAGCGGCGATTGAGGCGATCGATCGTCGCCAGCAGGACCTCCCGGCGTTGCAGCGCGATCGGATCCCCTGGGGTGAGAAGGTGCTGTTGCCGTTGGTGGCTGCTCTGCAGGTGGTGCATCATCACACCGGCTTTGGTCAGCGCGCGGTGGGGCTGAAAAATCTGGGCCACGAGAGGCAGGGCCGCCTTCAGCAGCACGGTGGTGTCGTTGCTGGGTTGATCGAGGCGGGCGCTGGCCGATCGGCTGTAGAACCCTGCACTGAATGGATTGGTGCGGGTGTAGATCGTGAAGGCTGCCGTGCATTGCCCTTGGCGACGCAGTTTTTCGGCAGCCCGCACCACGTAGGTGGCGATCGCTTGTTGTAGTTCGTCGAGGCTGTGAATCGGCCGACTGAAGCTGCGGCTGACGCAGGTTTCTTGTTTGGGAGCGGGGGCGAGGGCGAGGGGAAGGCAGGCATGGCCCCTGAGCTCCTGCTGTAGACGCCAACCCACCACACCGGTTTTGGCTTTCAAGACACCGGTGGGCATGTCGCGCAGTTCACGTGCATTGGTGATGCCGCGGCTGCGGCACCAACGGGCGAGTTGGCGACCGATGCCCCAGACATGTTCAATGGCGATGGTGTCCAGCCAGGGGTCGGGGTCGCCACAGTGCCCCAGGTCAAACACACCGGCATGGGCTGGAATGGTTTTAGCAAGTCGATTGGCCAGTTTGGCCTGGCTTTTCGTGACACCCAGTCCGATCGCAATCGGTAGGCCCAGGTTGTGTTGAATGCGTGCCCTGAGCTGTTGGGCCCATCCCCTGAGATCGCCGTCTTTGGGCCGGGTGAGGCATGCAAAGGCTTCATCGATGGAATAGATCTCCATGGCTTCCACCTGTTGTTCCAGCAGGTTCATCAGCCGCTGGCTCATGTCGGCATACAGGGCGTAATTGGAACTACGCACCACCACATTCAGGCGTTTGAGATCGCGACGGATCTGAAAAAAGGGTGTCCCCATGGCAATGCCGAGTGCTCTGGCTTCAGCGCTGCGGGCCACGATGCATCCGTCGTTGTTGGAGAGCACCACCACGGGTTTGCCCTGCAATGCCGGATCCAGGCTTTGCTCGCAGGAGGCATAGAAGTTGTTGGCGTCGATCAGGGCTGTGGCTTTGGCCATCAGAGTGGATGGATCACGTGCACGGCCACGCCCCAGATCTGCACATCGCTGCAGCGGTGGAGATCGAGACGTGGGTAAGCGGGGTTGGCGGCTTCCAGGTGCAGGCCGTTGTGATCCCGCATCAAGCGCTTGAGGGTGAAGGCTCCGTCGAGCACGGCGACAACGATGCGTCCTGGCCGTGGATTGAGGCTGCGGTCTACCACCAGGAGGTCGCCGTCATGGATGCCGGCCCCTGTCATCGAGTCACCGCTGACGCGCAAGAAGAAGGTGCTGCTGGGGTGGCGGATCAGCTGTTCATTGAGGTCGATGCTGACCTCCACGTAGTCGTCGGCGGGCGAGGGAAAACCCGCTGCTACGCGTTCACCGGCGAGGGGGATGGCAAGTCGCCGTCGTTGAGGCTGCAGCCGTTGTGGTTGCCGTGATAACGGCATGGTTTGACCATCCATGGCACGAACACCCTCCTTTGATTGCATAGTACATGCGTTCTATTGCCTCGGTGGAGTCCGGTGCCGGCAATGGTTGTTCGATGATGAACGCCCCACCCGGTTGGATCCCGATGGCTGAGGCCCCTTATCTGATCGCTTTGGCTTTGCTGGAGCAGAACGGAGCGCGCGCCCTGCCGCTGGGGGGACGTTCTCTGCCTGCTGATGTGGATTTGACGCCTGGTGGTGAGCCTGATGCCATCGCTCGCGAACTCGCCCTCGAGTTGTTGGTGCGGGTCTGGCAGCGCAGTGCTGCTGGCCCGCTCAACCAGGCCACTGCGGAGGGCAGTCTGCTGGTGGCAGAGCTGCCGATGGAGTGCTTGCCAGACGACTTGCCGGCCCTCAAAGCAGCTTGGTTAAACAGTGGAGATACCACCGCCTTCCATCAGGGTCTGCGGGCGATGGCGGGTCGGGTTTGGGCTGTGTCGTTTGTCAAGTTTCAGCCCCTCATGTTTGTGCCCTTAGGAGACTGAACGCTGCTGAGGGTCCCCGGCGGAGCCGCTCTGGCTGTCCTGGAGGGCGGCATCCAGGGAAATGCCGCGCATTTCCGCTGTTGCCACAACGCGGTAGGCCGTTTGGCGAGTGTTCACCACGTGGCAGTGGTGCTGGGCATCACAGATGCGAAACCGGCCTTCGGCCATGAAGTCGGCGGTGAGCCCGGAGGAGGTTCTGAGCATGCGCATCATGGTGATCTCCGGTTTGCCTCATCCTCTCAACAGGATTGGGGTGATGGGGTTGCCTGATTGAGCGCATAGGCATGCCCTAGCGCTTTGGATGCGAGTCGCAAATTGGCGCGTTCGAGTTGGGGTCTTTTGCTCTCGACGAGGTGATAACTCGACACCATGCAGCATGACTCAAAGCCATCCTGTTGGAGGCAAACCCTTAAACAGCCATCCGCCAGTGTTGTGACCTCCATCGGGTCGCCTCTTCATGATCGATAGAGCCATCCTGATGGGCTTGCAAGGCCCAGGCCAGAGGGATTTGTGCCTATTGAGCGGTTACGCGCGGTGATACGGGCTGCCGGCCCGGATCGCTTGCGCTCGAAACAGTTGCTCCAACAGCAGCAATCGGGCCAGTTCGTGGGGGAAAGTCATGGGGGAGAGCGAGAGCTGCCAGGCCGCGGCCGCTTTCAGCTCAGCGGTGATGCCGTCGGCACCGCCGATCACGAACGCCAGCCGTTGACATCCGTAGCGCATCAGCCGTGCCGCAAAGGTCACTGAATCGAGGGTTTGGCCTTGTTCCATCAGGATCACAGGCACTTCATCAGGCCGGAGGACTTGACGGATTGCCTCGGCTTCCTTCTCAGGTGTGCTGTCGCGAATTTCGGTGATGCTCAGACCGGGAAGACGTTTGAGATACAGCGCAACGCCTTCCTGCACCCAGCCTTTGCGCACCTTGCCAACCGCCAGGATTCGACAGCGGGACGGATTCAAGTGGCGTCCTCGTCGTCTTCCAGGAACAGCTGGCCGAAGGCGACATACATGCTCTCTTCTTCGCTGCCTGGGGCCACCGTCATGCGCCGTGGCTGGGTGTTTTTTCCCTTGCTCGGTTGACGTCCTGGGGGGGAAGGCAGGGAGGGTGTGGCGGACGATGGTGTGGGTGCTAACCCTGAAACGCCAGCGGCTGTGCGGCGAGCTGTTTGACGCCGACGTTCGTCTTCTGCCTGTTGTTCGGCCTGTTTCAGGCGGGCCATCAAATGCTCCGGAACCGTTCCATCGGCACTGACTGTCATCAGTTCATGGAACAGAGCCTCGGGGTTGGTCTCGGTTTCCACCCGATGGCGTTGGCGCGTTGCTTTGATGGGGGCCTCGGCCGGGGGGTCAGCCTTGGCTAATGGCTCTGGCAGCTGACGCCCCAGTTGCCGTAGCCGTTCGATGCTGCGGGGATCGAAACTCATCAGCAGCCCAGGGTGTCGCGGGTGTCCCGACCGGTGACGGGGTTGGTGCCTTCGGCAACGGCGCAAAGGCTTTTTAAGGCATCACCCCGAAAGGGCACATTGGTGAAATCAGCGCCAGCAATGGTCACATTGATGAAGCGCGTGTTGAAGGCGAAGGCGTCTTCTAAAATCGCGTTGCTGAGGTTGGTGCCATCCAGAACGGCGGAATCCAACGTGGCATCGCGCAGGTTGGTGTTGCTCAAGTTGGCGTCTTGCAGCTTGGCGCCGTAAAGACTGGCACCCTGAAGATCGCTTCCGGAGAGATCCGCTTCCCGCAGATTGGTGAGGTTGAAGGTCACCCCCTGCATCTCTCGATTGGCGAAATCCGCTCCGATCAGCACCTGCTTGGCGTAATCCATCGCTGCCTGGGCTGGAGATAGGGGCAGCGTGATCACCACCAGCAACGCGATCAGGGAAGCCAATAGGCGGCGAAGCATCGACGGATCAAAAGCACAAGCCAACCCTAGGGCCCGTGATCGCCAGCGACGCAGACCACCTTGCGCAATGGCCACCTCGCACCGTTGACGCGGTCTGGAGACAATGCCACGGCATGAAGAGCCAGCCGTGGTGTTGCACCGTCGACAGACACCTCAAAGTCAGACCTCTGAGCATCTGTGGCATGCCCTGCGGACCGGTAGTGCAGCGGCAGCGGCCTATGGCTTGGCCGAATGGATCGGTATTCCTGAGTCCTACTGGGCTGCCATTTCCGCGATCATCGTGATGCAGTCCTCGCTTGGTGCCGCCTGGTCCACATCGAAGCAACGTCTGCTCGGGACCCTGCTGGGTGGGGGCCTCGGCGCCTGCCTGGTGAGTGTTGTGGACCTTCCGCATGTGGTGTTGTACGGCGTTGTGCTGGTGCTGCTGGGGTGGTTTTGCGTCCTGTTGCGGATGGAATTAGTTGGCTATCGCTTCGCTGGCGTCACCTTCACCATCGTGGTGCTCGTGGCGGATCCTCAGCAAGTGTGGTGGGTGGGAACCTATCGCTTCCTCGAGGTGTCGTTGGGAATCGTCAGCAGTTTGGTGGTAACGGCAGTGAGTTCGCGGATCGCGCGTGTTTGTGCCGGATGACGCTGCCGAAGACCGGGGAAGGCTTGTGGTGAAACCAGGGTTGGGGTGGCAATGCAGGCATCAACGATCGACGATCCAGGTCGCTGGGCCGAGCATCAGGTTTTGTTGCGACTGACGGCGCGTGGATGGTCCTGTTTGGCGCAACGTTGGCGCTGTCGCTTTGGCGAACTTGATCTTGTGATGGCCAAACGGCGGGGTGATGCAGGCCGTTTGCTGGTGGTTGAAGTCAAGGCCCGGCGCCGCTGTGGACCGGATGGATGGGGACTCGCCGCTTGCCATGGCGAGAAATGTCGCAAGCTCGCGAAGGCATGGGCCTGTTGGCAATCGCAGCATCCCTGGAGTGAGCGTTGGTCTGTTGAGATGGTGCTCGCTTTGGTGCCCTTGCCTCCGAATCGCTGCACCGTGCGCTGGATTCCCATCGAGCAGATGCCTCAAGTCGGTGAGCCATGACGGGGGGCGGCGATCCTTCAGGCTGGAGGCATGAGCTTCTCTGGACATACCGCCCGCAAACGATTCGGCCAGCACTGGTTGCGGGATGAGCGGGTGTTGGATCAAATCCTGGAGGCGTCAGACCTGCAGGGCGGCGATCGCGTTTTGGAGGTGGGGCCTGGCCGTGGAGCGTTGACCGAGCGCTTATTGGCGTCGCCTGCCGCTGCTGTGCACGCCATCGAGCTCGACCGCGACTTGGTGGCTGGATTGCGACAGCGCTTTGCCGCCGATCCACGCTTCTCCCTGAGGGAAGGCGATGTGTTGGAAGGTCCGCTGACCCTGCCTGATGAGGGGCTGGCAACCAAGGTTGTGGCCAATATTCCTTACAACATCACGGGTCCTTTGATGGAGCGTTTGATCGGCCGCCTGGATCGCCCCGTCGATCCGCCGTATCAGCGTCTTGTGCTGTTGGTGCAAAAGGAGGTGGCAGAACGCATCCGCGCCCGACCGGGTCACAGCAGCTTTTCTGCTCTCAGTGTGCGCATGCAGCTGCTTGCGCACTGCCGCATGGTTTGCCCGGTGCCACCGCGCTGTTTTCAGCCCCCTCCGAAGGTGCAGTCGGAAGTGATTCGCTTGGATCCATGGCCCGCAGCGCAGCGACCTGAACCGGCTCTGGCCCGGTGGGTGGAGCGTTTGCTCAAACAGGCCTTCTTGGCGCGACGCAAGATGCTGCGCAACACCCTCACCGGTCTTTGCCCTCCTGACCAATTGCAGACGTTGGCGGCTGCGGCTGGTATTGATCTTCAACAAAGGCCCCAGGAGGTGGCACCGTCCGCCTGGGTGGAGCTGGCCAGGGGTTTAAATCAGGCCGACTCCGCCGCTTGATTGGATGACGGCTCCGGTTCGTGTTCTGGCTCCAGCCAAGATCAACCTGCATCTGGAGGTGCTCGGTCTGCGCGCCGACGGGTTCCATGAACTGGCCCTGGTGATGCAAAGCATCGATCTCGCCGATGAACTCCTTTGCCAGAACACCGCGGATGGTCAGATCCATCTCAGCTGCGATCGGGAGGATCTCAGCACCGGTGGCGACAACTTGATCATGCGAGCGGCGGAATTGCTACGCAGTCGTTCGGGTTTCAACGAACTGGGCGCATCCATTCACTTGCGCAAAAGGATTCCGATTGGTGCTGGTCTGGCGGGAGGCTCCAGTGATGGTGCTGCGGCATTGGTGGCCCTCAACAGTCTCTGGGGCCTGGGGCATTCGCCTGCAGCCCTCGAAAGGATGGCTGCAGACCTTGGCTCTGATATGCCCTTCTGCATTGCTGGGGGTACACAGCTCTGCTTCGGCCGTGGTGAACGCCTTGAACCGTGTGCTCCTGTGGATCAAGCCATGGGCATCGTGTTGGTGAAGGATCCCACCGTCAGCGTCTCGACCCCCTGGGCATACAAGGAATGCCGTCGCCTGCGTGGTTCGCTCTATCGCGAGGGTGAAGCGGCGTTTGAGCAGCGCCGCCAAGCGTTGCGGATGGCCGACTGGCTCAACCCGCTGCGTCCCCATGCTCCCCCCCCGTTGCAAAACGACCTGCAAACGGTGGTCGCGCCGCAGACAGCTTCGGTGCGGATCGCCCTGTCGTTGCTTGCCTCCCTGCCCGGTCAGGTGCGTGTGGCGATGAGTGGCTCAGGCCCGAGCTGCTTCGCTCTCTTTGCTGACCGTGAGGCTGCCGATCGGGCCTTGGAAGCCCACCGCAGCCGCTTTGATCAAGCCGGTTTGGCGAGCTGGAGTTGTTCGTTGCAGTCTGGAGGCGTCAAGCTGGCCCCATGAGCAGTCAAGACAGCAACGCCAAGGGCTTCGCAGACCCTGCCATCGAGGGCGATGGAGCCGGCACCAAGGAAGCATCGGCTGTGGCTCCCACCAAGCCGCGCAAAGGCCCCCTCAGCTTTTTGTCAGGGTCTCTCACCAGCCTTGTGCTGGCCTGGTTGAGCTGGGGGTTGAGCAAGCGGATGGTGGTGTACTTCGCGGCACATCCGCCCCACTTCAGCTCCTCGATCGCCCAGAGCATCGCCACGGCACTTAAGACGTTGATGACGGGCATGTGTTTCCTTGCCACCTTCAGCTTTGCGTTCATTGGTTTGGGCTTGTTTCTTGTCTTTCTTCGCAGTCTTTTTATGGGCGAGCAGCCTGATGCTGCCTAGGTTTTTGCCATGGATTTCAGCGTGCTGACGCCAGCACGTCAGCGATGACTCTTCACGACCTTGGTTTGCTGGTGCTTCTGCTCTCTCCAGGGTTGTTGTTATCGGTGCTTCTGCTCACCACCTTTGCCGCTGGAGGCTGAATTCGCACGGGCTGAGATAGCTTGGCCGCTGACGCCGGCATGGCCGGGATATCAGCAACGCCGTGGCAGGGACGCTTCTCTTCAATGCACTCCGTGAAGCCATCGACGAGGAGATGGCCCGCGATCCTCATGTTTGTGTGATGGGGGAGGACGTCGGTCAATACGGCGGTTCTTACAAAGTCACTAAGGATCTGTACGAGAAATACGGTGAGTTGCGTGTGCTCGACACGCCAATCGCCGAGAACAGCTTCACCGGCATGGCTGTGGGCGCAGCCATGACAGGCTTGCGCCCGATTGTGGAAGGCATGAACATGGGCTTCCTGCTCCTGGCCTTCAACCAGATTTCCAACAACATGGGAATGCTGCGCTACACCAGCGGCGGTAACTTCACGATCCCCACCGTTGTGCGTGGACCGGGTGGTGTGGGTCGTCAGTTGGGTGCCGAACACAGCCAACGGCTGGAGGCCTATTTCCATGCGGTGCCTGGCATCAAGATCGTGGCCTGCAGCACGCCCACCAATGCCAAGGGCCTGATGAAGGCCGCAATCCGCGACAACAACCCGGTGTTGTTTTTTGAGCATGTGTTGCTCTACAACCTCAGCGAAACGCTGCCTGAGGGCGACTATGTCTGCGCTCTCGACCAGGCTGATCTGGTCAAGGAAGGGTCTGATGTCACGATCCTCACCTACTCCCGTATGCGTCATCACTGCTTAAAGGCGGTCGAACAGCTGGAAGCGGACGGCATCAGCGTTGAACTGATCGACTTGATCAGCCTCAAGCCTTTCGATATGGAGACGATTGCTCGATCGATCCGTAAAACCCACAAGGTGATTGTGGTGGAGGAGTGCATGAAGACCGGTGGTATCGGTGCGGAGCTGATTGCATTGATCACTGAGCAGTGCTTCGACGACCTGGATGCCCGGCCTGTGCGTCTTTCAAGCCAAGACATTCCCACCCCCTACAACGGCAACCTCGAAAATCTCACGATCATTCAGCCCCATCAAATTGTTGAGGCGGCTCAGCAGATCGTCCGCGAGGGGCTCTAAGCAATGGCCCGACAGCAGGGCTGGTTTGCCCTCATTCTTTCCTTGGCCATCACATCAGCCCTTTGGCTGTTTGTGATTTCGCCCGGTGTTGATCTCGGACTCGATTTACGCGGCGGTAGTCAGCTGTTGCTGGAGGTGGAGCCTGCCGGGTCGATTACCAAGATCACGTCTGTAGAGCTGGAGGCGGTGAAGAGCGTGCTCGACCGGCGCGTGAACACTTTGGGTGTTGCTGAATCCACTCTCCAAACCGTTGGAGATGATCAACTCGTGCTCCAGTTGCCCGGCGAGACGGACCCCTCCAAAGCAGCTGAAAAGCTCGGTAAGACGGCGTTGCTGGAGTTCCGTGTTCAGAAGCCGGGAAATGTTGAGGAGATGCGAAACCTGCAGCAGTTGCGCAATGAACTGGAAACGATTCTTGCTGCCAAGAAAGCACAGGGAGAGTCTGATGATGTTGTGATCAACCCCAACGAGTTGGCCAGGGTTCAGGAAGCACTTGGCCTTGAAGACATCGCAGGCAGTGAGCAAGAGCAATTGGAGCAGTTGCTGGCCAAGGCCAACAAGGATTTTTCTGAAGGCTTTGAACCTGCTGCTTTCAACGGCAAATTGTTGACAAGGGCTGGCACGAGAGGAGAAACCGCACAAGGTCTCGGTTGGGCTGTCACGCTGACGTTTAATGCTGAAGGTGGTGAGAAATTTGCAGATCTCACCCAATCCATTGCCGGAACCAATCGTTTGCTCGGGATCTTCCTGGATGGTTCTCCCATTAGTGAAGCAACGGTGGGATCCCAGTTCAAGCTGAGTGGCATCACTGGAGGCAATGCCGAGATCACCGGTCGTTTCAGCGCTGAGCAAGCGAGTGATCTGGCTGAATTGATCAACGGCGGTGCGCTTCCTCTACCGGTGACGATTCTCCAGGTGCGCACCATTGGTCCCAGCCTTGGTGCAGACAATGTGCAGCGCAGCTTGGTGGCGGCTCTCGCAGGCCTTGCGTTGGTCGCGATGTTCATGGTGGGCATCTATCGCCTTGCTGGTGTGGTGGCGGTTGTTGTTCTCGCTCTATATGCCCTGTTCAACCTTTCGGTGTATTCACTGATTGGCGTGACGCTCACCCTGCCAGGAATTGCTGGTTTCATCCTCAGCATCGGCATGGCGGTGGATGCCAACGTGTTGATCTTTGAGCGGATTAAAGATGAGCTCCGCAGTGGTAACACCTTGGTGCGTTCCATTGAAACGGCCTTTTCACAAGCCTTTTCCTCAATTATTGATGGTCACCTCACCACATTGATCAGCTGCGCTGCTTTGTTCAGCTTGGGCACCGGTTTGGTGAAAGGTTTTGCGGCAACCCTCGGGATCGGGGTGTTGCTCAGCCTGTTCACGGCCCTCACTTGCACCCGCACGTTGCTGCGCTTCTTGATGGGCTATCAAGGCCTGCGGCGCCCCACTAATTTCTTGCCCCAGCGGCAGCTCCCCACTCAATCTGCTTGATCTTTGCGTCATGATCGCCCTTCAACTCAGTCGATCTCGTCGCCGCGTTTGGTGGGTTTCCCTCGTGTTGGTGACCTTCAGTGTGGTCGGTCTTGGCCTTAGCTGGGCGAACCCCACGATTCAGGCGCCGTTGCGCCCTGGCCTGGACTTCACCGGTGGCACCCAGATTCAGCTCGAGCGCCGCTGTGAGGATGCCTGCACGCCGATCCAGGCGCGCGCGGTCGAACAGATCCTGGCGGACGTGTCTCTGAGTCCAGATGGCACAACACCTCCGCCCAAGCTTGATGCGGCACGGGTTCAGATTTTGGATGGTGGTCAATCCCTTTCCCTGCGCACTCCTGCGTTGTCCGCTGCACAAAGCCAAGAGGTAATTGCTGCCGTCACGCCTCTGGCCGGTCCTTTTGAGACGCAAGGACAAGCGGTGGACACCATTGGCCCAAGTTTGGGAAGCCAATTGTTGGTGAGCAGTCTTGTCTCACTCCTGGTGGCCTTTGCAGGCATCGCTCTCTACATCAGCGTCCGTTACGACGGCCGCTATGCCGTGTTGGCTCTTCTGGCCTTGGCCCATGACGTGGTGATCGTCTGCGGCATTTTTGCTTGGCTTGGCCAGTGGATTGGTTTGGAGGTCGACAGCTTGTTTGCTGTTGCCTTGCTCACCATTGCTGGCTATTCCGTGAACGACACTGTTGTTGTGTTCGATCGCATCAGAGAGCGTCAGCGAGAGGATCGCGATCTTCCGGTGACCGATCAGGTGGATCGTGCTGTTTCGACAACTCTCACGCGCACCATCTACACGAGTGGCACGACGTTGATGCCTTTGATTACTTTAATTCTTTTTGGGGGTGCCACGTTGTTTTGGTTTGCGATTGCTCTCGCCCTTGGGGTGATCGTTGGTAGTTGGTCGAGCATTGCCCTGGCTCCATCGTTGCTCACCATTTGGTCAGGTCCTCGCCGCACCTCCGCTAGTGCTTGAACAACCGTCAGCTCGTCAACGGCGTGGGGAACGCTGGGTTCCTGTGCTGCTGCTGGTGCTGGCTTTGTTTGATCTGCGCATCGAGTTGATGTTGTTGCGGGATCACATCACGCTGACAGCGCTGAGCAACGCTGCGCGCCATCACCTTCTTGCTGTTGTTGTTCTTGCGATGATGCCTTCGCTCTGGCGTTGTTACAAACCGCTTCAGAAGCGGTGAACCCGGTTTGTTGCTTCAGGCCCAGCGGTCCATCACTTGGCGCACAATGACCAGCTCCATGCCAACTTGAAGCACCACTACGAACGGCAAAGCCAGCAGCACACCAGGCAGCCCAAGGAGCACACCCAGGCTGAGTTGCGCCATTAATGCGACGGTTGGCAATAGGTTCACGGTGCGACGCAGCAAGATCGGCGTGAGCAGGAATGCTTCCAGGTTTTGCAACACCAGGCGGAGCACGAGCACTTGAGCCATGAGCGCGGGAGAGACCACCACGGCCATGCTCAGGGGCAGCAGCGTGGCTGTGGTGGGGCCAATCGTGGGCACAAACGTGAGCAGACCACAGATCAGGGCGCTCAGCAACGCCAGAGGTGCTTGAAGGAGCGCTAATCCCAGCCAGGTCAGCAGAAAGACGCTGGTGGCCGAGAGGGTCATCCCCGTTAGCCAACCTCCAAGAGCGGTCCGGCATTGCTCCAGCACTTGCTTCATCATCGGCCGTGCTGGTCTGGGGGTTGCTGCAATCAGGATGCGCTGATGGGATGGGGGGTCGAGCGCCATCAATACCGCCAGCAGGCTCATCATCAGCAGCCATCCCACGCTGTGGGCGGCGCTGCCCGCCATGCCGATCAGCTGGTTGCCGACAGGTTGAAGACGCTCCCAGCTGAATTGACTGGCCAAGGCCTGCGCCAGGCTTTGCAGCCTGGGCTCATTGGCCACCATCCCTTGCAATTTGCTCAACACCACAGGAATAAGGGCTCCCAGTTCTTGGACCTGAGCGATTAATTCAGGCACCAACAGTTGGATGACCAAGCTTCCGCCGAGCACGATGGCGATCAACACCACCGCCAAGGCCATTGGGCGCGGCAACCCCAAGCGCAGCAGCTTTTGGATCGGCACATCCAAGGCCACTGCTTGCACGACAGCTCCGAACAACATCAACAGCACCCAGCGCAGCTCCCAGATCAGCAGCGTGAGCACCACGAGGGTGAGAATGGCTAAAAGATATTTGGCGTTCATCCCTGCTGGTTTCTATCTCAGGGAGCTGAAACGGAGGTGTTCTGGTTTCCACCGATCCAACATGTCGTGAATCACCACCTCGCGAATGATCACTTGCAACACCACAGCTAGCGGTAAGGCCATCAATAAACCAAGCGGCCCGAAGATAATCGTGAAAATAAATTGGGCGGTCAGGGTGAGTCCGGGTAGCGATTTCATCTGGTGGTGCATCACCGATGGAGTGATGACATAACTTTCTATATTTTGGATCACTAAATAAAGCCCCAGCACAACCAGGGATTTCCAAGGAGCATCCAGCAGAGCAACCGCCATGGGGAAGATGGTGCTCATCGTGGGGCCGACGTTGGGAATCACATTGAGGAGACCAGCCAGGAGCGCATTGGCTACAACGAGCTTCACACCCAACAGGGACAAACCGATTCCCGCTAAGACGCTGACGCAAAAAGAACTGATCAGCAATCCCACCATCCAGCTGCTTAAGGCTTCACCGCATTGGAGCAAGATGGTTCGGGCGCGACGGCGATAAAACGATGGAATGCATTGAATCGCGACATCCCGATAGGCCTGGGGCTGAACGGCCACCATCAGGGTGACAGCAATCACGAACAACAGTTGCACGAGGCCGTTGCCAAGGTTGCCTGCTAGGCCGAGCAACTGCTGCAAACCACTGCCAAGTCCTGTGGCGAGGGAGGATGTGCTTGGAATGGCGGTCCCCCCGTTTGATAGCCATTGAGCACTCCAGTTACGGGCGCCTTCGAGTCCGTAAACCATTCCCGAGATGCGGTTGATGGTTCCAATGGCTAATTGCTTGAGTTCCGCAGCGGCAGCAGGGAGCTGCAGCAGCAGCTGGTGGAACTGGCTGACGAACGGGGGCACCAAAATCGAGACACCAACGCCGACCACCAGCACCAGTCCGAGCAGGCAGATCAAGAGGGCTAAACCTCTGGGCATGGGCCAGCGCTTGCGCAAACTGCCCACCAAGGTGCAAATCGCCATCGCCAACACAATTGAGGCGAAGAGATGGATTAGAACGTCACGCAGGTTCCAAAGCAACAGACAGGCGGCTGTTAAAGCCGCCAAACCAATCCATTGGGAGAATTTCACCTATTTTCGCTATCGCTATCGCTATCTGCAGTATCGTCAGCTTTCTGCGCATAGCCAAGATCATTAGCCGCTGCGTAACGCTGGGCAAAGCGCATGAATCGTTCGAAATCAGCCTCGCTTTTCCAGGTGTAGGTGGCTTCCAGGGCAAAAGGCTTGCCGTTCACAAAGCGGCCATTCACCTCTCGGGTGACGAGGGACCCCTCTTCATCAACCATCCACATTCCGGCGATGTCACCGAGCGTTTCAGGGGCAAGGGCTTGGGGCTCCTCAAACACAAACTTGGCTTGGCCTGTGCGGCCGTCGCGGCTGCGGGTCATGCGGATATCGGGCACGACCGGTTCGTTGACACCGCGGAAGAACTGAATGGCTGCTTTGTTGTCGTCTGCCATGGAAGGTCCGCCCAAGCCAAACGGTGACTTTAGTGATGAACGCTGCTCAGTGGCCTTGCCCTTGCAATGGCTGCACCAGCCCTTGGCTGAGTAGTTGGTCTGCGGACTGATTCGGGTTGAGGCCGGTGATGTCGAGGCTTTGCCGTTCGTTTGCGCGTTCGAGTTCGCGGTCGTAGCAGCGGTCATAGTAATCCAGCATCGCGTGGCAAGCCGTTGCCCAGTCGCGGCCGGCAATGGCATCGAGGGCCTGTTGGGTGCGTTGCGGTCCAAGCCGACGGCTGATGCGCTGGGTCGCTTGGGTGAGGGCCTCACCCCCCTGATGGCCATAGACAGCCACCAGTTGTTGAACGCGTTCGTCCAGAGAACGACGGATCTCGAGAACCTCCGCCGCTTGCATTTGTTGGAACAGCGCTTGAGGGATGCGGCATCGACCGACCTGGGCACTTTCGGCTTCAAGCCAAATTTCTTGAGCACCGCTGACGCGATGGTGATCGAGGGCTTCGATCAGCCGATTTTCGTAGTGTTCTGTTGTGGGTTGATCGGGTAGGCCGAGTCCACCAAAGCTGCTGCCGCGATGGTGGGCGAGGCCTTCAAGATCCACGACGGCGACGTTGCGGCGGGCGAGAGCTAGCAGGAGATCGGTTTTGCCGCTCCCCGTTCGGCCCCCCAGCAACTTCACTGGCCAGGGGGCTGCACATTGCTCCAGCACCCAGCGGCGGTAAGTCTTGTAACCACCTTCCAGCACCAGGGGATGCAGATCAACTTGGCTTGCGAGCCACGCCATGCCGTTGGAGCGCATCCCACCCCTCCAGCAGTAAATCCGGAGTTGTTGATCATCAGCGGCCTCTTCTAAGCGTCGTGCGAGGGAAGCGAGGGAAGGGCCCACCAGTTCCAAACCCAGGTGCACAGCTTGATGGCGGCCCTGTTGTTTGTAAGTCGTTCCCACTGCAGCGCGTTGCGCGTCGTTCAGCAGTGGGATGTTGATGGCCCCTGGCCAGTGCCCCTGTTGGTATTCCCCAGGGCTACGAACATCCACCAGTCGGCCCGGGGAACGACGAAACGTGTGGAAGTCGGTTGTCATGTTGGCGCCCATGCCTGACATAGTGGACCAACGCCGTGCCAGTGAGAGCCGGTCTTGATTCATGCTTTCCGGACTCTCTTCTACCCCCAGCCTGACCGCCGATCAGTTGCTGGAACGCTTTCGTACAGGATCTGCGCGTCAGCGTCGGTCCCTCATTGCCACAGTGGAACAACGGGCTGAGGAGCTTGCTGCCCTCGGTTCTGCAGCCATGGCTGGTTTTGATCCTGAGGGAGATGACTGGGCTGCAGGTTGGTTGCTGCAGGTGTTTCAACGCCAGCAACCTCAGCTTCTGCCCGCATTGCTGGGCTCTTCCAATGGCTGGTTTGCTGCACCCTCTGCTGTGGGCATTGACTACAGCCCCCTACAGCGGGATCTGCTGGCTGAACAGTTTGAGGATGCGGATCGCTTCACCAGTCGTGTGTTGCGGCAGCTCGCCGGACCTGAAGCTGAGCGTCGTGGCTACGTGTATTTCAGCGAGGTCCCTCCGATGCAGGGGCTGGATCTGGTCACGCTCGATCGACTCTGGACCGCCTATTCCCAGGGGCGGTTTGGCTTTACAGCGCAAGCGAAATTGTTGGCGGCCCTTGATGGCCGCTACGACCGTCTTTGGCCTCGCATCGGCTGGAAACAAGATGGTGTTTGGACCCGTTATCCCGGTTCGTTCACCTGGAGCCTGTCGGCTCCTGATGGCCATATGCCGCTCATTAATCAGTTGCGGGGCGTACGGCTGATGGATTCCCTGCTCAACCACCCCGCCTTGGCCGCGCGCCGCCCATGAGCGCTGGTGGGGTGGCAGCGGTTGAAGGGGTCGTTATGGTCGAACCAGAGGGCTGCTTGACCGATGGCATCGGTTCCATTGACGGTGGTGTTGACTGAAAAGTTACGCACTCTCTCGTTTGTGCCCCCGTTCCGCTGGGCTGATTTCAATTTGCCGTCAACACTGCAATTGAGTCCATTGCTTGAGTTGTTGATTGAGCCTGTGACGTGTGAGCAGACTGCTTTTCGCGTCGAACTGGGCCTGCAGGAGGCGTTGGTGAATGCCGTGCGTCACGGCAATGGTGGTGACTGCGGCAAGTCTCTGCGCGTGCGGCGGATTCTCACGCCCCATTGGTTGGTGTGGCAGATCCAGGACGAAGGGGCAGGCTTACCGGTCGCTGCGCGAGACGGGCATTTGCCGCAGCGACCCGATGCCGCCCGTGGACGTGGGTTGTTCTTAATTCACCAGTGTTTTGACGACGTGCGTTGGAGCCGTCGTGGGAATCGGCTTCAGGTGGCCTGTCGTAAACCCATCCAAGACATCGTCAGGATGGGCGATGGGGACAACCAGGATCCTTCAGTTCCCGCTTGAGCCAACGCAATCCCTGCTCGGTGAGAGCGCAGGCATCGGCGTGGCTTCCCCCTTGCAGCAGCTGCAGGAGGGCACCGGTCAGAAGTTCTGCAGCCCGCCGGTCGGCGTCTGTCTTCAGAGCGTGCCAGTTCCGGTCCGTGAGGCGTAGTTGTTCATGCAGCTCCTGGGCTAAGGGTGCTGCTTCCGGGGGCCAGACGGTGGAGCGTGCAGGCATGGTGCTGCGGAACAAAGGGAATCACCTCTCTATCCTGGGGGCTAATTGATTGGGATGCGGCATGGGAGCAAGCTCGAGCCGTCATCGTCGTCAGCGTTCCTCGCGGGTTCGGTCTCGCCGTTCGGGTGACTGGCGGATGTTGCACACGCTGTCGCGTCTGCTGGCTGTCACCCAGCAACTCAGCCATCCCCAGGGAACGTCTTCACAATCCTTGGATCTCCGCGGGCGCCGTCGCCGCCAACGCCAGCAGATGGTTCAGCAACTGGCTGAGATGCATCCAAACTTTCACCAGCTCAATCCTCGAGCCAAGGGATGGTGGCTGTGGCAAGGACTGCGTTGGAGCTGTCCTGGCTTGTTGATTGGCTGGTTCTTGGCTCATGCGGCCACCCGCTGAGGTTGAACCACCACCACAGACGGCGGTGTGCTGTGGCTGGGCATGGATTGATTCTTTCGGAGCCAGGCCTGGTGCAGTGCCCGCCGCCGTCTGTCTTCTGCCAGCACAAGGCGATCGGCGGCGGCCTGGGGACTTTCTCCTGGATACAGCCGTGTCCGTCGGCAGAGTCCAAACCCTGTCGCTTCAACCTGGACGTGACCTTCCATCAGCACCACCTCAAAGGCCCAGTCTTGAAGTCAGCGCACTTGAAAGGGGTTCGTCATTGCCCGTATGGCCTCTATCGGCGAACCCTATGGGTCGATTGATGGGACTGGGAGTGGGTTGTTAGCGAATGCCTATGCCATCGGAGGCTTTGTCGCCGTCCAAATTCGGGTCATGAAATGGGATTCTGCGGCAAGGCCCATAAACCCAGCTTGGAGTAAGCGATTGTCGATGTCGTCGCTGATGTAATCGCGGTAATACGGCTCATGGAACGCTTTGCGGAAGTTGTCCATGGCGAGTTCAAACTGGGGTGAATCGGCCAGTTGGATGGAATCGGCTAGCACCAACACGCCACCGGGCTCCAGGACGCGATAGCACTCATTGATGACCGCCTGACGGGCCTCGGCCGGCAGTTCATGGAGGAGAAAGACACAGGTGACAGCCTGGATGCTGCCATCCGCCAGGGGGATCGATTCTCCATTGCCCTGGAGCAGCTGCACCAAGGGAGCATCCCCCTGGTTCAGCCAACGGTTGGCTTGGCGCAGATAGGCCTGGGATAAATCAAGCCCTACCAGGGTGGTATCGGGCAGCGCGGCACGGATCTGTTGCAGCGTGCGTCCCGTTCCGGTGGCCACATCCAACACCTTGAGACTGGCGGCAGGTCGGTCTTCAAAACGACGCAGGCCGCGCTTTAAGGGAGTAATAACGCGCCTGCGCATGGCATCGGCAGCTCCGTTGAATAGGATGTCGACCTGCAGGTCATAGAGCTCAGCTGAGTGGTCGCTCAGGTAGCCATCGGTTTGGTGGTGAAAATTTTGCAAGTAGTAATCGGGATAGAGCGCTTCGTCGGCATGGTCAGGTAGGTCGTGCACATTGCGCTCGCGTCGGCGCGTCCAGGTGGAGGGGAGGTCGAGCCACAAGCGCGGATAACGGGTCGCCCAATCGATCCAGGGGAGGTCGAACAGCTGACTTTTCGGATAGACCCCTTGCTCAGCCTCACGCCAATCCAGATCTTCCAGATTGGCCATCTCTTGACGCAGTTCCATCAGCATCTCGTTGGGCACCGGCTCGGTGCTGGGGGTGACGTCTGGTGCGACCAGCTGCATCAATTTTGTGCTGATCTCTTTGTGGGCAAGCCCGGCGATGCTGCGGCTCTGCTGCAGGGTGCGATAAGCGATTTCTGTGAGGGTGGGCGTCGCCATCGCTAAAGAGATCTTCAAGATTTACCCCCATTTCAGCGAATTGCGGGCGATGCTGTGGCCGATGGACGGTGGTGATCGTGTCGGTTCTCCACCCCTCTGTGCCTGTTGGGCAACGTTTTAAGGCGCAGCACCCGCCGCCGTGGGCAATTATGTAGCAGTTGCTACATAATTGAGGGATGCGTTTGGAGGCGGGCTATGCCTATCAACCAACCAAGCAGCACCGGCAACGTTTTGGATCGTCACCACAAGGCTGCTGTTGAATTTGTGGCTTGGGCGGATCACCATGGCCAGCGGGATCGGTTGCGCAAGGCCGCTCTCGGTCAGATTGAAGATCATCCCGATCAAAAGGATGCTGCTAATGCCGTGGCTCAGCAGTTGGCCTGGGCACGTCGCCATGGCCGTGACCGCCGTCTACACGACAGTGCGATCGCCCAGTTGCGGCATGACGTCTGAAGTCTTGGCAGCTTTGCCTGGGCCTTGCCTGGCCCCTGGCATTAAAAAACCCCTCCCATTAGGGAGGGGTTGAATCAGTCATTCAGAGGCTGAAGGACGCGATGCCGACGATCAGGCGTCGTAGTACATGGTGGACGCTGTCACCTGTCAATCGGGGGCTGTAAATCATTGCGGTGACTTAGTTCTTCGTTTCCGCTGGGACGACCTCTTGGGGACGATCTTGGGGACAGAGCACTGTGCCTGTTTGATTTGCACGCATGAGCGCACGGGAGCCGGATCTGCGCCCGAGAGCCATCGCTGCGAGCTGACGGGATTAACTAAGTAGCGCTTGCGGGTAGAGGTGCTGGAGCTGCGGTCTAGGTAGTCGATTCCTTCACGCAGCACCCCGTGGCGGATCTGAGCCATAAGCCAGTCCCGCCCGCAAGACAGGTACCGGGTTGCCTCCTGCAAAGGCACGAAGCGATCCGGCAGCTTTTGGCCGGACAAACGGGTGACGTCAGCTTGCAGACGCTCAAGCCGCAGGATGATGTCCCTGAGCTGCTTGGCATTACTTGCTGAATAATCCATCTGCTTCAGTCATGCGACGCATTTCTAAATAGGGTCTCCTGAGAAAGTGAATCTGGAGTCAGCCTCAAAAAAGGAGACCCGCTTGAGCCCGCAGCCAGATCATCACACTGCAGCTATCTGAGGCTTCAGCGGCACAGTGTGAATACTCCGACCACCTTCATTGACCAGG